>JAXMAT010000030.1:0-59338 GCA_046350235.1 Gemmataceae bacterium | reverse complement strand
CCAATTCCAACTAGCTGCGTCGGGCGCAGTCTTGATGTTGGCGAGGGCCTGATTGTAGAGCGGAGCTTGTTCGATGAACGGCAAGATCTGGAAGCTGGCACTAACCGCCTCCCACGCATTCGCTCCGATTTGCTGATTGTTCTTGGGAAACTTCTTGTAGGTGTCGTGGTAGCCGTGCATCGCCAGACCGAGTTGCTTGAGGTTGTTCTGGCACTGGGCTCGGGCAGCTGCCTCGCGGACTTTCTGCACTGCAGGGACGAGCAAAGCGATCAGGACGGCGATAATGGCGATGACGACCAGCAGTTCGATGAGAGTGAAACCTGGCGGTTTCGATCTACGTTGCGCAAGCATGAGCGGTCTCTCCAAATGGGGTTTGGGAAAATAAAGAAAAACCTTAGCGATGACACGGAACAGGTCCGTGGAAGGCGGGGGCGTGCCTAATCTGAGATAACTCTAAACTATCTCGCGGCGGATCTTAGTTCAAGTTGGAACCAAGCTCGCGAAGTCGAGAACGGAGAAACTTGGCGCGCGCGCTGTTGCGTTCCTCGCCGTCGAGTGGAGATCCCATGATCTTCTGAAGATGGGCAGGTTGCGTCGAAATAAATAGATCGTTGACCGCTTGGATGTTCAGATCGTCCAGAAGGCCGAGATTGACCCCAAGTCTCACGCTGGAAAGAAGATCCATCGTCTCTTCGGACGTCATCATTGTGGCGGACGAGAGCGTGCCGTAGGCGCGGGAGACACGGTCCTGCAATGCCTGTCGGCTGTCGCGAGAGAGCGTGTCTCTTGCCTGACGCTCGTAAGTGATAATTTGCGGTATGACTTCGCGAATCTCACCAAGTATTTGCGTCTCGCTTTTTCCGAGAGTTACTTGATTTGAGATCTGGTAGAAATCGCCCGACGCCCTGCTGCCTTCGCCATAGAGACCCCGCACGGCGAGGTTGATTTTCTGCAAGGCGCGAAAGACCTTTTCGATCTGCTTGGTAAGGACCAACGCCGGCAGATGCATCATCACGCTGGCACGCATGCCGGTGCCGACATTCGTCGGGCACGCGGTCAGGTAGCCGAACTCGTCCGAGAATGCGTAGTTCACTTTTTGCTCGATAGCATCGTCGAGCGTATCGATGTCGGTCCAGGCCTCATCGAGAGCGAAGCCGCTGCGCATGACCTGCATGCGAAGATGGTCCTCCTCGTTGATCATGATCGAGATGGTTTCCGTTTCGCTGACGAACGCGCTGCGCGGTCCTTCGCTGTTGGAGAGTTCGCGGCTGATGAGCTGGCGCTCTACCAAGAATTGCCGATCGAGAGGCGACAGCGAAGAGACGTGGATGTACTCGAGTTTTGGGCCGGAATCCAGCTTCGACAGTTTATCTCTCAGCGATTGCTCGATCTCGGCCTTCTGATGCGTGCTAGCGCGATTGGAGAACGGATACGACGACAGATTTCGGGCCAAGCGGATGCGGCTCGAGGTGACGATGTCAGCCTCGGGGCCGACGCCGCGAAGCCATTCGCCGGGAATCTTGGTCATGCTGTCGAGGTTCATCCGTTCGCTTCCTTCGCTCGAATGAGGTCGCGCAAGCGGGCGGCTTCCTCATAGTGTTCTTCGTCCACGGCATGCCGAAGCTGCTGGCGAAGCGTCATCAATTCCGACTGGCGAGCGGCATCGGCGACCGCATTCGGCGGAATCTTGCCGACATGCCGCTGGGCACGGTGAATCCGCATCAGCAGGGGCTCAAGGGCGGACTGGAAAATCTTGTAGTCCTGCGGGCAGCCAAGCCGGCCGCTGGCCTTGAATTCCATGTACTTTATGCCGCAGGCAGGGCAGGTCAAGCGAGCCAGCTCATCCGTGGGACTGCCTAGCTGCTGGCCAATGACGGTCTGGAGAATGGCGGAGAGATTGAGTTCCTGATTCTTGAGAAGCTTCTGCTTCTCAGAGCATTCTCGGCAAAGGTGCAGCTCTTGCTTCTTCCCGCCGACGATGTTGGTGAAATGCACCGTCGCCGGCTCGCCGCAAGATTGGCATTTCATCGGAGGGTCCTTCCCTGGTTTGCCGCGATTCGCCGCGGAGCGCGGAATCAATGTCATCCGATCGCGTGCGACGCCGTCCGCGCTCCGCTGCGCGCGGCTAACCATTCACGCTTCCTCAAGCTTCTTGATCCGATCGCGGATTTTGGCGGCTTCCTCGTAGTCCTCTTTGGAGACCGCGGTTTTCAGCTTTTGTCGCAGGTTGGCAAGTTCGGTTTCCGCTTCTTTTCGTTGCGGTCGGCGGCGTGGGGTTTTGCCGGTGTGTTTGGAATCGCCGTGGATGTTTTCGAGGAGCGGGATCAGGTCGTCGCGGAAGAATTCGTAGTCATGCGGGCAGCCGAGCCGGCCGCTGTTGCGGAAATCAACAAACTTGATGCCGCACGCTGAGCATTCGCCTTTGCCGAATCCGCCTCCCTCGTAGTCTTCAGCTGAGCCGCCGACGGCCGAAGCCGCTGCCGCAGGCTTGGAAGTCTTGCCTTGCGCCTCATTCAAGTATTTGGTGGCGCACCCTTCGCAGAGATGGTGCTCTTCGAATTTTCCCTGCCCCAGCACCTCAGTGATGTGCAGTGTGGCGGGGCTGGCGCATTGCTGGCACTTTTGCATCGAACGGCTCCGCACCGGGCCTGTTTCGCAGGCCTCACACCGCATTCTAACCGTGAGGGAAAGGGGATTCAAGAAACGCGAAGCAGCGGTTCCCTTCTCCAGCGGTACGATGTTCGAGTTCAGACCTGCATTGGATTGGACCGCAATTCCGCGACGCGACGTTTATGCAGGTCGATCCAAGCTTCGATGTCCACTCGTGTCGGAAGTCTCAGAGCGATCTGAGATGATGCCAGCAATCGCCACCATCAACGCCCACGCCTGACATTCTTGCCGATAGGCGACTGCGGCGAATATCACTGCGCTTTCAAGTAGAGCGACCGCGAGGATGTGCGTTGCTTGCCGGAGATTGAAGAGCCGGCTCTCGTCCTGGGCAGAAGGCTGTGCAGCGATTTGGGGTAATGCCTTATCGACCATCGTCCGAGGCAAGACCCAAGCGACGATCGACTGGAGCGCCAGCAATCCTGCCGCGAGATAGGAAAGCACCGGCACGTCGTTCGGGCCGAGTCCGTTTCCCGCCCAAACGTAGAACGTAGCAAGGATCGCCACGCCGCCGATCAAGACGGCGAGCGTGACGATCTGCATGACGCGGACCCGCGAGTCTAACGAGTGGGCTCGCATGACTATTCAAGGGGTTGGATAAAGTTATCGACCGTGCGGGCTCCGCGTTGAGTCGGTGGAACCGAACGCATCGATGCCGCAGCAGGGATGATTTCATCCCCTTGCACCGAGACCTGAGCCGCCGGCGCGAAAAGCGGAATCCCCTTCTCCGGCACGAAACGAGCCTGCAGTTGCACGCGAGCGATGTCGGGGCGATACGTGGACCAGGGCAGAAACAGCGTGTAGCCCCAGCCGATGGTGTCTTTTCGACCTAATCGCTTGAGGGTGTCCTTGTCGATCTCCCAGCGTTCGAGCATTTTCGGTTTGCCCTGCGTATTCGCTGGAGTGATGTCGTAAAGATCGACCGTGACGGTTCCTTCCGCTTGCAGCGGGAAACCGACCTCTTCGCCGAAGAGATAAAGGCGACCGATCAGACCTCGCAATTCCGCGCCGTTGTTGACGGTGTCTCGCGTCGTGGAAAGTTGGCCGTTCCAAATCGCATGGACCTGCTTGACCGGGCTATTCGAAACCGGGCCTTTCTCTTCGTCCTTCTTGGCCGGAGGCATGATCTTGTGGGAAACCTGCTGGATAAGAGACTCTTCTTTGGACTTCGCCTCCGCCACGGCCTTCGGTTCGGGAGCAGCGCTTGCCGTTTCTTTGTCTCGGAAAAGCGAGCATCCGGTCTGCGTCGCCAGAAGCATGGCCGCGAGCCGCAATGCAAGATGTCGAAAGGTCATGGTCGTTTCCTCATCCTTGAGAAACGTCTATCGGCTATCAGATATCAACTATCGGCTCGCAAGCCTGGCTTTAGGTTTTCGGTTTTTGGCTTTTGCACAACGGGCACTTGCAGCGACTGCAAGGTTCCTTCGTGCAAAAACCTAAAACCAAATGCTAAAGACTTTTATCGATTCTGTACACGCGGCGCTTCATAGGTCGGCATCACGATCGGAGCGGGGGGCGTGTAGTTCGGGATCGGCTGGATCGGCGGGCCGCCTTCGGCGTTTTCGATCAACATCGCACCCCGGTTAGCGGGCGGCAGAGCGAACGGAGATTCGTTCGGAGCCTGCTTCACGACAACCCCTTCGAACTGATTTTGTCGGGGAGCCATCGAGATGTTCGTCGGCGTGACCGCCTTCTCCGGCGTGATCCGATTGACCTTCACGCCAACCGGGGCATCACTCTTGAACGGTTCATTTCGCGACGACGGTCCCCCATCCGGCATGATTCGCGGAGCGGGTCCTTGCTCCGTCGGTCCCAATTCGAGCGGGCCCCCGGCTGGAGGAGCGTTGAAGTTCATGAACGGGCGATCCAAGGAGTTGGAACCATGGATCTTCAACACGTCCGGCAGAGTCCAATCCATCTTGCGGCCTTCGTCGGAGAGGATCTTCTCCGCATCCGCACGGGACCGGACGATGTGCGGAGTCAGGATCACCAAAAGCTCGGTTTTCGACTTGGCGTGCGTGCGGTAGCGGAAAGCCGCGCCGACGTAGGGCAGATCGCCGAACCACGGAATCTTGTTTTCGTTGCGATTGTCCCGCTTGCTGATCAGACCACCCAGCGCGACCGTCTCGCCGTCGTAGGCGGTGATGGTCGTTTCCAGGTGCTGGATGTTGAGAGCGGTACCGATCTGGCCGTTGCCCAAGTCCACCGGGGTCGGAACCACCGACGAGATTTCCGGCACCACTCGCATCAGCACGCGGCCGTCCGGAGTGATCTTCGGCGTGACCTGCAGGATGACGCCGACGGTGCGGCGATCGATGTTCGAGGTCACGATGCCGGTGGCCGTCACGTTGCTGCTCGTGACGATCGGAATTTCCTGACCGACGTTGATGAGCGCAGTCTGGTTGTCCAGCGTCATCACCTGCGGCCTGCTCAGGACCTCGATGCGGCCCTGGATGCGAAGGGCACGAACCAGCAGGTTCACCGAGTCGCCCGCCGCGGAGAACACGAACCCGCCGATGTTGCTCGTCGGCGAGACGCGTCCGACGCCAAGACTGTTGAGGCCCTGGAAGCCGACGGTCTGCGGTCTGACGGTGGCGTTGTTTCCAAGCGGGATCGTCGGATTGTTGAAATTGAAGCCTGGGAACGCGATGGAATTCGAGGTCGTGTTGACC
Organism: Gemmataceae bacterium; assembly: GCA_046350235.1. Lineage (GTDB taxonomy): Bacteria > Planctomycetota > Planctomycetia > Gemmatales > Gemmataceae > JAIEPT01. The sequence goes on along the minus strand of JAXMAT010000030.1, from coordinate 53,999 downwards.
GTGACGCCCTGCGGAACCAGGCCCGTGCCGGTCGCCGGAGCCGTCAATGTCGTATTCGTTCCGGCCGTGCCATACAGGCCTCGCTGGAAGATCACGGGACTTTGCAGGCCGAACTCCATGCCGAACTCGTTGGTGTCGGTGAGATCGACTTCAGCGACCAACACCTGCACCATGACTTGAGGGGGCATCATGTCGAGCTGTGCGATGATGCGGATGATGTCCTCGAAGTACTGCGGAGTGGCGGAAATCAGCAGCGTGTTCGTGATCGGTTCGGCAGCGATGACCACGTTCCGCTGAATTTCTTGGAAGCTCGTGAGCTGGTTGCCCGTTTTCAGCACGTTCAGCGACTTGGTGATGAAATCGTTGAGCGCGTTGGCGACGTCGGCCGCTTGGGCGTTGCGAAGGCGAACTGCCTCGTTGCGGCGTTGCTGAATGTCGGCGTCCTCAAGCCGGCTGATGATTGCCTCCAAGACAGTCAGATCCTGCTTGCTGCCCGCGACGATGAGGCTGTTGGTTCGTTCGTCCACGGTCACGCGAAGGTCAATGATCGGCGCCCCTTGGGCCGCGGCGCCTTGCAGCGTGAGTTGCAGCGGACGCCCGGTGCCGCCCGTGGCGCCGATGCCGCCGCCACCGAAGTTGCCTCCGGGGAAACCGCCCGCCCCCCCGCCGCCAGCAGTGCGAGGCGTGCCGCCCGTGCCTTGGAAGAGCTGCTGCAACGTCAGCGCGAGCTGGGTCGCATCCGCCTTTTTCAGACTGAAGATCGTGACTGCCGATCGTGCATTCGGCGCCACGTCGAGTTCTCGGATGAGGGCCTCGATGAGAGCCATCGTGGCCGGCGGAGCCGCAACGATGATGTTGTTCGTACGCGGATCGGTGTTGATGTGGATGTCTTCAAGGATGCCCGTCTCGACGAGCTTGGCGTCCTTGCGATTGCTGATGAACCGAAGCGACGACACTTTGGTGACGCGGGTGCCCTGTACGGTCCCCGCAACGACGCCGCCCTGCTGGCCGGCGGCACCGCCTTGGCCGAAGGCTCCACCTTGACCAAACGCACCACCACCCTGACCGAACGCTCCGCCTCCTTGGCCGAATCCGCCCCCTTGGCCCACGCCGGCGCCGAACGCCGGAAGCGTTCCACCCGTCTGGCCTTGAGTGAAGCCGTCCGAGACTGCACGAGTGATGATGGTAGCGAGATCGTCCGCGAGTGCATTCTTCAAATTGAAGATGCGCAGCTCGTTCGTGGACTTCGACCACGTGTGATCGATGTGATCGACGAGGTTGCGAATCTCTGCCATGTCCGCCGGAGCGGCCTGGACGAAGACGGTATTGGTGTTGTCGTCCCACGTCACGCGTATCTGGTTCTGTGCCTGGCCTTCGCCGGTGAACCGGGTGGCGTAAAACGTGTTGATCTGCTGAGCCACGCGGGCGGCCGCCGCCCGCTGCAAGCGAATCGGCGTGGCTCGCGAGTCTCCTGCCGTCGGCAGGTCGAGCTTCTGAATCTCCTTCGTCAAGAATTCGACGCGCGACTTCGGCGTAGCGATCAAGACCGCATTTTGCCGAGTGAGCGGAATCATGATCACGGACGAGTTGAACTGCTGGACTTGCGGGGTGGGGGCCTGGAGCCCGCCGCCGCCTCCGGCTTGGCCGAACTGTCCGCCCTGACCGAATCCGCCGCCCTGGCCGAACTGCTGCGGTTGGGTCTGGGACTGAGTGCCTCCGAAACCGCCGGTGCGTCCGCCGCCGGGGATTTGGGTGATCGAATTCGGGCCGACGTTCACGCGGGAAAACAGTTGGTTCAGCGTGTTGACGACGCTGGTCGCGTCGGCCACTTGCAGCGGCACGACGACGATTTCGATGTCCGCGGGAGCAGCCTGTCGGCGGATGAACTCGATGATGCGGAGGGCCGCTTCAAGGTCCGCAGGGCTGCCGCGGAGGACGAGCAGGCCGAGTTGGTCGAGCGGTTCGACCGTCACGCCCTGGCGCGGAGCCTGGACGCCTGGCTGATCCTTCTCCTTTTCCGGAGGAGGAATGTCCTGGAAGTTGACGAGTTGCAGGCCTCGGTTGCCGTGCTGAGTCAACAGGGGATCCACGGCCTGGCCACGATGGGCCGGCGCGGGGTCGAAGAAGATCGAACTCTGGCGGTCATCCGTGACCGATTGTTCGAAAAAATCGGGCCCTGTGCTGATCCGTCCGCCTGGCCCGCGGAAGCCTCCGCCGCCTCTCCCTCCACCTCCGCCGGGTGTGAATCCGCCTCGGTTTCCTCCGCCGGGGAACATGCCGCCGCCCGGAGTGAATCCGCCGGGGAATCCACCGGGGAACGTCCCTCCGCCGGGAGTGAATCCTGTTCCGGTGCCCGAAGTCGTGCCGGTTCGCGTCGTCGTGCCGAAGCTCTTGCCTTGAATGGCTTCGAGCGCTTGGCGGACGAGTTGCGGGTCGAGGCCTTCGATCGACACGATTTTGACGGCTTGCTTGGTGTCGCCCGCCGACTTGTCGAGATTGTCGATCAGTTTGCGGACGTCTTCATACAGCATGGCGTTGCAGGACAGTGCGATGCTGTTGGTGCGATCGTCCACGCCCACGCTGAGCGGAGCCTTTTGCTGCATCAACGGATTGCCGCCTTGTTGCTGTCCGCCGAAGGGGAACATGGCGAAGCCTGGGTTGCCGCCGACATTGGTTCGCACGGACGTCGCAGCGAGGTTGTCGCGATAGACGTCGCGGATTACGTTGGCGACCTCCGTGGCATTGGCGTTTTGAAGCGGCCCGACCATCCACGTCTTGGTCACGGCATTCGAGTCGGTGTTGCCGACATCGATCGCCTTTCCAAGCAGGTTGCGAATGGTGAGCAGATCCAGCGGGCTCGCTTTGACGAGCAGCGAATTGGTGGCCGGGTCGGCGACGACACGAATGCGTTCGACGCGAGTGGCCCCAGCGGGACCTCCGCCGATGCCGAGGGCGCCGCTGACGATGCCGCCGATGAGACCGCCGCCGCCGCCGATCAATCCGCCTCCGCCGCCCCCACCGGGCGGGCCGCCTCGACCGCTGCCGCCCCCCGGCCCGCCTTGCTTCGGGCCATTGAAGGCTTCATCGAGGATCTTGGCTGCGTCGACGGCGCTTGCATTCTTAAGCCGAAGCACTTCGAAGTCGCCTTCGCCCGGCTGGGTCTGCGTGAGCAAACGAACCATCTCGCGGACGAGGGCAACCGCTTCCTGGTCCTCGCTCACCACGACCAATTTGTTGCCGAACGCAATGATCGAAATCGGAGGCGCAGCCTTCTTTTCCTTGGAGGGCTCTTTGTCGTCCTGGAACAACACCGGTTGCAACCGGTTCGGTTCGTGCAAACGCGATTCCGGTTGAAGTTTGAGTTCCTTGGATGGCAACTTCGGCTGTTGCTCAGGCTGCTGGAATGGGTTGTCGCTGCCAGGCAGCACGACTTTGATTGGATTCGGCCGCATCTGCGGGATGAGACGCTGCAAGGCCTCGGCAAGTGTTGCGGCGCTTCCCTTGTCAAGCATGATGGTGGCCACGTTGCCGCTTTGGGCGCCTGGGTTTTCGCCGATGGCTTCGACGACTTGCCGCACTTCCTTCACTTGGTCAGGCGTGCCGCGAACGATCAACGCATTGCGAAGCGGGTCCGCTTCGATGAACGGAGCCGCCCCCTTGGGGTCGCTGCTGTACATCGCCTTGACTGTCTCCGCCACGCGAGCAGCGTCGAGATTGTTGAGCGAGATCAGGTCGGTTCTACTTCCCGCAGGCTTGGTGCCTTGGATGTGGCGCGCAATCTTGATCTGATCTTCGGGACCGGCATAGACCATGAGCTGGCTCGGGCTGACTGCGGAAATTCGCAGCGAGCTGGAGCCTTTGTGGATGTCCATCAGCGCCTTGGCGAGAGCATCCGCGCTTCCGGGCGTCACGTTATACGTCTGCAGTGTCGGTTCGCCGATGATGAACGGTTGCTGGCCCGGGCCGGACACGTCAAGCTTTGCGAGAATCGCCTTGGCCTGAGCGATCTTGTCCGCCGGCCCAGTGACGTGAACGGTGTTCGTGCGTTCGTCCGAGGTCACGAAGTGAAGACGCACTTTAGCGACGCGTTGCGAGCTTCCGCTGTCTTTGCTGCCAGGAGCATTTCCTCCAGGACCGCCGGAGGGGCGCGTCATCTCGACGATCTGCCGGGAATCGCCTAGCAAGTTTTTCAGCACCGTCTCTGCTTGGGAGGCGGGGATATAAACGCATTTGTGCGAGAACGTCTCCGCCTGCCCCTTATCAATGTCCTCGGCTTCCTTGATGACTTTCAGAATTTCGCGAAGATTGGAGACCTTGTCCTGCAGGACAAGCTGATTGGGACGCGAAAGAATGATCACGTCGCCGAAGTTGCCCATGATGCGTTTGACTTCGGGCGCGAAGTCCTCGGCCACGAGACCTTCGAGTTTCACGACGATCTTCACCACCTCGGTGTTGCCGCGGTTCGAAAGATCGTCGGCTCGCACCGTCTGCACATGCTCCGGCGGCAACTTCTCGTCAGCCGGGAACAACGTGAGCGAAGCCTCGCGACGAATCAGTACGTATTTGTACTGCTGAAGGCCTTCGTTCACGATGTCGATGACTTCGCCGACCGTGTACTTGCGGGGTTCCTTCCCATCGACCCGAGGGTTGATGAAGTTGAAGGACCCCGTAGGCGGCGGATAGTTGGAAATGAACGGCAAGCCGGTTTGGTCGCTTAGCCATTCGAAAACCTGAGCCCACGGCTTGGCCCGCATCTCGAACGCGATCCGTTTCTCGACTTTTTCCTTGCCGGCGTCTTTGCCAGACGAAGCAGGCTGGCCGTCCGTGGTTCGCGCAGCGGCATCATGCGGCGAAGCCGAGCAGCAGGAGGGCGGCCAAGCCCAGATAGTGGCGTCCGAGGTGCATGTATATCCCCCAAATCTCCGGCGTTTCCGATCATGCCGCGAATGATCCCCACGCGGCCAGAACGGAATGCGAGCCAGTATTCATTATCTTCGATTGGGGGCCGCAACATCATTAAAAACGTCAAATCCCGCAAGTTTTGCCCAGTGTGACGCAGTGGCGCGGAAGAGAGAAAAGATGTCGAGTTGGGAGGTCGCGGAAGACAGCGAACCGCCGCAAACTTTCGCTTGAGCCTTTCGGGAACTCGACTGCGGATTCGCGTTGCCGAGCCGCGAAACTCTAAAGCCATCGGCGGCGTTTATCGGATGGGTACTCCTAGAATCCGCTCGACCGCGAAGAGAAAGAACCTTGCGTTGCCTAGGCTGGCGAAAGCGAAGTCGTGGATGCCTTTGGAGCTGAACCAACCGCGTTTGCCGCCGCGTTCCCAGATTGAAACCATGCCGTTGTGGATCTGCACATAGTCGATGTCTTCCGCAAACAATCGAGCGGCGTTCCCTTTCATGGAGATTTCGATGAAGTCGCGGCCGACGCGGACATGGTTTTTGCCGTCGAGACCGAAATAGAACGATTCGTCGCGGCCCATGATAAGGTCGATGTTGCGAGCAAGGTAATCGGTCCAGGCACCTTCGGCAGCAAGGGCGTAATGAAAGAAGTCGTTCGGTGGCGGTTCGCCTTTCTCACTTTTATGGCCGCCGCCGATGACGAATACCTGCCGCCCGCTGTCGTCGCTCCATGCGAACGAATAGTTGGTCCCCGTGTACACGCCATTGGTGTAATGCCGTGTTTGAGCGATGCGTAGTTCGACCGCATTCGCGAACAGAAATAGGTTTTCGCTGATGTTGTCCGTGTTGCCCGAGCAACTGTAGTTGGCGACGCCTTCTTTGCCCACGAACGTGCAGGTGTGCGAGAATCGCGTCGTGAAAAAGACGATCAGAAAGCCTAGCAATGCCCCGATGCTGCCGAGTATTAGGGCAAGCATGACGGGATGCACGGGCCGAAAGGCGAACGCAAGCCCGCCGCCCAGCGCAAATCCGACGATGGTGACGAAGAAAATCAGAGCCCAGCGCATGCCCGGATCCATCGGCTTGACGCCTCGCATCAGCGTGCATTCGGCCGAGTAGAGCGAACCCAATTCCGGGGTCGGGTCGACGAAAAACTCCGCGCGAGGCGAGAGCGGTTGGCCGGCGTGGTTGTACTCGGGCAGTTCGCCTGGCGCCGGCATCGGCGGGCTTGGATCGGCCGCCTCCGTTTCAGAGGTCTTCGCGATCGGCCGGCCGCGAGCGTCGTGTGATCCGACTTCTTCCGGCTCAAGATCGTATGTTTCGTCGTCTTCCACGGTCGGAGGCAGCGGCGGAGGAGCCTTCACCTGGCTGACCAGCTTCGGCGTCACAATCCCGACTTCCGGCTGCGGCACGGTCACAATGGCGCCGCATTGCGGGCATCGAGCTTTCTTTCCCGCAGCGGATTCAGCGACTTGAAGGCTCTTGCCGCACGAACACGAAAACGTGATAGCCATCACGAGGCTCCTTCGATTCGATCAAGAGATGTCTGGTCACTGTAGCGGCTGATTTTCAGAATGGAAGCAAGCACTGTGCGGCTCCTTCCGGAACTGTCACCATTCCGCACACCGGATAGATCGCCCAACTCGTGCGGCAGCGGAAGATCACGGCTTTTTGCTGAATTTCTTGCCGCTCTTTGCGACAATGCGGCTCACATCCGGCCATGGCGCCGGCTTTGCTTTGATGGGCGGTTCGTGAAATTTTTCTCTAGGCGCCGCGGGAACGCATCCGATGGACCTCGACGCAAAACGCCGAGAACTTGCCGATCTGCAAATACGCGTTCGGCAACTTGAGGCAGAAATCTCCGCCACTTCGCCGTCCGCCGATCGGCGTCGCGAATGGCCGCCGCCGGGCTTCTATGCCGCGTATCACGTGCTCGCAGGGAGCGTGCTCGGGTTCGTCGGCGCAGCAGCGAGCTTGCTGTTCAACGTGATCGGCGCTCTGGCCACTGGCCAGCCGCCGTTGAAGCTCATCCAGGTCTACCTCAGCTTCCCCATGGGAGCGAGCTACAAGGATCTCGATGGCGGCCTCGCCCTGGCGATCGGTTGCTGCCTTTACCTGCTCACCGGCATGGTACTCGGCGTTCCCTTTCAGCTCATTCTCGTGAAGTGGTTCGACCGATCCGCTTTTGCGACGCGATTCATCGTCGTCACCCTGCTCTCCATCGCTCTCTGGGCGTTCAACTTCTACGGCATCCTCTCCTGGCTTCAGCCTGCCCTCTTCGGCGGCAATTGGATCGTCGAGGAGATTCCCTGGTTCGTCGGCTTGGCGACGCACCTGGTGTTCGGCTGGACCATGCTCTTCATTCAGCCGTGGGGCCAATTCACCGCGTATTCACTCAAGCCGGAGGCACAATGACGGCACTTCCTCCTCCTTCCGCCGGTCCTGCCGCCTACACGGGCAAGCTGGTGATCGAGAAGCTGGTTCGATGGCACTTTCTCGCCTCGCTCCTTTTCCTCGCGGTGTCGTTCTTCGGCGGCTTGCTGATGGCGATGCAGCTCGTGCGGCACAATCCGCTCGCGGGCATCGAGTACTTCTCGCCGGGCCGATGGCGCATGGTCCATACCAACGGCATCGCCTACGGATTTCTCGCCAACGCATTTCTCGGCATGCTCCACTGGGTGGTGCCGCGCCTGACGCTTCGGCCGGTGCTTAGCGAGAAACTTTCGTACTTCATCTTCGCCGCGTGGCAGTTCGTCGTCCTTTCGACTGCGGTCGGCCTGCTGCTGGGCCATGCCCAAGGCGTCGAATGGGGCGAAACGCCAGTGTGGATCGATCCCCTCGCCGTCGCGGGCCTGTTGCTCGTCGGCATCAACTTCGGTTGGCCGATCTTCCAGATGAAGGGACCGATGTACGTCACCAACTGGTACTTCCTCGCCGCGCTGGTGTGGACGCTGCCGACGTACATGATGGGTAACTTCATCCCGGAATACTTCCTCTCCGGCACCGGCTCCGGCGCCCTCACCGGGCTGTTCATCCATGATCTCGTCGGCCTGTTCGTCACGCCGCTCGGTTGGGGCATGATGTACTACTTCGTGCCGATCATCCTCAAGAAGCCGATGTGGAGCCATGGGCTTTCGCTCGTCGGCTTCTGGGGGCTGGCTTTCTTCTATCCGCTCACCGGCATCCACCACTTCCTGTACACGCCGATCCCGATGTTCCTGCAATACGGGGCGGTGATCTCGACGATCGCAGTCGAGTTCGTGGTGACGACGGTGATCGTGAACTTCATCGGCACCATCTGGGGCCAGCAGAATGCGGTGGTGAAAAACATTCCGATTCGCTGGTTCTACACAGGTATGATTCTTTATGGCGTCACTTGCTTCCAGTGCGCGTTGCAGACGACGCTGACCTTCCAGCAACTCATCCACTTCAGCGACTGGGTCGTGGGGCATGCGCACCTTGTGATGTTCGGCGTGTTCACGTTCTGGATCATGGGGATGATGACGTACCTGTTCCCCCGTCTGCTCGGCGTGAACTGGTACAGCGAAAACCTCGTTTCGCAGCACTACTGGTGGTCCACGGTCGGCATCCTGGTGATGTTCCTCGACCTGACCTTCGCCGGATTGTTTCAAGGATGGTCCTGGATGGGCATGCAGCCTTGGCAGCACTCGATCGACGTCAGTATGCCCTTCTGGTGGATCCGCGTGTTCGCCGGCCTGGGCATCATCTGGGGCCAGGGTTGCTTCTACTGGAACCTTTACAAGACGTACCAAATCGCGAATCGCCAAGGTTCGCAGAAGACGCAACATTCGCAAGCGACGATGGGCGAAGGCGAGACCCGCGCCGACGAACCCCGCAGCGCGTAACGCCGGTTTCTCCGCGTGCGGATTGGCGATCGAAACTTCGGTTCGCCAAGCCGCAAGCGGCAGACAAACGAGACATCAGCAAACGAGGCATCTTCCATGTTCGAGTCGAAATCGGGCGTGTTCCTGGTCGGTGGGATCGGCATGTTCGCCCTCGCGTTCTTGTCGAACGCGCTTGTCCCCTGGCTCATGTACGCGCATCTCGGCGAAAAGACGACCGAGCAGATGATCGAGGAGCAGAAACATCGCCCTTTCAACATCCTCACCGTGATGAACCAACTGCGCGACGAATATCCCGATCAGGTGAAGAAGTACATCACCGACGGAAAAGACGTCGATTTCACGAAGGATCCTGCTGCCATCAAGACCGTGGCTGACACGCTGCGGTATGGCCGCAAGATCTATGTCGGCGAAGCATGCTGGCATTGCCATAGCCAGTTCGTCCGCCCCGTGGCCAACGAATCGCGCCGCTATGGCCCCGTTGCCAACAGCAAGGAATTCGCCAACGAACTGCAACGTCCCGTGCTCTTCGGCACACGCCGAGTTGGGCCGGATCTAAGCCGCGAAGGCGGACGACGATCGAACGATTGGCATGCCACCCACTTCTTCAAGCCGAAGTGGACATCCGGGGAGGGAACGGTGATGCCGGAGTATCCCTGGTTCTTCGACGGCGATCCGGGCAAGCCGAACCATCGCGGTTTGGCGCTGATCCTGTACATGCAATTCCAAAGCTCGTGGCTAGAGACGTATCCCTACAGCCCCATCGTGGAGGAGCAACGATGAACATGGCCGATGCCGCCCCCCGCCGGCCCGCGTCGCGATGGCGTTGGTTCGCCAAGGTGATCTTCGCGTTCGCCTTCTTCCTGCTCCCCGCGTTTCTCGGCTTCGGCAACAAGTTTCTCGAACTGCTGATGCTCCTGGGCGACGACTCGGGCGAAGGCGCCTTCGCCATCACGCCGATCGTCAACTACATCCTCGCCAGCCTCGGATTCTTCCTGATGATGGTCTGGGCCGTCTACAACGGCATGTTTCACGACATCCAGAAACCGGCCGAGAATTTCATGAAAAACGAGGCCTGGCTCGACGAGCAGGAACGCCTCCACAAACTTCTGCGCGGGAGCGAGCGATGAGTGCGACGACCAACGAAGCGACGCAGGTGGAAGATCTGCCTCCCGAAATCGAAAACCAGAACCACACTTACCGCACGCACCGCATCCACTGGTTCGTCCACGTGATCTGGGTCGGTTTCTGGCTGATGGCGATCTTTTACGTGCTCTACTGGCAGTTCCCGATCATCCCGCTCGAGATCAAGAACCCACCATGATCCTTCTTGCCCCCCTCTCCCCAAAGGGGCGAGGGGGCCAGACGACGAAGCCCCTCACTGCGGAAGGGCGAGGGGAGTCAAACGATGCCCGCCCACGCTTGCGATTTCTGCGGACTGCCTGTCGCGCCTCCGCTCTTCGGAGCGGCGAGCGACGAAGGCCCCCAGTTCTGCTGCTACGGTTGCCGATTCGCATCCCAAGTTTCGGGCGCTTCCGGCGAACAGGGCGAAGCACGCTGGATGCTCACCCGGCTTGGCCTCGCCGGCTTCTTCGCCATGAACGTCATGGCGTTCACCATGGTGCTGTGGACGCAGGACGTTTACGGCGAATCCCAGGCGACCGCGGGTTCCGCAACGCTGCTCGGGATGTTCCGCTATCTCTGCCTGCTCTTCACGCTCCCCGTCGTCTGGCTCCTCGGCGGTCCACTCTGGACCAACTCCTGCGACGACCTTCGCCAGGGCCGATTCTCGACCGACTTCCTGCTGCTGATCGGCGTCGCTGCCGCGTGTCTCTATTCGCTGCGATCCGTCATGCGCGATGCGGGGCCCGTGTACTTCGAAGTCGCATGCGCTGTCCTCGTCTTCGTCACGCTGGGGCGCTGGCTCGAAGCACGCGGCAAATTGCAAGCGACGCAGGCATTGGATGCGTTGCAGAAGTTGCTGCCCGAAACCGTGCGTTCGCTCGGAACGCATGGCGACGTCGAGAAGCCGCTGAATGACGTGAGCGTCGGAGAGCGATTGCGTGTCCGCGCGGGTGAACGCATCCCATGCGATGGTATCGTCCGGCAATTCGCGGCCCATGTCGATGAGCAGATCCTGACCGGCGAAAGCGCGGCGCGGACGAAAGAGCCTGGCGACGAAGTTTATGCGGGAACGCTCAATCTCGACAGCGATCTCATTCTGGAAGTGAAGGCTGCGCCGAACGACGGCACGATCGCCCGCCTGCTCGACATGATGCGGCGAGCGCGGCAATCCAAAGGCCGCTACGAACGCCTAGCGAATCGCCTCTCTCGAGTCTTTGTTCCCGTCGTCGTGCTGATCGCTTGCGGCGCCGCCATTTGGCATGGCATCGCGGAAGGTTGGGATCATGGCATCCTCTCCGGCCTCGCCGTACTTCTGATCGCATGCCCATGTGCCCTCGGCATCGCGACGCCCATGGCGGTATGGGCCGCGCTCGGAACCGCGGCGAAGCGAGGCGTGTTGTTTCGCTCCGGCGATGTGCTCGAACGCCTTGCTGCGATTCGACAGATCGCATTCGACAAGACCGGCACGCTGACTCTTGGCCAATCGCGCTTGGCGGAAGTGATCGGCGACCACAAGGTCCTGACCCTCGCCGCGAAGATCGCATCCGCTTCGACCCATGTGCATTCGCGTGCGTTAACCGATGCCGCACATCATGCGGATGAGCGTATCGAGAAGGTCGCGACGCTAGCCGGCCGTGGATTGCATGCGAAGCTCAGCGATGGTCGCGATGCGTATCTCGGCAGCCTTCGTTTGATGACGGAGCAAGGCCAGCAATTTCCGACCGACCTCCGCATCGCCGCCGACCGGGCGACGACGGAGGCGCGTCCACTCGTCGCACTCGCAGTTGAAGGCGAGGTGCGGGCGGTCTTCCTGCTTGAGGAACAACTGCGGCCGCACGTCGCGGACGCGATGGCCGACCTTCGAGAGCGCGGCGTTCTTCCCCATATTCTCACTGGCGACCATCAGCGGCGCGGCGAGGAATTGGGCCGGCAACTCGGTGTCGAGGTACGTGCGGAGTTGCTGCCCGAAGACAAGTGGACCGCGCTCGCTCAACTTCGCCAGCAAGGCGGCACCATCGCGATGGTCGGCGACGGCATCAACGATGGCCCCGCATTGACGGCCAGCGATGTCGGCATCGCGATGGGCTGCGGCGCCGACGTGGCCCGTGCCTCCGCCGGCGTCTGTCTGTTGGGCGACGATTTGACGCTGCTTCCCTGGTCGATGGATCTCGCTCGGCGCACGGTGAAGATCGTCCGACAAAACCTCTTCTGGGCTTTTGCTTACAATGTCATCGGCATCGGCATGGCGGTCGTCGGCTGGCTGAATCCGGTCTGGGCCGCCATTTTCATGACCGTCAGCAGCCTCATGGTCATCGCCAATTCGCTGCGTCTCGCTCCGCGAAAAGAATCGACGCCGACCGAAGAAACGCCGCTTGCTGCCTCCGTGCGGGAGGCGACCTCATGATCGAATGGCTCGCCATCTTCATCGGCGGATTGCTCGGCTCCGCCCATTGCGTCGGCATGTGCGGCGCCTTCACGCTCACGCTCGGCAGCACCGCGCGATCCTGGCATGCCAATGCCGTTCGCCAAGTCGTCTATTCCGCGGGCCGGATCGCGGTTTATGCCTTCGCGGGCGCGGTGGCTGGTTATGCGGGTTGGAAATTGGGTCGAGATTTTGCGTATCTGGTCCACGCCCAGGCAGTGCTCGCGATGATCGCGGGCGTGTTACTGATCGTCGAAGGCTTGTTCTCCGCCGGCATACTGCGACGTCCCGGCTCGCATGCCGGCGGATGTGCCGGCGTTTCCGCGTTCGCGTCGATGTTGCGGGCGCCGAAGCTCTACTCGGTCTTCGCCGCCGGCATGCTCAACGGCCTGCTTCCCTGCGGCCTCGTCTACGCGTACCTCGCTTTCGCCGCCGCGGCAGGGAGCGTGCATCAGTGTGGGCTCGTCATGCTGGTCTTTGGCGTCGGCACCATCCCTGCGTTGCTCCTCACCGGTATGAGCGGCTCGCTCCTCGGCATCACCTTCCGTCGTCGTCTATTCCGCTTCGCCGCATGGTGCATGATCGCGACGGGCGTGATTTCCATTCACCGCGGCGTCGTTTTTCTGCAGACCGAGAAGGAGACGCCGGTCTGTCCCTATTGCACAAGCGATTCGCCTGCCGCGTCCGAATGATGGCGAAACTTGGCCGAAAGGCGTAAGCTCTCGACATCCACCGATGCGAGGCTCTTCCCGTGCACGAAGCGATCGCGGCTCAGTTCGCTCACGACGGATTTTTCATCGCCGACGACGTCTTGAGCGAAAGCGACATCGAACGCCTACGAATGGCGATCGCCGAACTTCCGCAAAACGAAAACGTCCGCAAACGCCAGGGCGTGTATGGCGTCCGCCACCTGATCGAGGTCTGCCCCGAGGTGCGCGACATCGCTTGCGACCCGCGGGTGCGATCCTTCGCGACGGCAGTCTTGGGCGAGGGTGCCTTCGCCGTGCGGGCAGTCTTCTTCGACAAAGTGCCCGGCGCCAACTGGTCGCTCTTCTGGCATCAGGACAACATCATCACGGTCGCCGAGCGCATGGACGCGCTCGGCTTCAGCGGCTGGTCGCGAAAGGCCGGAGTCTGGCAAGTGCAACCGCCCGCCGACGTGCTCGCCCGCATGCTCGCGATTCGCATCCACCTCGACGACTGCGGCCCCGCCAATGGTCCGCTCCGCGTACTCCCTGGCACGCACCGCCACGGCTGGATCGACGATTCGCTCGACGCATGGAAAGCCCGCGTCCCCGAAGTCGTTTGCCTCGCGAAAGCCGGCGGCATCGTCGGCATGTGCCCGTTGACGCTTCACGCCTCCGCCCCCGCCGACTCGCCCTGCCATCGCCGCGTCATCCACATCGAGTACGCCAACCAAGACCTGCCGGGCGAGTTGAAGTGGCATGCAAGGTTCTGATCGCAAGTGAATTCAATTTTCCGGCGAAGGTGGAGCACTGGCCATGACGCACGAAAAACACCTGCTTCTTTTGATCGAGTATCGTCACGGAGTTCCATTGAAGGAACCAGTGCACGTCCAAGATCTTGGGGGCGATGCATTTCGATTGCTATATGCGCCCGGATTCATCCAGGGATTAGCGGCAGGCGACGATTTTCGGCCGATGAACGACGATGGAGCGTTCGAAGTTCTTCGCCGAGGCGGCAACCTGACGGTTCAGGTCTTCGCTTCCGAGCATGCGTCGCCATATCAGGCCGAGTTCGCGAAGCGCGTAGCGTCGGTCGGCGGCACGCTCGATGGGGCGATCGAACGCGGCCTTTCATTTACCGTACCGCTGTCCGCTGGCTTTCCCGCGATTGAGAGTATTTTCAACGCATGGGTGTCCGAGCATCCGGGATGGGAATGGTATTTCGGCAATGTTTACGACCCGATCGACGGCATCACGCCTCTCGGTTGGTGGAACGAACGCCCCCAAGGCGACTGACGCTTTCCAGGTCTGCCCCTACCGATTTGTCTAGCCATCGTCAGATACTCATTTCGAAAAAACGTTAAGGCACACGTTGCAGTGGCATTCGCGAGTGTGGTGAAGGAGAAAGCGTGCGTCTGGAGTATCTGGCTACGGGTTCGGAATATTGCCCGCTCGTTCGGCTTTTCGATTTCTCCGCTGACGAAGCGGCTTGCCTCTTGGCGGTCATTCAAGATCTCGCTGCAGGACGCGTCGATCGAGTCGCGGTTCATGCATTGCCAGGATCATCGTCTGTAAATGGCTGCGAAATGATCCTGGTTTTGGCTCCACGCGATCAGGGCGTCGCGCAAAACGGAGAACAAAAATTCGAGTGCATCCTCAACTCCTCTAGCTGGGAGAATGTTGTGGGGCTCATCGAACCCTTCGCCCATGACTCGAAGGGGTTCCAGTGGCTCGCAAGATCGACCGGCCGCATTGCTTGGCTGTTGTCTCGTTCCGGCGAATGGTAACGATCCGACTATCAATCCCCTGGCCAATCGCGGAGACGCGTTCGCCCCTATGGCCAAGACTGCGATAGAGCATTTCCGAGGTGGACATGGCAGCGGCTCCCGGAAAAGGTACAAGATTTTTCGGCAATTGCCGTGACCAGCCGGCGGAATGCTAGTCGACGAGTTCGAAGACGGTGGCGATGCCTTGGCCGCCGCCGATGCACATGGTGGCGACGCCGAGGGGGATGCCGAGGTCACGCATCGTGTGAAGGAGGGTGCATGCGATGCGAGAGCCGCTGGCGCCGAGGGGATGCCCGATCGCGATCGCTCCGCCGCGGACGTTGACTTTGTCGAGCGGCACGCCGAGGAGTTTGGCGACGGACAGCGTTTGCGCGGCGAAGGCCTCGTTGATTTCGAATAGGCCGATGTCCGCGAGCTTGAGCTTCGCGCGATCGAGCGCCTTGAGTGTCGCGGGCACGGGACCGACGCCCATGATGGCGGGATCGACCCCGGCGGCAGCCATCCCGCGGACGCGGGCGAGTGGCTTCAAACCCAATTCGCGGGCGCGATCCTCCGACATCACCACCATCGCGGCGGCGGCCGGCATTCACCGGGCTCGCGTTGCCTGCGGTTACCGTGCCGCCATCAGGTTGAAACACCGGTTTCAGCGATGCCAGCAGCTTCCAGCGACGTTTCTCGCCGAATGCACTGGTCTTGCGTCAGAAGCGTTTTGCGGCCCTCGTCGTCGCGACCCCACGTCGGCACGATTTCGTCCGCGAAGCATCCGCGATCAGTCGCTTCGCCGGCCCGCTGATGGCTTCGCAGCGCGAACTCGTCCTGCTCACGCCGGCTGACGCCATATTTGCGGGCCAAAAACTCGGCCGTCAGTCCCATGTGCAGCGTCGAGGGGCTGTGTTTCTGCAGATAGCGAGGGCTCGGCACATAACCCGAGTCGAGCGGCAGATGATGCATGTGCTCCACGCCGCCGACGAGTTGGATGTCGTCGCACGCCGCCATGATGCTGGTCGCGGCCTGATGTAGGGCTTGCAGGCTGGATCCGCAATTTCGCTGAGCCGTGGTTGCGGGAACTTCGATCGGAAAGCCAGCGATGAGCGCTGCCATGCGAGCGACATCGAAGGCTGCATTCCCTTCCTGGCGAACGCAGCCCCAATGGATGTCGTCAAGCATCGACGGCACGATGCCGGCACGCTCGACAGCCGCTCGCATGATGTCAGCCGAGAGATCGTCTGCCCGAACATCGCGGAAGCAACCCTTCTCCGGATGCGCCCGCCCGATCGGCGTACGAACGGCTTCGACAACCACGGCATGACGCATGGAACGCTCCAAGAAACTCTCAATTCGAAAGCTAGCTATTGCTGCTTCTCGGCTTTGCGGACTCTCGCTCTTCCACTTCCAGTCGGTCAGTTCGTAGCTGCGGTCGAGTTTCGCCCACACGACGGCTTGGGCCTTGCGTTGTCCGCCTTCGACAGCGACATCCATCGTCAATCGATAGTTGCGGCCGGCGACGACTTGGACCTCGGCCTTCTCAAGCTTCGTGAGCGACACTTTTTCTTTCTTCGAATGCGTCTCCACCGCAAACTTCGCGGCGGCGAGCGTTTCCTTGTCGTTGGCCGGCATTTCGCGGTATCCGCCGACCAACTGGGCGAACGTTGCCGAAGCGAATAGCGCGGCGATGACGCAAGCGACAATCCCCGTTGCAGGTTTCATGGCGAACCTTTCGATGTAGATGCCGGGCGTCGTCATCCTAACGCGCAACGTCTCCTGCGTCGTCCAAGCTCGAAGCCTTTATCCTTGCCAGTCGCGTCACTGCGTTCGATAATCCACGCGTCCGCCTAATCACCCCCGCGGTTCGAGGTTTGCTCCATGCGTTTCTCCTACCTTTTCGGCGTCGCGCTGGCGACATCGGTGCTCGCCGGTTCGCCGGCCCCTTGCTCAAAACAAGGGATCGAAAATCACCTGGAAGAAGACGGTCATCGACACCAACTTCCGCTCCGAAGGCGTCGCCGTCGCCGACGTCAACAAGGACGGGAAGATGGATATCCTCAACGGCGAAATGTGGTACGAAGCTCCCGATTGGAAGCCGCACGTCATCCGCCAAGATCGCAAGTTCGATCCGAAAAACTACAGCCTGTCGTTCGCGGTCTTCGCCGCCGATCTCGATGGTGACGGCTACCCCGATCAGATCGTCGTCGGCTTCCCGGGCGGCTCCCTGCCACTGGTACAAGAATCCTGGCAAAGAGGGGGGCAAGTGGCAGGAATTCATGATCCAGGACAACGCCTGCAATGAAACGCCCATCTACGTCGACCTTCTCGGCACGGGCAAAAAGGCCTGATGCTGGGCCACAAGAAGGAAGTCGCCTTCTTTCAACCGACCTCCGATCCCACCAAGCCGTGGGAGAAGATCACAATCTCGGGCAAAGTCGGAGATCAAGCCCCCGGTTCGTTTCATTTTGCTCATGGCTTTGGGGCCGGCGATGTGAACGGCGACGGCAAGCTCGACGTCATGGTCAGCGGCGCGTGGTACGAGCAACCTGCGAAAGTCGACGGGACCCCATGGAAACTGCACAAGCTGCCTGTGCCCAGCTGCGCCGACATGTATGCGGTCGATATCGACGGCGACGGCAAGAACGACATTGTCGCCTCCGCGGCTCACAACACCGGGTTCTGGTGGTTCCAGCAAAAGCCCGGCAAAGACGAGCCTTCTTTCGTGCAGAATGCGTTCTTCCCGCTGCCTGCGTCTCTCGTGAAAGAACCGATGGGACACAAGTTCTCGAAGGAGGAGGCTGAAGTTTACACGGCCCTCGCTAAAGCCCGTGCCGATCAAAAGACCGTCGGCTGGCGAGCGAATGCCGAGCTTTGCGATAAGGCTCGTGCAATCGCTGCCGGAGGCATTGTGCCGAAATCCTCGGACGACAAAAAGCTTTCCATCGTCAACTCCGAAACCGTCGCGTCCGACAAGGACAGCGTGGCCGCCCTCGCGAAGAAGTTGGTTGGCGCCGCTAGCCTGAAGAGACCGGGCCTTGAAGTGGGGGTTGGCGTTGCGGGGGGCAAAGTGACGGTCATCATTGGCGACCGGGGCCAATTCGCCTTGCCCGCCCAGACGCACGCGGCACGAACTACATCGACATCAACGGCGATGGCGTGAAGGATTTCGTTACCGGACGCCGTTGGTGGGCTCACGGCCCCGGTGGCGACGATCATCCGGCGGACCCCGCGTACCTCTACTGGTTCCAGGTCAGCAAGGGCCGCGACGGCATCTTGAACCTGACTCCGCATATGATCGATGACGACAGCGGTATCGGCACCCAGTTCGCCACCCAAGACGTCAACGGCGACGGTTTGCCGGATGTGATCATCAGCAACAAAAAGGGC
The DNA here is from genome assembly GCA_046350235.1 of Gemmataceae bacterium. GTDB lineage: Bacteria > Planctomycetota > Planctomycetia > Gemmatales > Gemmataceae > JAIEPT01. The sequence goes on along the minus strand of JAXMAT010000030.1, from coordinate 35,840 downwards.
GTATTCCTCTTCATCCAGGTCCGCGAAGGCGGCAAGGACTAAGAGATATATCGAGAAGAAAGATCGATGGGAGCCATCATCTTTCGCCAAATGAAGCGGCATCCTTCTCCGCATGGGAGAAGGATGCCGCTTTCGCTTCACGATGAACTCGTGCGAATCAATCCAACTCCAAGGGTTGGGCTCCCTTCGTCCCCGGGAACAGCGTCCGCTGTTTCTGATCAGGCGCCTTGAGCATTTGTCCCAGTTCCAGCATGCGGTCGGCGACGTTGCCGAATTCGTACATCTGCTTCAAGATGTCCTTCACCGGAGCCTCGATCTTCTTGAATTCGGCCGGCAAGCCAGGCTTCGTGTTGGCGGCGCCGACCCAGGCTTCTTCCAGCCGCTTTGCGGTCAACTTCCAGGGAAGAACGGGCGGACGGCGATCTTTGTCCTTCACATTGATGCGCAGGTTCGGCAGGTCCTCGTTGTAGGCTTCGCCCAACTCCTTCACGAATCGGCCGAACGCATAGGCCGACAGTTGCGGCTGATACATTTCGAATTTTCGATGCTCGGGATGCATGTTGAGCACGCCGATGGCCGCTTCGACTTTCTCCCCGATCGTCGGCAACGGCTTGAGCCGCATGTCGTTCATTGGAGCATTCTGGTCGGCACGCAACGCGGGGATAAGAACGCGGAGCAACGTGGGGGCCACGGCGCCTTTCACATCGCCTTCGCGTTTGATGATGGCGGATACGGCTGGAGCGCCGGCGTTGGCGAGTGCGGCGACTGCCTCTTTGCGGATGTAAGCAAAAGCTCGCGTCTCCTCGTCGGTCATTCCGGTCGGAGCCTGCCGCGTGATGAATCGTTCCAGCGTTTCGATTTTTTTGGCGTCCAAGTCTCGGCGAGCGCGAAGGTTGTTGGCAATCCAGTCTTCGTCGACGAGTACGCGAATAGGCATGCTTTCGCGAAGTCCCTTCAAGGCGTAAAGCTTGATCGCATCATGCTTCGCCGGGTCGTCCACCAATTCGCTGAAATACTTGCCGATATCGTCATGGTTGATGCGGCCTAACTGCGGCAGCATCTGGATACCGTTGAGCACCGCTTTTTGATTTTCCTGGAACGGCAAATCCGTGACATGGCGAAACCGTGCGACAAGGACGGGCGCGAACATATTGACGAACTTCTGATTCTTCTTCGCCGTCTCCTTGTTCGTTATCTGATCCACCAACGCTTTGAATTCGACGAGCACTCCCGCCATGGTGGCCGAATCGCTGGTCGCGTTGGGCCAAGTGACGCGGTAGACGTAGTATTGGGCGGCGAGGTCGAGCACATCTTTCTTCGGCTCGAAAGCGCCCGTGACGTATTCGCGGGCGAATGCGTTGCGGACGCGGATGAACGCGTCCTCGACGTCGGTCTTGGTGCCGAGTTGTTGTTGCCCCAGAGCGGGGTGCGCGGCGAGCAGAAGTAATGCCGGCAGTGCGATGCGTAGACGGGACGGCAGAGGCATGGAACACTCCAAGAGATGCGCTTCCCCAGACACTGAAAGGTTACGACAGAGCGAAACGAACCGTCAAGCCGCGTGCTTGTTCAGCTCGCGGTCGCTCGAGTCGGCGGCAGCGGTTTGGTCAGCACTTTCGACTTGCGGCCGCTGACGTCGTAACGCTGACGGCGCGGCGGAGGCAGGTCGTCGGGCGTGCCGATCTGGAACCCGCCCTTCTGCACGAAATAATTCGCCGCCTGCGTGGTCAGACAGAAAAGTTCTTTCGCCCCGAGCCGTTCCGCCTGCGCCTCCGCGAACTGCACGAGCTTCGCGCCGATCCCCTGGTTTTCGTGCTTGTTGGAGACGAAAACGCACGCCATCTCGGCCTTCTTCTGGTCGAAATAGGGATGAATCGCGATGCAGCCAACGATGTTGCCGTCCACTTCGAAGACGTAGTAGTCGCTGATGTGGCGTTCGATTTCGGCGAGCGAACGGGGGACGAGTTCCTCATTCTCTACGCCCGCCTTGATGAGAGCGTTGATCGCTCGGGCGTCTTTCTTTCGTGCGACCCGGATCGCCTGGTAATCGTTGATGTGAATCAACGTCCCCACGCCCTCGTTCGAGAAGACTTCCGTCAGCAGGCCCAAATCAGTTCGGCCATCAAGCACATGCACGCGAGGCACGCCCCCTTTGCAGGCGCGGATGCCGTTGGTCAGCTTCGATAGGCTCGGTTCGACGAGCGTCGCTCGATGCTGCTTCAGGACGTCTTCCGCCTCTTCGAGGGAAAGTTGACGCAAGACTTCCCGCGACTGCGGCCCGTTGGGCACTTCGATGCCTGGGACGGAGGTCAGGTAGATCAGCTTGGATGCCCCGAGCGCCTTGGCGACTTCCATGGCGACGGCGTCGGAATTGAGGCGGTAGGTCAGGCCTTCGCCATCGCAGCCGAGCGGGGGCACGACGGGGACGATATCGCGCTCGAGCAACGCTTTGAAGAAGCCGACGTCGATGCCGTCGATCCGTCCAGTCCATTGCTGATCGACGCCGCCGAGAATGCCTGCCGGATGCGCGACGACCGCGTTGCCGCAGGCCCCACGCAGATCCGCCGCGGCGAGACCTTCGAGAAACTCGTGCGTCACGCGATTCGCCGCCGTCAGAGCGAGTTGCAGCGTGGGCGTATCGGTCACGCCGATGCCGTCCGTATTGCTTGGCATCTGCCCGGTTGCATCCGCCAGCCTGCGAATCTGATGGCTCGCGCCATGCACGAGGACGACGCCGATGCGCAGGCTGCCAAGCAACGCGATGTCGAGGAGGACATTGCGGAAGTTGTCATGCTCGACGACGAAGCCGTCAATCGCAATGACGAAGACCTTGTCCCGATACTGCGGGACGTAACGCAGGATTTCGCGGAAATTGGCGAGGCGGTGCATGTTGGGTGCGAGGTTCTCCTGGGCGGAAACAGGCCAATCGGATTCCGGCAGCGTGAAGGCTTGCGACATCTCGTGATTCGGCGCCTCAGATAGTGCGGCCGGCAGCCGGCGAACATCGCCGCAAGCCGGTTGATCCATCATAAGCAATCCGCCCCCGCGAAAGAATGCCGACCTATGTAGCCCTCTCGCTCCGCGAAACGAAAGCCGCCAAGCGCCACGCGATCGCATAGCATTGATCCGCTTACCTCTCGCGGAGCGAGAGGGCTACATAGAAAGCGGCTTGCCGATGGCAATCCGTTCAGCAAGCCGCTACTTTGTTCCAAGGCGAATCGAACGACGGCTCTTTCAGCAAGGACTCTGCATCATGCGATCTGCGATGGCCGTTTGGATGTTGGCATGGTTTCTCGGGAGTGCCGCACCGGTGGACGCGCAAACGTTGAAGTATCCGCCGACTCGCATCGACAACGTCGCGGAAACGCTGCACGGCGTGAAGATCGTCGATCCCTATCGTTGGCTCGAAGACGGCGCCAGCGCCGAAACCAAAGCGTGGGTGGACGAACAGAATCGCTTCACTCAATCGGTCGTAGGTAACTTTCCGGGCCGCGAGAAGATTCGCACCAAGCTCAATTCGCTGCTCGAGATCGGCTCTCTCGGCGTGCCCTCGCCGGTCAAGGGGCATTACTTCTACACGAAACGCGAAGGGAACCAGAATCAGCCGATCCTCTTCGTCCGCGACGGCGTTCGCGGCAAGGACCGCGTGCTGATCGATCCGAACGAACTCGCGAAGGACGGCACCATCGCCCTCGATTGGTGGTATCCGAGCAAAGACGGCAAGCTCATCGCCTACGGCCTGTCGAAGAACGGCAGCGAGCAATCGACGCTCCGCGTCCGCGAAGTCGCGACGGGCAAGGATCTGCCGGACGTCATCGAACGAACGCGGGCCGCCTCGGTCGCGTGGATGCCGGACGCCTCGGGCTTCTGGTACACGCGCTATCCTGCCGTCGGAAGCGTCGAGAAGGGGAAGGAAAATTACTTCCGCCATGTCTACTTCCACAAACTTGGAACGGACCCGAAGGACGATCCCAAAGTCTTTGGCGAAGGGCGATCGCCTGAGGATTGGCATTCCGTCAGCGCGTCGCCCAATGGCCGTTGGCTTGCGGTGACGGCATCGCAAGGGTGGGCGAAGTCGGAAATCTTCGTCCGCGACAACGAAGCGAAGGACGCGAAATTCGAACCGCTCGCCGTCGGCATCAAGGCGAACTTTTCCGTCTCGCTTCGCAACGATCGCTTCTACGTGACGACCAACCACGAAGCCCCGCGCTATCGTCTGTATCGCGTGGAGCCGACGAAGTTGGACCGCAAGGACTGGGTCGAGATTATTCCTGAGGGGAAAGACAAGCTCGAAGCCACGGCTCCGATCGGCGATTACCTCGTCGTCGAGAAGATGCGCAACGCCACCAGCACGCTCGCCCTCCACGATCGCGACGGCAAACACATTCGCGACATCGCCCTGCCTACGCTCGGCACCGTCGCCGGGCTGGGCGGCGAATCGGATGGCAGCGAACTCTTCTATGGCTTCCAGTCGTTCACGATGGCACAGACCGTCTACCGCATCGACCTCGCCGACAAGACGAGGAGCGACGAATCGGAGTTCTGGGATCGGGTGAAAACGGAGATCGATCCGAAGGATTACGTCGTCGAGCAGGTCAAGGTCACGTCGAAAGACGGCACTCCCGTCACGATGTTCCTCACGCACAAGAAGGTGCTGAAAAAGGACGGCACGAACCCGACGCTCCTCTACGGCTACGGCGGATTCAACATCAGCCTGACGCCGACATTCTCCGCGATCCGCTTCATGTTCCTCGAAAAAGGCGGCGTCCTCGCGATTCCGAATCTTCGTGGCGGCGGCGAGTACGGCGAGGAATGGCATCGCGCCGGCATGCTCGACAAAAAGCAAAACACCTTCGACGACTTCATCGCCTCGGCCGAGTGGCTGATCGCGAACAAAATCACGACCAAGGAAAAACTCTGCATCCAGGGCGGATCGAACGGCGGCCTGCTTGTCGGCGCCGCCCTGACGCAGAGGCCGGATCTGTTCAAGGGCGTCGTCTGTCAGGTGCCGTTGCTCGACATGACGCGCTTCCACCGCTTCCTGATCGCCCGCCTCTGGATCCCGGAATACGGCGACCCGGATAAGGCGGAAGACTTCAAATGGATCGCCGCGTATTCGCCGTATCAGAAGGTGAAGGAAGGCACCGCGTATCCCGCGACGCTGATTACGACCGCCGCCTCCGACACGCGCGTCGATCCGCTGCACGCCCGCAAGATGGCGGCTCGCCTCCAGTTGGCAACCAGTTCGCTCGCACCGATTCTATTGCGTCAAGAAACGACCGCAGGCCACGGCGCCGGCAAACCGCGCGGGCTCATCCTGGACGAGCAGACCGATATCTGGTGCTTCCTGTTCCAGCAATGGGGCATCGAGCCGTAAATCTTGGATGACCTGCGTCGATAACCGCCGCTCTCGGAGCGGCGGTTATTCGTTGATGGGGTCGTTGAATTCTCGCGATCCCCGTTTCAGTTTGACGATGCCTGCGACAAATCCTGCCAATGTCCCCACGATGGGCGGGAACAAGCCGAACGGTAACGAAAGATCGAGCCAATTCGTGAGCATGAATCCGAGGACGGCGCCGAAGCCCGCGAGGGCGATGGGCGGGACGATGGATACGCCGAGGTACCGATCCGCCAGCATGACGCCCACGCGTGCCAGCGCCACCATCGCGATGGCGCCGGCGAACGCGCCGATCAACAGCCAGGTCGCATCGCCCGGATTCTTCGGCCCTATCCAGACACCCGCGCCGCCGCCGAGCAGAACTCCCACCAACGCAGCGCCCACATAGATGAATCCCATCATGGGATGCTCAGCGGAGTATCCGGCCTGCCAGGGCGGAAGAAGCGCTTCGAGCCTCTCGCGAAACGCTTGGTAATTCTCCATGCCGTCATACAGCAGCGCATTTCCAGCCTGAGTGACGACCGTCAGTGATTCATGGCCTTTCGAGGCGAACGGATGCGCCGCGATCACCTCCTTGATCGGGCAGGACCGCCACCGCTCCGTCGTCCCGAGAAACCGGCGCGGCGTATGGCAGTTGCCGAAATGGATCATGCCCGTCATTTCGTCGAGAATCGCGACCTGAGCTTTGCCGAACAGACCGGTGTGTCGGCACACCAACGCTTGATCCGAGAAGGACGGCGCATCGATCATCAATGCCGCATGCGATTTTTCGGCAGAGGGCGGCTTCCACGCGATCGCGAAAACAATCCCCGCCGCAAGGAGCACGCCGACGACGGAACTCGCGATCCCCGCTCCCGGCGTCAGCGGATTGGGAGCGACGATCAGCGTGTAAACCATCGTGGCGAGGACGGTCGCGCAGAAGACGAACACGAAGATCCGGAATCCCATGGCGGATTGAACAGGGGGTTTGCGAGCCGTCATTACGATTCCTTTGCGGCGGAGCGAAGGCAGTCTAACCAATATTCGCTCGACGCGCGGCATCATTGTTTCGCTGACGACGTACGTCGTGTTTCGATGAAACAGACGAGAGGCGTGCCATGCTTGGGCGGGCCCCTGGCCGGGTTCAGCGAACTGCCCGCTTCCACCGCCCAAGCATGCCCCCAGTCGGGGACGCTGCGTTTGGGCGAGGGCATGCTTCGCCTTTGGAAGCGGAAAGGTTGAAGAACCTCGCGAGGTACCCGGCGAAGCATGGCACGCGTTCGTGTGATTTGCTTTCCAAAAACCCGACGGCCTTGGCAGCGCCGCTCCGAAAGCGGCGGCTAAACTGTCCTCATGAACGACTCCATTCGCACCATTCATGCTCGCGAAGTGCTGGATAGCCGCGGGTATCCGACGGTTGAGGTCGACGTACACTGTGCCGACGGTACGCGCGGGCGGGCTATCGTGCCTTCCGGGGCGAGTACGGGGAAGCATGAAGCCGTCGAGTTGCGCGACGGCGATGCATCGCGCTATCAGGGCAAGGGCGTGCGGCATGCGGTGCGGCATGTCAATGAGGTGTTCGCTCCGAAACTCGTCGGCCGAGCCGCAAGCGATCAGGCGGGGATTGATCGGCTGATGATCGATCTCGACGGCACGCCGAACAAATCTCGCCTGGGCGCCAATGCGATCCTCGGCGTCTCGCTCGCTGTCGCCCATGCGGCGGCCGCATCGCGTGGCGTGTCGCTGTGGCGCTATCTCGATCGTGGCCGTGCGCGGATGCCGTTGCCGATGGTCAACCTGATCTCCGGCGGGCTGCATGCCGGGAGAAACCTGGAGTTTCAGGATTTTCTCTTCATGCCGATCGGAGCGACTTCGTATTCGCAGAGCCTCGAATGGACGGTAGGCGTCTATCGAGCGCTCGGCGCCTTGCTTCGCGAGCGCGGACATGAGGGCGTGCTCGTCGGCGATGAGGGCGGGTTCGGGCCGAAGCTGGCGAACAACGAGCAGGCGTTGGAATTCGCCGTCGCCGCGATCGAAAAGGCCGGGCTGAAACCGGGCGTGGAAGGCGCCATCGCACTCGATGTGGCGAGCACGCATTTCTTCGAGAACGGCGTCTACCGCCTTCGCGACGGCGACCGCACCGCCGACGATTTGGCCCGCATGCTCGAAGACTGGACCTCGCGTTGGCCGATCGTCAGCATCGAAGATGGGATGGCCGAGGACGATTGGGCCGGATGGAAATCGCTGACCGATCGGCTCGGCAAGAAGGTGCAACTCGTCGGCGACGACCTCTTCGTCACCAATCCGCAACGCCTCGAGCGCGGCATCCGCGACAGCATCGCCAATGCCGTGCTTGTGAAGGTCAACCAGATCGGCACACTGACCGAAACCTTCGCCGTGCTCGACATGGCCCGCGCCGCCGGCTACCGCGCCGTGGTCTCCGCACGCAGCGGCGAAACGGAAGACGCCACCCTCGCCGACCTCGCCGTCGCCAGCGGAGCCGGCCAAATCAAGATCGGCTCCATCGCCCGCAGCGAACGGCTTGCGAAGTACAACCAGCTGCTGCGGATTGAAGAGGAGATGGGGCCGACGGTTCCGTTTGCGGCGGGCGGTTTCTAGGCGATGGCGAGCCGAAATGGGCAGACGATTGCATCATCACGCGAACGGCGGCGTGCCATTATGGCACGTGATCGCGTGATTCACTTTCCGAAAACCGGAATGCATGCAGCGGCGATGTGGCACGAATGGTACGGGCGCTGCGCGTCGTGGCTAACCTTTGTTGCTCTCCCAACTTCCGCATTCCGCCCCGCCTAGTACTCAGTTCGCCTTTTTCCGTTTCGGCCGATCCGGTATAGCATTGGGTTCGGAAGGCTTCCTTCCCAGGAACGACTTTCCCTTTCCCCTGCGGCCGATCATGAGTTATCTCAGCGATATTCCGTCTCAACCAAGCAGTCCCGCTCCTCCGCCGGCCCCCGCTCCCGCCCCGGCGTCGAGACCTTTTGCGATGCCGTTCAAATTTCTGCGCCGCAAGAAGGCGGATAAGCCGAAGGAGCCGGCCGAACCCGTCGCCGCAAAGCCACGCGATCCGAAGGAGCCCGAGCCGATCGCGTGGTGGATGAATGTGGCCGGTTCCTTGTGCCTGGGGCTGATGTGCTGGGGTGCGTATAGCGCGTTGCCCCGGCATGGTTTTCCGGAAAAGAGCTTGCGATCGGAATTATCGGTTCCTAAGCTCAAAGCTGCGGGCACGCACGAGTGGCATACATGGACGTCTCCGGTAGAACCGCCAAGGCCGGCACTGCCTGACCCGATTGTTGCGCCGCCTAAGTTCGAGCCGACGCTGCCGCTGCCTCCGATTCCGGATCCGCCGGCGTTTCGCCCCGAACCTCCGATGGCGCCGCCTCCAATCGCGGCCGAGCCGACGCTGCCGGCGTTGCCCGATAAGCTTGACCCATTGGTCTTCGCTCACCGTGGCGAATCCGGAGATACACCCATGCTTCGCAACTGGAAAATGCTCGCGTTGGCGTCCATCATGGCTTCGGCCGCGCCGATGCCGATGATCAACACGCCCGTCTTCGCGCAAGGCTTCGACGATTCCAAGATCATCGAACGCCTCGACAAGCTCGACAAATCGATCAACGCCTCGATCAAAGCGCTCGGCGAAGACGTCGCCAGCCTTCGCACCGAACTCGGCAAAGTGAAGGTGGACGTCGCTGACTCGAAGGTCGATCTCGACCTGGTCAAAAAGGCGGTCGACGCGCTTCGAACGGAGAAGCTAAACCTCCGCATCGATCTCGAGAAGCAGATCGCCAATGTCCGCGGCGACCTCGAATCGCTCCGCACGCAGATCCGCAATCTGCCGACGGGCGGCCCGGCCGTGCCTCCGCCGCCGGTGGCCGACAAGTCGAGCCTCGAAGACATCAAGTCGAAGCTGGGCAACATCGAACAGGCGATTCTCAAGCTGCAGCCGAACCAAAACAGGATCGCGCTGGCTCCGCCGACGACCACTCCGCCGACCACGACGACCGGCCGCGTGATGCTCGTCAACCTGCACAGCGAAGAGCTGCTGTTCGTGGTCAATAACAAGACGCACCGCGTCGGCCCAGGTTCTTCGCTGCCGCTGGACACGATCCCGGCCGGTTCGCTGAGCTACGAAGTGCTGTCACCCACCTGGGGCCTGCGAGCCCGCAACTCGACAACCCTCGCGGCGAATGAGACGTTCACCCTGACCGCTCGCTAAAATCTACGGAAAACATCGACGACGCGGACCGCTCGAAGCGGCCCGCGTTTTTTTATTTGTCTGCGGCTTCCGATCGCATTGCTGCAAATCTTCATTGGGTTTCAGCGAATTGCTGACGAGGACCGGCGCCTCGGTTACAATCGAAGCCCGAAGCTCTCTCACGTCTTCCTCTGGAGCTCAGCCATGAATCGCCTCCTTTCGTTCGCCATTGCATGTTGTTTCGCCGCGCCGGCCGCGGCTCAGGATCTGCCGTTGGATCTGAAGCAGGTGCCGGGAAATGCCCTTGGGTTCGTCCACATTCGGACGCACGATCTATGGAACAGTCCGATGATGAAGCTGCATCGCGACGGCTTGCTGAAAGCCGGTCCAGAGGCGGTGAAACTCATCGAACAGCGCATCAGCCCTGATCCATCCACGATCGATCGCGTGACTGTTGTGCTGTTTCCTCCCGCCCGGCCAGGCCGTTCCATCGAGCCCGCCATCTTCATTCACCTCTCGAAAGACGTGGATGAAAAAAAGGCGACGGAGGGCTTTGAGCCGATGCAGGTGAGGACGAAGAACGGGATGGCGACCTACTATGCCCATCGAGACATCGCACTCCGTATCCTCGACAAGCGGACGATTCAGTTCGGTACTCCTTTCGCCGCCGAGATCCTCGACCGAGGCGAAGCCGGGGTCGCCAACCCGTTTAGCGACTCGCTGAAAGCCGCAGCCGAGGGGAAACGCATGATCGTGGCGGCGGGCAATCTCAGCATGCTGCCGCCGCAAGCGAGGCAGGAACTGCCGCCGCCGATCCGGCCGCTGCTCGAAGCGGACGTGGTGCAAGTCGCGATTCAGCTCGGCAAGGAAGGAGCCATCGAGGCGACCCTTCGTTATCGCGATCAGAATACCGCCCAAGCCGCGGAAAAAAGCGTCGATCAGCTTCGCGGCTTGGCGAAAGCGATGCTCGGCAAGGTAAAACAAGAGGCGGAGCAAAAACTTGCAAATGCTCCGGCCGCATCGCTCTTCGACATCGAGAAAGCGGTCGAAACCATCGGTCCCGCGATGATGATTGGTTCGATCAAGCAAGTGGAAGAACTCCTGGAGAAGCTGCCCATTGATCGCACGGGGACGACGGTCTACACCAAGATTCCGATCCCTGAAGAGCTGCAATCGACCGCACTGCTCGGGACGTCAGTGCTCATTGGATTGCTGGTCCCCGCTGTGCAAAAGACACGGGAAGCGGCTTCACGCGTGCAGGCGATGAATCACTTCAGGCAAATTGGCATCGCCATGCACAGCTACGCCGACGCGTATCGAAATCTTCCACCGCCCGCGAGCGCGGACAAGAACGGGAAGTCGCTTCTAAGCTGGCGTGTCGCCATCCTGCCGTACCTCGAGCAAGAGAAGCTTTACCGGCAATTCAAGCTCGATGAGCCCTGGGACAGCGAGCACAACAAGAAGCTGATCCCGCTGATGCCCAAGCTCTACGAGAATCCCAATGCGCCAACCGAAGCCGGGATGACGCGATTCCAGGTCGTCGTCGGCGGCAAGAAGGGAGCGTCGGCTCTGTTTCTCGAACCGACGGAAAAGGTGGGATTCCAAAAAATCGTGGATGGAACCTCCAACACCGTCATGGTGGTCGAAGGGGAAAAGGCCGTTCCGTGGACGAAGCCGGAAGACGCGTCGATCGACGCCAACGGCGGTTCGCCGCGTTTGTTCCGCCATGCATCCGGACACATCGTTCTGTTCGCCGACGGCTCCGTCCGCATTCTTCCGTCGACGATCCGCGAAGCGACGCTCAAGGCCCTCATCACCCGCGATGGCGGCGAGCCCGTGGGTCCGGCCGATTGATGCTCGACTTGGAGCCCAGGAACCTCGCACGCAGCAAAAGGTTTTTGCGTCGCGTCATGCGAGACCGCTTACTGCGTGCGCGGTTCTTTTCCCATCCGTTACAATGAAGCGTCCCATTTCCCGTTCGCGATGGAGGCGAAACGATGGGCAAGAAGGTGATGCTGCTTGCGGATCCAGGCATCGATGGGTCATTCGCCATCGCGCTCGCGCTGCATGATGCGAATCTCGACGTGCTCGGCATCGGCGCCGTCGCGGGCAACGTGTCGGCGGAGCAAGCGACCAACAACGTCCATATCCTGCTCAATCAATTCGATCCCAAACGCCTGCCTCGCATCGGGGTTGGAATCAACATCGAATACCCGCAGCATGGGCGGGCAATCCACGGCCCGCAAGGGCTGGGAGCCCTCACCTTTCCGGACGCACGCGGCCGCAATCTGCTGACGGCCGAGAAGCTGGTGGTGGAACTAGCGAAGGACAATCCGGGCGAGCTGACCATCATTTGTATGGGTCCTTGCACGACGCTCGCGCGGGCTCTCGATTTTTCCGCGGAACTGCCCGACTTGGTCCAACGCATCATTCTGCTTGGCGGATCGATCCATGAACCCGGCAACGCAGGGCCGGTCAGCGAGTTTCATTTTTGGTGCGACCCGGCTGCTGCGCATCAGGTGCTCCATTGCGGCACCCCAGTCACTCTTATCCCGCTCGATCTGATGCGCAAAGTGCTGTTTTCGCCGACCGATCTTCTGGAGTTGCCCGCCGATTCGCCAACGCGCGGCTTCCTTCGCCGCATCGTCCCTTTCGGCATTGCGGCGACCTCGAATCTTTACGGCATCGAAGGTTTTCATCTCAAGGATGTGCTCGGCGTCGTCGCCGTCGCTCTGCCTGATCGCCTGCACACCGAATCGATGGCGGTCGATGTGGAAACCAGCGGCACCCTCACGCGCGGCATGAGCGTCTTCGATCGACGTGGTTGGATTCGGCCCATCCCCAACGTCGAAGTCGCCACGGACGTGGATCGCCAAGGCGTTCGCGACTATATGCGCTTCACCCTGTCCAGTACGTGAAACGACCCGAGCCGTCGATACGACTCGGGTCGCATGAATTTCGCATTTCAGGCTACTCGTCCTTCACCGGCACGCTGGCCGCTTGCAACACTTCGCCCGTCGTGTCGTCTTGGACGAATGCGACGACGTGCAGGTCGCGGAAGCGCATCGGGCGTTGGGCGTCGGGGAACGGGTCTTCATTTTTCTCGAAGTCATCCAGATACTTGCTCAGCTTGGTGCGGAGGTCGTTCACGTCCACCGACACCTTTTGGTCCGCGGCGGCAAAACCCTCGGCTCCGCCCGGCATGGCGCGGACGACGCGGTGGTGATAGGTGAGCCCATTGCGGCCGCGGTAGCGCACCCATTCTTCGACGACAACGACGCGGAGCTTCGTCTTTTCGCCAAGTTTCGCTTCGCTCTTCACGCCGACCTGGATTTCGATCTTGTCCGCCTTGCGGGAGGCAGAAAGCTTCAAGTTCACATCGGTCGTCTTTTCGAGCAACGGATCGATGACGCCGCGATACTCCGAATATTTTTCCGCCGCTTCATCGGGCCCGCCGCCGCCTGGCGCGGCCGGTTTGCCGTTGATGATCATCGAGGGCGTGCCGCGGATCGCCTTGCCGTAGAATTGGGCGCGAGCTTCGGTGTCCGCATTGGTCAGAGCATCGGGGCCAGGAACATGCAGGTGATACTGAAGGAGAACGACATCCGCTTCCTTATAGGTCGTTTCCAGGCCGTCGAACGCCATGTCGGCGGCGACGCATGGTGGGCACTGGGCGCCGGTGAACAGTTCGACAAGCACGGCTCGGTCGCTCTTGCCCTTGCGTCCCTTGAACGCTTCGGCCTTGTAGCCCAGGCCTTTGTCGGCGTGTTCCTTGTAGGCTTGCAGCTCCAGCTTGTCGGCTTTCGCGAGGAGGGCGGTCGCTTCTTCCTTGCGGCCCGCTTTGCCCAGCGCCGTGCCCACAACGCCGAAGATGCGTAGTTGCACCTCGGCGGGCGTCTTTTCGTCGAGTCCCTTCAGAAGCGATTGACCGACGGATGCGGCTTGTTCGTAAAACTCGTTCTTCGCGAGGGCATCGGTCGCCTTGATGCCGAAATCGGTCTGCCAACGAGGGCCGTACGATTCGGCAGAGCGCAGGGTGGTGTCCACCCACTCCTGAAGATCCTTGGCTGCGACTTTTTCCTTCTTCGCTTCGTTGATGAGGTCGAGCGTCGCGGCGAACACGCGCGGGTCGCTGGGCGTCCGCACCACCATCTCGCGGCTGAGTTCGTATTGGTTCTTCGCCGTCGTCAATTCCAGCGTCGCGGGGATGGAACCGGCTCCGCGAGCAAGCGTACCGTAGATCTTCTTCGCTCCCGCTCGCGGCAGCTTACCTTCGAACGAAAACTTGATGCCGTTCTGCAGCGTCAACCCGAAGGTAGCACTTCCCCTTCGCTTCGATCGCGGAGATCTTGGTCGGCGGAATGCCCTTGAGACTGGTCACGGACCCATCGACCTTGTCCCCCTTGGCTTCGAAATGCAAAAGCCAAAAGGAGGCGAACTGATTGTCCTCGAGGATTGTCACCTTCCAGTTGCCGGCAAGACCTTCCCCTTGAGCCCAGGCGGGGAGGGCTGCCATGGCCCAGGCGAGAAACAGGGCTGCAAAACGCATGGATCTTCCTTTCATGCGAACGTGGCTTGTATCGATGTGAGATGTTCTACGACTGCCTTGCGATGCAGTCCCAGAGATCGCTGGTTTACAATGGCAGAGGAGGCAGCCATGGCACGCAATGTGTTTCGCAGCGGCAAACAAACGCGTCCGAAAACTTCGTACAAGGGAAAGCGCTACCTCTGCGCAAGCTGCCGCAAACGCAGCCCCCGCCCCGTCAAGGAACCGGCACCCTGGTACTGCCCCGCTTGCATCGCTCGTCGCGACGAATCGAATGAGGGAAAGGCTACGGAATCCTGAAGGAATGAAGCCCTGCAAACGCCACCGCGCGATGGATTACCCGAACTTTGCAAAAGGCGAAAAGGCTAGGCTAGCGGGGCGGTTCGGCGGTTTGCATTCCGGCGGGAACGACGCTTGGCCCGGTTGAGCCTGCGTAATGGGTGGGGGCCATTCCGACAGGGCCGCCGACATAGGGCGGGGCGCCGACGCCGTAGCCGTCGTCATCCCAGAACGGGTCGTCCATCCAGCATCCGGCGGACGTCAGGATGAGCGGCAACATCAGCACGCAGGCGATCCATCGCCGACGAATCATGGCGTATCCCCCCAGCACGAAATCCGCGACGGGGTATAACGTCGCGGTTAGGAGGAATCAATGGCGTTTGCCGAACCGCAGGCTTGACAGGTCCCGCGCCAAGTCGCTAGCCTGCCCATGCTGTCGGCTTCCACTTCCACCGCCGGCGTGGCTCGCCGAGGAACCGCTGTGTCCCGCTTGGTCGTGATCAAAGGCATCGACGAAGGTCGGCAGTTCGAACTGCGCGATGCCGTCATTTCCATCGGTCGCGACTCCAGCAGCCGAATCCGCCTGAACGACACCGAAGTGTCCCGTCGCCACGCCGAATTTCGCCGCGAAGGAGATGGCGTTCGCGTCATTGACGTAGGCAGCGCCAATGGCACCTTCGTGAATCAGAAACGCGTCCAGGAGGCATTGCTTCAACCCGGCGATCGCATCGCCATCGGTCAATCGGTCCTTGTCTTTGCCCCCTCTTCCCAAGTTTCGGTTGAGTCTCCCGGTCTTGCGCAGCAGATCAGCATGATTGCGAAGAGCGGCGAAGGAGACTTTCCGTCCGCCATCGTGGGCCGAGTTTCCGAAGTGGAAGGGAGCCGCATTTTTTCGCGGCCCGATCGAAGCATTCTTTCCCAGGGGAACGCCGCCGCCAATCTCAGCATCCTGTATGAAGCGACCCAGGCGATCAGCCATATTCTCGATCTCGACGAACTGCTCGAGCAGATGATGGAACTGGTGTTTCGCGCCGTCCCTGCGGATCGCGGCTGCATACTTCTGCGCGACGAAGAAGGGAGCGATCCCATGCCGCAGGCGATTCACTGGCGAAGGCCGGAGGATCGGCGCGACAAGTTCACGATGAGCCGAACGATCGTCGATCATGTGCTGCAGCAGCGCGAGGGGGTGCTTCTTGCGGACGCCTCCTCCGATGTGCGCTTCCGCGACGGCGAAAGCATCATGCAACAGGGCATCCGCGAGGTGATTTGCGTGCCCATGCGCGGCCGCCACGAAACGCTCGGCGTGCTCTATCTGGACACGCGATTCACTTCGAAGGAGTTGCTGGCCCAGCCGACCATCACCACCAAGTTTCATGCCGAACATCTGAATCTCGCGATCGCCCTCGCCCATCAAGCGGCACTCGCCGTTGAAGAAACCCGCTACTACCAGGCGATGGTGCAGGCGGAGCGACTCGCAGCGATCGGCCAGACGATCGCAGCCCTCTCGCATCACATCAAGAATATCCTGCAAGGTTTGCGCAGCGGCGGCGAAATCCTCAAGATGGGGCTCGACGAGAAGAACGACAAACTGGTCCAGCAAGGCTGGCGCGTGGCCGAGAAGAACCAGGCGAAGATATACGATCTCGTGCTCGACATGCTCAGCTACTCGAAGGAGCGAGAACCCGCCCTCGAGATGACCGACGTGACGCGATTGGTTCGCGACATCTGCGAACTGCTTGAACCAAGAGCGAAGGAGACGGGATCTGAGTTGGTGGTAAATGTGCCCGATTCTCCGCTACGCGTATCGCTCGACCCCGAAGGCATTCACCGCGCGTTGCTCAACCTCGTCGGCAACGCGATCGACGCGGTCGAGGGAAGACCCGAAGCACGGGTGGTCGTGTCGGCTCGCATCGGCGACGACGGCTATTGCACCATTACCGTTGAGGACAATGGCGTCGGCATTCGACCGGAGCGAATCAAAGAGATCTTCAAGCCGTTCGTTTCGACGAAAGGTTCACGAGGCACCGGGCTTGGCCTGCCGGTCAGCCAAAAGATTCTGAGAGAGCATGGCGGCGATCTTCTGGTTCAGAGTCAACTGGATATCGGCAGTCGATTCACCCTGTTGATTCCGTTGAAAAGTCCCATCTCTCCCGAATCGGGCATTACCTCCGAGATGCCGTTGCTGCCGCCGGACGAGTAGCAAGCGAACCGATCGTTTCGCCGCGCATGAACAAGGCGTGACTCCCGCGAGAGCCACGCCTTCGGTCGTTTCGACTACCGCTTTACTTGCGGCTGACGGTGCAGCATGCGGCGCCTGCTTCGCAGCAGGGCAGGTTCGCCGCACAGCAATCCGTGCCGAAGCAGCAGGCTTGCGGGGGATTGCAGCAGGGCAGACCCGCATCGCAGCAACCGGCGTTCAGCTTCTTGGTCGCCTTAGTCGCAACGACGGAGCAGCAGGCCTTCGCTTCCGAGCAGCACGCCTGTTGCGTCGCGCAGCAGCTACCCTCGAAGCAGCATTCCTGCGGAGGATTGCAGCAGTCCGCTCCGGCCGCACAGCACGACGTCTTGGCGACGCCGACCAGGCAGCATTCTTGCGGCGGGTTGCAGCAAGCCGCATTGGACGCACAGCAATCGGTTCGGGCGGCCGAGCCGGCGTTCATGCCCGCGACCGCGCCGAAAACCAGCACCGCCACTGCGGAAAATTTCTGGAACATGATTCGATCCTTTGAGTTCGAAGCGTTGAACATGTAGGAAAAGGAAACAACGACGCGATCCAGCAGATGTTCTCACCTGCGGAACACCTCAGGTCACCTTCTCAACAACGCCAAACGCAAAGGAGGATATGGAGCGGGGGATCCGACGTGTCCAGGATGCGGTCCAAGCTCGCCCATGCGAAACTGAGGTCGGAAGTGGTCCGTTCGCTAGTCGGCAGCATCGCGATCGGAAGCGAATGCAGATCGAACGCGACCGGCTGATCCGGCGTTGCCTCACGCGGTTCGCAGCAGCACGCGAAGGGATCCGTCGGTTCGCTGGGCTTCGATTCCTGGTCCGGCTTCGGCGCATCGGTCTGCACATGGCAGCAGCAACAGGCGGGCTCCGCTTCCTTCGCTTTCGGAAGCATCCGCGGCACAAGGCAGCACCACCCCTGGGGCAGCACCAACAGCACCGTCATGGCGGCAGCCAGAGCCTGAAGTCCAATTCGCTTCACGCCTGCATTTTACCCTGCAAACAGGCGACGAGCAATGTGCGATCGCGTCAATCGCGGCGGCGGCGCCGTTCCGCTCGTTCCTGTTCCTCCAACGCATGGCGCATCTTCTGCCGTTGATAGCGCATTTCCTTGTATGCGGTGATACGCATCAAACTGAAGATGCCGGCGAAGATCAGTGCGGCGGCGAAAAACGTGTGGGCTGCGATCGAAAGGACGTCGTCCGCGATGGTTCGGCCAAAGGGCTGTGCGGTTCCGAGGTACACCCAGACCAACGCGAACAGATGGTAGGCGCCGAACACCAGCGAGCCGATGCCGTTTCCGACGAGTCCGCGTGCCGTGCCCCGATTCGTGGTAACGCCGCAATAGAGGAACATGATGCCGAAGAGGACCATCGCCAGCATGACGACGCATGCCATCACATAGAAGCTTTCCGGCAAGCGTCCCCGCGCGGTTGCGATCCTCATCAAGGGGAACACGATTCGTGCGAGGCAGACCACTCCCACGACACACCACAGGGAGCCCGCAAAAACCGCCAAGCCAGGCACGGGCGGCCAGGCGACGCGCCCGAACTCGTCGTAGGGAATGGAATTGGAGACATCGACATGAAGCTGCCGATCATAACCATCGTCCATGGCCGGTTCGCGATCGTCCACCAGTCGGGCGACAAGCGGCTCCTCCTCCGCGGGAGCCGACGGGGTGCGAGAGGCCGGAAAATTGAGAGGCTGCGGAGTATTGCGAACAGGATGCGGTGGCGGGGACGGCGCCGGAGGGGGGCTTGGCTGCTGTTCGACGATCGGCGTCGGAATCGTGACGGGGATGCGAAGCACTTGGGCGCATTTGCCGCAGCGGATCGGTTTGCCGATCAAATCATCCCGAAGGTTGAGCGTGGATTTGCAGCCAGGGCAAGCGACCAGCATGATGGAGGCGACCTAAGGAACTTGTCAGGTTGGAGCAAGCCGAGAAGTTACCCCGATCGCCGCCAGGTTGCCAAACAAAAATTGCCGAGACCAACGCTTTCGTCGCGGACAGAGCATGGCGAGGCCGTGACGTCAGTTCGCCGGAAAATGCCGTTTGGTAACGGCGGGTAAAGCATTTTCAGAAATCCGCCCGCAAACCACGAACCTGGTAAACCCGCGTATCTCCATCTGTCCCGGGCGGCGAAAAAAGCCGTTTGGTATCGGCGCGACTCCGTTTGCTGACGGCGATTTTCGCCTGAAAAGCCCCACAGCGCGGACTGCTCCAAATGACCATACTACTCCGTACGCCCCTGATTCGCAAAGTCAGTGGTTTTCGCCCTGCCGACTTTGCCGAACTCGCCCCGACAGGTACGATGGAACCGCAGGAGTCCGCGCGCGGCTCGGCCGCTCAGCGTCTTGAGATGAGAGTTCCCGAACTCATTCCCAGTTGAGAAAAGTCCGCTTGAAAGCGGATTAGACAGCGCCACCCGGATTTTTGCGCAAAATGCCGCCCGCGCGATCTAATGCGCATCCAAGGATGCCCGTCAAAACACAAGTCGAGCAAAAGTCGGAATTTGCGATTGAGGATCAATTGGCATCCGGTATTATGCGTGAGAAAAAATCTAATCATTGTTCGCCGAGAAGACAGATGGCTGGTCCCTCCGACAATGAAACATGGTTGATTGAAACCGGCGACTTGGTCATTCGAAAGAAGGCCAAATCCGGCGACGAGGCGCTTTTGCCTTGGGAGGTCCTTGTTTATTGCCTCTGGGCTGCCGACTACGGGATGCGAAACGCTGGTGATCTCGACACTGCGGCAGATGTCCATTCGGCGTTTCATGAGCAAGCCGGGCGAATTGCAAGGCAACTATCGCTACCATTGACGCAAGAAGCATTCTCTCTCTCGAAAGACGATCTCGGAATGCAGTTTTTTGAGAGATTCGAACCGATGTGCGACGAGATCAAAGCAGCCAGGCCGCCCGAAGCTGTCGAGATGCGAGTGCGGCGAACAAAACGTTCCACTTGACCGGGCCGGCATACGGTCTTTCGAGACATCACGTTCCTTGCAGCCGGCCCGGCAAGTGAACGTAACCGTTAGCCGAAGAAGAAAGACATGACGCCTGACTTTTCAACATCGTTCGATGCGATTCGCGCGAGCGTGAAAGAGACGCTCGCGAAGATACCCCCGCCGGACGGTGTTGTTTACGCGTGCGGCTTCTGGCTCTTCTACGCGGACTACACCGTCCTTGGTACGCCCTGTTTTGCTTACAACTTCGTCGGGCAGGAAAAGGATGCGAAATGGTCACCGCCTGAGTGGGTTGTTGACGTCGACGATCGCATGGTCGATGCGCTCAAGCCCCATTACGAAAGACTTTCCGAGTCGATGAAGGGTCAAAGCGATGAAGCTTGGGACTCGCTCATCGAGTTCCAGTTGAACTACTATTCGCGATTGTGCATTGAAATCACGCGCGATGCATCTTTGCTATTGCGGGATTGGCGAATCACTGACGATTTTGTCTGTGGCATCTTCGAAGAGCGAGAAGACGAGGAAACGTTTTTGCGACTGCTTCACGCCAGTATGGGTGAGGAAGTAGTAGAGCGACTTGGGATTCTACAAGACGGCTAACCAGTCGCTGCACGCCGAGCGAGAGATAAGTCGAGAGACAGGGTGTCAGGACCCTTTTCTGACGTGAGCAGCCCAAGGCACGCCAAACAAAGCGACGCAGCCAACGGCGGCCTTGTCCGTGATTCATGTCCCCTTTTCTGCTCATCCGGCTCGTTGTGGGTTTCTGGGCGTTTCTGAGCTTTTTGCCGTTCGCTTGCCCCCCTCACCCGGCCGTTGGCCACCCTCTCCCTCCGCCCATCACTGCTTTGCAAGTGCCTGCGGTCGCCGGCGGAGGGAGAGGGGAAGGTTCGCTGCCTCCACCCAACAACCTGCTCCTGAAAGGTGTTGCTCGCTTGAGGTGGATTCGACTGTACAATAGGATACTTCAAGCCCTTGATCCCCGGAGCGTTACGCCCTCGCCATGATTCGCTTTCTGCACGCTGCGGACATTCATCTCGACAGCTGTCAGCGCGGGCTGGAGCCGTACGAAGGGGCTCCGATCGACAGCGTTTTTCAGGCCACTCGCAAGGCGTTTGTTCGCCTCGTCGATCTTGCCCTTGCGGAGAAAGTCGATTTCGTAGCCATCGCGGGCGATCTGTATGACGGCGATTGGCAGGATTGGAACTCGGGGCTTTTCCTGGCTCGCGAACTCGCTCGGTTGCATGATGCGAAAATCCCCGTCGTCTGGATCGCGGGGAATCATGATGCCGCCAACAAGATGACGAAATCGCTTCGCCTGCCGGAGCGCATTCGTCGGCTCGGATGCGATGCGCCCGAGAGCTTCGAGTTGCCCGATCTGGGCGTCGTCATTCATGGCCAAGGTTTCGCTCAGCAATCGGTGACGGACGATCTCTCGCTCCGCTATCCTGCCGCCCGTAAAGGTTGGTTCAACGTCGGCCTGCTGCACACCTCCGCGACCGGCCGCGAGGGGCACGAGCCTTACGCGCCATGCAAGACGCAGGGCCTGCTTTCGCGCGGCTACGATTACTGGGCGCTGGGGCATGTCCACACGCGCGAGGTGCTCTGCGAAGAGACGCCGATCCTCTTCCCCGGCAACACGCAAGGGCGGCATTTCCGCGAAATGGGGCCGCGCGGCTGCATCCTCGTCGAAGCCGAGGGGCCAGGCAAAGTCCGATACGAATTCCGCCCGCTCGACGTCTTTCGCTGGGAGTTGGCCGAGGTCAATGTCGATGGGTTCGACGACTTCGAAGCGTTTCTCGACAGCACGCTCGTCGCTGTGGAAAAGCTGCGAGCGCTGCACCAGATGCCGCTGGCGATTCGGCTGCGAGTCGTCGGTTCGACCGACCTTTGCGACCGCCTCGTCTCCGATCCGCTTCGCTGGACCAACGAAATCCGCGTGAAGCTCAAGTTCGCGGGATACGAAGACGTTTGGCTCGAACGCATCCTGCTCAACGTCCATCCGGGCGCTCGCCTCCAGAGCGTGCCGAAGGACGGGCCCATTGGCGAACTTTTCCGTATCCTCGACGACTACCAGAAAAACCCCGAGGCCCTGGCCGAACGCGTCCGCGGCTGGCGCGAGGTGCAGGAATTGAGCCGTAAGCTGCCGGCCGATTTGCAGACGAGCGAACTCCTGCTCGGCAATCCGCAATGGCTGCTCGCCCGGCTCGCCCATGTGAAACCGATGCTCATTCGCCGACTACTGCATCGCGAGGGTCGGCCATGAGGTTTCTTCGGCTCGACCTCAAGGCATTCGGCCCCTTCGAAGACACGGTGCTTGAGTTCGAGCCCGACGTCGCCGGGTTGCATTTCATCTATGGCTCGAACGAGGCGGGAAAGTCGTCGTCGTTGCGGGCGTTGCAGGCGTTGCTCTTCGGCATCCCGGTCCAGACGGACGACGCGTTTCGCTATCCGATGAAGAAGCTGCGGCTCGGCGCGACGCTGCGACATAGCAACGGGACCATCCTCTCCTTCTGGCGTCGCAAAGCCCGCATCAACACACTCTACGACGAGAACGACGAGGAGCCGATCCCCGAGGACTCGCTCGATCGCTTCCTCGGCGGCATCGACCGCGACGTCTTCGCCGCGATGTTCGGCCTGGATCAGGAATCGCTCGTCCGCGGCGGGCAGGACATCCTTCAGGGCAAAGGCCAACTCGGTCCGATGCTGTTCGCCGCCGGCTCCGGCATCTCCGATGCGCGGGCGGTGCAGGATGCGCTGCGCGACGAGTGGGAGGAACTTTTCAAGGCAGCAGGTCGCACTCAGGTCATCTCGAAACGCATCGCGGAAGTGACGGAAGCCCGCAAGGAGACGCAGGAGCGAGAGCTTTCGCTCGAAGCATGGTCGCGCCACGACGAAGCCCACCGCGATGCGATGCGGCGGCGCGAGGAACTGCAACGCTCGCTGGACGAAGCCCGGTCCACGCACCAACGGCTCGCCCGCTTTCGCGATGCGTTGCCGCTCCTTTCACGCCATGCGGAACTCGCGGCGGAGGATGCGGCCGATCGCGCCGGCATTGTGCTATCCGCGGATTTCGGCGATCGTCGGCGAACCCTGGAATCAAATCTACGCGTCGCGAAACAACGGCGCGGCGATGCATCAAGTCGTCGAGTCGAACTGGAACGGCAGATCGCCGAAGCCCCCGCGGAAAGCGAATGGCTGACGCGGCAGGACGCCCTCGAATCGCTGCATCGTCGGCTGGGCGATGTGCAACGACAACGTCGGCAGCAGGATGCCGCGACGAAAGAGCTGCGCGGTCTGGAGCGCATGGCCGCGGCCGATCCGAATGCCGCGAGCGATATTCGCTGGTCACCGGACGACACGCGCGCCTTGCGGGAGTTGGGGCAGCGCTACGGCAAGCTGGTGGCCGATGCGGAACATCGGCAACGACGCTTGGCCGAGTGGAACGGGACCTTGCAAAATTCCGTAAAGCCCGCTCTCGATCCGGCGACGAATGATCAACTGGCGACGCTGCAACGTGAGCTTGGCGACATCGACAACCCGCAACCGCTGCCCAGCGAATTGGAGTTGCAGGACGCACGGCGCCGCCGTGATGAAGCGATTGCCGCGAAGCAGGATGTCGATGCGGTGATGAAGTGGGTCGCTGAAGCGGACCGCCTCGCCGATCGCATGCGCTTCGCCGGCAAACAGGCGGAGCAGCGGGCGAATCTGCAGCATCGCATCCGCGAATTGCAGCGAACGATCGATCAGTCCGCCGAATCGGATCGCCGCGAAATCGCATTACGAGAAGACGTGCATCGTGCTCGCGACGCATCGCACGCCGCGCAGGAAGCGTTGCTCGATTGGCGGGCGAAATGGCAACCGCTGATGCCGCGACTGGGTTTGGATGCTCAGGCGGAGCCGAGCGAAGCGTATGCCGCGATCGATGCGATGCAGCAGCGAGGCGAACGTCTTCGCCGCATCGCAATGCTCCGCGACTCGCTCGCGACCATCGACCAGGAACTCACGGCATTCGCAGGCGATGTGCGCGCCATCTGCGGGGCGGCCGGTGGTTCCGATGAAGCCGCCGTGCAGAGTGCGTACGCACATCTCAAGCAAGCCCGCATTGCTGCCGAACGTCTTGCGTCGTCGCGCAAGCAACTCGCGGATGCGATCGCCGCCGAGGCTCAGGCATCGCGCGATGTGGAGCGAACGGAGCAATCGCTCGAAGCGATGCGGCTCGAAGCGCAGGCGGAGACGCTCGACGAACTACCCCGCATCGAGGAGCGGTCCTCGCAACGCCGGCAACGCCAAGCCGAATTGGAGCGACTGGAACGTCAACTCGACCGCCTTCGCGATGGCGTGTCGCTCGAAGCATGGCGTGCGGAAGCGTTGTCTGCCGATGTCGCCGACATGGATCGCCGCATCGCGGAGGCTTCCGCCGGCATCGCCGCCGCGACTCCGCAGTTGCAGGAGTTGGATCGCGCGATTGGCCGGACGCAGGCGGAGTTATCGCGGATGGACGGAGCCGGGGCCGCGGCCGAATCCGCGCAGAAGGCAGAGATGCTCGCTTCGCAGCTCTGCAACGAGACCGAGCAATTCCTCGTGCTCCGGCTCGCCCATGGCCTTCTGCAGGAAGCCGTCGATGCCTGGCGGCAGAAAAGCGAAGACGGCATCGTTCGCCGAGCGATCGATCTCTTCAAGGACCTGACCTGCGGCTCCTTCGAGGGGCTCGACCTCGATACCGACGACAAGGGCCAACCCATCGTCTACGGCATGCGGGCAGGCACGCGATCGCAAGTTCCCGTCGATGCGATGAGCGACGGCTCCCGCGATCAACTTTACCTCGCCCTCCGCCTCGCCAGCCTCGAATCCTGGCTGCAAAAACACGAACCGATCCCGCTCATCGTAGACGATCTGCTGCTGAATTTCGACGACGACCGCGCCCTCGCCGCGATGAAGGCGCTCTGCGAAGTGTCGAAGCGGACGCAGGTATTATTCTTCACCCACCACCGCCATCTGATCGAACTGGCAAGCAAACACCTGCCGACGAAGCGCGTTTTCTTCCATGAGTTGGGCGAGAGTGGCGAACGAAAGATGGTGGAGCTGTTCTGATCTAAAGGAGCCGCGCACGAAGTAAGCGGACTTCGCCCAGCGTCGCGCGAAATCCGCTTACTGCGTGCGCGGCTCCTTGCTTAGCTTGCTGCCGACAATTCCTTGATCGTTGCCTCGATCGACGCGATCTGCTTCTGCGTGTCCGCGAGCGCGTCGCGTTGCTGGGCGACCAACTCCTTCGGCGCCTTCTCGGCAAACGCGGGGTTGTCGAGCTTCGCTTGCGTCGTCTGCAGATGCTTGCGTTTTTCCGCAAGCTGCTTCTCGAGCCGTTTGATCTCCACAGCCACGTCGATGAGGCCCTTCAGCGAGACGTAGGCCTCGAAGTCGGGGGACACGTGACTCGCGGACTGCTGCGGTTTCGCGACGTCGGCGCCGACCTCGAAGGCTCCGACGACGGCGAGTTGGCGGATGAACGGAGCGAGGGTCGCGAAGTCGGCGGCCGTCGCTTGCGGGGCGCGGACGAAGACGTCGAGATTCGTCTTCGGCTCCACGTTGTAGCGGTTGCGCACCTCGCGGATCGCACGGACCAATTCCTGCATGCGGGCGAAACGCGTCTCCATCGACGCATCCTGCCATTCCGCGGGGAAGCTGGGCCACGGCGCGATCGTCACGCTCTCGGCCGATGGCTCGGGCGAAGGCAGGCCTCGCTCGAAAGCGACTTCGTTGAGCGTCTGCCAAATCGATTCGCTGAGGAACGGCATCATCGGTTGAGCGAGGCGCACGATCGCGTCGAGCAAGCCGACCAGCATGCGCTGCACGATCGGCTTGCCGTCGGTCTTGAGCCGACCCTTCGCCATCTCGACATACCAGTCGCAGAACTCGGTCCAGACGAATTCGTAGAGGAGCCGGGCCGCTTCCGCGAAGCGAAACGCCTCGAGTTCGCGCGTGATCGCGGCAGTCGTGGTGGCGAGCCGACTCAGAATCCAGCGATCCTCGATCGGCAATGAGCCGGTCCCTAACGCCTTCGGCTCGTAGCCGTCGAGGTTCATGAGGATGAAGCGAGCCGCGTTCCAGATCTTGTTGGCGAAGTTGCGGCCCATGTCGAAGCGGTCGGACGCTTGCTTCGCGGTCGGCAGTTCCGGGTCGTCGGTGGGCCAAGGTCCGCCGGGGCGGAACGGTTTCTTGCACGAAGGACATGCGAGCTTCTTCGGCGCATGTACATGTGCTCTTGCTTCACCGGGATGAGGGTGTCGCAATGCGGGCACACGTTGGCCACGGGCATGCGGTTGTCCTGCGTTTCGGTGGCGAGGTGAGCCATCACGAAACGCATCGCGTCCACGCCGTAGCGGTCGATGATGTCGAGCGGATCGATGCCGTTCCCCTTCGACTTCGACATGGTTTCGCCGAAGCCATCGAGGAGCTTGGGGTGGATATAGACGTTGTGAAACGGAATCTCCCCCACGTTGTAGAGCCCGGTGAGCACCATGCGGGCCACCCACAACGTGATGATGTCGCGGCTCGTGCAGAGCACGCTAGTGGGATACCAGTACTTCAACTCCGACGTTTGCTCGGGCCAACCCAAGGTGGAATGCGGCCAGAGAGCGGAGCTGAACCAGGTGTCGAGGACGTCGGATTCGCGATTGAACTTAAGGAAATCGAACTTCGGATCAGCATCTGTTGCCGCTTCAAAGCCTCGAACGTCTGTTAGTGCAACGCCGGAACTTTCACCTGGACTAGTTTCATTCCAGATGGAAGGGTCGAGAAATCGCTCGAGCTTAGTCAGCACATCTTCTGCCCGCTTCGAGCCTATACAACATCGCATCGTCCAATCGTCTTCAAATTTGATGATGTATTCGGCCTCAGCAACTCCTGCCTTCGTGAATAATTCGCGGAGTGCGGCTTCGGTAGCGCACTTCTTTTCTTCATGCTTCTTCTGCCAGTTCTCGGTAGTCGGCTGGCCGAGATTGAGAATACAAGTCCAAACCGGAATTCGGTGACCCCACCAGAGCTGGCGACTCACACACCAGTCGCGTTTCTCCGCTAGCCAATCGAGGTAGCTGTTCTTGTAACGCTCCGGCGTGAACTTCACGCGGCCGTCTTCCACGGCTTCCATCGCCTTTTGGGCGAGCGTGTCCATCTTCACGAACCATTGATCCGAGAGAAGCGGTTCGATCGGGGACTTGCTGCGGTCGCTGTACTTCATCGGAATGTCGCGGTCTTCTTTTCCCTCGAAGAAGCCCATCGCTTCCATGTCGGCCACCACGGCTTCACGCGCCTTGTAGCGGTCGAGGCCTTGATACTTCTGCCCTTCCGCGTTGATTGTGCCATCGGGGTTGAGGATGTTGATCATCCCGATGTGCGGGTTGCGGCTCCAACATGCGTAGTCGTTCGGATCATGCGCCGGCGTCACTTTCACGCAGCCGGTGCCGAGTTTCGGGTCCGCAAGCAATGCATCCGCGATGATCGGAATCTCGCGCCCCACTAGCGGGATCGTCACTTTCTTGCCGATGAGGTGCTTGTAGCGTTCGTCGCTCGGATGCACGCACACGGCGGTGTCGCCGAGCATGGTTTCGGGGCGCGTGGTGGAGAAGCGAATGAACGTGTCCGGCTCTCCCACCACCGGATACTTGAACGTCCAGAAACTTCCCTTGATGTCTTCCGTGTAGGTTTCGTCGTCGGCCACGGAGGTTTGGAGTTGGGTGTCCCAATTCACGAGGCGTTTGCCGCGGTAGATGAGGCCGTCGCGGAAGAGGTTGAAGAACGTTTGCCGCACGGCGCGGGCGCAGGTTTCGTCGAGCGTGAAGCGGGTGCGCTGCCAATCGCAGGAGCAGCCCATGCTGCGGAGCTGGCCCAGGATGCGGGCTTCGTATTTGTCCTTC
Organism: Gemmataceae bacterium; assembly: GCA_046350235.1. GTDB lineage: Bacteria > Planctomycetota > Planctomycetia > Gemmatales > Gemmataceae > JAIEPT01. The sequence continues at coordinate 8,324 of JAXMAT010000030.1, read as the reverse complement.
CACTGCCAGATGCGCTTCACCAATTCGTCGCGGCCCAGGTCGTGTCGCGTCTTCTTTTCCGTCTGCATCACGAGCCGTTCCACCACGGCCTGGGTGGCGATGCCTGCGTGGTCGGTGCCGGGCATCCACATCGCGTTGTAGCCCTGCATGCGGCGCCAGCGGATGAGCACATCTTGCAGCGTGTTGTTGAGGGCATGCCCCATGTGCAGGGCGCCGGTCACATTCGGCGGCGGGATGACGATGGCGAAGGGTTCTTTGGCGGCGTCAGGCCGAGCGTGGAAGAATTGGCGCTCGTCCCAAAACTTCGACCAGCGCTGCTGCGCGTCGCGCGGGTCGTATTGCTTCGGCAGTTCCGTCGTCATCGGTTTCGATCCTTCCGCCGCGGGCGAAGTAGGGCGTGTCCCAGTCAAATTTATGGGCGGATCATCCGGAAGGAAGGACAGCCAGGGGATGGATGGGTTCGCCACCGCTCGGATCGCGACCATTCAAGACGCGTGTCGTGCTTGGCCGGGCACTTGAACCTCTCGGGTCGCCTACGGCTGTCCGCATCACAACGGTCGCTGAGGGATTCGGCGATATAAAATCCGCAATCGCTCGATGCATGTTGCGATGCCGCCACTCCCGCATTCGCGTCGCGTTCCCTTTGTTCGGAGATTGCTTCGCATGAAACGGATCGGCATTCTTACCGCGGGCGGCGACACCCCTGCGCTCAACGCCACGCTCTACGGCGCGGTCACTCGGGCCTGCCAACTTCGGATCGAGGTCGTCGGGCTCATCAAGGGTTTCAGCAGCCTGCTGCATGACCATGTTCCGCATGTGCAATTGAACCCTTTGTTTCTGCCGATCCCCGAACTCGATCCGACTCGCGGTGGGACGATTCTCGGCGCCTCACGCGATTACGTGGATCACGAAGACACAGCCACGCTCGCCAAGATCCAAAAACGGCTCGAAAAACTCGGCATCGAAGGGCTCGTCTGCGTGGGAGGCGACGGCACGTTGAACGGCATGCAGGCCCTCGCAACGTTTCTTCCGACGGTTCTAGCGCCGAAGACAATCGACAACGATCTTGGGCTCAACTATGCGAACGAGCCGGACGAGTGGATTCAGACGTCCGCACCCGGCGTGGAGCCGATCTATGAGCATCGCCGGGTGCCGTATCCCCGGTTTTTGTTCGAAGAGATGGTGAATTACGTCACGCCCGGTTACGCGACCGCAGTCGCCGTCGTTGCCGAAGGCGTGCAGCGGATCCGCACGACGGCCGAAAGCCATCGCCGTATCGCGATTGTGGAAGTCATGGGCCGACATTCAGGTTACATCGCCTTGGGCTCGGCTTATGGTCAGCCAGATTTGCTTCTGATTCCCGAATCGCCGATCGACATCGACCGAGTGGTCGAGCGGACGAAGGAAATCTACGAGCTGCAGAAGAACGTCGTCATCGTCTGTGCGGAGGGAGTGGTCGATAAGAACCACCGCCCTTTGGGTGCGTCTGAAGAGTCGTTCGACCCTGCCGGCAATGTGGTACTGAGCGGGGCAGGAGAGAACCTGCGCAAGATGCTCATCGATCGGATGGCCGACGACTATTTCACGAGCAAACGGCGCAACGAGTCGGCCAAGGCAGCAATTTTCACGCGTAAAGTCGGGCATACCCAGCGGGGCGGCCCCCCGGTGCAATTCGACCGATTCCATGCGGCGCAGCTGGGAGGCCATGCGGTGGACATGCTCCAGCGCGGCCAGGCGAATGCCGTTGCGGTGCTGCAGTGGAAGGGAGCCGACGGGTTCCGCGTCGAAGACGTCTCGGCGAATGCTTTCCGCGATCGGTACGGTCAAATCCATGCTCGCGAAGTGCTTCCCGCGTTCTACGACGCGGAGAGGCTGCGGCTTTCGCCGCTGGGTGTCGATTATTTGGTGCCGATTTTCTCGAATGCGATCGCTCCGGCCGACCTGGAGCGATTGCGGCAATCGTTGTTCGATTCAGGGAATCTGATCCGGCCGTATCGTTCGGTGAACACGGATATTCACAAGCGGATCCGCACGCTTTGAGCACCCACAACATCCACGATCGTACCTGAACGTTGGGTCAGGAGGTTTCGGCCTTGTTCCTATTTGATCGATCCGGATAGGGTTCATTTGTCAAACGGTCTCTCATGAGTTACTTTTGAGGGGGATTCCGTTTTTGCTGGCTGTCTCCTTCAGCCACAGGAGCGTCGTGGTCAAGATCAAGTGTTCGCTGTTGGTCGTGGATGACGAGCCGTACATCCTCGCCACGCTTGCAGCGCTGTTGAATCAGGACTTCGAGGTGTTGACCGCGGAGTCGGGTGAGGCTGCGCAGCGAATCTTCGCTCAGCGCGACATCGATCTGATCCTCTCCGACCAGAAAATGCCTCGCATGTCCGGCGTGCATCTGCTGGAATGGGTCCGCACGCATCATCCTAAGACGGTCCGCCTACTGATGACCGGCTTCGCCGAGCTTGAAGAAGCCGTCGATGCGATCAATCGCGGCCAGATTCTCCGCTACATTTCGAAGCCGTGGAAAACCGAAGAGCTGCGCGAGACCTTGCTGAGCGGTGCGCGGACCTTCCTTCTCGAACGCAGCCATGAACAGCTGCTGGAAGAGTTGCGGGAAGTCAATGACCGGCTCGTGAAGCTCAATTCCGAATTGGAACAGCGCGTCGCGGATAGGACGAAGGAACTCGAAGATACGAATCACGAACTCGAGCAGAAGAACAAGATGCTCGAGAAACTGGCCCTTACCGACCCGCTCACCGGGTTGCCGAATCGGCGGGCCATGGATCGCCTGGTCGAACGCGAATTGCGACGTCGCGATCGCTACCCCAGCGCATTGGCGCTGGGTCTGATCGACGTCGATCACTTCAAAGCGATCAACGACAAGTACCTGCTGCCAGGCGGCGACAAGGTGCTGGTCGATTTGGCGCGTACGCTGACCAGCTCGCTCCGCACGGTAGACTTGCTGGGGCGTATCGGCGGCGAAGAATTTCTGGTGATCGCCCCTGAAACGAACATGGAAGGCGCCTACGTCGTCGGGGAGCGCATTCGCACGACCGTGGAAAGTGCCTCGTTCAGCTTCAAAGACGAACCGATTGCGGTCCGCGTCAGCATCGGTTTCGCGGTTGCGGAAGAAGGCGTGGCGTCCGATTTCGATGCGATGAAGGAACTCGCCGCTCGCGCCTTGTCTCAAGCAAAGAAGACAGGCCGCAATCGCTGCGTGGTGATGTCGATGTCGGATTCGACGTTCGCCGCATCTCGTCCTCGGTAACTGAGCCTTTGCTTTCACCTGTCCCCTGCTGGCAGTTATGCCGCGTCATCTGCCCCCAAATCACGACGATCGCTTGCTCCGGGTGCAGCTCGCGCTGGATGGGCTCTCGGTAGGTGATGCACTGGGCGAACGCTTCTTTTTTCCTCCTCACTTCGAACTGCTCGCCACGCGAACCGAGCCGCGCGGCCCCTGGCGCTGGACCGACGACACCGCCATGGCGCTCAGCATTGCTCAGATGCTGGCCGAGAGAGGCGGGATCGACCAAGATCAGCTGGCAACGGCATTCGCTCGCCGCTTCATGGCGGAGCCTGACCGGGGATATGGCCGTGGGGCATACGCGCTTTTGCATCAGATCGGCTGCGGCGTGCCCTGGGACGAGGCTGCTCAGGCGATGTTCGACGGTTCTGGTTCGATGGGAAACGGCGCCGCCATGCGTGCCGCGCCGATTGGAGCTTACTTTGCCGAGCATCTTGGCGACGTCGCCGACCATGCGGCTGCGGCGAGCCAAGTCACGCACATGCATTCGGAAGGCATCGCCGGCGGCGTGGCAGTCGCAGTAGCCGCCGGGTGGGCGTGCCGGCAACTCATGGGCGTGGAGAACGAACGGGGCTTTTTCGAGACGGTGGTCGGCCACCTTCGCGAGGGCACGACTCGACAAGGCATCGACAAGGCATCGACGAGGCGGCGACGCTTCGCGACGCTACCGCACAGGAGGCTGCCGCCCGCTTGGGAAACGGCAGCAACGTCATGGCGCCTGATACGGTGCCGTTCTGTCTCTGGTGTGCGTGGCGATTCCGCGAAAGCTACGCGGATGCGGTTTGGCAAGCGATCTCCGTAGGCGGCGACATCGATACGAATGCCGCCATCGTCGGCGGAATTGTCGCTTTATTCGTGGGCGAGGAAGGAATGCCCGCGGAGTGGCTCCAATGCCGTGAACCGCTTCCCACGCACTGATCGCGTCGGCAGCGGCCCTGCACTAATCCGTGTTGCTCGTCTTCACGGGTCTTCCTCGCCGCGGCCGTGTCGGCAACGGATGAAGCGTACGGATGAAATCAACCAGCTGACTCATCGAATGGCCGCAGAACGACCACGGAAGTTCGGCTCGCAACTCTTCATCGATCGCCTGCCCGCCGAGCACGATGCCCGCGTTGACCGCCCGGCATCGACGATGCAACTCGGTATATTCCCGACGGAACTTTTCTCGATCCTCGAGGTGCGACGCGGACAAGAACACCAGACGAGGCCTTTCCGTTTCCGCGGCAAGGGCCAACGAGCCGAGCGGCATGTTGGGGCCCAGAAAGACGCTTCTCCAGCCCGCTTCCGCCATGGTCAGCTGCACCACCATCCCCGCGACGAGATACGGGTCGCCTTCCGGCGCGGCTCCGATCGCTAGCGGCCGATCGTTTCGGTCGATGCCTGCTTCGACTCGCGTGCGCAACGCCTCGAGCGCCGCGACGCAAATCTGCGTGCCAAGATGTTCTTCGTAGACATCCAGTCGGCCTGCCTCCCATCCATGTCCGACGACATGCATGGCTGGCGCAATTGCCTCGTCAACCAGTTTCGCAAGCGAGACGCCGCTGTCGTAAGCACGCAGAAGCAACGAACGGAAACGGGGCTCGTCTCCGTTTTCCAGCGCGCTCGCCATCTCGTCGCGCAAGTGGTGCGGGTTGGCGGGGCTAGGCTGCAACGAGAGTTTGGCGAGGTCGAGATGCGGAAATTCGTTTTCGCGAACGAGCCGTAGAACGTCGGCAAGCAAGAGCTTTCGATGGCCTCCCGCAGTGCGATGCGCAGGGAGGATGTTGCTGTCGACCCACCGCTTCACGGTGCTCACGCCGACCCCGAGGGCAGCCGCGACTTCCGCAGGGCTCAGATAGCTGTAGTGCTCTTGAGACATCATGACCGCTCGCAATCGGAGAGACGACCGAATTCTTACTCTATTGTTTACGGGAGGATCCGAAAATCAATCTGAATGATTTGGTCTTTTTGTTTGCGGCCGGCTTGTAATAAACGGGCAACCGTCTACAATGAAAGCGAACGATTTGGACGTTTTGTGTTCGATGACCGGAGTGATTGCCATGTCCCAAGCCGCCCATGTTCGCCCACGCCGTCCTGGGGAGGAAGCCATTCGCTTCGTCATCCATCCGGATTTCGCCAATCGTGAAGTCACGGCCGCTTGGAACGAACTGTGGTTGGAGCAAGCCGACGAGAACGAGTTCGGCGCGTCGCACATGCCGGACGACGTGACGAGGGACACGGCGAAGCGCATGCACTACGCTGCCTACCGTGCATCCAAGGCGAGAACGTTGGAAGAGAGCGATCGATGGCGTCGTCGTTACTACACCTGCCGTGATCGCGTCGTGCTCGGCAACCGCAAGTTGGTGTTCGGTGCGGTTCGCAAAAAGCTGATGGAAACCCAGTCCGCCGATGATGTCGTAGGCGACTGCTACATCGTGATGATCCGTGCCGTCGCGGCCTACAACCCTTGGCTTGGCATTCGATTCAGCACTTATGCCTACACCTGCCTGATGCGTGCATTGTCGCGAATGGCCCATCGCACGATCAGCGACAAGTTGGCCCGCCACCTTTCGCTCGACTACATAGGAGAAGCGGAGCCCATGCATCTTGAGGAGGATGAATCTCCCACTATGCAATTCGGCGCCCTGGAAGAGTACCTGGACGAATCTCACCCGCTGCTTTCGATTCGGGAGAAGACGGTTCTGCGTCGCCGATTCCGGTTCGACGACGAGCGACGTGCGACGTTGGAGCGGGTTGGTCAGGAACTCGGAATCTCGAAGGAACGAGTTCGACAAGTTCAGACGATAGCGATCGAGAAACTACGTACCGTGCTGGTCGGCGCTGCCGATGCTTAGCCGTTGCAAGGCAGGTATTGGTTCTTATTTCTTAAGGCCTCGAACCTCCGTTCGAGGCCTTTGCGTTGGCGTGCGACATCGTCAAATCGACGAGAAAATTGCGGCTTTTCGGCGAATGTTATTGACTTTATCTCAGACCCAAGTAAGTTTCGATCTTTGGAAGCAGGATCGTTTCCGCGACATTCGCGAAGACAACGTCACCTATCCGTTTTGCATTGAGGACCAGCGTCATGAGCAAGGCGAAGGCCGCTACGAAGAGCGCGATCTTTCAAGAACTGAGCACCAAGACCGAACTCACGAAGAAGCAAATCGGCGCTTTCTTCGATGCTCTCGGCGAGATCATCAAGAAGGAGATCGGAAAGAAGGGCCCCGGCGTCTTCACCGTCCCCGGACTGCTTCGCATCAAGAAGGTCGAAAAGAAGGCGACCAAGGAACGCATGGGCCGCAACCCGCGCACCGGCGAACCTCAGGTCATCCCCGCCAAGCCGAAGCGCACCGTCGTCCGCGTCCGCCCGCTCAAGGCGCTCAACGAGATGGTCAAGTAATCGAGCCCGTTGTCTGCGATCCGGCCCGCGATCGCTGCCGCATTTGGAAACCGCAAGTCGCTGACGGCTTGCGGTTTCCTTCGTTTTTCCGCGACATTGCGCCGGGGACGGCGGACCCGCGGGCATCGAACCGTACAATGGTGGGAACGATTTCGAGAACCCATGGAATACCACCCATGTCCCAGCCGGCGACAGCCGCTGACCTATCCGACTTGGGGCTGGACGACCTCGAAGCCCGCATGCGCCGGCTCGAAGTCTCCCTCGAAGACCTTCGTTCGCTGCAGCGCGCCCGCGCTCCGCTCGGCTCGCTCGATCTGGGCGAGGGCACACCCCAGCGGGACATCGCCGAACTGCAGCGTCGCCTCGAGGTGGTGGAACTTCGCGTCGCCGGCGTAGAGGCCGTGACTGCGCGTGTGCATGACGCGGAACGAGCCTTGGAACATCTGAAAACCGAGCAGCTGCCGGCCTTGCAGAAACGCGTTGCGGCCGCGGAAACGCCGCCCGCGGAGAAGCGTTCCCCAGCTGCGGAATACGCGATCGCCGCCGCGAAAACCGTCTTCGCGTCGTCGCCTTCGGAAACGCCCGCATCGACTTCGCCCGCATCCAGCCCTTGGCTGCTCGTCGATCTCTGGCGACGATTCAGCATGCTCTTCCGCATGCTGGCCGATCGCAGATTCAGCATGTCTTGGCAGAGCAAGGTGCTGATCTTCATCATGCTGCCGTTGTTCCTTACGTCGGAATACTGGTGCCCCCTTTCGTGGATCCTCGTCATAGGCGGCTGGTTCGACAAAGTGCTGAAGCTGGCGCTGGCATTCGCCGCGTATGTTGCAATCAGCCGCGAGCTGAGCCGGTATAACGATTTTCTCGCGCGGCAGCGATTTGGATGATCCGGTGGAGCTTCGTATGATTCGACTGGGCATCAACCTCGATCACATCGCCACGGTTCGGCAGGCGCGACGCGAGCGCGAGCCCGACCCCGTCGCCGCCGCCACACTCGCCATTCTCGGCGGAGCCGACAACATCACGGTCCACCTTCGCGAAGATCGCCGGCACATTCAGGAACGCGACGTCCGCCTGTTGAAGCAGATGCTCACGCGCTGCCTGAATCTCGAGATGGCCGTCAACGACGAGATCGTCGCCCTCGCTTGCGAAATCAAGCCGGACCAGGCCACACTCGTGCCCGAACGCCGCGAGGAGTTGACGACCGAAGGCGGGCTCGATGTCGTCACCCATCAAAAAGCCGTGGCCGCAGCGATGGAGAAACTGAAGACGGCAGGCATTCAGGTGTCGCTGTTCATCGACCCAGACCATCGACAAATCGAAATGGCGAAAGTTCTCGGCGCCCCCGCCATCGAAATTCAAACCGCACGCTACTCCGAGGCCCGTACGCATACCGATCGCCAGCGTGAGCTTTCCCTGCTTCACGAATCAACCGACTACGCCCGCACGCACGGCATGCATGTCCACATGGGCCATGGCCTCGATTACGTCAATGTCGCCGACGTAGCGCGGATTCCAGGCGTGGAAGAGTTCAACATCGGCTTCAGCATCGTGAGCCGAGCGATCTTCGTTGGATTGGAGCGAGCCGTTCGCGAGATGAAGGAAGCCATCCGCCTCGCGTGAGGTTGTTGTCTT
>JAXMAT010000029.1:0-61863 GCA_046350235.1 Gemmataceae bacterium | reverse complement strand
TGGAGATTGCCATGGCTCCGTTAGCGTAGCATTTCCGTGCGGGCAGCGTACATCCGTTGGATACGCTGTACGTGTTCCCCTCTTCGGAGTTCCAAGCCATGTCGGAAGCTCTCGTCGCCAAGAAATGCGTCCCCTGCGAAGGCGGCGTCCCCGCGCTCACGCCCGCCGAGATCGATCGATTGAAGCCGCAGGTTCCTCGGTGGAATGTCACCGCCGACGGCAAACGCATTCGTCGCGAATGGAAGATGAAGGGGTTCGTCGAAGGGATCGAATTCTTCGAAAAAATCGCGGACCTCGCGGAAGCGGAGGAGCATCACCCCGATCTGCATCTCACGGGCTACCGAAATGTCGCTGTCGAGATCTGGACGCACGCCATCGGCGGGCTGTCCGAAAACGACTTCATCCTAGCCGCGAAGATCGACCAGCTTCCTGCGGAGGCAAAGTAGAACCATCGCGGAACGCGGAAAATCGGCCGCAGCCACTGGAATTCGACCGACGACTTCCCAAAATAGAGGGTCCCCGACCTATTTCGCCTCGCCAGGAGGCACGTCGCGGCATGGCCTTGACGGACCCCCGTCGAGGCCTAAGATGACGTTTTCACTTGACCGCCTACTTGCTGGATGTTGCGATGTCTTCGTTCATGGCCAAACCGGGACTGGTCCCCCAAGCCTGGTATGTGATCGACGCCGCGGATCAGGTCGTCGGCCGACTTGCGGTGCAGATCGCCAATATCCTTCGCGGCAAGCACCGCCCGCAATACACGCCCCACCAGGACACGGGCGAGTTCGTGGTCGTCATCAACGCCGAGAAGATCAAATTCACCGGCAACAAGTGGGCGTCGCAGACCTACAGTTCCTACTCAGGCTACGCTGGCGGTCTTAAGACGGTCACGGCTGCGGATCTTCGCGAACGTCACCCCGAGCGGATCCTCGAATACGCCGTGAAGCGCATGATGCCGCGCGGCCCGCTCGCCCGTAAGCAGCTGCAAAAGCTGAAGGTCTACGCCGGAACCAACCACCCGCATCAAGCGCAACAGCCGAAAGAACTCAAGATCAGCTAATTGCAAATTGCCAATTTTGAATTGCAAATTGACAAGCGGAACCTTGTTTTCCAATTTGCAATCTGCAATTTGAGATTTGAAATTCGGAGTATAGACCGTGGCTGAAAAGAAGAAGGACTATCACTGGGGCACGGGGCGTCGCAAGACTTCGGTCGCCCGCGTTCGTCTCAGCACCGGCAGCGGCCAGATCGTCGTCAACGGCCGCTCGGTCGAGCAATACTTCACGGAAGAGAAAGACCGCGCGGCGGTCTATGGTCCGCTCAACGTGACCGATCTCGCCAAGCGTGTTGACGTTCATGTCAACGTGAAGGGCGGCGGAATCACGGGTCAAGCGGGCGCGATCTGCCAGGGCATGGCCCGCGCGATCGTCCTGATGTTCGGCGAAGCTCCCGCCGCCGCAACATCGGCCACGCCTGCAGTGGAAGGTGCCGCACCCGCTCCTGCCGCCGAAGGATCGGATCAAGGCGGACTGCACAAGCGTCTCCGCGATTCCGGCTTCCTCACCCGCGATGGCCGTATGAAGGAGCGCAAGAAGTACGGCCGCAAAGGTGCTCGCCGCAGCTTCCAGTTCAGCAAGCGTTAACTCCGCTTTCGCGAACCCGAGTCGATCTTCGAGAACGCCCAGCTGCATGGCTGGGCGTTTTGCGTTTGGTTCCCTCACGAATCCCTTGTGAATCGCTTGCATCTCGCTCGTGTTGGCGGCAACATTAGGCTCCCACACTACGCTCGGGAGATACCGCATGCGTCGTTCGCTTTTCGCGTTGCTTGCTTCATTTCTTAGCGCTGCAACTGCCGCCGCTCAACCCAAGGATGTGGCGGTCGTCGGCCTGATCCCCAAATCGGCTGCGGCGATCCAGATCGACGGCAAACTCGATGACTGGAAAGGCGCGTTCGTGACGCCGGTGCATGTCGGGCATCCGGATGCGAAGAATCGCAGCTGTCAGTTCTTCTATCTTTGGGATGCGGAAAACCTTTATATCGGTATGCGTTGCTTGGATCAAAAGCCCGCGCATGTCGGCAAAGACGACCAGATTTGGAACGGCGATTCTGTTGAGTTTTATCTGGACGTGCGGCGAGGCGATCAGCTCGGCCAACCGCGGTTCGGCCCGGGTACGCTCCACATGTTTTGGACGCCCTTCACGGGGACCGAGATCAAGCCGCGCTGGCAGCTTCGACCGTTGCCGGAGTTGAAGGGGCTGAAACTCGAAGGCGTCGAAGTCGCGGGGCATCGTGACGGCGACATGTGGAACTGCGAGTTCAAGTTGCCGTGGAAGAACTTCCCTGAATTCAAGCCCGCGGACGGCGATACGATCGGCATCGATTGCGAACTGTGCAGCAGCGATGGCGGCCCGCGTGTCGATCGCACGTTCGTCTATTCGTCCCCCGCCAGCGTCGGTTCGCCCGCAAGTTTCGGCCGAGTCCGCCTGGTCGATTCGCTCGACGCGAAAGACCTCGCTCAGCTGGGCCGAGCGTTGCTTCCCGCGGCGGTCAGCGTCTCGGGCAACTATCCGTGGATTTACGCCCGAGTTCAGCCCTCCGCCTCGCTGGAAGCGACATCGATCGAAGCGAAGCTCATCGACAGCGAAGGCAAGGCCCGCAAGACCGCGAAGGGAACGGCCGCCCCGTTCGCTCCGGCTTTTCCCGAGTATCGCATCATGCTGGAAGCATTCGATCTTCCTGCGGGAACCTACACGCTCGAAATTGCCGCGAAGGACAAAGCAGGCCGCACGGTGACGACGCGCAGCCTCGGCGTCGTGCTGCGATAGCCATGCGGATCATACCCGTCCTCGACCTGTTGCACGGCCAAGTCGTCCGCGGCATCGCCGGTCAGCGCGATCACTATCGCCCGATCGTCAGCCGCTGGACGACCTCCGCCGACCCGTTGACCGTCGCCCAATCGCTTCGCGACGCATTCGGCTTGACGCATTTCTACGTCGCCGACCTCGACGCGATCTTGCAGCGCAAGCCGAACCTCAGCTCGTTCGAAGAATTTGTCAGCGCCCCGGCTTTCGCATCACTATCGACGCGGGAATCGAACCGCAGTTGCCGATGTCATCCTCCTCTCGCCCAGGGAGAGGGCCGAAATTGAGGGCAGCCCCTACCGCAGCAACGCAATCATCCGCTTCGAGGATAATCACCTGGATCCCCAGGGTGCGCTCACCCGGCTACCTGAGGCTTGGGTCGCGAATTCGATCGAGATCGTCTTCGGTCTCGAAACCCTGCGTCACCCCGTCGAGTTGGCGCCATCTCACCCGAAAGCGCGTCCTCTTCTCCTCGACCTCCAGCCAGCATTCCTCTCGGCAACGAGCATTGGCCCACCTCTCCTCGCGCTATCGCTCACCTCGTCATCGCATCCGGCTTCCGCCGACTGCTGATCCTCGACCTCGCGAAGTCGGCGTCGGCGACGGCCTCGGCACCGATGACCTCTGCCGCGAATTACGCCACGCCTATCCCAAGATCGAACTCCTCGCCGGCGGCGGAGTGCACGGGCTCGACGACCTCCACCATCTCGATCCGCTTGGTCTCGATGCGGTCCTTGTCGCCTCGCATGCATGATGGCCGATTGATGCCGCATGACGCGGCGATTCGGATGAAACGAAAAGACGCGGGCCGCCGGCTGCACCGGCCGATGCTGGAATCGGGCCGAAACGCTCGCCGGGACTCGCGTCCTTCGTCGTGCGTCGCGGAAAGGGGTTAACCGCGGCGTTACGATGCCTTCAAAATCCGCGAAGTTCGTTCCGCCTTGCGGCGCGATTGCACCTGCAGCAGGGCGCCCGCGAGCTGTTGCCTGTTCGTTGAGCATCTGCTGAGCGGAGGTCGCGCTGCCGACCGCCTTATTTTCCACGCGGACGATCAGCATGCCGGGCCGCAAACCCGCCTCGCTGGCGGCACTGTTGCGATCGACCTTCGTGATGATGGCGCCGCAGCAGCCGTTCCGGTAGCCCAGGCTGCGGAGCCAGATCTTCAGTGAGGTCTGCCACCTCGATGCCCGCCTTGCCGATCGATACGCTTTCCGGCGTCGTCGACGTCGGGCGAGGTGCCGGAATGCCCACCAGAGCCGAACTCCTGCGGCTGCTCGTCCAATGGTCGCTCCGACGATCTGCTTCTTGCCGTCGCGATAGACTTCGACAGGCGTCGGCTTGCCGATCGGCAGACCCGCGACCGCCATCTGCACTGTACGGCCGTCACGCACCGACTTGCCAGCGATCGATGTGATGATATCTCCCGAAAGCAACCGCCTTGGCCGCGGGCGTTTTCTCGAAGACTTCGCCGACGACCACGCCGATGTCTTTCTCGAGACCCAATCGCTTGGCGACCTCGTCGTTCAGCTCGCGAATCTGCACGCCTAGGTAACCGCGGCGCACGACGCCTTCGGTGGTCAGCGACTTGACGACGTTGCGAGCCAAGTTCGATGCGACCGCGAGGCCCACGCCCTGGAACCCGCCCGAGCGACTCTTGATCGCGGCATTGATGCCGACGACCTTGCCGTCGAGCCCTACCAAGGGGCCGCCACTGTTGCCGGGGTTGATGGCCGCATCGGTTTGAATGAAGTCTTCGTACATATTCAGGCTGAGGCCGTTGCGGCCTTTGGCGCTGATGATGCCGTGCGTCACGGAACCCGTAAGACCGAATGGAGCGCCCACGGCGAGGACGCGATCGCCGATCTCATACTGGTCGCTGTCGTCGAGTTCAAGGAATGGGAAATTGTCCCCCTTGCCCTCGAGCATGACGATCGCGAGGTCGGTCCGCTTGTCGCCATGGATTTTCGACGACTGAAATTTGCGTCCATCGTGCAGCGTCACTGTTACCTGTTCGGCGCCGTCCACGACGTGATAGTTGGTAAGGATGGTCCCCTTGGGATCGACAAAAAAGCCGGAGCCGAAACCCTGGCGTGGGCTTTCGTCGGCTTCGTTCGGCAATTGTTCGAAGAAACGGCGGAATTCCTCGGGAATGCGGCTATCGTCAGGGAGCGGATTGCGTGTCGCTTTGGCGGTCTTCACCGGCTTGCTGCGGGATTCGATGCTGACGACCGCGGGGAGGACTCGTTTCACGACATCACGATAGGAAGTCAATTCCTGAACGCGGGAGACTTTGGGAGCGGGCTGTTGTCCTTGGACGGGTAAATTGTGTCCAATCCAGACTCCGGACCCAACGAGCAGAGCGACAGTCAATACAAGGGACGCTCCATGTTTCATGGTTTCTCCTTCCGAACGGGCAAGTTGAATAAACCCGACGGCTGCCGTACTGTGCCGTGGGTAGAAGGTCAGGTTCGGCGACGGAATGCCGCGAACGCCGTTCCTGAAATGTGCAAAAGCGGGGTCAAGTGGGAAGGCTGCAAATAGCTTCCTGACATCGGCAAAGAATTGCCGACGACCCACCTATTCTACGCATCCAAGATCGGGCCAGTTCAAGTGGCGACGATGAGAAAAACGACAAGCTCCCCATGGGAAAAGGTCGAAAACGGAGCTGAATCACCATCCACATTCAGACAAGATTCAAACGGACGCCGTCGGCTGGCAGTGGACGGTACACTGAAACTATGCGTTTTGATTCCTTTGAAAATCGGCGTTTCCTCGTCCGCTGCCTCGTTGCGCTAATGATCGCAGCCGCAGCCGTGGCGATTTCGCATGCGCAGACGCCCTCGCGACCCACGACGAAGCCGGATCGCATCGTTCTTAACTGCACCAACGATCCATCCCGCTCGGTTTGCGTCACTTGGCGGACGGACACGACCGTTCTATCAGCCGTCGCGCAAATCACGCCTGCCACGGCTGGACCGCACCTCGCCAAAGCGGCAAAACCGATCGCTGCAGTGACCAAGCCGCTCACGATGGACCGGGTGGCAGCCCATTTTCACAGTGCCGCCTTCGAGAATTTGACCCCTTCCACTCGGTACTGCTACCGGGTCGGCGACGGCAATGTTTGGAGCGAGTGGATCACTTTCGAAACCGCCAGCGACAAGTCGGAACCATTTTCGTTCGTATTCTTGGGGGACGCCCAGAATGATCTGCGCCGCCACTGGTCGCGCGTCATTCGCGAAGCGTATCGTTCCGCACCGCATGCGAGATTCTTTCTTCACGGCGGCGATCTCGTGAATCTCGGCAATGCCGACGACGAGTGGGGAGAGTGGTTCGAGGCTGCAGTGGGACCATCCATGCGATGATTCCAGCCGCGCCCGATCCCAGCAATCACGAGTATTTCGCGAACCTCACGCCGATGTGGAAGGTGCAGTTTCCGATTCCTGACAATGGGCCGCCCGGTTTGCGGAATCGGTCTACTACGTGGACTGCCAAGACATGCGGCTCATTTGTCTCGACTCGAATCAGAAAGCCGACAAGCCAAGCTCCCTGGTTGGAAAAGGCGGCTTCCGAAAAGCCCTGCGAAGTGGAACATCGTCGCCTTTCATCATCCCATCGTCGGCAGCATCGGCAGCGGCAGCTCCGCGGCCTTGGCGTGGAAATCCATCCTCGATAGCCGTCGCGTCGACCTCGTTCTCCAAGGTCATGAACATATCTATGCGCGCAGCGGATTGATGGGGCCAGGGGGCAGGTCCGGCCCAGTCTACGTCACCAGCGTCAGCGGGCCCAAAATGTATCCGCTCCGCAAAGAGGATTGGATGCGACGATCCGCTCAAGGGGTGCAGCTTTACCAAGTCATCCGCATCAATGGTGATCGGCTGATCTACGAAGCTCGCACTGCTTCGGGCGATTTGTTCGACGGTTTCGAGCTACGCCGGAACCCGGACGGAAAAACGAACGCGCTGACTGAAGATCCGAATTTTCAATATCCCTCGAGCGTCGAGGAATCGATCAGTTTCTCGGATGACGTCAACACTAGGCCCATCCATCGACCGTTGATCCCCATCTCGCCGCAGACGGAGCGATCCTCCGCATGGGCGGTGACGTTGATTGCCGTGTTCGCTGGTTTGCTATTGCTGCTTTCAGCCGGGCGCCGACGAAACCGAATCTAATGGCTTCGGGACGAGCAGAGATCTTCGCGATTCTCGCTTGCACGAATCGTTCGGAGGGAGTTCGTGAGCTTTGCATCCCTCGGCGCTACGCGTCGAGGTCGGCAGTGTCGAGGCGGCCTTCACGTTGAAGAACGCGGAACATATCGAGCGTTTCGCGGATGCCCTCTTCCAGCGAGCTTCGCGGCATCGGGCCGAGATCTCGCTGAAGGGCCGAATCGTCGAGGTCGTAAGCGATTGCGATCTGCCGTTCGCCGTGCGTGATGAGGTGGGCAGCCGAAGGTTCGACGGCGACCATCGCGCGGTGCAAGGTCGGAAGATCGACGACATGGCCTCGTAGGTTGTACGACTTCGCTCCCTGATAGGGAGCCTCCAGGCAACGGACGATCGTCTTGGCGACGTCGTCCACATATTGCATGTCTTGAATGCCGCCGTACGTGATGTGGTATTTGCGGCCCAGCGCAAGCGATTTGATTGCTTTCGTCGGTTCGCTCGTCATGCCGAAATCGCGGCCCACGCCGTACACCGTCCAGGGGCGCAGGCCGACGCTGCTGATGCCGTTGTCTTGGAAATAGATGCGAGCGTTTCCTTCGTTGCAGCATTTGAAGTAGCCGTAATGCGTCGTCGGCTGCAACTTGACGTTGTCGTCGAGCTTGCCCGCGGGATAAGCCTCCGGAGGACCAAAGACGGCTGCTGAGCTGGTGTACACAAGCCGTTGGATTTGTGCGCCGAGAGCCTTCACCGCTTCGAAAACGACCAATGTGCCGATGACGTTGACCTGCGCGCCGAGTCTCGGGTTCGCCCGGCAGGTTGGCACTTGCAAGCCCGCGAGATGGACGACATGCGTGATGGCATGGCGTTCCAGCGTTTCGCGAAAGCGCGGCAGATCGGTCACGTCTCCCTGGACGAATTGCACCTGCTGAACCTTTTCCTCAGAAAGAATGAGGCGAAGGCGTTTCGGATCTTCCTTGAGGTCATAGATCCAAACCCGATCGCCGCGGCTCAGGAGATTGCGCGTGATCCAGCTGCCGATGCAGCCGTAGCCGCCAGTAAGGAGAACGTTCATGAGGTGGCCCAAAAGTGCGAAGGTGGGAAAGAGATTGTAGCGAGGCGCGAGAAAGGCAGAAATGCATCCCGGTGGAAATCAGAGTGCAGAATCACGCCTTTCAGGCTTTCTACTCCGTTGCAGGGAACTAAATCCGTACCGCTTGCGTCCCATCTCACGGTCGGCTTTGCGTTTGACAGGTTTGCGCTTTGGGTCCTAAGATACACCTGAGCACATAGGCAATCGTCTGAAATTGAACCCCCGCAAGCATCTGCGTTTCTGATTCAAGGGAGATTGAGGAATGGTTCGCACGTCTTCCGGTCGCCGGAATGGGCGTCGGCTACCGCTGGCGCTTGGGACCCTGGCCGCGTTCGGCCTGCTCCTCGCCGCATCCAACGCCTCTGCCCAGGCGAAAAAGGTCGAGAAGGTCGATGTTCCGGTGTCGTCGATCCCGGGCATCCAGCTCATCGACAAGATCAACGAACTCGTCGAAAAGAAGTGGGAAGACAACAAGCTGACCCCGTCCGCTCGTTGCACCGACTACGAGTTCATCCGCCGCGCTTCGCTCGACATCATCGGCCGCATCGCGACGGTCGACGAGATCCGAAAGTTCATGGGTGACGACGAGAAGACTCGTCGCTCCAAGCTGATCGAACGGCTGGTCGAGCACCCGGAATTCAACGAAAACTTCGCGAACATCTGGACCGTTCTGCTGCTTACCCGCACGGGATCGCGGAAGATGTATCAGGAGCAGATGAAGGATTGGCTTTACGAAGCCTTGGACCACAAAAACGATAAGGGCATCCACGATGCCGACTGGTCCGATATCTCCCGCAAGCTCGTCTCCGCGACCGGCAAAACCAACGAGAATCCGGCCGTTAACTTCATCCTCCACCACATGGGGGACGACGTGGCGCCGAACGCACGGAACGAACTGGGTCGGTTCGACATGGTCCCCGTGACCTCGCGAACGACGCGTCTGTTCCTCGGCACTCGCACTCAGTGCACCCAGTGCCACGATCACCCGTTTAACGCGGATCTGGGTCAGCATCAGTTTTGGGGGATCAACGCCTTCTTCCGCCAAACTTCCGGCGCCCGTCCTCCGATGATGGCGGCCAAGAAGGGGAAGGAACTGAAGGAAGCACAACTCGAACTTCGCGACGAACCGGGCGTCAACACCAAGGGCATCGTCGCGTACGAACGCCGCAGCGGTGTTCTTCTGTACGTCGATCCGACTTTCCTCGACGGCAAGAAGATCAAGTCCAACTCGAAGGCGACCCGTCGCGAAGAGTTGGCGAACTTCATCATCAAAAGCCCGTTCTTCGCCAAAGCCAGCGTCAACCGCATGTGGGCTCATTTCTTCGGCAAGAGCTTCACGAAGGATGCGGTTGACGACTTCGGCGAACACAACCCTGTGACGAACGAGGAACTGCTCGATACGCTCGCCAAGGAGTGGGCGGAAAACTATGGACACAATCCGCGCACGCTCATCCGCTGGATCTGCAACAGTAAGGCGTACGGCCTGAGCACGGTGGCCAACAAGACGAACGACAAGCCTGAGGATGAAGTCTTCTTTGCCCGCATGCTCGAAAAGCCGATGACGCCCGAGCAGATGTTCGAGTCCATGATGACCGCCACCGCGGTCCAGTCGTCGAAAGCCGACCGTGCCGAAACCAAGGAACGCTGGCTGGACAAACTCGTCCTCAACTTCGGCAACGACGAAGGCGAAGAGGGCAGCTTCAGCGGCACTATCGTCCAGGCATTGATCCTCATGAACGGCGAGGACATCAACAAAGCGATCAGCGACGAGAAAGTGGGAACCGTGGCTGCGGTGTTGAAGAAGCGAGCTTTTTCGCGAACCGCCGCTTCCGACGCCATGAACGACCTCTTCCTCGCGGCGCTGAACCGCCCGGCCACCAAGGCGGAAATCGCGAAGTTCACCGATCCGAAGATCTTCAATCTGCCCCGCGTGCCGAGCGCCCCAAGCAATCAGCAAGCGTTCTGGACTCGCTACTATCAGGACGTCTTCTGGGCGATCCTCAACAGCAACGAGTTCATCCTCAACCACTAAGTTTGGTTGAAGCGTGAGCTAATCGAAGCCCAGGCCAATGCCTGGGCTTTTTCTATGTAGCCCTCTCGCTCCGCGAGAGGATAACGGCAGTGTGCCATGCAATCGCTCGGCGTTCTTCCGCTTGCCTCTCGCGGAGCGAGAGGGCTACATCGGTCGCTAGAATGATGGGACGACTTCTGCCTCGTGTGCCCCGCGAACGGAATCCTTCATGCAGCAAGTTCTCTTCAACGTCCCTGGCTTGAACCTGCCGATCTACGGCTACGGGACGATGCTGTTCCTCGCGTTCGTCTTCTGCACCTGGCTCGCCGCACGCCTCGGCAGACGGGACGGAATCCCCCGCGAAGCATTCCAGGATCTCTCGATCTGGCTCTTCGTCTTCGGCATCCTCGGCGCCCGCCTGACGTACTTCATCCAATACCGCAGCAACTTCACGAGCGTCGCCCAGATCATCGCGATTTGGGACGGCGGACTCGTCTTCTACGGCTCTCTTCCGGGGGCTGTGATCGGATATTTCCTCGCGTATCGCTTTCAACTCAAGAAGTACGGCATCAACCATTGGAAAATCGCCGACATCGTCGCTCCCTGCCTCTGCCTCGGATTGGCGCTCGGACGGCTCGGTTGCCTGCTTAACGGCTGCTGTTACGGAAACGTTGCCTGCACCGACGGCTGCCCTGCGATTCATTTCCCCATGGCCAGCCCGCCGCGCTTCGAAATGGTGGCACGCGGATACCAAAGCGCGGCCGGTTTCGTACTGGAACATGTGGACAATCCAAGCGAACCCGCCATCGTGTATGCCGTCACGCCGAATTCCCCTGCGGCCACCGCGGGCTTGAAAGAGCACGATCGCATCGTGAAGGTCAATGACCAAAATACGCCGGCATTTGGCGACGTTTATAGGGCGTTCAGCAGCGAGCCCCACGTCGGCTGGCCGCGCGGGCAAAACGCGTTGAATCTCGAAGTGGTCAGTCCGCAGGGAAGCGTCCGCGCGCTGGGTCCCTTCTACCCCTACACGATCGGTCTTCATCCCACGCAACTGTATGAGACGATCAGCATGGTGCTGCTGATGTTCGCCTTACTCGCTTACTTCCCGCTCCGGCGTTATGAAGGAACGGTGATGGTCGCCTGGATGTACGGCTACGGCGTGCACCGCTTTCTGAACGAAATGCTCAGAACCGACACCGCGCCAGTCGCCTTCGGCATGACGCTCTCGCAAAACATCAGCATTCTGATTCTCATAGGCGGAACCGCGCTGCTTCTGATTGCCCGCTTACGCAAGCCCGTCGATCCCAATGCGTTGCCCAATGCGTCTGCCTCTGCCGCCACCGAGTTGCCGCCTGCAACGGCGTAGTCACTGAACGGGGCCGCGCGTGGCGTATGCGATGACGGCAGCGCCCAGAAGAATGCGATAGACGGCGAACGGCCAAAAGCCGCCGCGTCGCACCCAGTTCATGAACCAATGGATGACGACCAGAGCGGTGACGAACGACACACCCATGCCCACGGCAAGCACGCCCCAGCCATGGGCATCCGTGCGAAATCCGCCGAGCAACATCTTTACCAGTTTCAGGCCCGTCGCCGCGAACATGATGGGGATTGAAAGGAAGAACGAAAACTCGAGCGCTGTCGTTCGGCTAAGCCCTGACGCCTGCCCGGCGGCGATCGTCGCCATCGATCGACTGGTCCCCGGAAACACGGCTGACAGGATTTGCACCGCTCCGATCCAGATCGCTTGAAGCAGCGTCATGCGCTCCACGTCATCCGTGTGCGGTTTCGTGAACGCGGCATCTACCCACGCCATGATGAATCCACCGACGATCAAGGAGCCGCCGATGACGAGGAGATTTTCCAGTCGATCGTCGATCAGCTTCTCCAGCAAGTACGCGGGTCCCGCGGTCACGACGAAGGCGACGAACACGAGCGTCAGCGGATGATTCCAAGGGTTTCGCTCGCCGTTGCGGCCTGTCGGGAAACTGCGGACGAAATCCAAAAGCCGACGACGGAAATACACGACGACGCTCAGGATGGCGCCGAGTTGGATGATGACGCTGTATCCTTTCCAGTAGGGGGACGAGAGGTCTACATCCAACCAGGCCTGTGCAATCCGAAGATGGGCCGTCGAGCTGACGGGAAGGAATTCGGTCAGCCCTTCGATGATGCCAAGGATGAGTGAAAGCACATAGTCGTTCATGCGGCCGTCCGGGTGAGGGGCGAATTCCGTTTTAAGAATGCATCCGAGACCCGGATAGCCAAAGACGCCAGTGCCGTCCTGAACTCCTGTTCCGTGACAGCGACGGGGTGATCCGCTATCAATACTGCACGGAACACGGGGTCTTTCCCGGTTCTTCAAGGATGCCGATCGATGGCGAAAATCAAGTTGACGCGGATCGAATTCGGGGACGCGGATGCTTCCAAGCAGTTCGCCGCCCTGCGGCAGAAGCTTAGCTTGCAAGCCGACGTGATCTCTCCGAAAAGCCGCGCTCTCACTGAAAAAGTCTTTGGTGAAGCGCTGACGCCGAGCCAAGTCGTCGAACGCGTCTGCAAGGATGTTCGGACGCAAGGCGCCAAAGCAGTTTTGCATTACACCGAGCAATTCGACCGCAAGAAGCTGACCCCTGATACCTTGCGCGTCGCCGATGCCGAACTCGCCGCAGCCCACAAGGCGGCCGATCCCGAGTTTCTCGCCACGATTCGCCGCATTCGCTCGAACATCATGGCGTTTCAGATGGGTCTGGTCCACACCGACGCCATCATGCAGACCCCCGGAAAATCCGAACTGCGGATGCGGTATCGCCCCATGCGACGGGTCGGCATCTGCGTCCCCGGGGGTGCGGCGGCGTATCCTTCGACCTTGCTGATGACGGTGTGCCCCGCTCGCGCGGCGGGCGTGAAGGAAATCGTCGTCGTGATGCCGCCGACGCCGAATGGCTCGGAGAATCCGGACCAACTTGCCGTCTGCCGTGAGCTCGGTGTCGATGAGGTGTATCGCATGGGCGGGGCCCAGGCGGTCGCCGCTCTCGCCTACGGCATTGAGGATGTGCCTGGCGTGGACATGATCGTCGGACCGGGCAATCTCTTCGTCACGCTGGCGAAGAAGTATGTTTACGGTCAGGTTGCGATCGATTGCCTCGCGGGTCCGAGCGAGATCGTCGTTCTCGCGGATGAGACCGCATCGCCCGACTTCATCGCATCGGATCTGCTGGCCCAGGCGGAACACGACCCCGCGAGCGCGGTGCTCATCACCTGGCATGAGCCGCTTTTGGATGCCGTCGAAGAAGCCTTGGAACGCCAACTCAAGACGCTCGAGCGCGGCGAACAGGCCCGCAATTGCCTCGAGCAATTCGGCGCCCTGGTCTTGGCGCGCGATGCGGTGCAAGCTGTGACGTGGACGAACGACATCGGCCCCGAGCATCTGCATATCATCACGAAAAATCCTGAGAAATTCGGCG
This sequence comes from Gemmataceae bacterium, assembly GCA_046350235.1. Taxonomy (GTDB): domain Bacteria; phylum Planctomycetota; class Planctomycetia; order Gemmatales; family Gemmataceae; genus JAIEPT01. The sequence continues at coordinate 48,273 of JAXMAT010000029.1, read as the reverse complement.
AGCGCATCGACAATGCGGGAGCCGTCTTCCTCGGCCCGCATACGCCAGTCGCGCTCGGCGATTACGCGGCCGGCCCGTCGCATGTGTTGCCGACGGGGGGCACGGCACGGTTCACGAGCGGTTTGTCGGCGGTCGATTTCCAACGGCGGTCGAGTTGGATCAGTTTCACGCCACGCGGCCTGCAACGCATCGCGCCCGACGTGCAGACGCTCGCCCGCAAAGAAGGCCTCACCGCCCACGCCGCCTCCGTCGAAATCCGCGTCGGCGAATAAAGCACTCAAAACCTGCAACAACTGTATCCCGCTGTAGGGAACGCCCTCCGTGGCGTTCCGCCGAACTGGACGAGTCCGAACGAGAGCGTCCACGTTCGGCAACCTTCGTCGCGAATGGGCGAAGCCAGTGAAGCAACCGAGGTGGCACACCCTGAGCAACGCGAAGGGTGGTGAGCTGCCTGAATACGTGTCCTTTTTCGTCTCCGGCGATTTTCCACACCCTTCACTACGTTCAGAGTGTGCCACTCAAACGGCAGAGCAAAGTGATGGTTGAGGGACGCATTCCTTCGGACGCGTCCAGTCCGGCGGAACGCCACGGAGGGCGTTCTACAGGCACGCGAAGTCGTGCGGAGAGGTTGATCGTGACCCAATTCCTGCGTCCCAACATCCGCGCCATGGCGGGCCATGTGCCCGGCGAGCAGCCGCGCGAGGATGGGATCATCAAGCTCAATACGAACGAAAATCCCTATCCGCCGTCGCCGCGGGTCGCGGAAGCGATCGAACGCGTGCTGCGGTCCGAACGGCTCCGCAAATATCCCGAGCCGATGGGAGCGACGTTCCGCCAAACCGCTGGTCGCGTCCTCGGCGTCGATCCCGAGGCGATTCTCATCGGCAACGGCTCGGACGACATCCTCACGATCCTGACCCGCGCCTTCGTCCCCGAAGGCGGGCTCATCGTTTCGCCCACGCCGAGCTATCTGCTCTACAAGACGCTCGCGGAGATTCAGGGTGCGAGATTCCTGGGCGTGCCTTATGTCGAAGGGTGGATGCTGCCCGCGACCTGGCCTTTGCCGGACGCGAACCTCACGCTGGTCGCGAATCCGAACTCGCCGAGCGGCACGGTGTCGTCGCTGGAGGAACTCGAATCGCTGGCGAAGCAGTTGAAAGGCCCGCTCGTCGTCGATGAGGCCTACGTCGATTTCGCGGAGCAGCATGCATTGCCGCTGACCCGGCTCTCGAACGTCATCGTGAGCCGAACGTTAAGCAAGTCGTATGGGCTTGCCGGCCTGCGATTCGGATTCGCGGTCGCATCGCCGGTGTTGGTGCGCGAGCTGGTGAAGGTGAAGGATTCGTACAACTGCGACATGCGCCAGCCTCGCCGGTGCTGCCGCCGCTCTGGAGGATCAGGCCTGGCTGCAGGCGAATCGCACGAAGATCCTGACCACCTGCCTGTCCTTGCCTCTGCCCTCGCCTCGCTCGGCTTCCACGTACGCCCAGCCACGCCAACTTCGTCTGGGCGACCCGCAGCGATCGGCCGGTGAAGCCGATGTACGAAGAACTGAAACGCCGCAACATCCTCGTCCGCTACATGGACTACGGCCCCCACGGCAATGGCCTCCGCGTCACCGTCGTAACGGATTATTAAATTGATCGGCTCTTGGAAGAACTGCGTCGTCTGATTTAACGTGAGTCGAAAAGCGAAAGCGGCCAGCATGGACTTCATGCTGGCCGCTTCCTTGTTCTGGAGTGCGATCACGGCACTGGTGCGGGCCGAGTTTCGCGTTTTAGTTGGTCCTCCATGCCTTCGCGCCACATGAAGAAGTCGCGGGGCGAACGCATATAGGGGTGATGCGGAAACGCCAGCGGGCCCTCCGGCGATTGGTTGTTCCAGCCATACATCGGATACGACGGCTGGAATCCCGCGTGCGGCAATTCCGGGCTGCGCGGCATCATCGGCTGCCAGGGAAGTTGCGGCATCTGCGGTTGTTGAGGTTGCCAAGGCTGCTGCGGTTGCTGCGGAAGTCCGCCGCCCGCATAGGGATTGGGGTACACCATCCCCGGATACGGGCCTTGGCCGAAACCATAACCCGGCGCGCCCTGCATCGGGTATCCGACGCCGGGGCCGCCGAATCCGCCAGGACCGCCAGGGCCGTAGCCCATGCCGCCTGGGCCTGACATGCCGCCCGGTCCCGACATGCCTGGGCCGGCACCCATGCCGAAACCTTGTTGGCCGCCTTTGAGCGGGGGCAGTTTGCAGCCGGGGCCGACGAAGCGGGGCACTTCGCCGCTGAATGGCGAGAAACAGGGATTATGCGGGACGCCGCAGAACGGATCGGCGTAAGAGAGAGCGGCAACCAGCAGCGTTCCAGCCGCGGCACCCGCTCGGACGACGGTCGCTTTCATGGCGACTCCTTCCTTGCGTAGGTGAAATCCTTTGATGCAGTCGCAACAAGACGTATGGGAAGGCTAACCCACGCGGAAGAGCGGCGTGCCGAAAACGGTCGGACGAGCGTCGGAAAACCCCAGAGAAAGATGCGGTCGCACGCCCTTCGCGGAAGAGGTCGAAGATTCGCGAACGGGGGATGGGTCTCAGACGAAGCGATGTGCGGATTGGAAGGCGAGGAACGAACAAAGCGAAGACGCCGACCTTGGCGGAGGCCGGCGTCTTCTGGCGGTCGGAGGCTTGGTTGCCTTCGGCGCGGCATGGCTTTGGATTCGCGTCCCATGATCGACAAGGCGAGCGTCAAGCCGTCAGGCAGACGTGTGTTTTCCGTCCACGGCGTGCTTACGCTACGCCGCTCGCCTTGTTGTCGACTGTTGAACGCGGCGGACTAATTCCCGCCCGGGAGGGCGGTCGGTTGCACAGGGCCGGGGCCGTAGGGCATGGCGCCAGGAGCGCCGTAGCCGGGACCGCCGGCGAAGCCAGGGGCACCACCTGGGGCCGGGCCGAAGCCCGGGGCGCCGTAGCCGGGGGCCGGCATGCCGTAGCCCGGCATTCCCGCCATCGGCATCGGACCATAGCCGCCGCCCATCATCGGGCCAGCCATCGGGCCGCCGACCGGAGCGCCCATCACGGGGCTGGGGCAGGCGCCGGTGCTGCAACCGTTCGGCACGGCCCACTGCATCGACGGGCTGACGAAGACCGGCGCGAACATGACGCGCTGGTTGCCCTGGCCGCCGCAGCCGCCGCCGACGCCGGCGTTGATCTGGTAGCCGTGGTTCTTGTAGTACGCCACCCAGTCGATGTTATCGAGGTGGTCGTAGTAGACCTTCATGGCGTTGTAGTAGTCGTGCCAGAAGCTGCCGAGGTCTCTCTTCCGGCGACATGCAGCGATTGCGTTTGGCGAAGATGTTCCACCACGGCTGGTAGCCGCCGCAGGTGTGACCGTTCGCGTTGACCGCTCCAGCAAGCCGACCATGGTGGCGAGAGTCGGCACGCCATTTTCTTCAAGACAGCTTCATGCTCCACCTTCGGTTAATGCCCGTGAGCGCCGCCTCGCTGCCGAGCTTCCCCAATCTCCTGATCAGGGCGGCGTCCGGCTCGTTTCCTTGCCGAGAGGCGGGTTGATGCGGCTTCGATTCGAACGCCGCATTCGTTGCACAACTGTCATCGACCGATTCCTCCCTGAAGCTCGTAGAAAAAATCAGATTGTGCACAAACCCATCGACCTTCCTGATCGCGTGAGCCCTCACACCCGGAACAGCTTTCGCGAATTGCCTGAATTGTCGGCCGGCACGATCCGAAAGCAAGATGGCAGCCCCACTTCCAGTTCCATTTGCCTGCGTCTCGCGGATGGAATCACACCCAGAAGGGTTACTTCGCAATACGTTGCGACCCTTGTGGTTCCGATTCGGTTCCACTCTGGGTCGCCCTCGGTTCTCGATTGCGATCATCAGCGCTGGTTCATGCCGAATACGAACGGGTTCGCCTTCGCCAGTTTGTCAGTCACGTCGCCGTTGAGTTTGAAGATCTCCCTTTCGACCTTCAATTCCATCTCGATTACCTTGCTGAAGTCGAGCTTGGTGGTGTCGATCCACACCACATTGGGAGCGTACGTGCTCTCGAAGTAGCCGCCCGCCGGTCAGATCCTGCACGCTCCGGAAGATGGTGCTGGAGACGTTCGGCCTCTTCGGATCGGGGTTTGGTGCCGGAAGGGGACCGACACGTTGCGGATCACGCTGAACATGAATGCCGCCCCTTCGTCGCGGGTGGAGGGCTTCGGAAGGTTCTCGGCAATACGCTGCCCGCACGAATCGGTCGGTCGGGGTCCGCTCGCCGGGCAGCATCTTGTTCCCGCCGAACGTGCGGTACTGCTTCAGGTTTTCGATCTGCTTGTCGTAGGTCGGTTCGTTGGTCATCACGGTGAACCGCCTGTCGTGGTAGACCTTCGCCTTGCCGGCGACGTACTCGATCACCGCCGAATCGCCGGACTTGTCCGAGAGCGAGATGTGGACCAACGTCGGGAATCCGTTCGGCAGGATCAACGAATCGATCTGGAACGCGAAGGTCTTCTGCGCCTCGACCGATTCGGCAACCGTCGCGTAGTTGTCCAGGAAGTACTGCACCCACTGAGTGACGCCGATGCCTTCCAGCTTGGGATCGCGTTTGCCGTAGTCGCACACGCCGGCCAGATAGAGGATGTGGGCGCTCAGGCCTTTTTCGTTGACGCCCTCGTGGGTCGCCAGATCGTAGCCGGTCATGACCAGGCTGCCGTATTTCGAGGTCCATTTATGCGGATTCTCGGCCTCGGCTCCCGTATGCGTTCGATTCGCCGCGGATACACCCGGAAGGCGGAGTTGGCTTTCTCCGTCCAGTCCTGTGTCCGGCCGACGAACACTTGCCCGTCCCCCGCGACCCAAAGGACACGTGAGCACGGTGAGCCGTCGAGGCGGTCAGCAGCCCGAACAGAACAACGGCCAAAGGGCAGATGGCGTGACGCCGAATCCTCAAGGTTTGGGATGGTCCGCCGAAAGTCGCGTTCAACTGGGTGGGCTGATTGCCAAGAACGTGATGTCTCGAAATACGGATATGCCGGGCCCTCCAAGCACATGGGCCGGTTCGCGGATGCTACCATTCGCCGCTGTAGGACTCCACGCAAAACTGATCGCCCAGGGCTTTCTGCAAAGCATCGGAGAACTGCTTGGCGACAACCTCGTCTCGTGCAATGAGGGCGTCTTTCTGTGCCTCGTTGTCATCGTCATCGAGAAAATACGAAGTTAGCCGCAGATCGATGCCTTCGATGCCATCGCCGTCTTCGCAGAAACCCACAACCAATTCGAGGTCCGCGAAAGGACTGATTCGATCCACCTCGGCGGATTGAAGGGCTCTCGCGACCGCAAGGATGCGCTCTTCATCAATAGGTAGTGGAGGCTTCCCGTCAGAGCGATAGATGCTTGCGCTTGAACCGAAATCACTTGCCATGACTTCGCCCTCTGGACGGAGCTCCACTGTCGTTTCGGCGGCGACTCGCAGACGAGGTTGGAATGTCACCTATTTCTGCGAACGCCCTTGCTTGGGCGTCGCAATGAAAACTTCGGCCAGTTCCATGTCGCCGATCTTGCGCCAAAACGCAACGACCAAAACAGATGGGATGCCCAGGGCAATGCCGAGAGAGGCTACCACCGGCATTTCATGCGGCACCATCCAAAGGAACAAGGCAACAAGCGACATCGGTATCAACACCAAATAAACGAGCTTGTAGAATCGTTGCCTCGTCGCGGAAATCGGACGACGCGCGAAGGATTCCTGGTATTCGCACGTGCAAGACATGGCCTGACCACCACACGCTGGGCAACGCTCGGCATAGCAGCCCTCTTGGTGAATTTCGCCGGCCGAGACGCCGCATGAAGAACACGGGCCATGAGATGCGCCCCAATCGGCGGCTTCGTCCCCGTACTTCACGCGAGGCAATGCGCGGCCGCCAATCGTGAAGTGGGGTTGTTGTGCCATGGAAACGCGATTGCCCCAAGATGAAAAGGGGACCCAGCGGACGCAGCTGCGTCCCTTTTTCGCTTCTCAAGGTCTGCGTCATTCGGTGGCGATCGGGATGTCCTTCTTGTTGTCGCGGATGAGCTTGATGACGTCGTCCAAATTCGGTTCCACCGTGAGGTAACGCGTGCCGTTCGCCAGGTTGATCGTGACCTCGCGGTTATGCGTCTGAAAAACGCTTTGCACGGGAGCGTTGAGGATCAGCGATTTGGCGTCATTCCAGTCGATCACGACGCGCCAGCGTGCGTTCGCCGGAAGGGCATATGCCGCCACATGGGGCCTCAGGTCGCGCGTCAAACCGGCCTTGTGGACGAACGTCGCCCCCGCGACGGCCGTGAGCTTGTCCTGACCTGAACCACGCCAGGCGAACAACAACACTGCCTGTTTGCCGAAATCGACCTGCTGGCGTAATTGGGCTAGGCCGGCGTCGTCGAAGTACGCGGCCGCGTCTTTTTCGGATTTGAGCACGCGTGGTTGCGGTGGTCGGCCCGTGACGAACGCCGTGTCCTTGGGCGTCAGATTCTTCAGTTCCGCCACAACCGTGGCGTCGTTCTTTTCCTCTTTGGCGCCGACCGGCGGAATGGCATGCGCCGCAGCGCCGCCGAAAGCCAATAACAATCCCGCCGCCGCGCACCATTGGATGGACCGCTTCATCGCCAGCGTCTCCGATCAAGTCTGTTTGGAAAGTAGCCCTCATCCTATCCGGCGGCTCTCCATTTTTTCCGGACGGCCAATTCGATTTTCCTGTCCCCTGCCCCTGCCCGCTTCCGCTTGCTGGGTATCGGAAGGGATGGTGAACCCTGCCGAATCAACCAAAACAACAAGCCTTAAGGGGAAAATCATGAAAAGTCTCATCCGTTCGTTCGTGGTTGGAACTGTGGTCGGCTCGCTCTGCTTCGCGGCGAACGTGGCCGAAGCCGGTCCGACCTATGCTCAACGTCAAGCCGATCAGAGACGCCTCGAAACCAAGCGGGCGGCCGTGAAAATGGAGAACCGGTTCAAGATCGAACGCAAGGACCTGAACGATCAAATGCTCGACGCCATCCGCCGGTCGCAACACCAACCCGCAACGACGCTCGTGCCTATGACCGCTCCGACGCCGGCTCCAGTGCGTCAAGACCCCTATGAGCCTGCGACGAGCCAGCCGGGAACCTATCAACCGACGACGCCGACCACGCCAACGAACGCTCCGCAAAGCGACGCCCAATACAAGATGAGCCTCCAGCAGACCCTGGCGAACTACGACCGACTGCTCGATTACTGCCGAGCAAACCCCGGAACGACGCCCGAAGAGCGAGCCTCGAACGACTCCTTGATGCAGACCATCCTCCGGGCCCGAGCAAATGTCATCGGCTACCTGCAGAACCTCGAAAACCAAGGCCGCTAAGGTCCGATTCCAAGCAACAAACTCAACCCCCGGCCGCTCGCCGGGGGGTTGTTCGTTCAGGTCAAAAGTAAAATCCGGTCATACTTTTCAAAAAGAGTTCTGGCATGGTCCTGGAGTCCGCATCAGTAAGGAGACACTCATCTTTTCTGTCGCCCTGCTAATTAGCGCCCGGCGAAATCACTTCATGGAAAAGACGACAATAGAAAAGATGAATGTCCCGTTTTTTATTTCGAGCCTTCTCGCTCGGCACGGCCCACGAAGGCCGAAGCCAGCCATAGGGCAGCGGCAAGGCAGGCACCAATAACTAGCCCATCAAGCCCACCAATGGCGAGCCACGTCCAGACGTCATAGCCGCGGCCGCGAAAACACCAAACGATGGCAGCCCCGAGCGCAACGCAAGTCGGTATAGCGAGCAATGAAAGCCGCCGCAGCCATGTCCGCATAAATGGTATCGCCCTCTTCTTTCCCATCAGTCGGACCAGGAACCGCTTGCCCATCGTAGCGTTCTGTGGCGAACGGAAAGGATAAGATACCGAGCCGTCGGCAAGACCTTCATGCCGCGCGAAACCAGGAGGGCGGCCCCGGTCAGCTTGAACTGCTTGTTCGGCGTCTTACGCTCCACCGATCAGACGATCGTACTCTGCGTGCGTCCCAATCCAAAACCACGCAAGATCCGAGCCGCTCTCGACGGCAAGGGCCCGGTAGTGCAGGCCCACACGCACAGACCAGTATGGGCCGACTTTCTTGAAATGCAGCGACGGATGACGCGAGTCCTGACGCAGATGTGCATAACACTGATCCGCCAACTGCCGCACTTCTTCGGGAAGAACGTGATAGCAGGCCCAGAAGCGAGGGCTGGCACGATGGTTCATAGATCCGTGCAACGCCCCGCTTGAAGATCTCGCAGCGCCTCCTCCGCGAATTGATCCAACCGTCCCGACGCGACGTCGTGCTCAAACTGCCGGTCCCAAACTTCGGCGTCGAAGGAGGCGAACCAATCCCGCAGCGCCGCGAGGTCTTTTGGCTCGAGAACGCGAATGGCTTGCTCAATCTCGTGGAGGCTACTCATCGCGGTATCGTATCGCTCAATAAGAACCGGTGCAACGACTCGTTCTTACTTCGCCGAACGACCCCGCTCAGCAGCCGGCGGGGCGCGGTGAGCTATGAACCTGGGAAAGCGCTCATGCCCCGCCGGTCTGCTGCAGCGGATGGTTCGGCGCGACCACCTCAACCGCTCAGGTGCGAGGCGACCATCTCCGCGAGGGCGAGCTGGCCCCGCTCCCGGGCGAACGCCACCGCGTCCATGTCCCGCATCCGCAGCCCGGTGTATCGTACCCGGGCATCGATCCCGCTCGCTAGCAGCAGCCGGACTATGTCCGGATGGCCACCGTAGATCGCGCTGAAGAGCGGATTGACCTCTGGCTCCCGCGTCTCCATCGCCGCCCCAGCCGACAGCAGAAACTGGACGACCGGCAGGTGCCCGCGGGATGCGGCCTCGTTCAGCGGCGTCCCGCCCGAGATACCACTACGGGCGTTCACGTCGGCCCCGGCCCGGGCCAGGAACTGCACGACCCTGAGTCGGCCATGCGACGCGACCACGTGCATCCAGGTGCCGAACACGGTCGTGGCGGCGAGTTGCTCCGGGTCGGACGCGATGAGCGATTCCGCCGCCGCGTCGTCACCCGCCTTGATGGCTTCGCGGATGCGCTTCTGCATCGGTACGTCCGCCACCCGTGCGCCCTCCGCCGCCGAACCATTGATTATCCTTGTCGCAGCTGGATAGTAACGCCGCGGGTTTTACGTCGCAACGCAAATCGTTATTTCTCAGTTACTTCTGAAGGCAGGCAAAAAACTGGTTCGCGGATATCTAGCGCGCGCGGCATAGCACCCATATCTGAGCTGGGCTTTGGAACTTCGTCCAAAAAGAATACAAGGACACAGCGTTGCGTCCCTCTTTGCTACGCCACCCGGCGGAGGAAGTGGGCTTCGCTGAGGCGTTGGTAGAGCGGGGAGATGCGCAGTAGCTCCTCGTGCGAGCCCTCGGCTGCGATCACGCCGCCGTCGATCACCACAATACGGTCGGCGATTTCGAGGGTGTTGAGGCGGTGGGTGATGATGAAGCTGGTTCGCCCCTTCATGAACTCGCGCAGGATGCGGTGGATCTCCATTTCGCTTTCCGCATCGGCCTGGCTCGTCGCTTCATCGAGGATCAGGATCGTCGGATTGCTGAGGATCGCTCGCGCCAGGCTGAGCCGTTGCTTTTGGCCGCCGGAAAGGTTTTTACCTAGTTCACCGACGCGGGTGTCGTAGCCGTGGGTCAGGCTCAGGATCAATTCGTGGGCGTGGGCTTGGCGGGCGGCTTCTTCCACTTCCTCGCGCGTCGCGCTCGGTCGGCCATACGCGATGTTGTTGTAAACCGTGTCGTCGAAGAGGAACGGCTCCTGCGTGACGACGCCGATCTGTTTCCGCAGGCTACGCAAATTTGCCTGGGTGATGTCCACGCCATCGATGCGGATCGTGCCATGGTCGGGGTCATGGAAGCGCGGCAGCATGCTGAGAAGCGTCGTCTTGCCGCAGCCGTTCTTTCCCACGATCGCGATGATCTCGCCATGCCGCACGCGCAAGTTGACGCCGTTGAGCACGTCGCGGCCCTGGCTGTAGCGGAAGCAGACGTTGTGGAATTCGATGTCCCGCTGATGCCGCGGTACCATCGGCCCCTGGGCATTCACGCTGACCTTGTTCTCCCGATCGATGAATTCGAACACGCGATCGGAGGCGGCCATGCCGGCCTGGATCTTGGTGTAGACGCTCGCCAATTTGCGTACCGGATCGCTGATCGCCAGCAGCAACGCGTAGAGTTGCAGCAACGATTCCATTTCGAGCGGCTGATCGGCGAGGGTGATGCCGAAGACTTCCGTCCGCTTGTTGATGACGACATACGCCCCGACCAGCAACGCTCCGAAAATGGCGGCCACGCCGAGGAGTTGGATCATCGGATCGGTGAACGCATCGAGGCGGACGACGCGCATCGACTTTCGGTAATACTCCATCGTCGCTTCGCGGAACCGCTTCCGCTGCTGCGCCTCTCGGCCAAAGCCCTTGATGACCTTGATGCCGTCGAGGTGAAACGTTTCCTGCAGAATCTTGAAGATGCTCGACATCTGCTCGAGCACCCGTTTCGTCGCCCGCTTCATCAGCCGGCCCACGCGCGAAAGCGTGTAGCCCGCCAGCGGAACGAGGATGAGGAAGAGCAACGTCAGCCGCCAGGAGATGAAGCACGCGATGGTCACGCACGCGGCCGCGCGCATCGGCTCCGCGAGCACTCGGCCGAAGATGACCTTCATGCCGTTGCCGATGATGTCCACATCGGTGGCGAGACGCGAGACGATTTGGTTCGTGCCGTTGTCATGGAAATTGGCGACGTCGTAATGGATCGCCCGACGGAAGAATAAGTTGCGGATGTCGAACAGCGACCGATTGACGACGCTGCCGACGGCGGTGTCCTGCATATATTCCAGCAAACTGCGCACGAGGACGCCGCAGAAGACCGCGACGAGCACGAACACAAGGGCCTTGAACTGATCCGTCGGCAGATAGGCGTCGATGTAGCGCTTGGCGACCTGATAGAGGTACTGGTGCCAGCGGGCGGAGTTCATTTTCGATTCGACTCGTGCGAGCCGTTCCGTCAGCTTGCGATGTTTGGTGTCCCGCTCCGGGCCGGCCGCAAGGTCTTTGAGAGCCGCCTCTTCCGCCTGAATGCGAGCATGCTCGGCTTCAAGCGGTTCGAGAAGGCGTTCCTGTTCGGCGATCGAGTTATTGGCCCATTCCTGCAGGTTCGAGTTGTTGCCGAGCAGTTTGAGGAACGGGTAGATGGCCGAGATGTTCAGGCCCCACACCGCGGCCGCGAGGAAGGCGCAGACGATCGAGAAGCCGAGTCGATAGCGATAAGGCCAGGCGAACCGCAGAGCCCGCACGAAGTTCTTCATGTCGCGTGATTCCAGGTCTTCCATCGAGCAAGACGGGCACGGTGTACCACAAACGCAAATGGGCAAACAAGGCGGACTTGGCAGTCAGCGTACCCAATGTCTTGCAAACAGAGAACTTGGATAATCTAGAGGCGAGCGTCGAGGCGTAAGCTCGACGTGTTGTGTTCAGTCTGCGGATGACCCAAGACACGTCGAGCTTACGCCTCGACGCTCGCCTCTAAACGACGAATGCCACCACCGCCGCCAGCGATGATGGCACTCAAGTCGTTGTTCGGGGGAGTTTACGCCGCGAGGTCGCGTGGGTCGGGGGCTTCGCTGAGGCGGATTTCGCCGTAGCGTTCGCCGGCGGCGTCGTAGAGCAGGATGCGGTTCTCATCTCCCGCCCAGACGGCGTAGTTCTTCAGCAAGCGGGGTCCGTCCACTTGGAAGAAGAGCCCGCACGGTTTGCCGCGGCGGACGATCAAGGAAGTTTTGAGCGGCGACTGTTCGGGATCCAGTTTGTCTCGATCGCAAAGAAGCATGTGAACGCAACGACGGAGCGCTTCCACAGTGGGAAGGGAGAGTACGTCGGTCATAGGGTGAGAATCCTGGGTGCGGAGGCAGGATGCGAAAGCAGCGAAGGCTACGCGAAAGATATCGGTTCGCTGGCGGAATCCGTGAACGGGGAAAGCGAAGAAATCTGCGGAAAGCAGGCCGGTTTTAACAACCTTGCGGCCGACTCATAGTCTTATAGGTGGAGATGCCGATAACTGCGGACGCGATGGATCCAAGTGCGATACGCGAGTTCCGAAAGAGGCTTCGAAAACCATGATTCCCTCTTCGTCCCCCGAAAACCAACGTTCCGCCGCTCCCGATCTCGGCGACGAAGTCGCGCGGTATGGTCCGGATCTCTTTGGGACCGTGTTCGTCCTGAGTTTGGGACTCGCGATGCTCGTCGGATCGCCGGTGCTGGGCGTCTACTTTCTCCAGTTGAAAGGGCATTGGGGATATTTCTTCGGGTTTCTCATCCCGGCATTGCTGATGGGCGTGCCGTTTACGTACTTCGGAACCAAGATGCTGCGAACGCAGTGCATCCTGTATCGCGACGGTCTGACCTATCGCAGGTATTGGAGCACCGAGGCGATTCGGTTCGACAGCATCGAGGCTGTGGGACTATTCGTGGGATCGCGCGGCGCGGCCCAAATGTGCATCACGACGTCCGACGGTTCCCAGCACTGGTTCAATAATTTGGGGAATATCGATGACGCCGCCCTCCGAATCGCACATGCAGCGAACGTGCGAGTCCATTTTTGATGCATCGCAGCTGCAGCAACATGGTCGATTGCTTTTCGTCAACAAGACTTGGAAGTTCTTTTGCTCCTGCCGCCTGCAACGACCAAGGGGAGCGTCGGCTCGACCTTTTCCGAGCGGGGGCGGAAACTTTCAGGCGCCGAGAGTTGTCCGTACTATTGCCCCGCTCGCGGTTCGGAGGATCGGTTCCCTCTCTCCGGGCACAAAACTCGAAATGTTGCGCAAGTTCGCATCCGAACGGCGTTCGATTCCTACGCGGCGAAGCGTGGAGCCGGGAGTATTCCGCAGCGGGCCTGGCTGGACGATCTTCGCCGACGGTGAACAAGTGCTCGTTCGCGTCCCCATCGATTCTTGACGCGAATTTGCACGTCCGCTTGTGACGACGGCGCCGGATGCGCCAGGCGGCAATGGATGGAAATCGTGGGAAGACAAAGGATTCGAGCGAAAAAGCGCTGGCGTGAATCGAGCGGCGTCTCTTAGAATCATGGTGGGTCGCGTTGCGCCTTGGCAGGGCGCCGTGACGGCATTTCGTCCGAAAGGGTCCTTCCAATGACCAACGTGCGTCGAATGATGGGGATCGCGGTCGGCTTCGCGATCGTCACCTGGATAACCGCGTCGCACACGCATACGCATGGGCAACCTGGCGCCGTGAAGACGGCAGCCACGCCCACCCCGAAATTCACTCCCCAAGCTAACGACTCGCCGGCGAAGGTCGCTGCCGACGACGGCAAGCGATTCCCGGCCAACACGGTCGCCACGTACAAAAACGCTGCGGGCGACATCCACTTCGCGCTGCAAGTGCAACCGAAGCTTCCTGCGGCCAGCACGAAGGGACGCGACATCGCCGTCGTTGTCTCCGTCGCCGCCAACCTTGCCGGGGAAAGCTGGACCGGCGCCAATCAGATCGCCGAGGCCATCGTCGAGGTCGCGAAGGACCGACCCAATGACCGCGTCTCGCTCTGGACGATCGGCACTCCCGCTCAAACCAAGAACCACACCGAGGGCTTCCTCTCGCCCAAGGACGAAGCGGAACTGAAAAAGCTTCGCCGCATTCTCCGCAATATCCACAAGAAGGAATATCCGCTCGGCGACACAGACCTGAAGGATGGCCTCGCCAAGATCGTGTCGACGTTCGACGATGCCGCAGGCCGTCAGCGCATCGTGCTCTTCCTGGGCGATGGCAACAGCACCCACAATCCGGTCACCAGTGAAGATCGCTATCGCCTCTCCCGCTCCATGGTCGAGAAGCATGTCGGCTTCTTCACCGTTCCGCTCGGCGGCCCGCTTCACGCGGAAAATCTCCACGGTCTCGCCAACGCGACCGGCGGCGTGGTGCTTCGCACTCGAGTTTCGGAAGAAAAGCTTGTCGATGCGATGAAGCGATACGAAGACGCATTTGCAGGCAACGTGATGTACGACGCCAAGCTCGGTCTTCCGAGCGAAGTGACCGAAGCGTATCCCAGCGTTCTCCCTCCGCTTCGCGGCGATCAACCGACGCTGGTGGTGGGCCGGATGAAGGAAGGCGTCAAGCAGTTCCCTGCGACCGTGACCGGCACGCTGGCGACCGACAAGAGCGAAACGACCATCGGACTTGCTCCCGAGCTTCAATCGCCCAAGAGCGACAACTTCTTCCTTGTCAGCCTCGTGGATCAGTGGAAAGGCGCCAAGGAGCACCCGGCCATTCTGCGAGCCGACCGCGCACTGAGTTTCGCTTTCGAGCAAACTCGACTTTTGAAGGACGAACTCCTCGTCGGCGCCCACCTTGCGATGGACAACGACCGCTTTCCCGAAGCCGCTCGGTTGTTCCAACAAGCCAAAATGCTCGCCCCGCATGATCCCGAAGCGAAAGCGGGCGCCGTGCTGGCCGAGAAGTTCCAATCGGGCAAGGTGACTCGCGACAGTCTCCGCAAGGAACTCGCGAAGGGCAAGTCGATGGTGAAGGTCGAAGCCGGTTCCAAGCTGGTTTGGAAAGACGTCGTGGTGGCAATGGCTCAAATCGACGAACCCGCCGCGGGCGAACCGAAAAAGGGGCCCGCCGCGATCGACGATGCGAACTTCCTCAAACAGCGTCGCGATCAGGTCATCATCGAAGAACAGAAAATCACGCAAGCCGTCGACAACGTGTTGTCGCAGGCTCGTCGCGAGCTTTCGCTTGATCCTGATGGCGTCCTGGACATCCTCCGCAACACCCTGGGCCGAGTGAACGATCATCCGGACATCAGCGATCAGGTCCGCCGCGGCCTGTCGGCTCGTCTCGAAGCCTCGCTTCGCGATGCCGCCGTTCAGGGGCGCCGTTACAAGTTGCAGCGCGAAGAGCAAAACAGCCTTGTTGCACAAGTGCAGCGTGAACTGGAGCGGGATCAGAACCGCCAGACCTACGAGGAACGCGTCGAATCTCTGTTCCGCACGTACAAGAACCTGATGTTTCAGGCTCGCTTCGAGGAAAAGACGAAGCAAGACCTGCTGAACGCATTCACGGAGATGGTTTACGATGCTCGCCTGAAGGGACAGCGGGAGCCGCTCTCGGCTCAAGCTGCTTACCCGATGGTGGAAGCGAGCTACCAGATTCAGCGCATGACGGAAATCCGCCGTCGCCGCCAGGAAGGTTTCCTCTCGACGTTGCTCGAAGTGGAAAAGTCGGCGATTCCGTTCCCGGATGAGCCCGGCATCTTCTTCCCGCCGCTGGCTCAGTGGAAGGCGCTGACCCGCATCCGCAAGGAAAAGTACGAGGTCAGCAGCCTGCCCGACGACGACAAGGGCCGGGCCGAGGCGAATGCCATCTACAAGATGCTTCAGGAGCCCCTGGAGATGAAGGACTTCAACAAGGCTCCGCTTTCGGTGAAGGACTTTTTCGGTCTGCTTTACGAAAAGTTCGCGGCTAAGGGAAAGACCTTGCCGATCCTCGTCGATTTCGCAGCGTTCAAAGGAGAGAATCCTGAAGCATTTCCGGATGACAAGACTTTCTTCGACAAGATGATCACGTTTCCGGAGTATCCGCCGGTGCTCGTGACCGCGACGGCACTTCGCCTCGCGCTTTCGAAGATCGACGGAGCCGATGCGGAGTATGTGATTCGTCGCAACTTCATCGAGATCACTACCCGGACCCGCCAGGAATCGGAAAAAGTCCTCCGTGTCTATCCGGTCGGCGATCTTGCGATTCCGATCAGCCAAACGGGCGGCCAACAAACGTTCGGCGGCCAATTCGGTGGGCAGATTGGCGGCCAGATTGGCCAGTTCGGCGGCCAGATCGGTCAATTCGGTCAGATTGGTGGTCAAATCGGCCAGTTCGGCCAGATTGGTGGTCAGATTGGTCAATTCGGCCAGATCGGTGGTCAGATCGGCCAATTCGGTCAGATTGGCGGACAGTTTGGGCAATTCGGTCAGATTGGTGGTCAATTCGGCCAACTCGGCCAATTCGGGCAGGGCGGTTTCACCTCAGGTGTCCCGGGCAGCTTCACTGGCGGCTCGTTCCAGGGCGGCTTCAACGGATCGCTCGGCGCCATGGGCGCTTCGCAAGCTGTCGGCTTGATCTCGACGATCACGAAGGTCGTCGCTCCGGGCACTTGGTATTACACGCAACAACAACAGCCGTTCAACCCAGCCAACAACTTCGGCATCGGAGCGAACCCGTTCATGAACAACCCGTTCGGCGGATTCCAATTCGGGGGTGTCGGTGGGATTCAGTTCGGCAACTTCGGCATGTTCGGCATGGGCGGAGGTTTCCCTCAAGCGGGCATGTTCGGCATGGTCGGAAACGCGGGTCAGTTCGGTATGGTCGGTGCTGGCGCGCCGCCTCCGCCTCCAAGCCAGGGCGGCCCCGCGGATCTGCTCACGGCCAACACGATCGAGTTCTTTCCGCCAGCTCTTGCTCTCATCATCCGGGCTCCCAGCCGCGTGCATACTTCGATCACCGGCGGCATTATCGGCGGCAAACACAAGGTGAAGGAAGAGGGGGCCGGCGTTTGGATTGGGCCTCGCGACAAGGGCGAAATCGGCATCGCCGGAGCCGGCGGCAATAAGAAGGTCGACGTCGCCAAGAAAGATGGCGAAAAGAAAAATGATCCGATCGTCGCCAAGAGCACGCCGATCAAGGCGAATCTCGACCTCGATCCGACCGTGATCTGGGACGAAGCCATCGGCAAAGGTGGGATCACCCCCGGCATCGTGATCGCCACGGCGGACTTCCTCTTCGAGGCGAATCAGCCCGTGCATGCGGCCGAGTTCCTCAAGGCGAACCTTCGATATGGCGTGGTCGTTCGTCCCTGGGTGTATGAAGCCCTCGCCGTCGCGCTTGAAGCTTCCAAGGGAGATCCGGAAGAGATTCGTCGCGCTCGCCTCTCGGCGGCCGCACTCGATCCGACGGATGCTCAGGGCTTCTTGAAGGCAGCCCGTGCGATGGCAGATAACAAGCAGTTTGACCGAGCCCTCGCGTTCTGCCGTCAGGCCTCGCTGCTCGAACCAAACCTCGCCGCCCCGTACTCTGAGGCGCTCGTCTATGCCGAGCACTCGAAGGACCCGAAGGGGATGGAATGGGCGGTCGGCAAGTTGCTCGCACAAGACTGGGCGAACGAAAACGACCTGCTCCACCTGAAAGCCACCACCGGCATGACCCGTCTCACGCAGACCTTGAAAAAGGAAAACCGCGACGGCG
The DNA here is from genome assembly GCA_046350235.1 of Gemmataceae bacterium. Taxonomy (GTDB): domain Bacteria; phylum Planctomycetota; class Planctomycetia; order Gemmatales; family Gemmataceae; genus JAIEPT01. The sequence goes on along the minus strand of JAXMAT010000029.1, from coordinate 30,977 downwards.
ACGCCAACAAGCTCAAGCTGGCCATCGAAACCGTCCGCCAACGCGACCTTGTTATCCAACTGACCTGGGAGGCGGGCAGTGATCCGGGCGAACTCGAACTGCTCGTGAAGGAACCGACCGGCAGCGTCTGCTCCGCCAAGCAGAAGCAGACGACTGGGGGCGGCATCTTCCTTCCTGCCGACCTTAAAGTGCCGAATCGCGTCTCCTACATGGCGGCCGAAGGCTTCTCCGGCGATTACGAGATCACCGTCTCGCGTCTCTGGGGCAAGACCCTTGGCAACCGGGCTAAGCTCGAAGTCATCCAAAACTTCGGCACCAGCAAGGAACGTCGGCAACTCTTCCCGGTCACGCTCGACCAGAAGAAAGTCGTCGTCGTGAAGTTGGCCGAAGGTCGCCGCAACGAGTTGGCGGTTCTCTCTCCCGCCAACCTGCAGCGTCGAGCCAAGGATGAGGACACGAAGACTTCAAGCATCTGGTCGAAGCTTCGCGACGTCAGCTTCGGCGACTTCTCGAACGCGACCGTCCGTGGTGGAGCCGGCACCACCGGCATCCACGCTCAGGGCGGAGCGGCGACCGAGAAGATCGACCCGGCCCCGTCGGTCCAGAGCGCCCTCAACGCTCGCAACACCCTCGGCGTGCCGCTGACCGGCAGCCTGCGGATGTCTTCCACCGGACGCGACCTGGAACTGCTGATGCAGCCGGTCTTCCAAAACGTCCGCGAAGGCCGCCCCGCGGTCAACCTGTCGGTAATCCCCGGAGCCAAGGATCGCCCGTAACTCGGGTCGATCTATGAAACTACCGAGCCCATGGTCGCAAGGCCATGGGCTCTTCTCTTTGCCGCGAAGAAGCCGCGCACGAAGTATGCGGATTTGTAGGATGCTCGACCACCGCTTACTTCGTGCTAGGCTCCCGAACGAACCACGGAATCAGCATCGGGGTACAGCGACGATAGGCGTCATATGCGTCGCCGAACTGTCGACGCAGGCTGCGTTCTTCAAGGCAGATGCCTAGAAGAACATATGCGGTAAGGCCCGCGGCCAGCCAGCCGTCAGTCGCCGACATTTCGGGTCGAGCCCACAGAAACAGCAGGAAAAAAGCCATCAGCGGATGCCGCACGAAGCGGTAAGGGCCCGACACGTCCAACACATCGGCGCCGCCTTCGACCATGGGCCAAAACGCCCGCAGCCCCAAGAAGTCAGCCAAATCCATGCGAAGAGTGCAAAGCGCCATCCCAATCGATGCCGTGCCGCGAAGCACGAGGAGTACGACGTTCCAAGGCTGAGAGACGGCCCACCACTCCGCGCCGGGCAACGGATGCCACCCTCGTGCCAGGAGAATGCTGACGACGCCGGAGGCGGCGACATAAATCGCCCGCTCCCAGCGAGGCGAGAGCCAACGCGTCCAGCATTCTCGAGCCATCCCACTGTGTTGAAGACCGAAAGCGAGAAGCAGCAATACGTCAATGCTCCGCGCGGAGTCTTTGCCGACTGCCGCGTCGTTTCGTCCCCATGCCAACATCGCCGCCAGGTCTGCGAGACCCGCCAATCCCAACCCCACGAGCAGCATGGCGACGGCTCGCTCCGCGGCAGTTGCGGGAGACGAGCCTGTTTTCGCTTGACCCGTCGGCGTCGTCGAAGGAACATCGTCATTCACGCTGTTTCGCTCGCTCTCCTGGAGATGAACCCGATGTCCCGCTTGGTTGCTCTTCTCATGGTGCCGCTCGCCGCGTCCGCATTGCTCCCCTTCGCTTCGGCTCAGAATCGTCTGCCGGTCGTTTACGAGTTGCGGACCTATTGGTCCCCCGAAGGCAAGCTTGACGATCTCCATGGCCGCTTCCGCAATCACACGACCAAGCTCTTCGAAAAGCACGGCATGACCAACGTCGGCTACTGGGCGCCGATCGCCGCCCAGGAAAACAAGCTGATCTACGTTCTATCCTACCCGAGCGTCGAAGCCCGCCATGCGGCGTGGAAGGCGTTTGCGGCGGATCCGGCGTGGCAAAAAGTGAAAAAGGAAACCGAGGCGAAGGGACCGATCGTCTCGAAGGTCGAATGGTATCTGATGCAATCGACCGACTATTCGCCGGCACCGAAGGCGGCCAACATCGGCGACCGAGTCTTCGAGCTGCGCGAATACGTCGCCACCAAGGGGAACCTCGACAACCTCAACGCTCGCTTCCGCGACCACACGGTGAAGCTCTTCGAGAAGCACGGCATGACGAACGTCGGCTACTGGACGCCGATCGCGGGCCAGAAGAGCGCCCCGGAGAATTTCCTGGTCTACATCCTCGCCCACAAAAGCCAAGACGCCGCGAAGCAATCGTTCGATGCGTTCCGGCAAGACCCCGCCTGGATTGCCGCCCGAAAGGCCTCGGAAGAAAAAGCTGGCGGGTCGCTGACGGAACCCAAAGGCGGAGTGAAGTCCACCTTCATGAAGGCGACGGATTACTCGCCGATCAAGTAACGTTCAACTCGGTGCGCAAGCAAGTGCCGGGCGTAGGTCGTCGGATGTGATTTCATGCATCATCGACGATCTACGCCCGGCACTTGCTCGCGCAGCGTGCTAGATCTCTTCGGGCGTCGGTTGCAGGGCTTGGCCTTGCGGATCGTAGAAGGCTTCATGCAGCAAGAAGATGTCGTTCGTCTGGATATGCACATGCGAGAGTTGCTTGCGGATGCGATCGAAAGCCTGCGGCCCGAGGCGGCGGCTGAGTAGGTCGCGGAGGTGTTTGCTGCAGAGGTCTACTTCGACTGGGCGGCGCGAGCGGAGGGGGAACGTGAGATATCGGACCGTTCCGTTGGTACGGCAAATCGAGCAGCGGCGTTTTTCCGGTCGTTCCACGATGGGAGCTGCTTCGCCGAGAATCAACTCTTCGAGACAGTGAGGACAGTAGGTCTTGCCCGCAATACGGTCCCAGCTTCGGACATTGTCCGCACAGCGGCAGCAAGGAATCTTGGGAAACACGCTTCCCGCCGGCGCCAAACGCAAACTCTCCATTCCCGCTCCGATCCGTGATGCGTTCCAGATCGCCGTCCACCATCTTCTAGATCGGACAAGCGAACGAAGGACTGCTGCAAGAGGTGGGGATGTGCTCGGACTGCGGACATCGGGGTGACACACGTTGCACACGATCCGATTGGACGGCGCGACCGCTACAATCGGGCTGACCCAAAGAGTCGATCTCATGGGAGGCTGGTCCATTCGAGGCATCAGTTTCGGCATCAGTCAAGCGACCGGGATCACAGTGACTAATCCCGACGATGGGCGGGCTCCGAGAAGAGACTGGACCAGCGATTGATCTTCAGTTCGGCCGAATGAGGGCTGCCTGCCGCAGAGCGCCTTGGACTGCTTGGATCCGAGGCGTCTCTTTTTTGCCTCGATCGGATACAGTCCTGTGCGGCTTCGCCCGGTGTGCACTGGAGCGAAGTCAACCGTGTCGGGTGCGCCGAACGTCGGAAAGTCTTTCGCCTTCGCACGAAGCGAAGGGGAGGCCATCTTCGTCCATTCCTGGCGCCGCAACTGCCATCTTCTCTCCCAAACACTTCGCCTCGTCCGAACATAAGGAGTTCGTCATGCGCACGCTATACGTTGCTTGCGTCATGGCTGCTGCGCTTGCGTGCGCGGCCACGACTTCCTATTCGCAAGAAGCCAAGGAGCCGGCTTGGCAGGTGTTCGCTCCACCGGGTGGCGGTTTCTCGGTCTTGGTGCCGAGCAAACCCGACGAGCGAAAGATCGGCCCTGACGAAGTCCGTTACGACGTGAGCCTCGAACCGCGAATCGCCGACCTGAAGTTCGGCCATTTCGATCTGCCGGCAGACGAGGTGAAGGGGAAAACCGCAGAAGCAATCCTTGATCGCTTGATGGAAAACATCAATGCTGGCGGGGAGAAAGCCAAAGTTCTCTCCAAGAAGAAACTTCCTGCTCAAGCAGGATTGGCGGGCTATGAGATCCTCGTCGGCAAGGGGAAGGGCAACGACGAAGAATTTGAGCGGTTTCGATTCCTGAGCGGCGGCGACCAGCGCATTTACCTCGTCGCCATGATGGGACCGAATCGCGAAACTCTGGAAGGAGCCATTGCGGAGCGTTATTTCGGCTCATTCAAATTGCTGCGAGCTTCCGCACCAAATCCGGCGCCAACGCCGACACCCACTCCGAAAGTCGCACCGCCGACTCCGACGCCAACGGGGGGTCAGGTGCCCGCAACGCCTCCTCCCGGCAGCGACCTGGAGAAATACATCACCCAACTTCGCAACCCGCAAGCCAAGACGCGCTCGGCTGCGGCTCAGGCATTGGGAAACCTGCGATCGGGAGCCAAAGCAGCGGTCCCGGCTCTCATCGAAGCTCTCCGCGATTCGGATCCCTTTGTCCGCAATGCCGCAGCTTTTTCCCTGGGCAGCATTCATGAGGAACCTGAGAAAGCGGTTCCAGCCTTGGTTCGTCTCTTGGAAGATTCCGACCCTTTCGTCCGCTCCGGCGCCGCCACCGGACTGATGTTGTTTCGCCGCGATGCGAAGCCGGCGTTCGCTGCCTTGGTGAAGGCGCTCGATGATGAAGATAGCGGCGTCCGATCCGCCGCCTTGGGTTGCTTGGGAAGCATCGGACCCGATGCGCAACAGCCGATCGAACGTTTCGTGAAGCTGCTGCAGGATTCGGACAAGTATGTGCGAGCGGCCGCGGCGCTGGCATTCGCCGACCTGGGCGACCAAGGTTCTTCCGCTGTGCCCGCGCTCATCAAGGCATTGGGCGATGAATACGCAGGAGTGCGTTCCGGAGCCGCAACTGCATTAGGTCAATACCCGCAGGCTGCCGTTCGCGAAGCATTGACGAAAGCAGAGAACGACGCGGATCAGACGGTGCGGTCCGCTGTGGCGATGAGCCTTCGTCGAATGAACGACTCGCCCGCTCCTGGCCCTCGTTCGAATCCGGTCGTGCGTCCCGATCCGCCCGTGCCGCCGCAAACGCCAACCGAAGTGCCGGGCGTCGTCTCGCGGAAATACAAGACCTTTCAGGATCCGCGCGAGGGTGCCTTTTCTGTTCAAACGCCCGCAGGTTGGTCAGTGAAAGGCGGAACCTATCGTTCCGCGAATTTGCGTTTCACGACGTTCCGCATGGAAGCGATTTCGCCCGACCGAAAGATGACGATCCATTTGGACGTCAACGAGCCGGGAGTGATCGAACCGCATCCCAATTTGGATCAAATGAATATTCGCGACGGCGGCATGTATCCCGACGGCAGTGGCGGATTCATCCCAGTTCGCCGTTACGCTCCAGGCGGCGAGTATATGATCCGTTACGTGATGCCGGGCCGGGGATTGGCGGAGGCGAAAGTGTTGACCCACCGCGACCGGAAAGACCTGGTCCAAGCCATGGTTGCCATCCGCGGTTTCGATGACGTGCATGCCGGAGAAATCTCGTATGTCTTCCGCAAAGGAGACGAGGAATATCGAGGCGCCGCTCTCGCCGTCACGCGAATCATGCAAGGTCAGCCAGGCGGGCTCCGCAATTGGCACTGCGGTCTGGCGGCTTTCTACGAAGCTCCGGCGACGCACCAGTCGATAGCCAAGGAAGCTATGGTTCGAATGTTGCAGACGTTTCGCATCGAGCCTCGATGGGCGGCCGGGTTGGATGCTGCCATGAAAACCACGATCGGCGACATCAGCCGCGCCAGCGACGATATGGCGTCGATCATCAGCAATGCGTATTGGAAGAGAAGTCGCACGTACGACGGCATCTTTCAGGCGGACGCCGTCGCTCGCCGCGGTATCGTGGAACTTCGCGATCCGCGAACCGGTGAGACGTACACGATGAATAACGAGCCGAATGCCAATTATTTTTGGATCCGACCGAATGGCGAAACGCGTGCCACCGCGGACAACGACCCCCCGACCCAGGATGCGGAACCGTTGATGATCTTGGAAATGCGAGAACATAGATAGCAAGCAATTCCATTCGGGCGGAGCCCAAGACCGTGGGCTCCGTCCTGCCACGAGTGCATGTCGGCGTTGGTCAATTCCCCTCTCGGTTCGGACGATTTTCGCCATAACGGAACGTGAAGGAATCGGTTCTCGCATCGCCCATGGGATGGCTCTATGCTGGAGTCTCCGTTCCTCAGGAGGACCGCCCATGGTTCGTTTGACCGCGTTTTCGCTCGTTCTCAGCTTTGCTTCTGCCGCAGCCGGCCAAATCGAAGATCCGGTGCGCCCCGATGAAGTGATCAAACTTTTCGCCCGAGACGGCCTGAAAGGATTCGAAACCTGGCTCAAGGATTCGGGACGCAACGATCCGAAAAACGTGTTCACGATCAAGGACGGCATGTTGCATGTTTCCGGGGAAGGATTCGGCTACCTGGCGACTTCCCGCCCCTATCGCGACTATCGGCTCGTCGGCGAGTTCAAGTGGGGCAAGCGAACCGATGGCGGCAAATACGTCCGCAACTCGGGTATCCTTCTTCATTCGCAGGGCGAACACGGCAGTGCGGGCGGCGTGTGGATGCCATCGATCGAATGCCAGCTGGCCCAAGGATGCGTCGGCGATTTGATCCCGATTCCGAGCAAAGCGCAGCGAGTCGAATTCAAAAGCGACGTCGCCTTCGGCCCCGACAAACGCCCACGCTGGAAAAATGGTGGCGAATCGAAGACGTTCGCCAATCGCCAACTCTGGTGGAACGACCACGATCCCGACTTCAAGGAACTGCTCGATACTCGCGGCAAAAACGACGTCGAAAGTCGCCTCGGCGAATGGACGAAGATTGCCATCGAATGCCGCGGCAAAAAGATCGCCGTCAGCGTCAACGGAAAGCTGGTGAACGAAGCCTACGATGTGTCGCCCAACGGCGGGCGAATTCTGTTTCAGTGCGAAGGGTTCGAGATCTCCTTCCGCAACGTCGAGATTCAGCCGCTGAAAGAGTGATGTTTCGAATGAGCGCTCGCGTCATCATTCCATCAAATCTGCGGCAAACAGGGGTGTGCCATCCCGGATTGCTTGCCGGATTCGGCCGTTGATTCACGTATATGCGGAAGGGGGACACTTTCCTTCGGACTCGTCCAGTTCGGCGGAACGCCACGGAGGGCGTTCCCTACAGAACGCGATGCGCTCGCGAGGGGTCAACTCCCGATCTTTTCCAGCAGCTTGCGGCTATCTTCGCGTAGCTCCGGCAGCGTCTTCGGGTCCGCGACGATGCGGCGGAGTTGTTCCACGATGTCGGGTCGCTTGCGAAGCACGGCGGCGCCCACATTGGTCAGCGCTTGCACTGCCATTACCCGGCCATCGTCTTTGCCCACCTCTTTGACCGTCGCTTTGCCGGATCCGGTCTCTTGCCCGCTGCCCTGAACCGTGGATTTTTTGTTCACATAGATCAGGATGGTTTCGTCCTTGAGAAACTCCTGGAGCGTGTCGAGCGTCGAGGCGCCGGCGTCGGGGCCTTGGAAGACGCCAATCATGTAGGCGCAGTCGTAGCGGAGCATGCGGTTGTTGTTGCTTTTGATTTCGTCGAGGACTTTCGCCATCGCGGGGAAGACGCCGTCGATCTTGCGAAGGCGGACATTGTGAACGCGGAGCGACCAGACGATGCGCTCGCGGACTTGCGGATCGACGGAAGCATCGGTCAGCACTTTCAACAGCGTGGGAACTGCTTTCACCGCAGCAGGGACATCGCCGATGCGTGAGAGAGCGACGGCAGCTTCAACCCGCGTCTCTTTCTTTTCGTCGCTGTTGGCGACGACATCCACGAGCGGATTGACCGCGGGCTCCGCGGCCGGGCCGATGCCTCCCAACGCAAATGCGGCACTTTTACGGAGTTCGCCGTCCGGATCACGCAGCACCTTGATGAGTTCGGGAACTGCGGGGGCCGCATCGGGGCCGATGTTCCGCAGCGCAGTGGCGGATTGTCGGCGGAGATCGACGTTTCCTCGGCGAAGCGTGTCGAGCAGGATGAAGACGGCGGGAGCCGCTTCCTTGCCGCCGATGTTGCTTAACGCGAAGGCGGCGTTGCGTTTCAGCTCTTCGTCTTCCTCGTTGAGCACCTTGTGGATGGCGCTCGCGACTTTGGTGTCCTCTGGACCCACAACGCGAACCAACGCGGCGATGGCGGCTTTGCGCGTTTCGAGTTGCGAATCGCCGCAGAGCCCGGCCAGTTCGCCGATCGCGGGACGGACGCTCGTCGGCTCGAATTGGCCCATGGCGGCGGCCGCATCGCGCCGCACCAGCGGGTCGCCATCGCCCAGGGCGGTTCGGACGGCCGGGGCGGTCGTCGATCCCATCTGACCGAGCGCCCACACCGCGTTCTGCCGGACTTCGGCCCGCTCGTCGCGGAGCGCGGTTTTCAGCGCAGGTTCCGCGACCATCGCATCGGAACCCAAGCACCCCAATGCATACGCGGCCGAGCGGCGGACGAGGGGTTCGCCATCGGTCAGCATTTTCGCGAGAAGGGGAGCGAGTTCCGGATCACGGCTCGCAGCAATGCTCTGTTTGCCGAGATCGCCGAGGGCATAAGCTGCCGCTTCGCGCACTTTCGCATCGGGGTCGGCGACCGCTTTCTTGAGCGGACGCAGGCCATCGTTCACGCCGAGTTTGCCGAGGGCGAAGGCCGCATTGCGACGGGCGAAGGCGGACCCGGTTTCGAGTTCGCGTACCCACTCCTGCGTTCCCTTGCCGAGGAACACCTGAGCGCGAACGGGGACCACGACGAAGATCACGGCGATGGCGGCGAGGAGTTGTCGGCTCATGGCGTTCTCACAAGACCTAAGTAGCCGCGCACGTCGCGAGGCGATGTCCGCTTACTTCGTGCGCGGCTCTTCAGGAAGCGATGATGCTCGCCTAACGTTCCTTCTTTTTCTTCTCCGCGTATTCCTTCAGGATCTTCGCGGGGTTTTCGTTGAACGCATCGCGGCAGCCCGTGCAGCAGACATAGTAGGTTTGCCCGTTGAAACTCACCGGCATCGTCCCCAGGCCGCCGGTGACGACGCATTCGGGGCCCTTCTTGCCCGCGGCCACGCCGAACGATTCGCCTTCCTTCGTGTATTGCAACATGTATTGCCGGCTTGCGATTGTGCGATCCGCGGGCTTCACGAAGTACGACCAGATGAGGCGGACTCCATCTCCCGCGGTGTTGATCTTCACCTGCTCCACATCCTTCGTCTCGGGGTTGGTACGCTCGGCTTGCAGCGCCCCCTTCACCAGTTTCGCGGTGAAGGTGGCCTTGTTCCCCTTCGCGTCCACGGTGGTCATCTCGTAGACCTTCTTGGCGGGTAGGTACCGGATCTCGCCCGATTTCAGGACCTTGCTTTTCTCGAAGTCGAAGCTGAGCCACACGTCCTTTTCCTTGAATCGCCAGCTCCAGCTCACGTCTTCCTTCCACGCGCTCTTGTCCTTGTCGAGCGACCCGCCTCCCTTCCAACCGCCGATGAACGGCTGCAGTTCGGTGAGTGCTTCCTTCACGTCGGCCACTTTCGCTCCACCGCCTTGGGCCAAGGGGATCAGGATAAGCGACGAAAGCACGGCCAGGCCGAGATAGCGATGCATGCGAACAGGTCCTTTCGAGCGGGAGGAGTGTCAACGAAGGTTTAGACGAAACGGCCGGCGGCGGAGTTCCCGGGCCGAACCTAATTGTACCGGATACGTGCTATTTCGAAACGTAGAACCTCTGTAGCCCTCTCGCTCCGCGAGAGGTAAGCGGAGGTGTCTCACGCGATCGCAGGCAAATTGCCGCTACCTCGCGGAGCGGGGGCTACATAGGCGAGCACCAACTATGCATCCTGAGGAACGGCGTCTTGCTTCTCACTGGCCGAAGCGGGATGCACTTCTCCCCACCGGACGAGAAACACGCCAATCAGGATGCAGCCGAGCCCTTCGAGCAGCCATGCGGATACTTCTTCGGCATGCACGGCCCAGCCGAGCAAGACGGCGAGCAGCGGGTTGACGTAGGCATAGGTGCCGACGCGTGCGGCGGAGACGTGTTCCAGCAGCCAGTTGAACGCGACGAATCCCATCCAGGAACCGACGACGAGCAGCCAAGCCCACACGCCGAATGCGCTGAGTGCGATGCGCTGCGGCAGCGATTCGCCGCGTGCGAAACCGACGACCATCATCGCGCCGCCGCCGATCGCCATCTGCCAGGCCGCGGACGAAAACCTCGGCAGGCTCAGTTTCACGTGGCGAAGTATGAGCGAACCAAGCGCCCACAGCGCGGCGGACGCAAGAGCGAAGAATGCGCCGACTTCGCCGAAGAGCGATGCGCCGCGAACCAGCTTCGGCGCGAAGAGAAATCCGACACCGACGAACCCCACCATGAGGCCGGCCCACCCAATGAGATTGAGCCGATCGCCGTCGGGCCAAAGCATGGCGAGCAGTCCCAACCATAACGGCATGGTTGCCGCGAGGACGGACGATTCGCCGCTAGTGATCGTTTGGACCGCAAGCGAAATGCAGCCGTTGCCGCCGACGAACAGCAAGACGCCGGCGATGATCAGCGGCCAAAGATCGGTGCGGGCGAGGCGGACTTTCTGTCGCCGCAGTGCCTGAAGGCCGAGCAGCACGACGCCCGCAGTAAAGAGCCGCGATCCTCCGAAGATGAGCGGCGGCATCTTCTCTTCGTTGACGCCGAGTTGGATGGCAAGGTAAGTCGTGCCCCAGGAGATGTAGATCGTCGCAAAGGCGAGGATCAGCTTCCAAGCGGCAGGTTGCGAGTCGGCGTTCGGCGATTGCATGGCGGGCCAGTGGAGGAACGGAAACATTGATTCTACGCGCCGACTCCGCACCCGGCATAGACCGACAGGATGCGGCGAAGCCATCTGCAACAGTTGGCGGGGAACGCTTGCACCGGCATGGGCACGCAGGATGCCACGCCCAGCCGTAGCGGACGGGGAGCACTTGCAGTGCCATCAGCAGTTTGCGCCAGCGGCTGACGCGGACGCGGGAGGTGAAAACGTCGAACTGTCGGCGTTCCATCTCGTCGAGAAGGCCGCGGTAGGTGCGCGACATCAGCAGATACACAGCCCGGCCAGGGCGCGGCAGCATGGCGGCGAGGGGGGCGGAGGCGTCGTAGTAGCCGCGGGCCCTATCCGTCTCGAATCGCATCAACGCGTGAAAGCGATCGTCGAGCAAGCCGGTGCGGAACCATGCGGGGTCGACGCCGAAGCGGGCCAAATCCTCGGCGGGGAGGTAGACGCGGCCGCGGAGCGCATCCTCCTTCAGATCGCGGAGGATGTTCGTGATCTGAAACGCATACCCCGCTTGCTCTGCAAGCGTCTTCGCCTGCGGATCCGTGAAACCCCAGATGTGAATGCATGCCAGGCCGACGGCGGAAGCGACGTGCCAGCAGTAGCGAAGCAAGTCGTCCAGCGTCTCGTAATGCGTCGGCTCCAAATCCATTTCCACGCCGTCGATCACGGCATGCAGATACTTCGGCGGAATGCGAAACGCTTCGATCGTGTCGCAGAGGGCCGCGTGCGAAGGATGCTCGCACTGCCCCGCGATCGCTTGATCGAGGCCGAGGCGCCACTGTTCCAAGAGTTCGCGGCGAACGGACGTGGGAGCGGGATCGTCACTGCGGTCATCGGCGATCCGCATGAACGCGTAGAGGGCGCACATCGCCCGGCGTTGCGGGGTCGGCAGGATGCGGAACGCGGGATAGAAGTTGCCCGCCTCACGGCGTGCGAGCGCTTCGCAGTAGGCGTACGATTCGGAAAGTGCCGCCGACGTGCGCGTCATTTCGCGGCGACCTTGGCGATCGCCTTCGTGATCTCGTCGATCGCGGCGTCATTCAGTTCGCCCGCGCGGAATGCGAAGTTCGCCGCCACGCTTCGCTTGATCGAGACGATGACCGTCGTATCCGCGTCGGCCGAGATGCGGTAGGTAGGGGGGCCGACCTTGTCTTCGAACACCGCGATCGGCACATTGCCCGTCGAATGCTTCTTGCTCCAATCGACGATCTTCGCATCCATCGCCGTCTGATCCTCCGCCAACACCGTCATCCACGATTTGAGTTCCACATCCTTGTGCTTGACGAGGAGCGCATCGAGGCGATGCACGAGTTTGCCGAGCGGCTCATTCAGCGAGCGAGCGAAGACGATGACGACCGGCCGATCCTCCGCTTCGCAGATGTAGCAATGCTGCTGGCCCCGCTCTTTGCCGACGGAAACGAGGGCGGAATACGGGCCCGGGCGTTGCTTGGGTTGTAAGCCGGAACGCAGCGGGGCATCGGCGGCGAAGAGGAGGGGCAGAAGCAGAAAAGCGGCGAAACGCATGACGTACATCCAAATTCCGTTTAGCGGGGAGCCGGAGGCGACCAGCGATGTTGCAGGGTCGCCTCCGGCTCCCCGCTAAACGGATGGTAATGCTATGATTTTACCTCGCCTCACGCGTAGATGCGATAGTCGATGTCGGCGAAGATGTTGTGCCTGCGTTCGAGTTGGCTGAGCCAGGCTTCATCGATTTCGTTCGACTTAATCTGCTCGTAGAGATGGTTGAAGTTGAGCACGTGCACCTTCGTCCGCTGCACGGCGTATTCCACCATCGTGCCCGTCTTCATGATGAATGCCCAATCGCTGGATTGGGCGAGCAGCAGTTCGCGGGCGGCTTGGTTGAGCGCTCGGCGACGAAGCTGGTTGCCGCCGTCCGGATGTTGGCGGGCCAATTCGCACATGCGGTCGGCGTCTTCGTGGAGGTGGCGGTAGATCCATTCGTTGGATCCTTCGAGCCACACCTCGCAATATCCCTTATGCCCCCAACTCGAGAACGCCGGCTGCGACATCTGCGTCTTGCCGAACTTGTCGAGGTATTCCGGGATGGTGATCGTCTTCACCGCCTGCTGATCCCAGTGCATCTTCCGCAGGAGGAAGTTGATCCAATCCGGCCCCTCATACCACCAATGGCCGAACAGTTCCGCATCATAGGGGGCGAGGATCAGCGGCGGGCGATCCATCGAACCGGCGAGCCATTCGACTTGCTTCTCGCGGTTGAACATGAAGTTGCCCGCATGTTCCGCCGCCTTGTCGCGGGCCGCCTCCGGGTTGTAGGGCTGCTTCTCGTATCCGGGGCCGGTGATCTTGTAGTACTTCATCCCCAGGTTGCTGCGGATGCCGATCGAATGCAAGTGAGGCTTCAGATAGTCGTAATCGAGGTCGAAGCCGACATCTCGGTAAAACTCACGGTATACGTAATCGCCTGGGTAACCTTCGATCGCGCTCCAGACCTGCTTCGACGACTCGGTATCGCGGCCCACGGCGACGACGCCGCTGGTCGGGCACATGATCGGGGCGTAGATGCCGTATTTCGGCTTCGGGTTGGCGTAGAGGACGCCGTGAGTGTCGACGAAGAAGTAGCGGATGCCGCAATCACGGAGCACTTCATCGATGCCCGGAGCGTAGCCGCACTCGGCCAGCCAAATGCCCTGGGGCCGTTTGCCGAAATGGCGCTCGAACTCCCGGCAACCGATTTCCACCTGAGCTCGGATTGCGGTCCAATTCTGCGTCATCAGCGGCAGAAAGCCGTGGGTGGCACCGCAGGTGATGATCTCCAGCTTGCCCGACTCGAAGAATCGCCGAAAGCCGTTGATGAGGTTGTTGTGGTATTGGCGGACGAACACGTCCCGGGAGCGCTGGAACTTCTGCAGATACATGTGGGCCAGATGATTGAACTCCGGCTGCCACTTGGTTCGTTCGACTTCCTTGGTCGCCAGCGAGATCAGGTTGTCGAGATGGCGGACATATCGATATTGGAGCAGCGGGTCGGCGAGCATGGCTGCGAGCGGCGGCGTGATGGACATGGTAAGCCGCCAATCGCATCCGTCGCGATCGAGGCCATCCATCATTTCGAGAAAGGGAATGTAGGTTTCGGTGATGGCTTCGTAGAGCCAATCTTCTTCGAGGAAGTCGTCGAACTCAGGATGCCGCACGAACGGGAGATGGGCGTGGAGCACCAGGGCGAGATAACCGAGCGGCATGATGGCGACGCCTCCTGAGGAATCCCGCAGGCGGTTAGCTTGGGCAAGCGAGATGAGGTTTTCCTATCGTTTCGTTGCAGGTTTTCAAGAACGACCATATAAGACAAAATTTGTATGGAGAAGCAGCGAAGCATCGCCTCTCCCGCGCAGGGATCCCGTTCGCCCTTGCAACGAAGCACATGCGTTGGAGAGGGGAAGCTCCTGCGTCTCGTCTATCCGGCGGTATCGCTGCGTTCTTTCGCCATCGGTTCAACGGTTGCGTTCAGCCATCGACGAACGCTCTCGCTTGCCGCATGGCATTCTTCGACGGAAGGCGACTGCGGGGCGAACTTCGCGCGGTCTGCCTGGGCGGCGAAGTCCGCGAGGAACTGTCGCTCGGCTGCCAAGTCGTCTCGTTGGGCGAGCAAATCGATCAGATCTTGCGAGGTGCGATGGCGGGCGGGGAGTTGGTATTTGCGTTCCAGGTAACGGCGAACGATGAGCGAAAGCAGGGCGAAATGTCGTTCCCCCCTTCCCTTCCCCGGCAGGTCCCACTTCGCAATGCGATCGATCGCACGCAAGGCTCGTTGTTCCGGCGAACGCTTCGGGCCGCGGGGCCGACGGCGGATGCCCCGCAGTGCGAGGAACAGGCCCAACGACACGCCGAACCCGGTCAGTGCGATGTTCAGCCACGGCCGGCGCGGCGGTTCCGGCGGAAGGGATTCGATCCAGACGGGATCGCGCAGGTTGCGTAGGTCCGCCTTTTCGATCGTGCTGAAGCTGCGGACCGCGATCGGTGCGAACTTGGCCTGGCCTTCGTTGGCCCCGTCTTTCCAGACGATCGGCGCCAGCGCGAGGACGAACTCGCCAGGCACGGGCGGATACGCTTCGAGCGTTTGCTGCCATGCGATATTGCCGTCGCCCACTTTCTCGATCTTGGCCGGGGCAGGCGGATGCACATGCCAGGGCCGGCTGGCAATCCACTTGGAAGGAGGCGTCACTTCGAGCTTGTCGCTTCCTTCGACGAAGATCGTGATCGTCAGTTCGTCGGGCGCGGGGAGCGAGATGACGCCGCGATCCGGGGCCGGTTGGATCCGCAACGTGACCGGCCCATCGCGAAACGTGCCGTCTCCCTGGCCAATCAAGAAAACCGTCAGGAGCGTCGCGAATGGCATCATGATCGGCGACCTCGCCGGCGTTCGCGAAGACGGAAGAATCGAACGAGCGATTCCACGTGATCGTCCGCCGTGGAAACGTCGATCAAATCGATGCGGCTCGATCGAAGGGATCGGCGAACGGATTCGCGTTGTTCGGCCATTGCCGATTGATAGCTCTGGCGGAATTGCGGATCGCCGAAATCGAGAAGGCGGGTTTCGCCTGTTTCGGGATCCTCGACATCGACCAGGCCTGCGTCGGGCAGTTCGGCTTCCAGAGGATCCGAATGGCGGACGGCGATGAGGTCATGTTTGACCGCCGCCTGACGGACCAGCCTTTCGTCGCCCCAATGGAGAAAGTCGCTCAAAAGGAACACGATCGCTCGGCGATGCTGCGTCCGAAGCAGGCGTTCGAGCGGGACGCTGTAGCGTGTGCCGCGTCCGACGGGTTCGCCATGCAGGATGGTACGGATGACGCGTAGAGCATGCCGGCTGCCTTTGCGCGGCGGGAGAAACGATTCGATGCGGTCGGTAAATGTGATCAGTCCGACTTTGTCATGATTCGCGAGTGCGGCAAGGGAAAGGAGGGCGGCCAATTCCGCGGCGGCATCCCGCTTCTGCCGAACCTGGGTGCCGAACGCCTGACTCGCGCTGACGTCGAGCAGAAGCAGGACGGTCAGTTCGCGTTCCTCGACGTAGCGTTTGACGAACGGGTGCCCCATGCGAGCGGTCACGTTCCAATCGATGCTGCGAATCTCGTCTCCCGGCTGGTACTCGCGCACCTCCTCGAACGAGATACCGACCCCCTTGAAGACGCTGCGATACGCGCCCCCCAAAAGATCCTCCACCGCCTTCTTGGCCCGCAAATGAAGCCGACGTACCTGATGCAGCATGGCGGGAGAAAGCATGCGGGCATTGTACCGGCAAGGAGCCGCGCACGCAGTAAGCGGCTGTCGCATGACGCGAAGCCGCACCGCTTACTGCGTTCGCGGCTCCTTTAGAAATCCCCAATGACGCCGCCTTCGTTGGGGCAGATAAGGAATTGATACGTCGTTGGGTCCGTCGCATTCGAGATGAAGCGGACGCTGCCGTCGCAGAGGGCGATGTTCATGCCGGTGCGGAAAAAGGCGTGGCCGTAGATGCTGCCTTCGGGCCGGCAGTTGGCGAGCGGTGGGGCGAGCTGGAACGTGCGGCTCAGTTCCGGCGTGTCATCCGCGATCACGCTGTGGATTCCGGCGCCAAGCAGCGGACTTCCGGGGGTTGCGGGGCCAATGCCGTCGAACAGGGTCGCGACCGGTTGGGCGCCGCAGAAGGAGTAGCGGCCGCCGAACATCAAGGTGTTGCTGCTGCCGTCGGTAATCTCCGTCAGCCTCAGCGCATCGCCCATCACATCCTTCAGCGGGACGACTTTGCCGGGCTGCGAGCGCGAGCCTTCGCGGGACAAAATGCGGATGTTGCCCGCATACGATACCCGCCCTGGCCCGCCCTTCTTTTCGTCGACGTTCGGGTCCATCGGGGAGAGGTAGACCTTGATGGTGATATTGCCCGGTTGATTTTGATTCTTGGGGAAGAGGTTCGGCTGCTGGTGCAGCGCCATCTGTTCGAGGAACGGCAGCAGGTGGATAAACGTCGAATGATCCCCTTGCGGTTGCCCGACGCCGAGCGGGCCGTAAGCGGGCGGGAAACGTCTGTGGACGTCGTGGACGTTGTGCATGGCCAGAGCGAGCTGCTTGAGGTTGTTGGAATCCTGAGTCCGTGCCGCCGCCTCGCGGACCTTTTGGACGGCTGGGATGAGCAAAGCGATGAGCGCCAGGTTGACCAGCATGGCCACGATGGAGGCGACGATGCCGGCGACCGCCATGCCGCTGCCGCCCAGTCGTGGATCGCGGTTGGTGTCCTTGATCGCCAGCATGCCGAGGATGATCGACGGGATGCCGGTGAAAAACGACGCAATAACCGCCATGATGCCGAGGATCAGCGACCAGACCGCTTTGCCGCTCGTTTGCGTCGGCTGAGGCCGATCCCAGGGGTTTCGGTCGGCATAGGAGGGCGGCCCCCCCTCCGGGCGCGCTGGGCCTGTCGGGAGCAGCTCTGCCGTCATGATCTGCTCGACCGGCGGTGCGGCGGCAGGCGTCGTCACCACTGCCTGGCAACGCGGACAGCGGATCTGCTTGCCCGCATGGGCCTCGGGATACTCGAGATTCGCGCCGCAGGTGCATATCGTCTGAAGCATGGGGAGTCGGCTCCGTTAGTCGCCCAAATCGACGGGGAAACCATCGCTTGGACAGAGGAATCGTTGATAGTTGAGCGGCGTGACGTTCGGGGTGATCATCCGCACGCTGCCATCGCAAACCGCCACCGCGAGGCCCTGGCGGATGAACGCGTGGCCGTAAATGCTCGCGTTCGGCTGACAGGTCGCGACGGTCGGCATCAGTTGGAAGGTGCGATCGGCAGCCGCGACGTTGTCGGCGCTGATGCTGTGCGTGCCGGCTCCGAAGAAGGGGCTGCCGGGTTCGTTGGGCCTGATGCCGTCGAAGAGCGTGGGGACCGCTGGGCTGCCGCATTCGCCGAAGCGGGTCGCGAACATCGCGGTGTTGCTGGTGCCATCCATGATCCGCTGCAGAGCGAGTTGGTTCTCCATTTTTCCCTCGAGAGGCGCTGCCATGCCGACTTGGGCTCGCTCTCCTGCCGTGGAAAAGACGCGGATGTTCCCCGCGTAGTTGGTTCGTCCGGTGGTATTGACCTTTTCCTCGAACGGGGAAAGAAGCGTGGCGATTGCCACCGCGCGCGATCGTTAAGGCGCCTTTCGGCAGCAGGTTCGGCTGTTGAAAGACTGCCTGCTGTTCGATGAACGGCAGAACTTGGACGAACATGCTGTGGTCCTTCAGATCGACGACCTGTTGGCCTTGCGTGCCGTAAGCCGACGGCATGTTCCGGAAGGTGTCCTGGTACATGGATCGACAATGCGATCTGCTTGAGGTTGTTCATCTCGTGTGCCCGCGCGGCGCCCTCTCGGACGCGAGAGACGGCGGGGATGAGCAGAAGAATCACGAGGACGTTCACGAACAGCAGCACGCCGGAGAGGACCATGCCGGCGATGGCGAGGCCGCTGCCGCTGAGGCGGGGGTTGCGGTTGCAGTCGCGGATCGCGAGGATGCCGAGCACGATCGACGGGATGGCGGTGATCAGCGACAGGAAGAGCGTTGGGAAGCTGAGGATCAACGACCAGATCGCTTTGCCGCTGGCTTTCATCGGCTGCGGAAAGCTGCGATCGTCGGCTTGAGGAAACGACGGCATATTCCGCCCGGGTTGCCCCGCTTGAAACGCTTGCCGTTCCGCGGGACCGCTGGGCAATTCTTCCGCGACCAAGATGCCTTCATTCGCGGGTTCCGCCGCCGGCGTTTCGACGACGGCCTGGCAACGCGGGCAGCGGATCTTCTTGCCTGCCTGAGCGGCCGGGTAGTTGAGGGCAGCCCCGCAGGTGCAGTTCATTTGCGGCATGGGTGAGCGAACCTGAGAAGGAAATGACGGCGTTCGATGATCTCAGGATGACCTTGGGAGGGAACGCATGCAAACGAAAAGGTCATGCGATTGCCTCAAGAATGGGTAATGCCGCCAAGCCGAGGGGCGAACGAACGTGAGCACCTGGGATCCGACGCGGCGATCCCAGGAGCTCGCTGCGCTCGCCTCTGGGCGTGGTAGATAGTTTAATTTATCTCGTCGCTGGTTACAAGAATGTATTCTTACAAATAATACTATCTAGATCGGCGAAAACGCTCCGCGCGGAGGACCTCTCTCAGCGCGCATTCATGCGTCATTCGCGCGCTGCGCGCGAAAATTTCGCGAAATATTTTCGCGCGCGATCATGTTGTTTCTTTTCACGTCTTTTCCGCGACGGCGCGCGCGTTGCTTGAAGGTGGCGTGGTCGATTGGAGCATCCAAACGCGCCGCGAGGCTTTGGGTAGGCCTTGCATAAATCGTCTAGAAGGTTATGTTCTTAAACCAAATGGCGCATGCGGCGAGAGCTTGTTCCCTTGGCTCATCTCGCCTCCTGCAGTGGAACGAGCCGAGGCTGGAGGCGACCGCTTCTTTATGATCCCCATGGAAGAGCGGACCGGGCTTGAACAGACCCCGCGAGTCAAGGTGAAGGACTACGGCTTCGACGACGAAGACCCTCCCGGTAAGCCAAGGCGCCACCCGCTCTGGCGCAGCGTCTCCAAGAAACAATGGGATGACTGGCGTTGGCAGTCGCAAAACGCCATCCGATCCGTACGGCAGCTCCGCGATCTGCTCCCCTTCTCCGAGGAAGAACTCGAAGTGATGGGGAAGCTCGAAGCGGAGTACAAGCTCGCCATCCCGCCGTACTACTTCTCCCTCATCGACGTCGATGACCCGAACGATCCCATCCGACTGCAATCGGTGACCTCCCCTCTCGAAGCAGATTCCAACTTCGAACTCGAAGATCCGCTCGAAGAGGACAAGGACTCTCCCGTCCCGGGCATCACCCATCGCTACCCGGACCGCTGCCTGATGGTGACGACGCACGTCTGCACCATGTATTGCCGTTTCTGCACCCGCAAACGGGCCACGATGGTCCGCGGAGGCTGGGACGCCGTCAGCCGCGACGACGAACGGATGATCGAATACATCCGGGCGCACCCCGAAATCCGGGACGTAGTCGTCTCCGGCGGCGACCCGCTGACCCTTAACCACAACAAGCTTCGTTTCTTCCTCGAGAGCTTGCGCGAGATCCCGCATGTCGATGTGGTGCGCCTAGGAACGCGCGTCCCCACGACGTTGCCGCAAAAGCTCTACGACAAGGAACTTCTGGAAATTCTTGCCGACGCGGAGAAGGTCTGGATCCAGACCCACTTCAACCACCCCCGGGAAATCACCCCCGAGGTGGCCAAGGCCTGCAAGAACCTGATCAAGGCAGGGCTGCCGCTCAACAACCACACCGTCCTGCTCAAGGGCGTCAACGACGATCTGGAGACGATGCGCCGGCTCATGCGGGCACTCCTCCGGATCAAAGTCCGCCCCTATTACCTGTTCCACTGCGATCCGGTCACCGGCGCGGGGCACTTCCGCACCTCCGTGTGGAAAGGCCTCGAGATCATGGAAGGCCTCCGCGGACACATGTCCGGCCTCGCCGTCCCGACCTACGTCGTCGATAGCCCGCATGGCGGCGGCAAAATCCCGCTCATGCCCAACTATCTCGTCTCCGCCTCCGACGATTGCCTCATCCTTCGCAATTACGAAGGCATGATCATTCGTTATCAAGCCGAAGACAAGCCGGCGACGATCAAGCAGACCGCCAACAACCGCGGCGTCAGCATGCTGGTGCAAGGAACCAAAACGGCTTTGGTTCCCAAAGACAACGAACGCCTCGCGCGTCGGCGTCGCAAGCCCCTGCAAACCGTCGCCCTGGAAGCGCAACAGCCCTCCGGCTGCGGCTCGTCCGCTCCGCACGCCTGCAGCGACAGCCCCCTCGTTGCCGCCGTCGCCCACTAGCGAGCGCGAAAATGCGTCTTTAACGGCCGACCGGTCATCCGGTCGGCCGTTATGCTTTGATCGAGCGGCGATGTAGGGGTGCCGAGCGTAGCGAGGCGCACTGCTTCAGGCACATGGACCATAGCATCATGAGACGATGGCGGCACATGGGCTCTGTCTTCCCACGCTACCGGCAACGGTGCGTCTCGCTACGCTCGACATACCCTACGGCGTTGTGCAGGAGCGTGTAAGGCTCGTCCTCGTCGCCTGTATCATCTTCCAGGGACGGCTTTCGCGAACCCTCGCTTGTTCGCCCGTGTCGTCCGTTCGCCTCGAACGCATGCCTTTCGGAGCCACTCGGGTGACGAACCATCGGCGGCAGGGCTTTCTTTACGGCATCGGCGCATATGGGTTGTGGGGATTGGTTCCCCTCTATTTCGCCCTCCTGCGCAACGACATCCCGCCTTTCGAAGTGCTCGCGCACCGCATCGTCTGGTCCGTCCTCTTCCTCGCCCCCATCCTCTTCTTCGCCAAACGATTCGGCGACCTGCGCAAGACGCTGGCCAATTGGGATCTCGTCCGCCCGCTGCTCCTCTCCGGGCTGCTGGTGGCGTCCAATTGGTATTTCTACATCCTCAGCGTCAGCATCCAGAAAATCTCGCATGCGAGCCTCGGCTATTTCATCACGCCGCTCGTCAGCGTGGTGCTCGGCATGGTCGTGCTCAAAGAGCGATTGCGGCCTTTGCAGAAGATCGCCATCGTCATCGCGGGCATCGGCGTGGGATACATGATCGTGCAGGAAGGGGAAATTCCGTGGACCGGCTTCGTTCTCGCCGGCACCTTCAGCCTCTATGGGCTGATCCGCAAACGCGTGCCCGTGGATGGGTTGATAGGCCTTTCGGTGGAGACGCTGTTTCTCGTTCCGATCGCATTCACGTTTTTGATGATCCTCAATTTCCAGGGCAACCTCGCCTTCGCGCATACGGCACCCTGGCAGGTGAATATCTTCATCGCGCTCAGCGGCATCGTGACCGCGATTCCGCTCCTTTGCTTCGGCCAAGCCGCCCGTCGGCTTCCGCTGTCGCAGCTGGGCTTCTTGCAGTATCTGTCTCCGACGATTCAGTTCGGTCTGGCCGTTCTCTTCCTCGGCGAACATCTGACCGAAGCGAAAATGGTCGGCTTCCCCATCATCTGGCTCGCCCTGGTGTTCTTCACCGTCGATACGATTCAAGCTTCTCCCGCGCCCATCGCACCATCGCCCGCTCCCGCCGCGGATTCATAAGTTGATGGTTGGAACGCGAGATTTTCGAAACATAGGGTAGACATCAAGCCCAGGGGCGACCGAAGGGAGCTCCTGGGATTTCGATAACCCGATCCCAGGAGCTCGCAAAGCTCGCCCCTGGGCTTGGAGTTGTTTGCGGTCACTCGCTGTTGTCGAAAGCCTCCCACCAACACACCCGGGAGACGCCGATGAAAGCCGCCCTTGCTTGGCTCCAGGAACATGACGCCGATCTGATCGCGGATTTGGCGAAGCTCGTCGCTATCCAGAGCATCAGCACCGACGGCGCTCATGCCGAACAGATCGTGCAGACGGCCGAGTTGACCTGCGAACTGATGCGCAAGGCAGGGTTGCAGAACGTCACCACCCTGAAAACCGGCGATTCCGCACCATACGCGTACGGCGAATGGCTCGGCGCTCCGGGCAAGCCGACCGTATTCCTTTACGCTCACCATGATGTGCAGCCGGTCAACTACGAAGGCGATTGGAAGTCGCCGCCGTGGGAACTCACCGAACGCGAAGGCCGACTATTTGGCCGCGGCGCCGCGGACGATAAGGGCGCCATCGTCACCCAACTCGGCGCCGTCGCCGCGTGGCTGCAGACGACCGGTTCGCTGCCATGCAATGTGAAGATGCTGGTCGAAGGCGAAGAGGAAGTCGGCTCGAAAAACCTCCAAGGTTTCTTCCAGGAACACCGCGAACGGCTCCTCTCCGACGTCATCATCGTCTGCGACACGAGCAACATCGACACGGGGTTGCCGTGCATCACCTATTCGCTTCGCGGCGTGTTCGGCGCCCATGTCGAAGTCCGCTCCGCGAAGACGCCCGTCCACAGCGGCACCGGCGGCGGTTTGCTCGCGGATGCGGCCCTCGCCCTCAACGGCATCCTCGCGCGTTTGTTGCCGAAGAACGGCAAGGTGCAGATCCCAAGCTTCTACGACAAAGTCCGCAAGCTGACGCCGAACGAAAAACGAACCTTCAAGAAACTCCCCGGCGATGAGGCGAAGTGGCGTGAGGAGTTCGGCGTGGTTCCGAGCGTGCAATTCCCGTTGCCGAAGAATGTGCATGCATATGAGCAAACGTGGCGACAACCGGCGGTGACCGTCATCGCGCAGGAAGCGAGTTCGATCAAGGGGGCGTCGAATCAGGTGCTGCCGACGGCCGAGGCGGTGGTGAGTTGCCGCATCGTGCCGGACATGAATCCGGACGAAGCCTACGAGCAACTCAAGGCCGTGCTGACGAAGGATCCGCCTTACGGCGTCGAAGTGACCGTGAAGCCCACGGGCGCCGCCAACTGGTGGATCACCGATCCCAACGGCCCTGCCTTCGAGGCCGCGATGTCGGCGTTGAAGAAAGGTTTCGGCGTCAAAGCGTCCGCAATCGGCTGCGGCGGAAGCATCGGCTTCGTCGGCCCGCTCGCGGAACTGTTCGGCGGAGCCCCGGCCCTGTTGCTCGGCATCGAAGATCCTAAGAGCAACGCCCACGCCCCGAACGAAAGCCTCGACCTCGGTGACTTCCGCAAACTGACCGCGTCGCTCACGCACCTGTTCGCGAACCTTGGCGCATTGCCGGAAGGCAAGGTCAAAGCGGAGCCGGAAGGTAGTCTTCACGCTCCGCGTGAGGTCAGCGGCGACGTGGTTGCAGACGCTCCTGAAGCGAGCGAAAACGTGACTCCGCCTTCAACCTTAAATCCGACAAGTGAATAAACTTGTCGCCACGAAAACCAGGACCACTCTGGAGCATGCCATGCGTACGACGTGGACCTTTCATTCCGCGGGCCAAATCCTTTTCGGCCGACATGCCGTGCGGCAGGTCGGCGAAGTCGTGCAGCGACTGCAAGGCAAACGCGTCTACATCGTCGCGGATCCGATCCTTGTCCGCCTCGGCATGCTCGATCAGGTCCGCGAGCCGTTGAAGGCCGCAGGCCTGACGGTCGAGGCTTTTACCGAAGGCGAACCGGAGCCTGCGATTCCGCTGACGATGAAATGCGTGGAAGAGGCCCGCGCGTTTCGTCCCGATGTCCTCATCGGCCTCGGTGGAGGCAGCAACATGGACTTGGCGAAGATCGCCGCCACGCTGCTCGCCCATCCGATTCCGCTGAAAGATATCTGGGGCGACGATCGCATTCCGGGCCCGATCGTTCCTCTCATCTGCATCCCGACCACGGCCGGCACCGGGTCCGAAGTTTCCGGCGCCGCCGTCGTCACGGATGCGGACAATCAGATCAAGATGGGCATCCTGAGCAATTGGCTCCGCCCACGCGTCGCTCTCGTCGATCCGATGCTCACCGTTTCCTGCCCGCCCAAGGTGACGGCCGACAGCGGCATCGACGCTCTCACGCATGCGATCGAAGGATACACGGCCGTCGATAACGAGGTCTTTCCGCTGCCGGTCGGCGAACGAAGCATTTACCAGGGAAAACATCCGATGGGGGATTTGGTCGCCGAGAAGGCGATCTCGCTCATCGGCAAATACCTGGTGCGAGCCGTGAAAGACGGAAGCGATCTGGAAGCCCGCGAAGGCATGGCGCTCGGCGCGTTGCTCGGCGGGCTCGCTTTTTCCAACGTCGGCGTCGCCCTGGTCCACGCGTTGGAATACCCCGTCGGCGGCGCGGTCCATGTGTCGCATGGCGCCGGCAATGGCTTGCTGCTGCCCTATGTCATGCGTTTCAATCAGCCGAAGCGGACACGCGAGTTCACCGCCATCGCTGCGTGCTCGGGGAAGACGTCGCCGGACTTTCCGCCAGCCACGCCGCAGAGCGTTCGATCGACGCGGTCGTTCGGCTACGAGCCGCGATCGGCATTCCTAACCGTCTCCGCGAAGTGGGTGTTCGTGCGGACCAACTCGATGGCTTCGCCGCCAAGACTTTCGCCATCAAGCGTCTACTTCGGGTGAACCCACGGACCGCATCGCTTGAGGATCTACGCGGAATTCTCGAGGTAGCGTATTGATCGCATGCCGGTCTTCGGCGTTTGCACGGGGGAATGGGATTGCACCAAGCAGGCTCTTCATTATAATTTCTTAATTACACTGTGTAGGTGCAACGATGATAGTGCGGATCGCGTCAGTAATTCTGCCGGTTTTGGCGGTGATCGGATGTGGAAGATCCGATCTTGCTCCGGTACGAGGCCAGGTCGTTTGCAACGGCAAGGCAGTGGTGGACGGGACGGTTATCTTCTCTCCCATCTCGGATTCCTCGAGGCCAGGTAAAGGCGCCACCGGACAGTTAGATGCAGAAGGGAAATTCGTTCTTTCCACCGACGTTCAAGGCGATGGCGCCCTCATCGGCAAGCACCGCGTCGCGATCAGCCTGAACGATCCCAAAGCAAGACCGACGTGGGACATCAACGCCAAGCGGAGCCTCGAAGTGAAACCCGGCTCCAACGACTTCACCATCGATCTCTGCAAGCCCTAAGTTCTTTCTTCGTACTTGGAGTGCGCCCATGCGAAATTCAGCGCGTCGGGGGTTCACCCTGATCGAATTGCTCGTCGTCATCGCCATCATCGCGGTATTGATCGCGCTGCTGGTTCCTGCCGTCCAAAAGGTCCGAGAAGCTGCCGCGCGGGCTCAATGCCAGAATAATCTGAAGCAGATGGCCATCGGCATCCATGGCTACCATGACGTCTACAAGTCGTTTCCTCCCAGCATTTTGCGTGAGATGATTCAAGATAACGCCGGGCCGTCGAATGTTTCCGTCTTCTGGAACTGGTACATCCTGCCCTACATCGAGCAAGGTCCGCTCTTCAACAGCACGCCCATCACGGGATACCCCATGGATTGGACGACCGGCAACTATTTGGCCGCTGCTCAATCTCCGGTTCCGATCTTCAAATGCCCGTCGTCTACCGATGCCACGACCGTCTCCAGTCAAGGGATTGGTGCTCGCGTTCCTGCAAGTTACGGAGTGGTCATTACCGGAGCGATCGGTAATCCGTCGAGCCTCAGCGGCGAAAACTGCAACCATATGGACGATGGCAGTGCCGGCGGCTCGAATTACACGGTTGCCGGGAAGAATTTCAACCTGTTGAATCACACCCGATTCACGGGCGCATTCAATCAAAACAGCAAATACAACATGGCGAGCATCACCGACGGCACCAGCAATACCGCCATGATCGGCGAACGGTATCGCAATGGCGGCACGGTGGACAGCAGCGGATACTGGAACATCGGAAGCCCCAGTTGCCAAAACATGCACTCGCAAGCTTCCGGTTCGTTCGGCCCACCTCTCAATTCAACGGATAACGGCTGCTATGGCTACATAGGATTCCGCAGTCGCCACACAGGAGGCGTCAACTTCGCGATGTTCGATGGATCGATTCGATTCATCACCGACTCCGTTTCGGATGCTACCCGTTTAGGGCTGGGGAGTCGGGCTGGTGGTGAGGTGCTGCCGAACGATTTCTAATAGCGAACGCCGCCAGTCAGGGCGAGGCCGAAGAGGCCGAGGTTGATGTGATTGTCGGCGACTTGCGTGAGCGGGACCGCCAATGCGTTGCCGGCGCCGGTGATCGTTTGGTTATTGGAGAGCATTGCCGTAGCCGGGCTCGATTAATTTGACCAGAGCGGCGCTGGTGAAGAATTGGAATCGGCCCCAGCGGAGCGCAATGTTCGTTCCCCAGCACCGAGCCACGATGGGCAGCAGGCGGTCCTGAATCGCGGAAGCGCTCTGCAGTTGCACCGTCGTCAATCCGCCGGGCACCGTGGTCGTCGTCGAAAGGCTGGCGGCCTCGCGCATCGAGCCGTAGACGAGCGAACCTCGCGTGCCGCCGTAGACGCTCCATCGGCTCTCAAGAATCGGCACTCCCACTTCCAGCGCGAGCGTGCCGCCGAAGCCGTCGAAATGATGCGATGAGCGAAGATCGCTGCGAACCGTTCCCGCCCCCGCTACTGCAGGGCTGCTGAGGAGCGAGGCATCGTAGGTTTGCGTCGTTTCCGCGTAGCGTCCGCCGCCGGAAACCGAAATCCAGAGAAAACTCGTGCGGAATTCCCGCGTCAGTTCCAGGTCGTAAGCCGTGAGAACGAGGCTGCTGCGGAAAGCGAGGTCGTCATTGAATCCCGCGCCTGCTCCGCCTGGGTTCGAGATAATGCCGAGGCCGAGCGGAAAAGCGGAAATGACTTGCGTCGTATTGAGGCTGCCGGGGACGAAATTGTTGAAGACCGTTTGCGTCGCCGGGGTGTCGGCGTATTGCCAGAATCGGCCGCGGACGCCGAGGCCATCGACGATGCCGTATTCAAGCCAGCCGTAGGGGGACCAGGAATAGCTGGAGCCGAAGTTTTGTTGCGTGGTCGTCGTGCTGGTGAGCGTCGGGGTCGGCACGTTGGAAACGCGGGCGTAGGCGGGGTTGGTGTCGTAGGAAGGCTTGAGGTACATGGCGCCGCCGCCGACGCGGAGCTGGCCCGCGAGTACGGGGGCAGGCGCCGCGGCAACAGGTGCGGGTGATGCGACTGCAGGCTCCTGCGGCACGAGGTGCGGCAACTCGGTCAAGTCGGCCGCATCGGGCACGCGGGCAGGTGGTTGGAGTTGCGTCGCGGCAGTCTGGCGAATCGCATAATTCGCGGCGGGAGGCATCGACTTGGTCGTGGTGGGCGGAGCTTGCGATTCCTCGAAGCCGACTTTCGGAGCGATCGTCGGCGCGTCGTCAAAACCCAGCTTGGGCCGGGGCGTTTGGGCGACCACCTCGGCGGATGCGATCAGCCAAAGGCTCGTGGCGGCGAGAAGAGCCGAACGCATGGGAAACGCCCCTGCCGCGTCAACCGCCGACACCCATGCCGGTCGCGCTGAGCGCGTCAAGGATTCCATCGGTTCCGATTGCGCAAGCTCTAGCGAGGAATCTGAGTCTTCCGAATCTGCGGGCGGGAATTTGGGCAAACCTTATGCATCCGGCGGGCAACCTATTTCGCCCGCCGCATGCGAAATCGCTGCAACGCCGCGCATCGCCCAGGCTTTACAGCACGACGAAGTCGATATCGGCGTGCTCCATGCGACGATCCATCCACGCTGATCGCCCGCAGCCAGAAGCGATACTTATGGCCCGAGACGAGCGAGGGCACGCCTGTCAACGTCCAGGAGGTGCCGGTCAGGTTTGTGTTGCGAACGACCTGGTCTTGCCCAGTCGTGGCATCGCTGACGTAGAGGTCGTAGCGCGCCGCGATGGCGACGGCATTCCAAGCGAACGTCGGCGTCGTCGAGTTGCCGCTGCCGGTCGGTCCGGTCACCACGGGCACGGTGAGCGCGGGTGTGCTGAACGTCTTCGACACGCTCCAGGCGCCAAGCGTTCCATCCGTGCTGACGGCTCGCACCCACCAGGTATAGTTGCTGCCGGGCGTCAATGCGGGCGACGCGAAGGTGGGGTTTGCCTGGCCCGCGAGGTTTCCGGTGCGGATCGTCTGCGAAGCCCCCGTCGTGTTGTTCGTCAGGTAGATGTCGTACTTCTCGGCCAACGACACGCCGGACCACTGGTAGGTCGGCGTCGTGGTCGCCTGAGCGCCGATCGGGCCCGCGAGGACCGGCAGTCCGAGCGCGGCGACCGAGAACGACCTCGACACGCTCCAGGCGCCGACCGTTCCATCCGCGCTGACGGCACGCACCCACCAGGTGTAGTTACCGCCGGGCGACAACGCGGGCGAGGCGAAGGTCGGGTTGGCGACGCCGGTAAGCGTGCCGGTGCGCAAAACCTGCGTGGCGCCGGTGGTGTTGTTCGACAGATAGATGTCGTACTTCGTCGCCAGCGAAACGCCGGTCCAGGCGAAGGTGGTCGTGTCGGTGGAAAGCGTTCCGGTCGGGCTGGTGAGCGTCGGCGTCGCCAGTGCGGGAGTCGTGAAGGTCTTGCTCACGCTCCACGCGCTGAACGTTCCATCCGCGCTGACCGAGCGGACCCACCACGTGTAGTTGCTGCCTGGCGACAAGGCGGGAGAGGCCCAACTCGGCGAGTTGTTCCCCGCCATGTTGCCGCTGCTCACGACTTGCGTGGCGCCGGTCGTGTTGTTCGACAGGTAAATGTCGTATCGCACGGCCAGCGACGCAGCAGACCAAGTGAAGGTCGCCGAATCGGTGGCGAGCGCACCGGACGGATTTCCGAGGACCGGGACGGTGAGGGCCGCGATGGAGAAGGTCTGAGCCGAATTCCACGCGCTCGTCGTGCCGTTGGTGCTGACGGACCGCAGCCACCACTGATACGTTCGGCCCGGCGACAACGTGGGGGCAGTCCAGGTGGTGCCTACAAGACCCGTGCGGTAAGCGACGACGGCGCCGCTCGCAAAATCCTGCAGCCACAAGTCGTACTTCGCCGCACCGATCGCCGCGGTCCAGGTGAAGGTCAGGGCGTCGGACGATTGCGAACCCACAGGCCCGATGGCCACGGGAGCCGCGATCGGCGAGATTGCGAATCGGCCCTGGCTGCTCCATGCGGTCGCGTTCCCTGTCGAACTGAAGGCTCGCACCCACCATGCGTAGGTGCTGCCGGGCGACAGCGCCGGGGCGGTCAAGTCGTCGTCGAGATTCCGGCGGTGCGGACGGCCGTTTGGCCTGTCGTGAGATTGTCGATCTGGATTTCGTAACTCGCGGCTCCGAAAACCGCAGTCCAGGTAAAGGTCTGCACATCGCCCGACACGGTCCCCGTCGGGCTGGTGAGCGTCGGGACTCCTTGCAGGATAATCTGATTGGTCGTGGAGGTCGGCGATTGCGGGTTGACGACCTGGTTGTAGTAATCCGAATCGGACGCCACGAACAAACCAAGCTCGCCGTAAGGTTCGCCGTTGCGGGCTGACGAACCGAGGCCGGCGCCAATGCGGGTCGGATCGGCGCCGTCATTCGCCGAGACCGCGTAGAGGAACACGTAGAGCGACGCTTCCTCCGAACTGGTGACAGTCGGCGCTGTCGCATTGCCGAACGGAACGACGAAGGTGTTGACGTCGAGCCGCCAATCGATGAGGCGGTCGTCGGTGGTATTGGCGATAAGGACGTCGTTTCCGCCTCCGCCGAAAGCGAGGTCCGCATCGCCGTAGAGGCCGAGTTCGTTGCCCGTGTTGGTGCCGTTCGCAGTGTCGAGATTATCGTCCGCCTGGAGCAGGTCGTTCCCCGTGCCGCCGTACATGCGATCGGTGTTGGTCCCGCCGACGATCCAGTCGTTGCCATCGTCGCCGAAGATGGCGTCGCGACCGTCGTCGAGCTTCGATCCGTTGACCGTTGCATCGAAATTGAGAACGAACCCGGCGACTTTCGCACGTGGTTGGAAGTAGTTGTACGCGGCGAACTCGCGTGGCCGCACCGTGCCGTAGCCGAGCACATTCCCCGGATTGGTGGCCACATCGAAGAAGTTCGGCAACGCCTCGGCGCCGGAGATGGCGTCGTCCCCCGCGCCGCCGTGGAGGAAGTCGTTCCCCAGGCCGCCGTAGATGATGTCGTTGCCGCCATAGAGCGTCGGTTCGAGATCGGCAGTTTTCTTCAGTTCGCCCGAGACGTTGATCAATGCCTGATTCTGCCGCGATGTCGTCGTCACCGTCTGGTTGAGCTGGTTCGGCGGAATCGCGGCGATGCCGTAGAGCGGTTCGGCCATGCCGTTACGGCTGGTCCACAGTCGGCCGTCGTCGCCCAGCACGCCGTCGTCGCCGGCTCCGCCATTGATCCAATCCGCGCCCCAGCCGCCGATGAGATCGTCGTCCTGGCCGTCGCCGAAGAGGCGGTCGGCTCCGGTCATGCCGTAGACGGTATCATCGCCTGCTTCGCCGTGAATCTCGTCGCCGCCGCCCACGTCGTTGAGCGCGAGGACGTTGAACGTCGGCCCGCCGGGCGTGTAGTCGATCAACTCGACGGCGCGGGGGATGATCTTGTTGGCGCTCCCCGTGCCCTGGTTATAGTTGTCGTAATTGAAGGTGAGGAATCCACCGCTGCCGACGCCGTTGGTCCCGACGATGCGGAAGATGTTGCCGTTGTCGCCGACGATCGTGTCGGCATCGCGGGAATGTGCCGTCGCTCCGGTATCGCCCGCGTCGTTGCGGGCGAGGTCGATGCCCGCTCCGCCGAAGATCATGTCGGCCCCATCGCCGCGCTGGGCGGTCGTGGTCAGGCCGAACTGATTCGAGTTACCTCCGATAATGTCGTCTTGGCCAAGGTTGCCGAAGATCGTGTCGGCC
>JAXMAT010000028.1:0-64468 GCA_046350235.1 Gemmataceae bacterium | reverse complement strand
ATGCAGCTTATCCATCGCATGCGAATGCGGGCCGCGCGGCGGATTCGAGTAGCGGATCAACTGCCGGCCGGATTCCGTCAGTTCGAGCTTCTGCTTCTTCTCATCGAGGAAAAAGTGCTCGTTGCGCACCATCATCACCGCCAAGCCGTCCGCCCATTTGTAGACGAGCGACTCCTCCTCGGACGCGGGCCGAGTGGGATTGCTGATGATGAGCGGGGTGCGGGCCTCATCGACGAAGATGTTGTCCGCTTCATCGACGAGGGCATAGTGATGCCCGCGTTGCACGCCGCCGGAACCAGTCGGAGGGCCCGCGAAACCGGGGACGAAAGGCGACCAGAAAGGCGTGGCGTCGCTGCCGGCGTTGTTCTTCACCTTGAGTCGATCGCGGAGGAAATCGAAGCCGAATTCCGAGGCGGTGCCGTAGGTGATGTCGCACTTGTACGCCTGAGCGCGGGCGTCGTCCGGCATCTTCATCTGCAACGTGCCGACGGTCAGGCCGATGGCGTTGTAGACGTTGGAAGTCCATTCGCCGTCGCGGCCCGCGAGGTAATCGTTGACCGTGGTGACATGCACGCCTTTGCCGAGGAGTGCATTGAGCGCGACGGGGGCGATGGCGGTCAGCGTTTTGCCTTCGCCCGTCGCCAACTCGCCGAGCGCTCCATGGTGAAGGACGACGCCGGAAGCGAGTTGCACATCGAAGGGCCGCAATCCCACGGTCCGCTGGGCGGCGACCGAAACGAGGCCGAAGACTTCCGGCAGCATTTTGTCGAGCGATTCGCCGCCGCGCGCCCGGCCGCGGAGATGCAGGCCCTTCTGCAGAACCTGCTGATCGTTGAGCTTGGCGAACTGATCTTCCCACCAGCGAATGCGAGCGAGCTGCAACGCCCCATGCGCCCGGCGGCGCATCGAGGGAGGCCCAAACCACGCTTTAAGGAAATTGATCCAGCGAGGGCCGAATCGTTCCTGATTCAGCGAACGCGCATCCGCCTTGGCGTGAGCGTGACCTGGATTGGCGACAAGCGACGTTTGCACCGCAACGATCCTTCGCGGGGGCGTGAGCGGGTAGCGGATACGATACCGATGTATCGCATTCTACGCTTTGGTTCGTCCCCGCGAAACGGCGGCTTTCGGCGCTTGCCAAACAACCCCATCGCCGGGACAATACCCCTCGCTTTTCCCCCACGAAACCGTGTTTGCGAGGATGTCGGCATGAAGACCGGGATGAACCTGCTGCTCTGGACCGGAATGGTGACCGAAGAACATTTTCCGCTCCTGGCCAACCTCAAGAAAACCGGCTTCGACGGCGTCGAAATCCCACTCTTCGGCGGCGATGCGGCTCACTACCAGAAAATCGCCAAGGAACTGAAAAACCAGGGCCTCGGCTGCACAACCGTGACCGTCTGCACGCCTGAAGCGAACCCGATCAGCCCGGATGCCGCCCTTCGTCAGAAGGGGCATGAGCACCACAAATGGGCGATCGAAATGACCGCCATTATGGGGGGCGACAACCTCTGCGGCCCCTACCACTCGCCCCTCGGCGTCTTCTCCGGCACGGGCCCTACGGCGGATGAAAAGAAGCGCGCCGTCGAAGTGATGCGAAAGTCGGCCGAGTTCGCCGCCCAGCACAAAGTCACGCTCTGCATCGAATATCTGAATCGCTTCGAGTGCTACTTCCTCACCACCGCGGCCCAGGCGAAGGAATTGGTGAAGGAAGTCGGCCATCCGTCGTTCAAGACGATGTACGACACGTTCCATGCGAACATCGAAGAGAAGAATCCGACGACCGCGATCAAGGACCTGTATCCCCACTTTGGCCACGTCCACATCAGCGAAAGCGACCGGGGCACGCCGGGGACGGGCATGGTCCACTGGGACGAATCGTTCAAGGCGCTCCGCGAAACCGGCTACGACGGCTGGCTCGTCATCGAAGCCTTCGGCCGAGCGCTCCCCGACCTCGCCGCCGCGACCAAAGTGTGGCGCGACCTCTTCCCCTCACCGGAAGATGTCTATCAGAAAGGGTACAAGTTCATGAAGGAAAAGTGGGCTCAGTTCGGGAAGTGAGAAACTCGGACGGGTCCGAAGAAATCCGACCCTATTCCGAGCGTCGATCCGGGGTGGCACACCCTTCACGTAGTGAAGGGTGTGGCGAAGCGCCTGAGAACTTACTTCCATGGGTTAAGTCTTCAGGCACTTCACCACACCCTTCGCGATGCTCAGGGTGTGCCACCTCGGTTTGGATCCTACGGGGGAAGATGGTTTATCTTCTGCGGACGCGTCCAAAGTTAGACCCAAGCGTAGAATGCGGCATGGACGTGGAACGCGAACGACAGCTCTTGCGGATACGCGATGCGGAGACGGACGACCTGATCGCGGAGGCGACAGTGTTTCGCCCTGGGATGGAGGCCGACGCGTTGCGCTCCATCGATGCGGAACTCCGCGAGCGCGGCGTCACTTCGGATGATCTGATCGATTATGTGCGGGAGCGGCCAAACTTATTAATTGATGCGCACGGCTTGCCGTGGCAGTGCCACTTCTGCGGACAGCCCGCCGAGAGCGAGGGATGGGGCTGGCACTGGATGTGGGGCAAGGTCCCGCTGTTCCCGCGTTGGTTTCGCTGGTGCCGGACGCATGCGCCCCAAAGCAAGAGCCGCGAACAGGAGGGAGAGTCACCCTGATCGCGGCCCGCATCGGAGAGGGAGGACGAATCAGCTCTTGACCAGCTGATCGACGTCCGCCTGCGTGATTTTGGTCGAAGGCTTGTCGAGCTTGCGGCTCAGCCAGCTCATGATGGCGGGGATGAAGGGAAGCTTGCCGGCCTTCACGCGTTCGGTCATCGATTTGTCGCGACGAACGGTTTCCTTCACCTTCCGCACGCCATTTTCCAGGCGCGACAGCTTCTGATCGCGTTGAATTTGATCCCGACGAATACGACGCGCACCCATGTCATCACCCTTCCTGATACCGCGATGCCCGCGGAACTAACGAAGACGGGCATTGTACAAGAAATGGCAGCGTCGGAAACCCTTCACGAATCATTCCGGTTCCATTTCCCTGACGGATTCGCATGCTGCCCCAAATAAAACATGTTGGATGGAAAGGGTTTGCGACGTTCGTCGGTTCCGTATCGGTTCCATTTGGACCGGCGGAACCTAGCTGAGCTCCTATTGTTTCCGCTTCCGTACCCGAAGCATGTGAAGGGTCCGGCATACGGCATGGGGGCATGCTTGTGCGGTAGTACCGGAAGCGGCCCTGATTCCTGTTTGGCTCCGCACAAGCATGGCACGCGCCCGCGTGACACGTAGTCCACGCTCCGCTGCGCGTCGCGGTTACCCCAGCTGGTGCCGACTTTTCCCGAAACCTTCCCGGTTTTCTGCCTACTTTTCGACACTTCGCCTCTATGATGTACCGTTGTACGTCCGTCACGCCCCTCACGGACGGAACAACCGTCGTTTCAAGAACATGGATGCTCCTCGAAACGGCCGGAAAGCCGCCAAGTTCGCTTGGCGGAAGCGTTTCCGGACGATCTTTCCTTCTTCGCATGGGAACGTGACTTATATTCGATTGATTGGTTCTTTCGCCTGGGGAGTTTCGGCAGGCTTTTGCGCTTGCCGGCACAGGTAGAATGGGCCGATTTCGGGAGTCCCCTGCTTCCCCCATGCGTCTTGCCCCCTCCGAGACGATGATGTCCGCGGTCGCGTCCCCGTCGCCGCCGTCTTCGCCCGTCGTTCCTCCTCAAGAGGATCGCTCGGCCGCGTGGACCGTTTTCGGCGTCCTCGGACTTGCGATGCTGTGGAGCTTTTGGCCCGCGATCTCGGCGATGTCCGAGCGCTGGACCGAAGCCCAATACTCGCACGGCTTCCTCGTGCCGATCTTCGCCGGCGTCATTCTGTGGCTCCGCAAAGACATGTGGGACGGGTCGATGGAGCCGTATTGGCTCGGTCTGCCCATGCTCGCCACCATGGCGATCCTGCGGGCCTATTCCGCCATGATGAGCGTCGATGCCCTCGACGGCATCGCTCTTCTGCTTGGCATCGCGGGCCTGGTGCTGCTCGTCGGCGGCAAGAAAATGTTCTTATGGTCTTGGCCCGGCATCGCCTTCCTCGGCTTCATGCTGCCGTTGCCCTATCGCATCGAACACGCCCTCGCCGCCCCGCTGCAACGATGGGCGACGATCGCCAGCACCTATGTGCTGCAAACTTTCGGCTTTCCGGTCCTTGCGGAAGGAAACATCATCCGCATGGGCGAATTGCGTTTGGAAGTGCTCAACGCCTGTAACGGATTGGGCATGCTGATGACGTTCTTCGCACTTTCGACCGCCCTGGCGATGACCATCCAGGCGCCGCCGCTGGATCGTTGGATTCTGGTCTTCAGCGCGATTCCGATCGCCCTGATCTCGAACATCGTCCGCATCGTGGCGACCGGCATCGCGTATCGCCTGGTCAGCAAATGGTTCGGCGATCTGATCATGCACGACCTCGCCGGCTGGCTGATGATGCCGTTGGCGCTGGGCATCGCATGGCTTGAATTGAAACTGCTCTCCAAGATTTTACCCATAGATACCGACGCGCCGAGCCGACCTCGGCCGATCGGTCCGTCGCTGGTCGGCCACCAAGGAACCGGCGTCTGACGCCTTGAGGTACCCCTTTGATGAACCCTCAGGACTCCTCCCCGAAGCCGAACGGCCATCACGGCATGGTCCCCATGTCGAACGGCTCGCTCACCCAAGGCAACACCATGGATGGGCTCCGCAACTCCGTCTTCGTCCCGGTCATGCCGCAGAATTTCGGCCATGACGCCAACGGCTCATCGGGCCAAAACGGCAGCCCGAGCGTGGCCGCCCTGTGGCAGGCGTTTCGCCGCCGCTGGGTCGCGGCAGTCGTCGCGGGGCTCATCGGAGCCATTGCGGTCGTGCTGCTGGTCATGTTCGTCTTCCCGGCCCAATACCCGGCCATCGGCAAGATCCGCGTCAAGTTCCAGAAGGACGCGGGTTTCTTCGTGCAAAACCAGGCTGCCTTCGGCGACTTCCAGGTCTTCAAGGCGTTTCAGATGGACCTCGTGAAATCGCCGCACGTCATCCAGCGAGCGCTCAACTCGCAGACGCAGGACGGCAAAGCGATCCGCGATATGGCTATCGTCCGCGAGTCGAGCGATCCCATCGCCTGGCTCAAGACCGCGATTCGTGCCGACAACATCAACCTCGCTCCGGAAATCGTCCGCGTCACGCTGTCGGCCGACCGCAACGACGAAGTCGCCGTACTGCTGAATGCGATCCTGGATGCCTACTACGAAGAGAACCGCGAACGCGAGGAGCAGAAGCACAAGGGGCAAATCGACGAACTCAACGAAAAACTCCGCATTACCACGAACGATCTCGCTCTCAAGCGACGCATGCTGGCCGAGCGCGATGGCCCCGGCGGCAAGAACCGCGCGGATTTCGACCTCTTGCTCGAAGATCTCAAAGGCCGCGAAAAAGACCTCGCGCAGACGAACCTCGAACAGATTCGCGCGAAAACCGAGGTCAGCTTCCTGCAGAAGCAGATCCAAAGCCCTGGCGACATGCAAGTAAGCGATGCAGATTTGGATGAGGCATTGCGAAACGATCTAAGGGCTCAGTCGCTTCTCAAGGAAATCAACCGGAAGAATGCCGAGATCGATCAGTATCTTCGCGTCGCTACCGACCCGGCAGGCGTCGCCAACTTAGAGGCCGATCGACGCGTGATGTTCGACCAATACAAGCGGCTTCGCGATTCGTTGCGTCCAGAAATCGAACGCAAGATGCGATCCAAGTATGTCGCGGATTTGAACAACCGCATGTTCGATGCGAAGACGCGAGTCGCGACGCTCGAGCAGCAAGAAGTCGCGATCAAGGAACGCATCACCGGCCTTCGCGAGAAGGTCCGTGCGATTGCTCCGCTCGATGGCGGGGCGCTCCCCATCGATGTCGCCACCCTGAAGGATCAGACGGAGAATCTCTCGAAGCAGCAAGTCAAGCTCAACGACACGATCGCAGGTCTGAAGAACGAAGTACGCAACAACCTCCGCGTCAGTATCGAGGAGCGGGCGGTCGAGCCTTCGCAGCGAGACGTCTCCAAGCAGATCAAGCTCGCGGGGGCCGGCAGCGTCGGCATGTTCGGTCTCATGGTGCTGATCGTGTCGTTCATGGAATCGCGCACTCGCCGCATCAGCTTCTCCTCCGATATCAATCAGGGCTTGGGCCTCAACGTCATCGGCACCGTCCCCGCGATGCCAAAGGCGTCGCCCGGTTCCAAGGTTCGGCCCAAGCAGATGGAGATGTGGGAAGCGCAGCTCAACGAATCGATCGACACCATCCGAACGCAGATGCTGCATGCTTCACGCAATGATGCGACCCGCGTCGTCCTCGTCTCCAGCGCGATTCCGGGCGAAGGCAAAAGCTCGCTCGCCAGCCAGCTGGCCGCCAGCTTGGCTCGTGCCTGGCGCAAGGTGCTTCTCATCGACGGCGACCTCCGCAATCCGTCGGCGCATCGCCTCTTTGAATTGCCCCGCGAACCCGGCCTCAGCGAAGTGCTTCGCGGCGAAGCGACGGCGGCCGATGCCATCCGCTCCACGGCGCTGAGCCGATTGTGGATGATGCCCGCCGGCCATGGCGATGCTCATGCGGTGCAGGCGCTGGCGCAAGACAACGTCCGAACGTTGCTCGAGCAACTCAAGCAGCAATACGACTTCATCGTCATCGACTCCGCTCCGATCCTGCCCGTCAACGACACGCTGCTGCTCGCGCAGAATGTGGACAACGTCGTCTTCTCCGTGATGCGCGACGTGAGCCGGGCTCCGCAGATTCAGGAAGCGCGTCGCCGGCTCGACAACGTCGGCGCCCGCACGATGGGTGCCGTCGTCCTCGGCGTGCAAAACGAGTTCGGCTCGGAAGCCTACGGCGAATACACGCTCTTTGCTCAAAAGGCCTAACCCATGCGACGCGTCCACATCGCCGCGCTCGTCGCGGGTCTGATCGTCGTCGGAGCGGGCCTGGTGCATGGCAAGCTCTACGATCGCTGGGGTTCGTCCCAGGCGCTCGAGGATGCCGTCGCGCGGGTGGATCAGGTGCCGATGGAAATCGACGGCCTGATCGGCGAAACGCAGTCCGCGGAAGCCGAGGAGTTTCGCGCAGCACGGGCGAAGGGCTACTGGGTCCGCACCTACCGCGACCCCGATCGTAAAACGGAGTGTCTCGTCATCCTCATGTGCGGCCGCCCAGGCGACATGTCGATCCACACGCCCGACGTCTGCTACAAGGGCGCCGGCTACGAGATGTTCGGTCAGCCCAGCACCGCCGCGATTGGTGAGCTAGGCTTGTTTTGGACAGCCCGGTTCGTGAAGCAATCGCTCGGCAACGACGACCTTCGCCTCTACTGGGCTTGGACCAACGACGGAGCCTGGCGTGCCCCGGAAAGCCCCCGTTGGGAATTTCGAGGCGGACGTTTTCTCTACAAGCTCTACATCGCTCGCCGTGCTTCGGGACGGGACGACGCGAAGGAGAAGGAAACGACCGAGGCGATCATGCGAAGGCTGCTCCCCGCATTTCGCCAGACGCTGTTCGCGGAAACGGCCGTCGCCAAGACGGAAGGCTAAAGGAAACGAAGGCGGAACATGGATGTGCAAAGCCTACCGCCGTCGATGGATCGATTTGGATTGCGACCTGAGGATTGCATGAGCGCGATTCCCATGATTTCCGGAAAGCGAGCGACTGGAGTCGCGTCGAATTTTTCCGACCCGGAAATTCTCCTACCATCGAATCGCTGGTATTTCGGCGTCAAGTCGGCGTCCGATTTCGTGCTGGCGCTGACGATGTTCGTAGTTGCCGGTCCGATCATCCTGCTCGCGATCGCCTTCGTGAAACTGACCTCGCGGCCCCGGCCTCTACACGCAAACGCGATTGGGCCGCAACGGCAAGCCGTTCACGATCTACAAAATCCGCACCATGTACCACGAATGCGAAAGCCTGACCGGCGCCCGCTGGTCCGTCCCCGGCGACGCGCGCATCACACGCCTGGGCCGATTCCTTCGCAAGAGCCATATCGACGAACTGCCGCAACTCTGGAATGTGCTCCGCGGCGACATGAGCCTGATCGGCCCACGTCCGGAACGGCCGGAATTCGTCCCCGCGTTGGAACAGGCGATTCCCTACTACCGCGCCCGCCTTCTGGTCCGCCCCGGCGTGACCGGCTTCGCCCAGGTGCAGCTGCCCGCGGACACCGATCTCGAAAGCGTTCGGCTGAAACTGGCCTACGATCTCTACTATGTCCGCCATGTCTCCTTCGGCATGGACCTCCGCATCTACTGGGCGACCGCCCTGAAGATGGCGTCGCTCCCCTTCCGCTGGATCCGCTCCGCCTTCGGCTTCCCGGCAACGGAAGTCGTGGACAAGGAATACAAGCAACTGGCCGACGAATACCAACGCCGCAAACGCGCCCACGCGGTCGAGCAAGCGGAACCGGCCAAACCCGTCCCCGTGATGGGGTGATGCGTCTAACGTGAGACCGTTTAGCCGCCGCTCTCGGAGCGCGCGGACGTGTTGCGGCAGGAACCGATCCAACAGTCGCAACCAGTCCGCGCCGCTCCGAGAGCGGCGGCTAAACGTTGAAAGTTCGAAATTCCGAAATTGCCTTCGCGCTCTTCAGCCTGGTCCACGCCGTCCTCTTCACGCGGCCCGCGGAAGTGGTGGATGCGCTGCAAGCGCTGCCGATCTACTACGTCGTGATGAGCGCCTGCCTCGTCGTCAGCCTCCCGTCGATGCTCGACGCCCTCGTGCGTCGCAATGTCTACAGCCATCCCGCGTTCCTCTGCATGACGGCATTCTGCGTCGTCTCGCTGATGTCGATTTTCGTGAACGCGAAATCGTTGCCGGAGGCGAGCGACGAGGGGATCGAGCTGATCAAGACGTTTCTTTATTTCGTCCTCTTCCTCGCACTCGTGGACAGCCCATGGCGCCTGCGCGTGATCATCGTGTTCCTCACGCTTTTCGGCATGGTCACGACCTCGATCGCGCTGCTGCATTTCTTTGAGATCGTCCGCTTCAGCGCGATTCGCGTCGTCAAGGAACTCCTCGAAACGCCCAGCGGCGAAATGTTCGTCGAACGCTTGCAATTCACCGGCATTTTGCAAGATCCGAATGAAGCGTGCGTCTACCTGTCGATGCTTTGCATCTATGCCCTGCATGGCCTGACCGATCGCGCGTCGGGCATTTGGCGCGTCCTGTGGATCGCTCCGCTTGCGCTGTTTCTCGTCGCCATCGCCAGCACTCAATCGCGAGGCGGATTGCTCGCGCTGCTCGTCGGCCTCGTCGTGTACTGGATCTATTCCTTCGGCGGCAAAAAAGGCGTCATGTACTGCCTGCTCGGCGTGCCTGTCGTCTTGGTTGCCTTCGCGGGCCGGCAGACGCAGTTCTCCGGAGCGACCACCGGCTCGACGCGAATCGGCCTGTGGAGCGATTGGATGGACGAATTCCGCAATAACCCCATCCTCGGCATCGGCCCCAAAGTCAAAAGCATCGGCGATGCGGTCGGTGCTCCGGCGCCTTCCGCAGACGACGACGATCGATCGCAGCGAGCGGAACTGAAGCATCTCGCCCACAACTCGTATCTGCAAGGATTCGCCGACACCGGGCTGATCGGCGGCATGTTCTTCCTCGGCGCGTTCACCTTCGTCTTCTTTTCGATGAACCGCTACGCGTCGTTTCAACGGATCTTCATCCTCGATCCGGAACTGCGCCGCCTGCATCCCTGCATCGTGGGAGCGACGGCAGTCTACGGAATGGGCATGCTGACGCTTTCGCTGAATTACATTGTCGTAACCTTCTTCGCGCTCGCCGTTCCAATTTCGTTCGTCAGCATGATGCGGACGATACCTCGCGTCGAGGATGAGCAACTCGACATCGGCACCGGCGTACGCCTTGTCGCCATCAGCATCGCGTTTCTCGGCTTCATCTACATCCTGATCCGCCTCTTCCGCAACTATTAGTTCGGCAGAGCCGCGACTGTAAGGGAGCGGCCAGCAGGTTCGCAAGACACGAAGCATCCAGCAATCGGAAATTGGAGTTCTCTTATCCTGGGAACCTAGTGGCCGCTCCCTACAGTCGCGGCTCTGCAGTGGGCGTGTAATGCTATGCTTGCGAAAGAGCTAGAGATGCTGGCAATGCTTCCAGCGTCGGACACGGAAGAATCGCGTCATGACCAATCGGAAGGTGCTTCTCGCGACCTACTACTTTCCGCCGTGCGCGGCGGTCGCGGTGCATCGCATGCTTGGGCTGGCTCGCTACCTGCCTCGCTTCGGCTGGGATCCGGTCATCATTGCGCCGCCGATTGCTCGTTTCGAGGTGGAAGACGCCTCTCTGCTCCAGCGCGTGCCTCCGGAAACGATAGTCGTTCGCACCCCGTTTCCGCAGGGTCTTCTTCCGAAACTGAAGGAGCGATTTGATCCGCTCTCCAGCTGGCTTTCCCCGGGTTATGCCGCCTGCAAGAAAGTCCTGCGCGAGCACGCGATCGAAGCGATCATGACCTCGGGCCCGCCGCACTGCATTCATCGGCTCGGCATGAAACTGAAGCGACGCACCGGCCTTCCCTGGGCCGTCTGCCTGCGCGATCCATGGCATGTCAATCGGCTCAAGGGACACGAACTGTCGTTCCCGTTTCGCCAGATCGAAGCGCGGCGCGAAGCCTCCGCGTTTTCCATCGCCGATCTCATCATCGCCAACACTCCGATCATGCGAAACGGCATCGTGGCGGCGTATCCGGGCGTGACGGACAAGACGATCGTTGCGCCGAACGGCTTCGATCCCGAGATGTTTCCGCGCCGCGAGCATCGCCGATCGCCGGACAAGATCACGCTGGTGCATGCGGGCGAAATCTACTTCGGCCGCAACCCGCTCCCCGTGCTCGATGCGCTCGCCGAACACAAGCGACAACCAATCCGCGGCCTGCCCCGGATCGACATGAAATTCTTTGGCCGCAACACGATCGAGGGGTTCGACCTGGATCACGAGATCCGCAGCCGCGATTTGGCCGACCGCGTGACGAATTGCGGCGTCGTCCCCTATGGCGAAGCGCTCGATGCGATGCTCGCGGCGGACATCCTGGTGTTGTTGCATACGCCCGGCTATCGCATAAGCGTGCCTGCCAAGCTTTACGAATACCTCGGCGCTCGCCGGCCGATCCTCGCCCTGGCGGAACCGGATGGCGACATCGATTGGGTGCTGCAGACGAGCGGCGTGCCGCATCGCAGCGCCTCGCCGAGCGATGCCGGCGCGATTCGCAACGCGTTATTCGACCTCGCGCATCAATTGGTCCGCGACGACTTCGATCTGCCGAGCGACGAACGGCTCTTCCGATTCAGCCGCGAGGGGATGGCTTCCGCCGTCGCCTCAGGGCTCGACTGGGCGCTCGCAGGCGGCAGGCTGGAGACGCTCGTCGGCGTGGGGGCGGCAACATGACCGGCCCCACCCGAACCCGCGTGGTCCATGTTTCCCTCGGCCTCGATGTCGGCGGGCAGGAGCGTCTGCTCGTCGAATTCGCACGCCACGCGGATCGGGAAAAGTTCGACCTCACCTTCGTCTCGCTCACTTCGCGCGGCATCATCGCGGATGCGATCGAAGACGCCCGCTGGCCCGTGCTCACGCTCAACGAGAAGCCCGGATTCAGCGTCGGTCGATTCTTTCGGCTCGGCCGACTGCTTCGCTCGCTCGAAGCCGACGTGCTCCACACGCATGACGACGCGCCGCTCGTCTACGGTTCGCTCGGCGGCAAATTGGGCCGCGTGGGCCGACATGTGCACACGCATCATCATGGTCTGCTGCCGAACGTCTCCCGTCGCCAACAGCGCATGGCGGCCTGGGCGGCGCGGCTAACCTACGCCTTCGTCTGCGTCTCCGAAGATAGCGCTCGGCAGATGACGGCAGGAGGCGTGCCCGCTCGCAAGATCCGCACGCTGCACAACGGCATCGACCTCGATCGCTTCTCGTTCCAGGGCTCGAATCCGCGCGGTCCCGTCGTCACGGTCGCTCGGCTCAGCCCGGAAAAGGACATCGAAAACCTGATCCGCGCCGCGGCGATGGTTGTTGCCAGTGATCCGGATTTTCGCCTCGAAATCGCAGGCGACGGCGTGTGCCGCGAGGATCTGCATCGGCTGACCCGAGAATTGAAGCTCGAAAGCCATGTGACGTTTCTCGGCGAAGTCCGCAATGTGCCCGCTCTGCTGGCGAAGGCGAGCCTGTTCGTCCTGCC
Source organism: Gemmataceae bacterium (assembly GCA_046350235.1). GTDB lineage: Bacteria > Planctomycetota > Planctomycetia > Gemmatales > Gemmataceae > JAIEPT01. Next base: position 52,214 of record JAXMAT010000028.1, on the reverse strand, counting down.
CTCACGCACCGAGGGGATTTCGCTGACCTTGCTCGAAGCGATGGCCCGCGGGTTGCCGATCGTCACCACGCGAGTCGGTGGAAATACCGAGGTAGTGGACGACGACAAGACCGGCTTCCTCGTCCCCTCGCAAGACCCCGCGGCCTTGGCGGACGCGATTCGCCGCATGCGGGCCGATCCGGGCGAAGCCCAGGCCATGGGACGGCTCGGACGACGCCGCGTCGAAGTCCACTTCGATGTGCGACGGATGATGCGCGATTACGAAGATTTGTACCTAGAAGGCACGCTCCCGCTCCGACGCATGGAGCCGGCGCTCGCCCAACAAACGGCATGAGGATTCCGCGGATGCGAGTTGCGATCGTTGACGGCGACGTCTCCTACCCGGCCACGTCCGGCAAGCGGCTTCGCACGCTCAACCTCATGCTGCGCCTCGCCCCGCGCCACCAAATCGTCTACATCGGCCGCTGCGCTCCGGGCAGCGAGGAACAACGCGTCGCCCCGGATTTTCTGCGGTCGCATGGCATCGAACCGGTGATCGTCGCCGACCCGGTGCCGAAGAAATCGGGGCTCGCCTTCTATGGCCGACTCGCCCGCAACATGCTGTCGAGCCTGCCCTACTCCGTCACTTCGCACCAAAGTCCCGCGATGCGTGATGCGGTGAACCGAGTGGCTCGCGAGCAGAAGATCGACCTGTGGCAGTTCGAGTGGACTCCCTACCTCGACGCGCTCGATCCATCCGTCGCCGCTCCGCGTTTGGTCATCGCCCACAATGTGGACACGCTCATCTGGCAGCGCTACTACGAGAACGAAACCCGCTTTCTGCATCGCCGATTTCTCAAATCGCAGTGGAAGAAATTCGAGGCCTTCGAAAAACGCGCCTTCGCTCGGGCCAACCGCGTCGTAGCCGTCAGCGAGGAGGACGCGAAGCTGATCCGCACGCAGTTCGGCCAACCGGCGACCGACGTCGTCGATAACGGCATCGACCGCGAGTTTTTCGCCTCCGTCGAAAGCGCCCACGACCCGCACACCATCCTGTTCCTCGGCGCCCTCGATTGGCGGCCGAACCTGGATGCCGTCGAACTATTGGTGAACCGTATTTTCCCCGAGGTGCGCCGGCAGGAACCGAACGCGAAACTGCAGATCGTCGGCCGCAATCCGCCTGCATCGCTGGTCGCCCGCATCGCCGAAGCGAACGGCGTCGAACTGCAAGCGAACGTTCCCGACGTCCGCCCCTTCCTCGGCCAAGCCGGCGTGATGACCGTCCGCTCCGCATCGGCGGCGGCTCGCGGCTCAAGATCCTTGAATCGCTCGCCAGTGGCTTGCCCGTCGTTTCCACGAAGGTCGGAGCCGAGGGTTTGAACCTCCTCCTGATACCCATTTCGTGGAAGCCGACGAACAGGCGATGGCGACCGCACTCGTGGATGCGATCCGCAACCCCGCCCGCATGCGAAGCCAAGCCGAAGCCGCCCGCAAGCTCGTCTCCGCGCAATACGACTGGAGCGTCCTCGCGGAAAAACTCGAAGCCTCCTGGCTCCGCTGCCTCAACCCTCTCCCGCTCGGGGAGAGGGTGGCCGCTGTAGGCCGGGTGAGGGCAACCCCACGCGACGACGTGTCCGTCTCGCGGCTAAACATCGAATCGCCGCAAGACTCCGCCCCTACCCCGCTCCCCCGAAGGGGAAGAGAAACAAGGCAGGTGTGGCGTGAATGTCGTCCACTGTTGGCCTCTCCCTTTACGGCGGCCCCGAACGACAAATGCTCGGCCTCGCTCGCCATCTGCCGAGCGAAGTGCGAGAAGCACGTTCCTCTCGTTCGCCGAAGGTGGCAAATGCGAGGCGATGCTCAGCGAAGCCGCAAATGCGGCTTCGAGGGCAAGCACTTACGCACAATTTTCCGTACATCGGCAAAGCCGTCGCCGAACTCGCGGACGAACTGAAGCGACTTGACGCCGACGTGCTCACGTTGCAGCGGATACAAGCCCGACATCCTCGGCTGGCGGGCCGCGCATGTCGGTGAGCATTCCATTCGTCGTCGTCTCGCATGGCTGGACCGCGGCTACTTGGAAGGTCCGCATCTACGAATCGATCGACCGCTTCGTCCACCGCCGCGCGGACACCTGCATCGGCGTCTCCGATGCCCAGTCGGCAAAACTGCGTGCAGCCGGCGTCGCGGACGATCGAATCGCGACGATCAAGAACGCCGTCGACGCCGACGCCTTCGCGGGACCGGATGCGCGTATCGCGACGGGATTCGCGGCCTCTTCCGCGATGCCGCCGAAATGGATCATCAGCCGCCAGGCGACTGAGCCGCGAAAAGGGGATGGACCAACTCGTCGAAACCGCCGCGGCTCGTGCATGCGAAGTTGCCGGAGGCGGGAGTTCGTGATCTTCGGCGACGGTCCGCAGCGTGAGCAACTGACGCGGCGCATCGCGGAGCAACCACCCAGAACACCGTTATCCTTGCCGGCCGCAACGATGTCGGCAAGTTTCTCCCGCACCTCGATCTCGCGGTGCTGCCGTCGTTCACCGAAGGGTTGCCGGTCATCATGCTGGAGGAAGCCGCCGCCGGGTTGCCGATCGTGGCGACGACGGTGGGCGGGGTGCCCGAAGTCATCGAAGATGGCGTGACCGGAGAGCTCGCCCCGCCCGGCAATCCGCAGGCATTGGCGGAACGAATCGTCGAAACGCTCGCCGACGCCGACAAACGCCGAGCGATGGGCGATGCGGTGCGGAAGAAAGTGCGGCTTGAGTTTTCATTCGAGTTGCAGGCGGAGCGCGCTGGATGCAGTTGCTGCAGGCTGACCTCGAAGCATGCCGCTGCCGGGAACAAGGAACTGCACCACGCATCCGTTTAGCCGCCGCTCTCCGGGCCGGCGCTGGACGGTGTGCGGCGGATTGTCGGATTTCATCGGGCGACATGCCCGCGCCGCTCCCCGAGAGCGGCGGCTAAACATGGCAGGGAACATGCCGATCGCGGGATGGATCTTTGTCGCATGCTTCGCGGTGGTCGCCTACGTCATGGTGGGCTATCCGCTGTGGCTCGCGTTGCGCGCGAAGCTCGGCACACGCCCGGTTCGCCGGGGGCAGTATCCCGCGTCCATCTCCGTCGTCCTCGCCGGCAAGAACGAAGAGCGAAACATCGAACGCCGGCTCGACGAATTCTGCGGCCACATCCGCCGATTGGGCGTTCAGGGCGAAGTGATCTTCGTCTCCGATGGCTCGACCGACCGCACCGCCGAACTTGCGAAAGCCTTCGAGCCGACTGGATTGGTTCGCGTCATCGAACTGGCGGAGAGCGTCGGCAAATCCGCGGCAGTGACGGTGGGCTGTCACGAAGCGAAAAACGAAATCCTGATCTTCGCCGACTGCCGGCAGTATTGGGCGGAGGATGCGGTCAAACGATTGCTCGAAAACTTCGCCGATACCGAGGTCGGAGCCGTCAGCGGCGACCTCGTGCTCGAGTCGGCTCCCGGCGTCATGGCCGGCGTCGGGTTGTATTGGAAGCTCGAGAAATGGCTCCGCAAGAAAGAAAGCGCTATCGGCTCCCAGGTCGGCGTCACCGGCTCGATCGCCGCATGCCGGCGCGAACTCTTCACGCCGATTCCGCAGGGCACGCTGCTCGATGATGTGTTCTGGCCAATGCATGTCGCGATGCAGGGCAAGCGCGTTGTGCATGATGAGCGGGCGAAAGCGTTCGACCGTTTGCCGGAGAATCCTCGCGATGAATTTCGTCGCAAGGTGCGGACGCTGGCCGGCAATTTCCAGCTAGCTGCCCGTATCCCCGCGTCGCTGCTCCCCTGGCGAAATCCGGTTTGGACCGCATGGATGTCGCGAAAATTGGGCCGATTGATCGTGCCCTGGGCGATGCTGGGCATGTTCGCGGCCTCGCTCGCCTGGCAGGATACGGTCAGCTACGGATTGATCGGGGCTCAAGTTTTGGGATACGCTTTCGGGTTGATCGGCCTCATTCCGGCGATCGGAAAGCGGATCAAGTTGCTGGGAGCGGGCGCGTCGTTTCTCGTATTGAATGCTGCCGCGTTCCTTGGATTTTGGGTTTGGATCTTGGGTCGAGCCGAGCGGTCGTGGACGCAGGTCCGCTACCATCGCCCGACCCCCGCTGAAGCTGCGAGCGTGCAATGACCGAATGGCAATGGATGCTGTTGGGCGGCCTGTCGGCATTCGCGATCCTCGCGTATGCCGCCTTCGCGTTTCTCCGTTCGCGCGGCATGGGGCGATGGATCGGCCACTATGTACTCCACCGGCTGACCTCGACGCGCGCGCGCACCGAAGGCCCGATCGACGTCTTCATCTGCTTCGCCGACCATTACGAACCAAAAGCCTACGGCGCCGATCGCGATACCGGCCTTCGCCGCGTCGAAACGTGGCACCGGGAATTTCCTGAGAAGTTTGCCCGGTTCAAAGACAGCGACGGCCGAGCGCCGCGTTGGACGTACTTCTTTCCGGAAGAGGAATACGAACCGGAATACCTCGACCTGCTCGCCGATCTCTGCCGCCGCGGCTTTGGCGAAGTCGAGATTCATCTGCACCATTTCGACGACACGGCCGACGGACTACGGGAAAAACTGGAGCGATTCAAAAGCATCCTCGTCGATCGCCATGGCCTGCTCTCGCACGACGCGATGGGCCGCACGCGCTACGCCTTTATTCACGGCAACTGGACGCTGTGCAACGGCCGCGACGACGGCCAATACTGCGGCGTGGACAACGAACTCGCCATCCTCCATGAAACCGGCTGCTTCGTGGACATGACGTTTCCTTCGGCTCCCAGCCCGACGCAGCCGAAGATTTTCAACAGCATCTATTGGGCGGCCGACATTCCGGGCCGCAAGCGATCGCATGAGGTTGCCTACCCGCTCGGCGGAAAACGGCCGGATGACTCACTACTGATGCTGCAAGGACCGCTGATGCTCGATTGGTCGAACCGCAAATGGGGCCTGCTGCCGCGGCTCGAACACGCGTGCCTCCAGGAAACGCAACTGCCGACGATGCGTCGCCTCGACCTCTGGCTCGACGCCGGCGTCCACGTCCCCGCCCGCCCCGAATGGCGTTTCGTGAAGCTCCACATGCATGGCGCCCCCGAAGACGCCCATCACGCGCTGCTTGGCGAGCCGATGATCCGCTTCCACGAAGCCCTCGCGGACAGGGCGGCGAGGGATAAGAATTTCCGCTACCACTACGTGACCGCCCGCGAAATGCACAACCTCGCCCGCGCCGCGGAATCAGGCTTCGAAGGCCCCGTCGCGGAGGCGCTGAACTTCGAGGTGGTCTCCAACTTGGCCTTGTCGCCGGTTGCTTCCTAAGCATTTATTCCGACTTGCGTATGTTGGATCCGACCGTCGGAACATCCACCATATTCGCACGGCTCGTGACGTAGCACGCGCCGTCGGCGATGACGACTTTGGCATCCGCGATATCGGCGAGCATTCGTACCGCAGTGGCTAATGGAGTCGGCGAAGCGAACTCCGCATCGATGAGAGTGTTTCGCGATTCGCCCAGGCGCGGATCCACAACGATCGAAAGGCCGCTCTGACGCTGAAGCGTCCGCAAGGCCTCGTGCAAAGGCGTTTTGACGAAACTGCCGACGATACGTTGACGTTCCGGAACCGCATCTTCCACGGCGCAAAACTCGATTGTTCCCTCACGGATCAAGTACGTCATCTGCGCCCCTCGCATGTAGCGGATCGATTTGTCCAGAAGCTGGCACAGACGGACTTTAGTGCCTTCTTCGTAGAAGTAAATCATCTGGTCCACAAACGCTTTTTCGTCGGGAATTGCTTCGGGATTAAAAGGAACGCGGTAGGTGAAAAAAATGCCAGGGAGAGTTTCGCCAAGCACGGCGTTCATCTCTCGGAAACTGAGAGGTCGATTCATTGCTTTTGGAATGACGTACTCTTGATGAAGGCGACGGTGGATTGCTTCTACGGACAATGGAATCACATTTTTCTTTGCTTCTGGTTCGGGCTCTTTCTCGCCGGCAGCGGAAATCGATTCGAAACTCGCAGCCTTCGCTATGCGCGGCTCACGGCTTGGCGTCGATGTGATCAGCACGGTGTCTCCGAACCACTTTGCTCCTCCGCCCGCCGAGGCCGCCAGCAGGTCCGCCGCATCGCGAAGGCGAATGCCGGAGGCCTGGACACGCACTACCTTCGCAGCCAGCACCTTGTCTTGGAACGCGAAACGGAGGCGGTACGTTTTGCGAAGTCGGCTCATCGCCTCATCGAGCGAAACGTCGATCGCGTCCACCTCGACATATTGAGCCAGGTAAAGCTCCGTCGCTTTTTCGCGGTGCGCAATGACGATCGAATCGCCCATCGCAACCGCCTTGCAGCCTGCGGGACTCAGCAGTCGATCGAGTATCAATTCAAGCTTGCAGTTCGCGAACTTTCCTTGGAGGGGTTGCAAGAGCCGCTTGCCTTCCGCTTCCGCCAATTCGTCCTGCAAAATGGGGGCAGGACCGAAACGATCCGAAAGCTCGCGGAACTGGTCGTGGTTCTTACGCTGGATCCATTCCCAATGTTTTTTCTCGGCAAGGAAACTCGGATCGACCTTGATGCGAGTCGCAGTCGCGCGCTGCAATTGATCCGCCAATTCTTCCATCGAAAGGCTTTTGGCGTCGAAAGAGAGGACGCGGTCGAAGGGATGCTTCCCCTCGCTCATTTCATCGGCCTTCAGCCAAGGCGTGAGCGGCAGAAAGACGCAGGCGCACAACATCGGCAACGCGGAAAGTCTCATTCGTCGTTCCCTTCGAAGTTCGGCAATGCAAGAAATGATGGGAAGAACCGCCGGAGCGAGTCGGGCCGGAGTCGGCCCTCCGAAGGCTGCATCGAGAATAACTCGCGGCCATGGAAGCCACAAGGAATGTTTGCGCCGAATCTACCTACGCGCAGCGAGTCGATGCGCTGATGTGCGGGACTTGATTGCCGCCGTCTCGCCTGTTTCAATGGGCGTTCCACGTTTTCCCACCCCACTGAGGCCCGCCATGAATCGTTTGCTCTATCCCGCCCTTGCTCTGTTCGCGTTCGCTCTTTCCAATCTCGGACATGCCGAGCAGGAGAAGAAGGCCGAGGCTCCGAAGATCGGGGCGTCGATCGATGGGTATCGCTTCGAGTTTCCCTGCAAGGGCGTGATGCCGGAGAATCCGAAGCAGGGAGCGGATTGCGATTCGGGGATCGTGAAGGGGGATCCGAAGAAGACCGACAACTTCACGGCCGAGCGCACCTTCGAAGGCGAGAAAGCAAAACGCTACAAAGTCACGCTCCGCTTCCGCGGCGTCGTCGAGCCGATGATGTACAAGAACGGAAAGATGGACGGCGAATACTTCTACATCGGCGGAGAGCCGAACAATAACACCTACAACATTTACAAGATCGCCATCTCGTCCCCCGAATCGCATTACTTCCTGAATCGGCAGAACGCGGTGGGTCACAAGATCTTCACCATCGATTACACGAAGACGATCGAAATCGAAGGCGGAGCGAAGATCACCTTCCACGGCGACGGCCAAAATGGCCGGCTTATCTCGAACTTCTCGAAGCTCGTCGTTCCCGGCATCGCACCGGCGCCGCTGCCTTACCATGGGCAGTTTGTGCAGGTGAATGTGGTGGACGTCGTCGAAGCGAAGTGACCTATGTAGCCCTCTCGCTCCGCGAGAGGTAAGCGGATGAATCTCACGCGATGGCACGGCATTCAGGCGCTTACTTCTCGCGGAGCGAGAGGGCTACCTAGGGGTGCGGGATCGGAGAGGAGCTGCTTGAGCGCGTCGATAGCGACAGGTTTCACGAGGTGATGGTTGAAACCCGCTTCGCGGGAACGGCGACGGTCTTCGGGTTGGCCCCAGCCGGTGCAGGCAACGACGAGCGGCTGCTTCGCGAGCGGCAGGTTTCGGATCGTGCGACAAACGTCGTAGCCGTTCATTTCCGGCATGCCGATATCGAGCAGGACGATGTCGGGCCGATAGTCTCGCATCATGCCAATCGCGGTCGCTCCGTCATGCACGACGCGGACTTCGTTGCCCATCATGTCGAGCAGCATGCACAGGCTGTTTCCGGAATCCTCGTTGTCGTCCACGACCAAGATGCGGCGGCGCGACAGCGTGTGATTCGAGCGTTTCGCATCGTTCGCCGGTGCCGGGGTAAGGCGTACGGCGATCGGCAGCGTGACGATGAACTCGCTGCCTCGCCCTGGTCCGTCGCTGCGTGCTTCGACTCGACCGCCGTGCATTTCGACGAGGCGGCGAACGAGCGTGAGGCCGATGCCCAATCCGCCCTGCGCTTTTTCCAGCGAGCGGTCCACCTGGGTGAATAGATCGAACACCTGAGGCAACATCGCGGCCGGGATGCCGACGCCGCTGTCCTTCACGCTCACGACCACTTCGCTCGTCTTCGCCGCATGATGATTGCCGTTGGTCGCGGAATGCGAGACCACCGTCGCCGCCAGTACGATGCGGCCGCCGGGCTCGGTGTAGTTCGCGGCATTGTTCAGCAGGTTCGCGAAGACTTGCGAAAGTCGCGTCGTATCCGCTTCCACGCAGATTGGTTCGCCGGGCATGGTGATCGAAAGCTCATGGCCGTTGGCTTCGAGCAGCGGCCGACTGGTTTCCAGTGCACTGTGCAGCACTTTGGCGAGTTCGATCCGTTCCGTGCGGAGAACCAACTTGTCGCGCGTGATACGGGAAACGTCGAGCAGATCGTCCACAAGGCGGATCATCTGCGTCAGCTGTCGTTCCATCATGCTGCGGACTTGTTCGACTGCGACGGTATCGCGGTCGGCGATTTTCAGGAGCGTCAGGCCGTTGCGGATGGGAGCGAGCGGATTGCGCAGCTCGTGGGCCAAGGTCGCGAGAAACTCATCCTTGCGGCGATCCGCTTGGCGCAGCTTTTCTTCTTGCTGGCGAAGCCGTTCCTCCGCCTGACGCCGCTCGGTGATGTCGCGTGAGATGCCGATGATGCCGATGATCCGGCCATCTTCGCCGCGATACGGAGTCTTCGTGCTGAGGTAGGCCCGCTTTCCGCTCGCGCCGGTGTGAAACTCTTCGAAGGTCTGGTCTTTGCCCGATTCCATCACTTTGAGGTCGTTCGCTCGAACCGCATCCGACTCTTCTTCCAATCGAGGCGGCTGCGGCGAGCTCCGTCGCCAAAGGCTTCCTGTTCGGTGATGCCCAGCACTTTGAGGGTCGCGGGGTTGGCGTAGATGAACCGCGAGAGCCGATCCTTCACGTAGATCAGTTCGGTCGTGTTGTTGCTGACGGCTTGCAGAATTGCCGTGCGGTGGCGCAGTGTTTCGTCCGCTTCACGATGCTTGGTGACGTCCTGAGCGACGCCGAGGATGATCTTCGCTCGGCCGTCCGGCGTACGCTCGAAAACCACTTCGCGGCAATGCAGCCAACGCCAGGAGCCATCGGCGTGGCGCATTCGGTAGGTGCGATCGAGCAACTCGCCGTCCGCGAAGAGTTCGAATCGCTTCTGGTCGAGAAGGAATTGCTTGCGGTCTTCGGGATGCACTAACGCGCCGCTGTGCGTTCCGCCGCAGATTTCGGCGACCTGATGTGAAGAGAGCCCAAGGACGACGCCGATCTGCTCGTTGCAGTAAACGTTTCGGCCATCGATTAGGTCGTAGAGATAAATGAGGGCCGGCGTGGCGCCGGCGATGCGGGCGAAGAGACGTTGCTGCTCCTGGAGGGCAACCTCAACGGCCTTGCGCTGTTGCTTTTCCCGCGATTCGGCAAGTGCTCGTTCGACGACGAAACGAAGTCTGCCGAGACGCTGCTTGAGCACGTAGTCGGTGGCGCCAAGTTTGAGCGACTCGACGGCGATTTCCTCGCCCATGGCGCCGGAGACGAAGATGAAGGGCGTGTCGGGTTGAGCGGCCTGAGCTTGCTGGAGCGCATCCAACCCTTCGAAGCCGGGAACCTGGTAATCCGACAAAATCAGGTCATACGTCTTTTTGCCGAGGGCTTCGGCGAACTCGCGGCGATTGCTGGCGCGTTCCAACTCGACGGGGAAGCCGAGCGATTCCAATCGATCGCGGACGAGTTCCGCATCGAGGTCGCTGTCTTCCAAGTGGAGCACGTTGGCCGCGGTCGGCATTCAAGTCGCCTTTCGCCCTCGCTCGCACGATCACATTCGACCCGTCTTCAAGCTTCCCGGCGGCGGTTCGTTGAGGACGGCCCAGAAGATTCCGAGGTCTTGGATCGCTTCGATGAATTCCTTAAACGCAACGGGCTTCACGACATAGGCATTGACGCCCAATCGATAGCTGCGTGCCAGATCAGTCTCTTCGCGCGATGCGGTCAGCATCACAACCGGGAGGGACTGCAAACTTGGTTCCGCTTTCACTTCTTGGAGGACTTGAATGCCGTCCACCTTCGGCAATTTCAGATCGAGCAGGATGACCGCAGGATTCCCATTAGGTCGATCCTGGTAATTGCCACGGCGGAACAGGTAATCGAGGGCTTCCGCGCCGTCGCGGACGGTGATGACTTCGTTCGCCAGGTTGCTTTTCTCAAGGGCCAGGAGCGTCAGCTCCAGGTCCCGGGGATTATCTTCCACAAGGAGGATTGGTTTGAGCATTGCTTTGCCACCCACTGCGCTCTCCCGAGACTCAGGTCACCAATTTGGGGAGCGAGAAATAGAAGGTCGCGCCCTTTCCTTCCTCGCCTTCCGCCCAAGTTTGTCCGCCGTGGCGTTCCATGACGCGGCGGACGTTGGCGAGACCGATGCCGGTCCCTTCGTAATCTTCCATCCGATGGAGCCGTTGAAATACGCCGAAGAGCTTGCCGGCATATTGCTGGTCGAAGCCGACGCCGTTGTCGCGCACCCAGAAGACGTGTTGTCCGTCTTCCTCGCGGGTGCCGACTTCGATGGCGGCTTCTTCCTTATTTCTTGTGTACTTGACCGCGTTTTCCAGCAAATTCCGAATCGCATCGCGCAGCATCATGAGATCGGCCTGCACGACAGGCAGCGGCGCGATCGACCATGCGATCTTCCGCCCCTTCGCCTCGGTGCTCGCTTCGCGCTGCGTTTCGCGAAGCAGCAGGTTCATGTCCACCTTGCTCATCTGCAACTGCGATCGGCCCATGCGCGAGAAGGCGAGGAGCTTGTCCACCAGCATGCCGGCGTATTCGGCCGATTCGATGATGGTGCGGACGCAGCGTTCGCCACGCGGCTTGAGGTCGGCGGCGGTCGGTTCCTTCAGGATTTCCGCATACCCGACGATGTGGCGAAGCGGTGCGCGGAGGTCATGCGAGACGGAGTAGGAAAACGCCTCAAGTTCCTTGTTGCTCCGCGTCAGTTCCGCGTTGAGTTGGGCCAATTCTTCCACGCGGCGAAGCACGATGCCGACGACGGCGTTTCGCAACTCTCCCGCGCCTTCCACCTCGCTGGTTCGCCAGGGGAGCGACTTGTCGCGGACCGTTTCCAGCCAGGTGGCGAACGATCGACGCGGATGCAAGCGAACGCCGTCGGCCGCGGGATCGACGGGCTTTCGCGGATCGCCCGCCCAGTTGATCGTCTGCACCACCTCGGGGCGGAACCAAAGCACATAGCTCGGATGAATCTTCGAGATTGCGACCGCGAGCAGCCCGCTGGCTTTTTCCTTATACGCGGCCGCGGGAGCGAAGATCGAGGAAAGCGAATCGGTGTGGAAGACGTCCTTCCGATCCCCTGCGAACAGCCATTCGGCAATCGCGCGGACCTGCGATTCGTCCGGGGTTTCGCCGACCAACACGCAGCGATTTTCGGTGAGCACGGCCGCGCCGTTGGCGTTGACGAAGCGGAGCGTTTCCTCGCCATGGTCCTGTAGCGCGGTGGCGAAGTTCGCTTGATCCGCCATCGCCGCGAGCAGGCGGATTAGCGTCGCACGGACCTGGATGCGGCCTTGCAAATCGTCGCTTTGTTCCAAGGCGGCGAGACGCAGCGAGAAGGCGCGGGCGAAGAGATCGCACGTCAATCGAACCGAGTAACTGACCGCTTTCGGCTCCTTATGGTGGCACGATACCAGCCCCCACAGCTTCCCTTCGCGGATGATCGAAATCGACATGGAGGAAGCCGTCTCCATGTTGCGCATGTACTCGACATGGATCGGCGAGACGCTCCGCAGCGCGGAAAACGTCATGTCCAAAGGCTGCCCGGTCCGCGGGTGAATCGCGGGCGAAATCGGCACCGGGCAATACGCGGAATCCGGGATAAGCCTGACGCGATTGATGCGGTACAACTCGCGAGCCTGGGCCGGGATATCCGATGCGGGAAAACGATGATGCAACAGCGACGGTAGGCGGCCGTTGCTCGCCTCGCCGACGACGGTGCCGTTCCAATCCTGGTCGAAGCGGTAGATGAGGACGCGGTCGAACTCGGTCAGATGGCACAACGCATCCGCCGTCATTCGGCACAACTCATCGACGCTTTTCGTTCTTCTGCCTGAATCGAAAAACCATCGACCAGCGGATAGGTCGCCGGCAGCGGATCGAGGGCGGAAGCAAGTTCGAGTTCGAGCAGAATGCCCGCTTCGTTCTTGTGAGCGATCGCATGACACGGGCGCGGATTGCCGCCGGTACCTACTGCGAGGCTGGCGAGATAGAGCGGCCTTTCGTGGCGCGGCAGCGAGTGGAAGCGTTGCTTGAGCCGATGGGCCGCATCGTGTCCGATGAGTTTGCCGAGCGGTTGGCCCATGGCCTCGCGGGCGCTGACGCCCAGCAATTCGCCGATGTTTTCGCTCGCTTGCAAAACCGTGGCGTCGCTTTCGTCGAGCACAAGCAATAGGCCGTGCGGCTGAATGCTGCTCGGAATATGGATCGGCTCGCGGTCGCAATTCGTGAGGTTGATTTCGCCGCGTTCCGGGAGAGATGGCTTATCCATCATGGTCTCTCCTTTTCGGACATCCAGGCTTCGAACTGACGGAACGTCTCCGATGCGGAGGCGACGATCGCATCCTGGCAATCGGGATTGGCATACGCGTAGGCGGTGACGGTTTCGCCGAAGGCGGTCCACATCGCCCCGGTGCGGGGGCCATAGCAAGCGAAGAACGACGCGCCGTCCTCATCGCCGATGCCGAGCGTTTGGCCCACCTGCTGGCGGATATAGCGTCCGCCCAGCGTGGCGCCTTCGAGGACGTACATGGCGCCCAAGGCCTGCGGAATGTCGCCGACATCGGGCGAAGACGTGCAACGAGGCAACGCGTCGATGCGATCCGAAGGCCAACCTAGATGGGCGAGGTCGGCACGAATCAGCGAGGTCTTCGCTCGTTCGTCCCCATCGAGCCCAAGCGTCTCGAAGAGGGGCGTCTGAGCGAGCTTCGCCTCCAGCGGAGCGTAGAAGCCAAGCATTCGGCCCAACATGTCGGCATAGGCCGCCCTCGATGCCAGCCGAGAGGGCAGGTCCATCGCTGCTTCCGCTTGCCGATGCAGGGCATCCGTTTCCCGTTTCAATCGGTTCAAAATCATCGCGCTCGGTTTACCTCGCACACATGAAATTGGAGACGCGCGATCCCAGCGCGCCGAATCGACGAAGCGAAGCAAGGATCAGCGAAGGGATTGCCGCAAATCCCGCGGAAAACGCGAGTGCGCAGGGGGACGCGAAGGGAACTGTCGGCAGCCGGGCATGGCAATCTCCTAGTGGGCGGTCGGAACCGCAATGCCCCTACAATCGTCAGGTTCGTTAATTATTAGGAACCGCTTGCCGAAAATGCACCCGAATTTCGATCCAACGGGACAACACTCGCTGCGGGCATTGGGATGGAGTCTCAACCAGAAAGCCACCGGGCGACGGATTGCGGTGAGGCTTGGAGCCCGTGCTAGTTCAGCATCGGCAGACGAATGCGGCTCGTCTCTTCCTCGTGAGTCGGCTCGTCATCGTGGCCGTCGGTGCGGATGGAAGCGGCGCCGGTCTGGAGCGTGCCCTTCTCGGCTTCTTCCTTCTCCCAGATGGCCATCTCTTCCATCAGGGCATCGACCATGTCCTTTTCCAGGACATGGCGAACGATCTCGCCTCGCTTGAAGATGACTCCTTTCCCCTTGCCAGCGGCGATGCCGAGGTCGGCTTCGCGGGCTTCGCCGGGACCGTTGACGATGCAGCCGAGGACGCTGATTTTGATCGCCAGCTTGTTGCCGGCGAGGCGTTCCTCGAGTTCAGCGATGATCTTTTCGAGGTCGATTTCGAGCCGGCCGCACGTGGGGCAGGCGATGAGTTCCGGTTTGCGGACCCGGCGACCCGTTGCCTGAAGAATGTCGAATGCGGCCGCGATTTCCGGGACCGGATCGCCCAGCAGGCTGATGCGGATGGTGTCGCCGATGCCGTCGAGCAGGATCGGGGCGAGACCACACGCGGACTTGGTCACCGCATACGGCGGCTTGCCCGCTTCGGTCACGCCGATGTGCGTCGGATAATCGGCCTGTTTCGCGTAAAGGCGATACGCTTCGACCACGGTCATCACGTCGCTCGATTTCAGCGACACGATCATGTCGTGGTAGCCTTCGGACTCAGCGATCTCAATGTACTTCAGGGCGCTGTCCACCATTGCGGGCGGGCAGGGGAAGCCGTACTTCATCGCGAATTCGCGTTCGAGGCTGCCGGCATTAACGCCGATCCGCATCGGGATTCCTTTGTCCTTCGCCTTGCGAACGACCTGGCGGAAGCGATCCATGCCGCCGATGTTGCCCGGGTTGATGCGAATCTTGTCGATCGGATGATCGAGCGCCGCGAGGGCCATCTTGTAGTCGAAATGGATGTCGCAGATGAGCGGGATGCCGATGCGGTTCTTGATGGCGGTCAGCGCGTGAGCGTCTTCCGCCTTCGGCACCGTGACGCGGACGAGTTCGCAGCCCGCTTCTTCCAAGCGATGGATCTGCTCGACCGTTTCTTCGATGAAGTGCGTGTCGGGCGTGGTCATCGATTGGACGGCGATCGGGTTGTTGCCGCCGATGACGACGCCGCCGACGCTGACTTCGCGCGTCTTGTGGCGTTTGAAAGGATGCTGATAGATGGCGGTGGGTTGCGTGGGATTCGACATATCAAAACCGCCCGTTTAGCCGCCGCTCTCGGAGCGGCGTGGACAGAGTCTCGCGGAAGACGCAACGCAGGAACGAGTCGACGTCCGCGCCGCACCGCGAGCGGCGGCTAAACGTCATACGAGTATCGTAGGTTTCGGGTTACGCATACTCAAGGAGCTTGATGTGGTGATGGCGTTTCGCCTTGCCGTTCGTCTTCTCCAAGTTGTGAACCGCAGTCGCCGACTTGCGATAACGCGCCAGGGCCATGAGCGGGAAGTAGAGGCGGTAGAGGTGATACTTGAGGTAGAACACCTTCGGGAAACCGGTCCCGGTGAATTGTTCTTCCTGCCATGAGCCGTCCACGTCTTGATGGCGCATCAGCCATTCGATGCCGTGCTTCACCTGCGGCGAATCGGCTTCTCCCGCGGCGATCAGGCCGAGGAGGGCCCACGCGGTTTGCGAGGCGGTTGCTTCGCCGATGCCCGCGGTGGACGGGTCATCGTAGCTATGGCAGCTTTCGCCCCAGGCGCCTTCGTCCTGCTGCACCGAGTTCAGCCACTCGACGGCTTTCCGGATCATCGGATGTCGACGATCAAGGCCGATCGCTTCGAGGCCGACGAGAACCTGCCAGGTGCCGTAGAGATAGTTGACGCCCCATCGGCCGAGCCAACATCCACGCGGATCTTGCGTTCGTTCGAGATACGCCAAAGCGAGATCGACCTGCGCGTTGCCCGGGCCGTAGCCGAATTGACCTAACGCCTCCAGGGCGCGGGCAGTGATGTCGGGGCAACTCGGGTCGAGCATCGCGTTGTGGTCGGCGAACGGCACCTTGGTCAGCACTTCGCGGTTGATGTCGCGATCGAACGCCGCCCAGCCGCCATCGGAGTTTTGCATGCCGAGCAACCAGCGGATGCCCCGTTGAACCGGCGGACTCGCAGTCGCTTCCTTGATCGGGCGATAGTCGTTGGCAGGGGCGGCAGGATGCGACTTGTCCCAGGCGAATCCGGAACGGGCGAGCCCCATCAGCACCATCGCGGTGTCGTCGGTATCGGGGTAGAAGCCGTTGCGGTACTCGAAAGCCCAACCGCCGGCTTCGATGGTGGGGTTGCTCAGCGACCAATCGCCGCGTCGAGTGATCTCGCGGTCGATCAGCCAACGGGCCGCATCGGCGACGGCGCCTTCGTGGGCCGAGAAACCCGCCATCGCCAACGCATTGAGGGCGAGCGACGTATCCCATACCGGCGAGACGCACGGCTGCAAGCGAAGCGTGTCCCCTTCCTCGATGTAGAGGTCTTCAAGCTGTTTGAGGGCGTACTTCATCTCGGTCGAATCGTCGGCATAACCGAGGCATCGCAGGCTGATGACGGTGTAGATCATCGGTGGGAAAATCGCCCCAACACCGTCGGAATCCTCGAAGTGATCCTGCATCCAGCGGTTCGCGGACTGGATCGCCTTCGAGCGCAGCCGCTTAGGGCCGTACTTATCCCACTGTTTGAAAAGCCAATCGACGCCGAGGAAGAAGTTGGTCCAGGTGACGAGGCGTTTCGTCGGAGCACAGGGCCACATCGGCTTCGCGGGGTCATCGACGAACAACTCCGCGATGCCCAGATCTTTCGGCAACGAACGCTGCGGCTTGCAAGCGGAAAAGATGCTAAGCGGAACGACGATCGTGCGAGTCCATGCCGACATCGCATAAAGGTTGACGTAGAACCAGCGCGGCAGAAACATCATCTCCGGCGGAACCGACGCGCAGTTGTCGTATGGGAATTCGCCGAGAAGCGCCAGATAGAACTTCGTGAAGCTGTTGCACTGAGCGGCCCCGCCGTTGGCGAGGATGTGCTGGCGGGCTCGACGCATCGAGGGGTGTTCGGTGGAGTATCCCGCGATTTTCAGGGCGAAATACGCCTTTACCGAGACGCTGAGATCTACCGGCCCGCCGGGATAGTTGCTCCAGCCGCCGTCATCGCGTTCTTGGGTGAGGATGTAGCGAGCGAGCTTGCCGACGATTTCGTCCTTCTCTCGGCCAAGGAAGGCGAGGAGGAGGACGTATTCGGATTCGAGGATCGTATCGCCCTGGAGTTCGCCGCACCAATGGCCGTCGGATCGCTGCAGATCGAACAGGCAACGACGAGCGCGATCGACCGCGGCATCGACCTGCCCAGACGGCGACGCGATCTGGTGCAGCAGCGAACGCACTGCGGTTCCGTTCGGTGGGGCGAGGGAAATGGACATCCTGTCCTCTTCCTTGTGATACGAGGGCACCGGCGCCGATCCCTGGCGACTGGCAGAAAGGTTATAACCGGCGAGTTGGAGAAAAAGCAAGGCCGGGACGGCGGAGAAGATGGCGAGGTTACAAACGAAAAACGCCGCCTGGGGATACCCCACCGGCGGCGTCGCAGTTCTTCGGCAGTTGCAGTCCGTAGGAGCCTCGCACGCAGTAAGCGGATTTCGCGTGGCGTCACACCGATCCGCTTACCGCGTGCGCGGTTCATTGATGCACGATCAGTCGCCCATGGCGGGGCCGAGCAGTTCGTAGCGGCTCAGTTGCTTGTCCGCGGCACTGCGGCCTTGACCCGAGGCGGTATTGGTCGGGCGGGGGGCTTCGCTGCGGGTGCTTTGGCTGGACATTTCCTCGATGCGTTGGATCCACACCGCTTGCTGGATCGGCGACGAATGGCTCACGCCGACCACGGGAGCGATCGCCGGAGCGATCGGGCCCATCGGCATGCGGCGGAGGAAGCCGGTTTGGCCGACCACGCCGTTTGAATCGCTTTCGGCGGTGAAGGTGCCGTCGGTCACGTTGACGATGATACGCTGGCCTTCGATGCGGATCGATTGGCCGTTGCGCTTCGTGGTCATCTGCACGTTGCCTTCCATCATCACACAGGGGCAACCGGGGAGCATCGTCGCCTTGCGGCAGAAGGCGTCGAAGTTGGCGCCGACGATGTGCGTGTGGTCCGGAGTCTGCGTCATGTGGACCGGCGGCATCGGCATTGGCGGAGCGATGGCGAAGCCCTGGACGGCCGGCATCGCGGGAGCGACGAACGTCAGTTGATTCACCGTGCCCGGCATTGCAGGAACCGGGTTCGCGAACACGCGCGGCATCGGGCCGACATGCACCTGCGGCATCGGCGGCATTTCGATCCTGAGTTGGCCAATCGAGCGAATCAAAGCGGGCCTGATGGCGGTCAACGGACAAACCTCGCCCTCGCAGCACCCACCACGAACCGCGGCGGTCTTCTGTGCGTCTTTGCTTTCACGCGGGCAGGCGCAGTCTTTCGGGGCTTTGTCGTTGCAGCAGGGGCAGGCTTTCGCACATGCCTTCTCGGTGCAGCCGGCCTTCGCGCATGCCTTGCACGAGCCGCAGCACTTGTTCTCCGCACAGCAAGACTTGGCGGCCGCGACCGACTTCGTGCAGCAGCCAGCGCCGGTGATGGCATCGCAAGCAGCCTTGATGCCGGCTGCGTTCGTAGATGCCTTCACTTCGATCGTGAACGGGAACAGGCCGACGGAAACCTGCACCTTCCCCTTGGACGGGGCGGCGGCCGGTTCGTCGCTGCAGCAGGACGGGGCCTTTTCGGTGGCCGCGTTCGCTTGAAGCGCCTTCAGCACGCCCGCCACGGACAGGGCGTGTTTCGCATCGTTGTTCTTCGGCGCCAGGCGGCTCGCCTGCTTGGCGACATCGGCGGCCTGACGATACTCGCCCGCGTTCCACAGTCGGCCCCATGTTCCCATGAGGTCCTGGGCGAGCAGTTGTTCGATGCCGTCTTCCGATTCCTCTTCGCCGCTGCGCGGGGTGGCGGCGGATCGGCTGGAGGTTTCGGGGGCGGATTTGCTGGGAAGCACGGGGCTTCCGAAAAGGCAAAGCCAAGAGCCGAGGCTCGGGATGGGTTGAGGTCGGGCCGGCGTGTCGTCGGCGGCGACCCGGCCGAGACCGAAGACGGCCAACGTCACGGCCGAGATCAGTGCGGCGGGGACAAAGGATCGCATCATGCGCCTCCTTGGGGGGGAAACAGAATCCGTCAAGGAGGACGGTGATAACAAAGCCCCGTCGGCACGTCTGCGCCAAAACTTGAGTCGGGATTCTTGCGGCTTCGCATTCGGCCCAATTCGCCTGGTTTCAACCTGGTGATGTGGTGAAAGAGCCGCGCACGAAGTAAGCGGTTCCCACTTCGAATGCCATCCGCTTACTTCGTGCGCGGCTCCTTCGCCCAGTAAAGTTTGCCGTTGGCTCACGACACGCTTCATCCGCATTTCGTGCCTTTCAATCACATCTGGCACGACCGCGGGTTCGCGGGGCCGAAAACGCAGGCGGCGCCGAACATTCGGACAATACCGAGCGACGAACCTTTCGAATCGTTGAAAACCGCCCATGCGAAGACTTCTTCACACAGCGCCCTTTACTTACATTCCGAAAGGTTGGTTGTGTGAGAGATATCTTCGCTGCATGGCATCGGGAACACCGGAGCGTACGGCCGAGGCCCGGTCGATCCCTCCACAGGCAGTCTTTGGAACGGAAACCAGAGACGCTGCCGCAGCACCGGAAACCAGGATGGTTTCCCAAGTAGGAAAGGATTCCTCGGATGTGGACTCGTTGGTTGAAACGTCTCGCGACGGCGGCGGGTTGCCAGGCCGCCTTTCTCTGCGTCGCGAATCTGGCGAGCGCTCAGGATGAGGGGCCGCCCCCCATGGCCCTGCCGCTGAATGCTCCGCCTCCCGCCGTCGCCTCGCCCGCTCCCTCGGCCCCTGCGGGCGGAAACATCACGATCAGCCGCGACGAGTTGCGGAAACTGATCGACGAAGCGATCCGCGAGCATGACGCCAAACGCGTCCCTGTTCTTCCGGTCAGCCGGCCATCGGGTGAGGAACAGCCGATCCAGGGTGCCGCCCCCAAGGCGTCGGACGAGCTGTCGAAAGTCGTCAACGACATCATCAGCCAACGCGAAAAGACGAAGGCGGACGTGGACGCCAAGAAGAAAGCCGACGGCTACACCGTGGGTGAAGGCCTCGGCATGACCGCTCGCTGGAACCACGGTGTCTGGATCGAAACCGCGGATAAAGCCTTCAAGGCCCATGTCGGCGGCCGTTTGCAGTATGACGCCGTCAGCGTCTGGGCGCCGGCGAATGTCCAGACAGGCCGAGGCGGCATCGGCAACTTCGACGACGGCGTCAATCCACGCCGTGCTCGCCTCGACGTTGAAGGAACCTTCTGGGAATTCGCCGACTTCTACGTGCAGTACGACTTCGTCAATACCTACGACGTCCGCTCCGGCACCGTTGCGGCCAGTCAAGCTCCGCTAAGCGCCGCGACCGTCGAGAACACGCCCGCGCCGACCGACTTGTGGATCACGCTTACCCACTTGCCCTACTTCGGCAACATCCGCATCGGCAACCAGAAGCCGACGATCGGCTTCGAGCACTTGACGAGCAGCCGATACCTCAACTTCATGGAGCGGTCGCTGCAATTCGACGCCTACCTCGAAGAAGGGAACAACGGCTTCTCCCCCGGCATCAGCGCGTTCAACACGTTCGGCGAGGAGGAACGCGCGACGTGGGCGGTCGGCATGTTCAAGACCACGCGCAACATCTTCGGCTGGAACCCCGGCGACGGCGAACTCGGCGTCACCGGCCGTTTGACGGCTCTTCCCTACTATGCCGATAACGGCCGCTACCTCGTCCACCTCGGCATGGGCATGGCATACAAGGATCTCGACGACGACGTATTCCGCTTCCGGGCTCGCACCGAACTTCGCAACGCCCCCGCCGCCCTGCACAACATCGCCGCCATCGCTCGCGCTGTCGGCGACAACGAAACGCTATGGAACCCCGAGTTCGTCGTGAACTATGGGCCCTGGACTCTGCAGTCGGAATACACCGCAGCCCTCGTCAATGGCGTTCGCAACATCACCAGTACGCCGACGCAGACGAACGTGGCTGTGTCCGAACGACAGTATTTCACGCAGGGTGCCTACGTCGAATTGCTGAGGTTCCTGACGGGCGAGCACCGCGAGTACAACAAGAAGACCGGCTCCTTCGGCCGCGTCATTCCGAATCGCAACTTCTTCACCGTCCGCGATGAAGAAGGCTGCCGCATCACAAGCCTCGGCGCCTGGCAGGTCGGCGCCCGCTACTCGTGGCTCAATCTCAACAACAACGGCATCAACGGCGGCGAAATCCGCGACCTGACCCTGGGTCTCAACTGGTTCCTCAATCCGAACCTGAAGTTCCAATGGAACTACTCCTACGGCTACCGCACGATCCCCAATGGAACCAGCGACGGCGACTTCCAGGGCATCGGCATGCGAATGGCATTCGACTTCTAGCTTCCGACCCCCTCTCCCCAACGGGGAGGGGGCGACCAAGATAGCAACGCTTTGGGCGAATAGAGTGTCTCGCGTATTCAACGAATAGGCCATCAACCCGGAACGGAACCGATATGAACAAGCTCTTCGTCTCCACGCTGCTCCTGGCCGTGTGCGCGCTGACGTTTCCGAAGGCTGTCGCGCATCATCACAAACATTGGTGCGAGCCCGGCTACAAGATGATCGAATGCACTGAGTACAAGGAAGTGATCCGCGATGTGTGTCGAGTGGTGCCGGACGTCAAAAAGGTGTCGAAGTGGGTGTACTCCGCCAAACAGGATCCGTTCTGCATCTACAAGAGCGGCAAGTCCGGCTGGCCCTGCGGCTGCGGCCGCGACGGTTGCCCTGGCTGCAAAGGGCCCTATGACCGCATCCAGCTCGTGAAGAAGGAAATCATCACCGAGATTCCGATCACGAAGTGCATCGTCGAAAAGGTGGTGGAAGTGGTGCCGGTGAAGACGTGCAAGAAAATTCGTTGCACCGACCCCTGCCCGCCGAATGCGGTGGTCCTCTTCGACGGCGATCATCCGAACACGGTCATTCCCACCCCGGCGACTCCCAAGATCCCCGCGATCGAGACGCCGGCCGCGCCGAAGCTGATCGCGCCGAAGTAATAGTCAGGTATCGTTCATCCAAGCCCCCCCGTAGGCGCAGCACACGGTGGGGACGGAATGGACCGCAAGCTTGATCCCCACCGTGCGCTAGCGCTTACGGTGGGGCTTGACGTCGATCCAGATAGCCTACCTGCGGTCGCGTCGCAAATAATCCGGCAATACGCGGACTTTGCCGTCAGCTCCGATGCAGCCAAGCGTTGTTTCGCCTTCTGCCAGCAATTCGCCTTCTCGGATCACCTCATAGCGATGCTCGATCTTGACGGAGGTCGTGCGAACGACGATCGTTCGCAACGTCAACACATCGTCGTATCGGGCTGGCCGGCGATAGCGTACTTGGACTCGCGTGAGGACCAGCAGAAATCCCTGGTCTTCCATGTCGCGGTAGGAGAAACCCATTTGCCGCAATAGTTCCGTTCGGCCCTGCTCGAAGTAAACGAGGTAGTTCGAGTGATGCAGAAAGCCCATACGGTCCACTTCCGCATAGCGGACGCGAATCGTGGTTTCGCCGACCGTGGGCGTTTCGGGGGCGCTGTCCATGCCGAAATACTCTAACGAATGAGGCCGGCTCGATGCAGCGGATAGTAGACCATGAGGGCCCGGCCTAGCAGCAAACGCTCGGGAACCAGCCCCCACGATCGGCTGTCGCTGCTCGCTTGGCTATTGTCACCTAGGCACAGGTAGTGTCCTGGGAAGATGTACATAATCCGCGGGGCCGCCCCGCGGCGATCCGCCCAGGATGGATTCGTCGGATCCTGCCAAGCAGGGTTGTCGAACTCCAACCCGCGGTCGTTCGGCGTGTAATAGCTGTCGCGCCAAAGTCGAAGTTTGTGGACTTGCAGTTTTGCCCCGACCGCGCCGATGCTGGCAGGCTCCAGATCGTTCGCATGAGGCCCGCGACGAGCTTCCAAGTCCTTCTCGTCGATCTTTTCCCCAGGATTGCGAATGTCGGGCGGCGAATAGGCGACGCCATCGTTGAAAGGGAGCGATTTGTCGACCCATACGGTGAGCCGAGCGTCGACGTTCGCGAATCGGACAAGATGTTCCCCCGCGCCGCGAAGCTTCGTTTGCTTTCGTTCGAGTTCAGTTTCCTTACCTGCGGGATCGATTTGGACCAGCGCGCATTCGCCCGAAGCCAATTCAAATCGTGCCTGATAACGGAAGGGCCCACGGCTCAACTCCAGGCGGAACTCGCCCTGTGCCGCCTCGACGTTGACTTCGGCTTCGAGAATCAAATCGCCGACCCAGAACTGCGATTCGAGGGCTTTTTCCGGGGATGTCGGCGGGATTGCGCGGCGCCCCTGCCTTGAACTCATGGAAGTTCCACGATCGCGGCACCGTGTTGTAGCTGAGGATGTCCGCGATCAATTCCGGCTTCATGTTGGCGCCGATCGGATTCAGCAATGGGCGGCGAACATAATGTTGATAGCGAAGCCAATCCGTCTGCTTGCCATCGCCGGCAAAGGCAAAGCCGCGGCGGCTGTCCGCTTTCCACCCGCTTTGCGCCCTCGGATTCCAACGCGGCGGGATGACGCCTTCGAGGTCTCGGGCAGGAAAGTCGTTGTCGTAGACAATGCGGCGCATCGCGAGTAGCACTTCCGGCGGCTTGCGGACGATTTGGAAGCTGCCGCCCCGGAAGCGATCCATCGCCTTCGCATGGGATTCCGGAAAATCACGCAGGTCTCGCTCCCAGGCGTCGTCGTTCTTCGGATCGTAGTCGGGAGCCGGGCTGTCTTCGTTGCTCTGCGGGGTCCACACGTAGATGCGGCCCAAGAAGATGGCGAAAAACTCGCCAGGAAGGCCGAGCAGGCGCTTGATGTAGTTGTAAGGGACGAGCTTCTTGGTCGGCTCTTTGGGATACTTGAAGACGACCACATCGAAGCGATTCGGCGACGTGAGCTTCGAATCGTACAGGCACTTCGCGACCAGCACGCGGTCGCCGCTGCTCCACGATTCATTGCCGCATCCGACCAGTCCCGCGGCTGTCAAGCACGCGAGGATCCAGAGGTAGGTCTTTCTCATCGGAACCTCTGGAAGAAATTGGGGTGATAGCAGTTTTCGCATACGAAGCCGAACACGACCTCCGGCTCGCCTGGGATCTGCGGATCGACTTCCTGACTGAAATTGACAAGGCAGGGTCGCCCGCATTGCTCGCAAGGCACTTCCTTGTGGTAGCCCAGCAGCGTCACTGCCATCGAGCCAGTCGGAATAACAAACGCCTCGGCGAGAAACGTCTTCAGCAGCAACACAAGGACGACGACGAAAACGACCGTCTCGAGGATCTCGCGCACTGAGTCGCGGAAATCGCCTTCAGGCTTCTTCTCGGGCGGCTTGCCCTTCGAGGGGGGAACGATCGGCGCTCCGCCTCGCAGCGGCACGACCTCCGATTTGATCGCTGTTTCGACCACCGGACGCGGCCTCGACTGGATGCCGTCGGTCGGAGGTCCGGGGGGGTGCGGCGGAATCTGCGGATCGGCCATGCGAGAAATCCTGGCTTGCAATCGACGTTGGGGGCCGAAACTACCGAGAACGCTTCAGGTCAAGGACGCGGCCGAGGAGGTCGCGGCGCCGCACTGCGGGTTCCAACCAGTTGCGGCTATCCTCCGCCACCGGGCTGTGATCGCCCAGAACAAAGTATTCGCTGCCTCCTAATCGAACAGCCTGCCCCACCATACCTTGCGGTCGATAGTGCACATCGCGGGCAAGACGCATGCGATCGACGCGAACCCGGCCGCCTTCGACCGTGAGCCGCACCGGATGAACAACGGGTTTCCGAGCGACCGGGTCCGGCAGATCGAACGGTTCCGCGACGGGTACGCCATCGATTGCGATGTGGACTCGACGATCGACGAACGCGAATGTCGCGAGGTGCTGTTCCCCGATGCGGAGCGGGCAAAGCGGAATCGACGCTTGAATCGTGAAGTCGGTGTCGCCCCCCTGCAGCGTTCCTTGCCGCGTGCGAATCTCAAGTAGGCCGCTCCGCGGCAAAGCGGCTTCGACGACATCGCCGCCATCCGTCAGCGCGATGCGCAGGGTTGCACCCACATCCAGCATGGCGAAGTCGAATTCGGCGACGAAATCATGCACCGGCTCCGCATCGGCGCGCGAGCTTCCCTCGTAGGCGTATTCGTCGAGCAGAGGGCGATATTGGCTCGCGTCTGAAAGTTGTTGGGAAAAGGTCCACGTCTGCGGTTTGGCGGCGCCATCGAACATCGGCCCAGGTCGCCGCGAGGGATGAGCGACGTGCGAATCGTCGAACAATTCCTGCTTCATGGCGACGACCTCCGCGAAGGATTTGCGTGATCGCTTTCCGTCAATCCACAGGTCCCCTTGGCGAACTTCGACGGCCTCGCCCGGCAATCCGACGATACGCTTGACCATCGTCTGGTCCCCGCGCTGAAACAGCGCGATCTGCCAGCGCTTCGGCGACGCAAACGTATACGCCCAAAGATCGACGTTCACGATGTCGCCTGATTGGTCCGCCGCATCAATGAGACGCAGATCATCGTGACCGCAATTGGGGCAGTAGGCTTTGAAGAGATCGGGGGCGGCCGATCCGACGACGACGCGATATCCGCACTTCGGGCAATCGCAGCTGCGGTGTTTGCCGAGAATCGTCGGTGCCATGCTGCCGGTCGCGACGAGATACTGCTCGTAGCGCAACGGAAACAGCGTCGCGACCGCAAGCACGACGCCGATGCCGATCAGAAGTATGCGACGCCCCGACATGCCCGCGTTATCCCATGTTCTAGGCATCGCGGGCAAGGCGGCTTGGTCCGCATCAGCCCCACCGAAACACAGTGCGCGTAGGGGATGGAAATGTCGAGGGGCTCATCCCCACCGTGCGTTGCGCTAACGGCGGGGCCTGGGGCGGGATTAACGGCGGAAGATGCCGAGGCCCATGCCGACGCCGGTACGTTGGCGACGTGGCGCCGGGTAAACCGGTTCATCCGGCAGCGGGTAGCCGAACTTGACGGCGCGGTCGAAGCGGTCGGCGTAGTCCAGTTCGATCAACCGGCGCGAACCTGCGCCGGCGAAGAACATTTGAGGCGGCTCCATCCCCATGGCATAGCGCTGAGTGTAGGGCATGCCGTCATACAGCGTGGCGGTCGGCCCCTGAATGATGCCACGGTAGAGGTCAGGTTCCGTCAGGGCCGGTTGAGCGCAAACGGAGGCGGAAGCGGCGAACAACGTCGCCAGCGCGCAAAGGATACGCATGGTAGCATCCCTGCAAGAGAAGGAGCCATCCATGGGGAAACGAGTGCATCCTGCTGGACAAGCGTAAACGCGCGCGATGCGGAAGGTCGGCGAAGGCGTCGCTTTGCCTCCGAATTGAAGAGGCGGACCTGACGGGGATGCGGGTTGGAAGCGAAAGGCAGGCATCAACGGAAGAAGGGGAGGACGTTTCCGTCCTCCCCTTCTTCCGCTTCGATCCGTTCACTGATGTTTATCCGAGCGACTCCAGGCACGCTTCCGCTGGACAAACCTCCGTGTTTTCGGTTCGCCACGCACGCCGCGTGGTGATGGGCCTCGACCGCGGAGAGGCTTCCTTGCATAGCGAGGAGGCCCAGGCCGAGCATTGGTGTTATCGAACGGTGCAACCGGCGGGAACAACGACGGTGCCGCTGCAGGGAGCAGCGCAGACCGGAGCCGAGCAGGTCGTGCTGCAGCAATTGTTGTTGCGGTGGAACAGACGGCTCAGGAAGCCGCCGCCGCTGCAGCAGTCATTGGCGCCATGGCAGCAAGTCGGAGCGCTGCAGCAGTCGTTCTTGTGGAACAGACGGCTGAACAGACCCGGTCGGCTGCAGCAGCCGTGGCTGCTCGCGCAGCAATCAGCGACCGGAGCCGAGCAAACGACAACCGTGCCGGTGCAGACGGGAGCGCTCGTGCAAACCGGGGCGCTGCTGCAGACCGGAGCAACGGCGACCGTGCAGCTCGTGGAGCAGCCACGGTTGCGGAAACAGAAATCGACGGCTTCGCCGCCGCTGGTCATAGCGACCATCATCACAACGCTGTACATCTCAGAACCTCCAGCAAAGAAATTGGTGTCCAACCCACGCGAAACTGTATTTGGGAACCCGAGGCACCTGGAGCAAACTTTAGGCCTTTCCCTTTAAACTAGGCAAACGATCCATGTTGCCCAAATTTGCTCTACAACCGTTCCATGGCGCTAGGTGAATACGCGATGTTACGTCAAAAGAGAAGGCCCTTGGGCAGATAGTAAAGATGGAGAAAAAAAGAGTCAACAGCAAATTGGGACCTTTGAAGCGATTTTAACGCTGTCGCACGAATTTGGCGGATTTTCCGCGGTTTGAGCATCGCAGCGACCTCGGAATCCGAATTCTCGGCATAAACCGCAATATAGGTAACAACATGCGAGACGGATTCCGCCATTTTTCGACGCAAGCTGTGCGATTTCGTGCGTTTTCATTCCGTGCCGATGCGCACTTTGAGCGCCCTGCCTTCAGCTGCATCGGCATTCGCTGGATATGCTGAGAAGAGGGATTGCGCTCGGCGGGGAAGTGCGGCTCTATTGATTCGGACATTCAGGTCCGATTCCAATGAAGCGGGAACCTTCTGTCCGCCGAACCGCTCAAAGGATGCCCCGGAATCAGATGGTGGTCAAACGTCGAGAGAAACCCATGGCTCACCCTGTGACGCTGTCGCTCGTCTCTACACGCTTGGCCTGGAACATGGCATTCGCCGGAGTCGGCCTTTGCATCGCCGGCGCCCTGGCTCGGGCAATGGGCCTGACGTTCGAAACGTGGATCGTGCCGCTGCTTGCTTGGAGCGGCTTGCTGACTGCCGGTTTGGCACTTTCACTTTTCGGCCAAGCGAGCCGCTCGGAGGCATGCGAAGGCCTTCCTGGTCAAACGCTTGTGCTCGCAGGGACCGCTCTGCTGCTGGCGGCCATGGGTTTCGTGGCCACAGGACTTTGGATCGGCAGCTTCTTCGTCGAGTACGAAAGCTACCCAAGGCCCGCTGCGGCAACACTTGCATGGTTGTCGATCGCTCCCGCCACTTTAGGTGCGGCAGGTACGCTTCTACTTCGGAGAACCCGAAGTTCGCCAGATTCGGAAGTCCCGCATTACCGCCTTCAAATTGGTGCGTTGTTCGCAATGACGGGGCTCGCGTTTGCCGTCTCCGTCTATTCTGCCAGCGATCCCGAAAACAGCGCTTCGTGGGATACGATGCGGCTATTCTTCCGCAATGCCGTAGTGGTGTGCATCGTTGGTTCCAGCATCGCGATTTTGGGCGAAAGGCCGCGTCGCTGGGCGATCGGTACCTTGATTGTTTTGCATTTCGGTGCGATTTCGACGGCGACGCTCGCTGTACCTCCGTCCCCTACCACGATCAACCACCTGTGGGTCCGCGTCTTCCGTCCCTATCTCGAATTCATGTATTTGAATAACGCCTACCACTTCTATTCGCCGGAACCCGGCCCGCCGACGCACATTTGGATGAGGCTCATTTACGACACCGGCAAGACTGAACCGAACGAAGACGGAAAGCCACAGCCTGTGCTGAAGGCCACTTGGCTGAAGTTGCCGGACATGGACTATGCGGGCAATCACAACTATCCGGTTTCGCTTGTGTACCAGCGTATTCTTGCCATCACCGAGAATGCGGCATCGAACGAAACGGCTCCGTCGCTGTATAACTCGAGTGCGCAAGGTCCCATCCCTGCCCCGTTCTATCAGAAACGGCTCGCCAACACGCCTTCGGCATTGGGAATGCTGGGGCAGGTTCGTCCGAAGCTTGCCGTGCCGATGCATCCTGACATTCCCGAGGCGCAACAGTTCACCCGGCCCACGATCGCCAGCCACCGATTGATGCAGTCGTATGCCCGTCATGTCGCTCTGCTTCCGCCGCCTGAAGCGGATTGGAAATTTCAAAGCGTCAAAATCTATCGGGTGTTGCATGTCTTGCCGACGATCAAGGCGATCGTCGACGGCCGAGAGCCGCAAGATCCGCTCTGGTTTCGCCCCACGTATGGAGGGCAGTACGATGCGGATGGCAATCTTTTGGATCCGGACGATCCGTTCCTCTATTGGGTTTTGCCGATTCTTCGCGATGACCGGACTCGGATGAACTCGACCGTTCGGAACTGGGCGCTCAAACACGCAGGCGATGCCCAATGGATTTGGGACGCTGAGAACAAGCAGTGGACCGCCGAGCCGACGCCGGTTCGGTAAGGGGATTCGCCAAAGCTCTTGAGGAATCGCACCATGTCCGATGCTCGCGAACCCGCTCGTGGCCGCGCTGCTGCATGGAACCGCTTTTGGTTCACCCCCGCCGACCCCACTTTGCTCGGCCTCATCCGCATCTGTTGCGGCATGATCTCGCTCTACACGATCGCGGTCTATTCGTTCTCGTTGCAGGAATTCATGGGGGCGAACGCTTGGTATGGCCTTGATTTGCGTACGGACATCGTCCGCAATCGCGGGATGAGCGCTCCGCCGATCAATTGGACCATCGGAAAACCCTGCCCACCGCCTCAAAACGGCTGGCAGGAAAAATACCTGAACGACTACCGAACGCGATGGGGCGAGGATCCGCCAGCCCCCTATCCCAAAGACAAGTCCACAGCGGATTATCTCGATAACTTCCGCGCCGGCAGGGGATTCGACCTCCGCATGAACGGCTTGCGTCCGCCGGAGAGCCTCGTCGAAGAACGATACGTCGAGTATTACTCCGTCGTTCATAGCGCGCCGCCGCCGAAGTATCCGAAGTTCCCGTCGGCCTTGGACGAGCAAACGCTGAAAAACAAAGTCCTGACGAATACCGAATATTACCCTGATACCTTCGGCCAAGAAGCAGTCGACGTCGAACGCTACTACGAGGAGAACGGCTTTGACCCGAACGTATCCTACTCGCGAGGGATGCCGGCATGGTCGCTTTGGTTCCACGTCACTGATCCGACCAAAATGGCGTTCATTCACGCCGGGTTCGTGCTGGCGACTTTTCTCTTCATGATCGGATTTTGCACCCGCTACACTTCGTTTCTCGCGTGGTTCGCGGCGCTCAACTACATTCACCGTTGCCCCATCATTTTGTTCGGCGTCGACACCATGATGGGCATCTTGCTCCTGTACCTCACGATCGCCCCTTCCGGCGACGCGTTGTCGGCGGATCGCTGGATTTATCGCAGACGGTATCTCGCCGCCTTCGGCAAGGAACCGCCGCCGCCTGAACCAAGCGTTTCAGCCAATGTCGCGCTGCGGATGTTGCAGGTTCACGTGTGCATCATCTACTTCATCGCCGGCATCACGAAACTGCAGGGAGCCGCGTGGTGGAACGGCTCGGCGGTTTGGGGCACCATCGCCAACTTCGAGTTCGCCCCCATGCATTTCGAATGGTACATGACGATTCTCCGTGCCATTCACCGCCATCAACTCGTGGGAGACGCGTTTCTCTTCCTTAGCGGAATTTTCACGTTAACATTCGAGATTTCGTATCCGTTCTTGATTTGGCGGCCGGCGACGCGTTGGGCGCTCTTGGCGAGCGCCATTATGCTCCACGGCCTCATTGGCCTCTGCATGGGCCTCAAGACTTTCGCGCTTATGATGTTGGTGATGAACATGGCCTTTCTGAAAAAGGATGAAGTCGACTTCCTTTTGGGTCGTGCGAGTTTTTCGTCCAAACCTACGGTCCAGCCGACGCCCGCAACTTCGCCGACGCGGTCGGCTTCGCTATCGGAACCCGAGGCGAAGAACACCGTCAATGCATAAGTCGCTCGGCGTCCCTCATCGAGTGGGCTTTTGCATCGTCGTTCTCAAGGGACGACGACGCGTTCTGCCCGCCACTACTGCGAATCGCTACATTTTCCGGAGCAGGTTCTCACGTGCCGGAGCGGCCGATTCGCCATGGCGGACATCACGCAATGCCCAAGCTGCAAGCGTCGCCTGCAGCTTCCCGATACGCACGTCGGCAAACCCGTGCAGTGCCCGCAGTGCCGCAACACGTTCATTGCCGCGGAGACGGATTCCCTCCCAAGGTCTCCATCGAGTCTGCCGACGCCGAAGCTGGATGTCGAACCTCCTCCTCCTCCTCCTCCTCCTCCTCTCCGCGCCGCTCCGAGTTCGACTGGTCCCGAACGGATGACCGTTCCGATCGACCTGCCCGGCAAGTCGATCGTCGCTACGATCAGCCACGGGATCGCTTCTCGGTCCCGCATCGCGGCGGGCTTGTCGTGACGCTCGGGGTCCTCAGCCTTTTCATCTGCGTCATTGGTTTCGTTCTCGGCATCACGGCATGGATCATGGGGGGTAACGACCTAAGAGAAATTCGTGCGGGACGCATGGATCGCAGCGGCGAAGGCACCACACTAGCGGGTATGGTGTGCGGCATTTTCGGTACTGTCATTCAGGCGATCCTGTTTCTGATTGTTCTCATGACGAACGTACGCTGAATACCCCCGGTTCGCCCCATACTCATGAAGGAA
Organism: Gemmataceae bacterium; assembly: GCA_046350235.1. Taxonomy (GTDB): domain Bacteria; phylum Planctomycetota; class Planctomycetia; order Gemmatales; family Gemmataceae; genus JAIEPT01. The sequence goes on along the minus strand of JAXMAT010000028.1, from coordinate 20,799 downwards.
ATCATCCCCTGCCCGCAATGCGCCCGTAAACTCGAGCTTGCCGACATACACGTCGGCAAGCCCGTGCAGTGCCCATCGTGCGGTAAGACGTTCGAAGGCCGGCGCGTTGCGGCGACGCTCTCACGACCCACGATCATTTCGGCAATGCCGCCGCTTCCGCCCGTTCCTGTACCTGAATCTCGAAACGAATTGCCTGCCGACCGAGGTTCGGCTCGCGTCTCCCTCGCCTCGCATCGCGGCAGCATGATTTTGACTTTCGGCGTACTCAGTCTTCTCCCCTGCATTCTGACTTCCGTCCTTTTCGGCGCCTTGGCGTGGACCATGGGCGAAAACGACCTGCGCGCGATGCGAACCGGGAGCATGCACTCCGATGGCGAAGGGTTGACTGCTGCCGGTCGTACTATGGGCATCGTTGGACTTCTGCTGTGGTCGACCGTCTGGTTCTTCGGATGTCTTGCCCTGATCCGGTAACGGCGTTGGCGAGATGCCGGATCTGCCGTAGCGTAGGATGGCGAAGGAACACGGAGAGGAGCGGCGGCATGTTTCTTTTCGACCCTGGAGAAAGCCCTTACGACCTTCGCTTTCGACTGTTCGGCATCGCCGTACGCGTTCATCCCATGTTTTGGCTCGTGTCGTTTTTCATGGGAAGTTCGGCTGCCCAGCTCGGATTCGAGTTTCTGCTCATCTGGATCGGATGCGTCTTCGTGTCGATCCTCGTTCATGAAATGGGGCATGTCCTGGCGGGAAATGCCTTCGGCTCTCCCGGCTATATCGTGCTCTACGGATTCGGCGGACTCGCGATCGGCAGCAATCGCCTCGACCAACGCTGGCAACGCGTGTTCGTCTCTTTTGCCGGCCCGGGTGCGGGCTTTGTGCTTCTCGCCATCGTATTGGCCGGGCTGCGGCTGCGTTCGCCCGACGAGTTCGCCGGATATCTCGACATGCTCCGCATGAGCGTGGGCATGCGTCCCGTTGGCGGCGGATTCCCTCGCGACAACATTTATCTTGTCGGCATCGTCAACGATTTGATGTTCATCAACCTGTTTTGGGGCTTGGTGAATCTACTCCCCATATGGCCTCTCGACGGCGGACAGATCGCTCGCGAGGGATTCATGTCCGTATCCGGCCGCCGCGGGGTGTCGCAATCGCTCGCCCTGTCGTTCGGCGTATCGCTGCTGATCGCGGCACATAGCGCACTCGCGATGCATGGGCGCAGCCCGTTGCCAATTCCGATCGGGGGGTCCATGTTCACGGTGATCTTCTTCGGCATGTTCGCGGTGCAGAGTTGGCAAGAAATGCAACGCGAAGGCGCCGAGAGAAGGTGGATGCGAGACCACTGGGACGAAAACGAACGATGGTAAGCGTTTCCGATTCACGACAGCGCCCGGCCTTCGCCGCGCTCGCCTTTGCGATGGTCTTCCCTGCCGCAATGACGTGGTTCTATTTCGTTGCGCTCGGCCATCAGGGAGGCGTACCGGGGCCTGCTCAAAGCGTCGCGTATGCGATCGGGAAAACGATCCAGTTCGGCTTTCCGACCCTATTTGTCGCGCTGACTCGCCCCTCACGTTTCGGATTTCCCAAGATGACTCGCAGGGGATGGGGCGCGGCCCTCAGCTTCGCGCTGGCGACTTCGTCTGCGATGGCGGTCCTCTACTTCGCCTGGCTCAAGCAAAGTCCCTGGCTCGGCGACACGCCCCAGCGGGTGCGTGAAAAAGTCGAAGGATTCGGCATCGGCTCGTTTCCGGCCTTCATCGCATTCGCTCTGTTTCTTTCCTCCGTGCATTCGCTGCTGGAGGAGTACTATTGGCGCTGGTTCGTCTTCCGCGAACTCCGCGACCGTGGAACGCCGGGCCTTGCCATCGCACTCTCTTCGCTCGGTTTCATGCTGCATCACATCGTCGTGCTCGGCGTCTATTTCCCTGACCGCTTTTGGACGCTCGCCATGCCGTTTTCGATCGGAGTCGCCTTTGGCGGTGCGGTATGGGCGTGGATCTATGACCGTAGCGGTTCGCTCCTGCCGTCATGGATCAGCCACGCCCTAGTGGATTCCGCCATCATGACCATCGGCTGGGATTTGCTCTCGCTCACGCTGTGAGGACGGCAAACGCATTCGTTCCTTGGACAACTTCTTCACGCGATGCAGGGAATGCCGCGAAGAGCGTCCCCTACCCACGAAAAGCAGCACCAACGCAAAAGTCTCGGCTCCCTATCGAGAACCGAGACATCGAAATCACTCGCAAATGGACTTCGCCGATTACGCGTGGACTGGTTCTTCCTTCTCCGTCCGTTCCCGCAATGGGATCGTCGTCGTGCGGGGCAGGACCATCGGCTCCGTTTCGCCTTGGCGGACGAGGCCTGTCTTCGTGATCGTCGCGGATTCCTGGTAGGTGCTGTAATCCGTATTCACCTGCCAGAGGTCGTGCTTGGTTCCGTGCAACAGATTCTCGGCCACCAGCAGGCCCATCAGGATGCTGTGATCCTGATTGTTGTACTTGAACGAACCATAGCGGCCGATTGGCGTGATGCCTTCGTATTGCTTCAGATGTTCGACCACCGGTTCGAGGAATTGCTTGTAGCCGCGGCCATAGACCGGGTAGCAACGCTTGATGCGCCATACCTTGCCGTCGAGCACGGGGGCTTCGCCGATGAGGCCGGTCGAACGCATTTCCTTGGTCGCTTGGGCGATTAGGTCCTCGTCCTTCGCCTTCCACATCGCGTCTTCGTCGTAGCACCAGTATTCGAGAGCCAGGATCGTGTTCGGCGAGTCGCCGTTGATCTGAGGCACCCAGTTGCAGAAGTTCGTGACGCGGCCCGTGCCGAGGTCGGGCGAGTGGATGTAGAGCCATTGATCCTTGAACAGATCTTTGCCGCCGACATTGAGGTACACGAGGATCGTGTTGCGGAATTTCAGCTGATCGACCGCGTATTCGATGTCCACCGGCAGATCGCCGAGGCCCTTCACGAGCAACGTGAACGGCATCGTCGAAACGACGTGGTCGTACTTTCGCGTTTCGCCGGTCGTGAGTTCGAGGCCGTAGACTTTCTTGTTTTCATGCAGGATGCGGCGGACGGGCGTGTTGAGGTAGACGTTGCCGCCGAGTTCCTCGACCTTCTTCGCCATGCGTTCGTAAACGACGCCGGTCCCTTCGAGCGGGAAGGCGAACTGATCGACGAGCGTTTTGTGTTTGCTTTTGCCGAAACCCAGAGCGGACTTGATCGCTTCGCCGAGCGAGAACTTCTTGATGCGTTGGGCGGCGAAGTCGGCATCGAGTTCGTCGCACTTGATGCCCCAGAGTTTTTCGCTATAGGACTTGAAGAACATGTCGAAGAGCTGCCGGCCGAAGCGACCGACGACCCAGGATTCGAAAGTTTCGTTCTGCCCTTCCTTGAACGAAGGCTTGATCTTCTCTTTGAAGTAGCTCATCACGCAGCTGACGGCCTTGAAGATGCCCATGTTCCACAGGGCGTTGGCCGGCTTCAGCGGGTAATCGAAGAAACGTTTCTTGTAGTAGATGCGGGTGAGCCGATCCACCATGTCGTAGTCTTGGCCGACGACTTCGAGCCAAAGCTTGTTGACGCGGAGATCGTTGGAGAAGAAGCGGTGGGGTCCGAGATCGACTTTTTGGCCCCAGAGGTCGATCGTGCGAGCCAATCCGCCGACGGCATCGCCGGCTTCGTAGACGTCGACGTCGGCTCCGCCCTTGGCCAATTCGTACGCCGCCGTGATGCCTGCCGCGCCCGCGCCGATAACCGCAACTCGCATGATGCCGCTCCTGAGGGGAAGAGGAGTTTCCGGGACGAATCCGTCGTCGGGCCTGCGAACGTGGGGAACGGGGCGCAGACCGAGGACCGGTGTAGTTGCCCAAACATGGGATATTTTTCCGGGCGAAGCAATTTTTCCGACGAAATCGCCTGAAATGTTCACTTTCGGCAGCGCCGCCTCGCCCGGCACTCGTGCAAAATGGTTAGCCGCGACGCGCAGCGGAGCGCGGGCTGAACGCCACGCAATCGCATGGCAAGCAGTCCGCGCTCCGCTGCTCGTGGCGGCTAACCCTGCTCCGCGAAAATCCAGCTGATCCATCGCGTGAAACGGGCGAACAGTTCATGGTCCTCGTCGCCATGACATCCGTGGGCGACAATCGTCAGGCCCAGCGCGACCATACCCGCCAGCCACCATCGACCCCATTGGGAAGTCTGAGAAGGCGAAGTTTTCTCGCGCGACGGCGGTTCGAGCAGGGCAGGCATGGCTTGATGGATACGCAATCGGGGCAGCGAGTGGGATGTTCGCTAAGATAGCGGACGTTGACGACTCCCGCCATTGATGGTCCGTTTCGATGCCGCCGTTTGCCGTCGCCCAGGCGCTGTTTCGCCGCGAGCATGAGCAATCGCCGCAGTTGATCGCACGTTCTCCGCACTTCGCCGACGAGTGGCTTGTCGAAGCGGAACGCCTCATCCGAGGGTTCGGCGTGCGTCGGCCGGGCTTGGCGTGTCCCCTCGCGGTCTTTGCGCAGCCAATGACCGGGCGACTCGTCGCAATCGTGCAGGTGGCGGATTTGGAACCGGGGGCAACCGGTTGGCCTGCGATGGCGTTTCGCTTTTTCGTCGTGCCGAAACGCGACTACGAATCGCTTCTTGCGGATCCATTCGTCTTCGCCGATCAGCATCCGTTCGACCGCTCGCTGCTTTCTCAAAACCCGCTGCCGACGATCGACATGACCGTCGATCATCCGCCCTACCGCACCATCGCCCAGGTGCAGGCCGTGTTGCGGCGAGTGAAGGCGAATGCGTTGCAAGAGGGTGAAGACCCGGAAAAGGTCGAACGCACCATCGACAACTCCGAAAGCCCCGCCCTGCTCGGCGGCGTGCAAATCCTCGTCGATAGCGGCAAGCTCCACTTCGAACGCACCTCGCCCGACAATGGACTTATCCGCGCCCTCTGGACGCTCCTCCCTGATCCGTTTCGCTCGCACATTTGGCCCGCGACCTTCGCCTTCAGCAATGCGCTCAACTTCGACGTCGTCGTCGGTTCCGGCTTTCAGTCCGAGGAAATCGCGGATTATCGCACCGAAGACCAGGCCGCGGATTACCCGCCCGGCTCCTACGAGCTCGCCCTGCAATCCGCGGCGGAGCATGGCAACCAACAGGAACTCGACGGCGTCTTTCAGCGGCGGTCCAGCGGCGAGACGCTCAAGCTAGCCCGCAACCTTCTCATCGGCATGATCCTGATCGTGCTGGCATTCAAGTTCATTAGCCCCCCACCCTCGGTGCCGGAAACAGAGCGTCAGCGCCGGGCGATGGCGGCCACGTCGATCATCGGCGTCCGCGATCCGCTGCAGATGGTTCCGATGTTCATCGAAGGCAATCGCCAATTCCTGCGCAGGTGATCTCGATGGCGGAAGAACAAGTCCTCGTCGTGCCGACCGCGCTCCTGCACGAAATCGGCGTGTTTCACGGTTTGGAGCGCGATGTCGCTCGCTATCTGCCGCGATTGCTCGATCCGAAGGTGCTCGAATTCCACCCGCGCTCGGCGATGGAGTTGGACCCGTCGTTCAAGCAGATCATCCCCTACGTCGTCCTGCGGCACGGCAACCAGGTCTTCCACTACCGTCGCGGCAAAGGCGCCGGCGAAACGCGACTGCACGCGCTCCGATCCATCGGCATCGGCGGCCACATCAATCCTTCCGACCGCGCGAGCGGCGACCCGTATCGGCAGGGACTGCTGCGCGAGTTGGCCGAGGAAGTCCGCATCGACGCCCGCTGGACCGAAGCGTGCATAGGCCTCATCAACGACGACACGCTCCCCGTCGGCCAGGTGCATCTGGGCGTCGTGCATGTGTTCGACTTGGAGGAGCCGAAGGCGGAACGCCGTGAGGTGGACTTGATGAACGCCGGTTTCGCCCCGCTTGACGAACTGCTCGCGGATTACGGCAGCTTCGAGACTTGGTCGCAATTCGTGCTGGATGACTTGGCAAATAAGGTGCCGCGCACGCAGTAAGCGGTTCGGCGAGACTCGCCGCGAAATCCGCTTCCTGCGTGCGCGGCTCCTTACCACTTTAGTCGCTGCTGAGCCCGATTGCGCATCCAGATGGCGATGGCGTTGAGACCGAGCAACATCACGAGGAGCACCAAACTCGCCAGCGCGGCGTTGTGCTGCCATACTTCGACGGTCTGCCCGTTGACGATTTCCGCAGGACGATCCGCCCATCCGAAAATCTGCATCGGCATCACGGTAAACCGCGAGAAGAGACCGGGCGTCTGATCGACGAAGAGGTTGGCTCCGAAGAGCACCAGCGGGGCCGCTTCGCCGATGGCGCGCGAGAGCGACAGGATGGTGCCGGTGAGAATGCCGGGCCATGCGAGCGGCAACACCTGGTGCCAGATCGTCTGCCACTGCGTCGCACCGACGGCATACGCCCCGTGGCGAATCGAATCAGGGACCGCGCGAATCGCTTCCTGGGTGGCGACGATCACGACCGGCAGCGTCAGCAAGGCGAGCGTCATGGCGCCGCCAAGCAGGTTGCGCGGGGCGACATCCCATGGCACATACTGTTGCAGCGACACCATCATGCGAACGATCGCCCAACCGCCGAGGATGCCGTATACGACCGACGGCACGCCGGCGAGGTTGTTGATGTTGATCTGAATGATTCCGCCGATCCGTTTTCCGAACGCCGATTTCGATTTGTATTCCTCAAGGTAAATCGCGGCGCCGATGCCGATGGGAACCGCGAGAAGAATCGTGATCAGGCCGATGTAAAGGCTGCCGATCAGTGCGGGAAAGATACCGGCGTCCTGCGGCACGTTGCTCGGGCCGTTCGTGAGGAAGTACCAAAAGATCCGCAATCCGCTGACTTCTTCGCGTAGGCCCAAATCGCGAGCTTGAATGTACTCCTCAGCGTTCTTATTGAGATCGGTCAACTTCCCTGGAATGATCTCTTTCTCAAACAGCTCCTTCACTTCGGCCCGTTCTTTGTCGTCGGCCGCATTCTTCATTTCCTGGTCCATCTCCGCTTTCACCTTCGCCATTTCGGCGGCGATGATCTTCTCCTGCTCGGCCACGCGGCCTTTGAGTTCTTCGTTGTGCTTCCGGATCATCTCAGGCGTGTGGCGGAAATACTGGCTCGAATCCCATGCCATTTGACTGAAGAACACCACCAGCATCGCCAGCCCGAAGAAGGTGGCGAACATGCCAAGCCCGACGAACGCTTTGTCGGCGAAAGCACGCGAATATCGCATCATGCCGACCAATAAGCCGATCGGGAACAGCACTGCATTCAGGGCTGCGGCGGCAAACACGAAGCCCCGCGCGGTCACTGTGTGGCCGCGAAACATGTTGACGAAAGCAAACGCCGCGATCAGCGAAAGCGATAGGACGATGGAGAACGCCAGGCCCCAAAGGATGCCGGGGCCGATCGCATAGCGCCAAGTCGGCAGCGATGATCGAAGGACCGAGTGCGTATCCTGGGTTGGCGTCATTGGTACACCATCCGATATCGCTTCAGCACTTTCTGTGCGATCACATTCATGCCCAGCGTCATAAAGAAGAGCACCGCGGCGACAGCGAACAAACTGTTGTAATCGGTCGATCCCACTCGCACGTCCCCTTTGGCGATGCGGACGATGAAGCTCGTCATCGTGGCAAAACCTTCGAGCGGGTTAAACGTGAAGCGAGCTGTGTCGCCGCAGGCAAGGCTGACCGCCATCGTCTCCCCGATCGCACGGGAGATGGCGAGGATGAAGGATGCCGTGATGCCCGAGAGCGCGGCGGGAACCGTCACCTTGAGGCTGGTTTCGAACTTCGTGGCTCCCAGAGCGATCGCTCCGTCACGCAGGGATCGGGGTACCGATCGGATCGCGTCTTCGCTCAGCGATGCGACCATGGGGATGATCATGATGCCGACGACGATGCCGCCCGCCAGCTGGTTGTACGGGTTGCCGATCTCGATTCCGAAGTAGCCGAACAGCGGCACAAGCACATGCGGCGTCAGAAATGCGACCGCGAAAAAGCCGTAGACCACAGTTGGTATGCCTGCCAGCAACTCCAAGGTCGGCTTCGCGATCGCTCGCACTCGCGGGCTGGCGTATTCGCTGAGGTAGATCGCCGTGGTCAGGCCGATCGGCAAAGCCACCGCGGCCGCGATGAGCGCGACGCAGATCGTACCCAGAAGCAGCGGAAGGATCCCATATTGGGCGCCCGAGAATCCAGCCGTCCATTCCGTGCCGGTGAAAAATTCGACGAAGCGAGCCCACGCTTCGCCGCCCGAAAGCGCCCGCCCATCCTGGTAGAAGAAAAAGTCGAACGAACCCTTCAGCACGATGAACGCGATCAGCACCGTGATGACGATCGAAAGCAATCCGCAGCCGAAGGCGTCCACTCGATGACGCCCTCCCAAAACGCCTGCCGGCTGCGGCTCTTGCAGACAACCGCGAGGGCATGGATACGGCGGCGTTGCCAACGGCGGTGGACACGAAGGCGTTCCTCATCCGAGAAAATAAAGGAGAAGAGTTTGGCCCTTCTCCCTGGTGTACAATCCTTCGATCTGCGGCCTGTTCGACGCAGCCTTTACCGACTCCTCAAATGCTCGCTTCGTCTTATTCGCCTGCAATGCGGCAATAGGAACATACTTAGTCGAAGTTACTGAGTCCGCTCATCGCAGATAGTACACAAACGAATTCTCGGATTTCCAGCCTGCGAAGCGAAGGTTATCCACGTAGATGTAGAGCGGACGGCTGATCAGATACGTTCAGCGGCACGGATTCATTGTTCAGTTCAACGAACTTCCCGTCCTTTGCCGCCAAAGCAACTGCCGTAAAGTTTGTCTTTACGCTGGCCCTCGTAATAGGCAAGCCCGAAGTAACCGAGGAGTATTTGTTCCAGCATGCCCGCCCTGAACCAGCGTATTTGTCATCCGCTGGCGTATAGTCATACTGAGTAACTTTCTGCTTTGCCGTTGACCGCTTCCGTGAAATAGTCAAAGTTCCGCTATGGACCCGGCAAAGGTGAATACATCGCCTCAACCGGCCACGACGCATCGACATCGCTCCACTTCTTCAACTACGCTGTCAGGATGCCAAATTTTTCTTGGTGCTCCATCGTCATCTTCATCGCCCAAGTGTTTTTCCCGCTTCGGCGGCGACGACGGCAGAACTCATCCCAGGCAATGTGAAGCTCAGTGAAATCAATCTTGTTTTTCTTGCAGTTCTCTTCGCATCCTTGATTTTGCAGGAGGCATCGGAGATGTCGGTTTCGCCCGCCGCGTTCTTGAACCCGCCGCCGTCCCCGGGATGCGATCGAGATGTCTTGACGCCGGGATGCAGCTTCTTGAAGTTGGTGGCGACCGCTTTTGTAGTCGGATAGACGGTGCTCGACCCATCGATCTTGATGTCGCCTTTCAGATCCTGCGCTTCAACCCGCATCACCCCGATCCCGAGGCCACAGCCAAAGCCGCCCCAATGGCGGCAGGCAAGCGATGACGATTCGCGACGACTCCTCGAAGAGATATTCGTGCGGGGATTCAACCTGATATCCGACGTGGGCGATGAGGGGCGAATCCGTGGGTCGAGGTGAAGTTGGGCAAAGAACTGATAACAGGGCGAAGCCGGACGAATATGTGTGGAAAAGATGAAGAACCTGCGTGAAGGGGCCGTGCAACGGGCGAGCCGGAAGCGATTGATCGCCCGGCTCGCGGGATTGATTCGTAAACCACTAGCGACGGGGAACTCGGCAAATTTCTTCGCATCCGCATCGAACATGCGATAGTAATTCCCGATGACCGCCGGCGAAGCATCGAGACTGATAGTGCATTCCAGGAGAGCACGACAACGTTTTAGACAGATGAGTCAGGCGCGTTAATATTCATTCGTTCACTTTTTGAGCGTTCACGCCATTCGCCTTGTCGCGGTTGAGATAGTTCACGAACTTTCTCCGCCGGCGTTAGCAATGAGCGTAATAAGGAGTCCCCTTGAGGTCATACTCGAGGACCTTCTGGGGATCGCCCTTCTTCCGAATTCGATCTTGAGGTTGTCGATAAAATTTTCTCTTAAGCTTCTGCCGAAACGGTTTGGGCGAATCCAAGGCTCGGCAGAACCAGCAACGACAGAACCGCAATCGCTCGCTTCATGGAGTCAGCATCCGCTTCTCGAAGTAGGACGTGCGTTCAGAACCAGCGGCAACTCTATTGAGCATTCCCCGACGCCGCAAGAGACTTCCGAACAACCAGACAAGCGGACGCGGCTAAACACGATCGGCGATGCGTCGCAGGACGGCGTCCACGGCATGGGATTCGGACAGCCGCCCCGCCTGCCAGTCGCTCGAAATCTCGCGTATCGCCGCATCGCCTGCGGACCACGAATGCATAGCTCGTCGGCCCGCCTCTTCGGCAACACGGTCGAAGAGAACTGAAGCTTCAAAGTTTCCCGCTGCCGACTTCGGCTTCAGCGATCGCAAATGCCGCCAGAGTTCCGCGATCCCTTCCCCGGTTTTTGCGCTCGCTCGAAGTACGGCGACCGGAGAGGCATGGGCCAAGTCAAGCATGCCACGCACCTGGGCCGCGGTTTTGTCCGCTCAGCCAGATCGCTTTGTTGATGACGACCACATCCGCGATTTCGAGAATGCCGGCTTTTTCCACTACGGCGCCGTCGCCAACCTCCGGGTTGGACAAGCAACGCCACGATATCCAGCGGTCGCTGCACCACCAGCATCACGCCTTGGCCGAAAGCGCCGACGGTCTCGATCAGAACCACGTCGAAACCATAGTGGGCGAGCAGACGAAGCAACCGCGGCAGATGATCGGCGATCGCTCCACGCCCGCAAAGGGCGAGGCTGCGGATGTAAAGACCATCGTCCAGCGAACTCCCCATGCATTATCGATCGCCGAGCAAGCGCGCCCGAGAGCGGGCTTTGCGGATCACATGCCAAGACGGCGACGCCGTTTTGTCGTCGGCGTAGTTTCGATGGAGTCGGCCCACAAGCGAGCTTTGCCGACTCCCCCACTTCCAGTGACGGCCACGACGCGTGGTTTTGCGGACCAGTTCAGGCAAGCATCGCATCTAGTTCAGGAAACGAGTCATCGCGAGCGACCAGCGTCGCAAGCGAGCCAAGGCCGCTCGATCCCATTGTCTGCGAAATCGGACGATCAAATCGTCACCCATGAGCGACCTGGCGCGGCTCCTTGCCAGAAAGCGACGATCTCGTCAAGGGAAGTCCCGGGGCCGAACACCTTGGCGACGCCCCATTCCAGTAACTTCGAAATGTCCGCTTCGGGAATGATGCCGCCGACCAGCACGCCTACGCGACCGAGCCCCGCTTCGCGAAGAAGCTGCAACACGCGGGGAACCAGCGTCATGTGAGCTCCGGAGAGGAGGCTCAGACCAAGCCAGTCGGCATCTTCGTCGGCGACAGTTCGGACGACGGCTTCCGGCGTAAGCCACAAACCGGGGTAGATGACATGCATTCCCGCATCGCGCAATGCCCGAGCGACGACCTTGATGCCGCGATCGTGCCCATCAAGTCCGACTTTCGCAAGAACGATTCGCAACGGATGGGACATGCGAACTCCGTGGAGATGAAGTCAGTTCGCGCCGCACCATTCTATCACCATCCAAACGATACGCCCTCGCTACGTCGCTAGGCGCTCGTATTGGCTGTCGAGTTTTTCCACCGCTTCGGCGGGAAACATATTGAAGAGAGCTTTCCCCGCGGTAATCCAATGGTCGTGCTGAAAGGCGAACACAGCCGAAGCGTGGCGAAGGTTGCTCACGGCGGCAACGCCTTCCATATCGCCTCCTTCGATCGCTTCGAACTGAATCGTGACCCCCACCAAGGCCGCGACTTCGTCCGTCTCGCGGTCGCGGACGAACTCGACTTCATTCTCCCACTGGCAATCTTTCCATCGCAACCCGCGGGGCTTCCCGGTGGCGGAGGCAGCCTGAAGAAAACGAGCTTCGAGCCGCTCCCGCTGGAGCTTGAACAACTCGCGCGCCCGCTCTTGCCGCATCTCTCGGCCGAATGTCTTCGCTCCTCGACCCAGCGCCCATGCGAGACCGACCGCTCCGACAACCGCGACGAAAATCCACCAAAATTGATCCATGGCCTCATTCCAAGGGTGCGATGCCGAACGTGCCACGATATTTCCCAAGTACCGTCAACACGACGACGCCATGACTTTCGCCGCTGCGTCGAACATCCAACTCCAGCGGCAAATCCTTGGCATCCTCGACATCGAATAGGGTCGTGACGATCGCGGGAACTTTCTCACCAGCATACACGACCAGAACCAACCGACCGCCGATTCGCGCGACGCCGAGTTGCAGTAGCGAGATCGATTTTTTCTGCTCCGTGTCGAACATCCGCAGCTTCTCGGCCGGCAGCGATTTGTCTCCCACCATCAGCGTCACGCCGTGAAGGAAGAACTGACCAATCGGAACAACATTCGTGTCGGCTTTCTTCAGCAAGTCGATCGTAAGCTTGGCATCAGGCATGATCAGCCCGGCTCGTTCACCTGCTTTGAGCGCCATGCTCTTGTCGGGATCCGCGGTGATTGCGAGCGGCAGATCCTTGAGCTTGGCCGCTTCTTGAGCGAGAAGCGCGCCAATCTTTTTTGCGAAGTCCGGATCGACGCGTTCCGGATCCTGTGCCGGTGCTCGGCAAAGCCCAAGGCTCAGAAACGCCGCGAATACGAAACAGCTCGATCGCATGGGATTCTCCATGAGGAACGACATCCGTTCAGGAAATGCTATTCCCGCATGGGCGAACCGGCTCCGTGCAAACTCATTGTCGAATGGAATAGGTGAAGATGGCGATATTTGCCGTCTGGGAAAACTTTCACGAATCGACAAATTATTTCGACAGAAATGATTTTCTGCTTCTTGTGATTCAGGATGGCCTGTGGTCCAATAGGTGTTATCCCGATTCCCTCTCCCATCACCGCGGGGCGCTGCTTCTCCCCGCATCTATCGGAGGCGTCACCATGAAAACCGACATGGTCGTCGCGCTTGGTTCCGCGACTATTCAGCAGCAAACCCTTCTTGGCCGCATCGATTTCGGAATCGATCCGGCGCTTCTCGATGTGTGCCGCCTCGACCCTTCGTACCATTCGGAGGAAGATTCGATTGCTCTTCGCGGCTTGTCCTTGCCGCTTGCCGGCCGTCAGTCGCATGGCGTGCTGGGATGCCGGTTCGCCGGCCAGTGGGGCCTGACTTACGGTTGCAACGATGCGAATCTGGCAATCGGCGTTTCACGCTGGAGCAGCCGGTTCGCGGACCCTACGCTTGGTTTTTCCGGGCCCGACCTGGTTCGACTTGCTCTGCAGCGGACGAAATCCGCACAACAAGCGATCGAGTTTCTTACGGAATCGATCGAAACGCATGGACAATTCAACGGACCTAGCGGCGACGACACGATCTTTCTGATCGCCGATTCGCGCGAGGCTTTGGTCTTGGAAGCGGCGGGAAAACACTGGGCGTTGCAAGAATGCCTAGCGACCCGAGCTGTATCCGATACCGCACTCATTCGACAAGATTGGCGTCGCCTCGCGCCGGGCTTGGCAGACATGATTCTCGAACAGGATTGGCATCGCGACGACGGCAGCAAGATCGATTTTTGCGGATCGCTCTGCCAGCGAGTCGGCCATGAACCGATGCGGCGTTGGAGCAAAGCGACCATGGCGCTTGCCATGCAGGAGCGAGCGATCGATCCCTGGTGCATGCGGCAACTGCTGGCGGAACACTTCGAAGCTTGCGAGCCCATCCTATCGCCAGGCAGCACCTGGTTCGGATCCGGCGTCTTCGCACTCGATTCCGACAAGCCCGCGATCTTTTGGCACTGCCCCGACCCAAGTCGTATTCCGCTCTATTTCCCGCTCTTCGTGGATGCAAACCTCCCGGGGATGTGGGTCGAAGGCGATCTGCCTCGCCCGGCTCGCCGACGATTTGGCGACGGGCGGCTCTCCCACATCGTGGAAATGCTGCAACCGCAGTTCGACCGCGACGCCGAGGAGTTCGCGGAGGCGGCGACTCGCATGGACCACGCCGAACGAGCCGCCCGAGGTCGCGAGATTATGGAAAAGCACCTCGAACTCTGGACGCGCGAATGCCGCAAGGAGCAACCACGTCCCGTCGCTTCACGCCGTATTGGCGTCGATGTGACCAGTTTCGTTGCAGAGTAACGAGGCGGGCATCGGCTGGAAACGCGTGCGGCACGGTCGGAGACCGTGCCGCAACGACCTGCATATCCTCGAACATTACTTGATGATTGGCACTTCGTAGACCAACGCTCCCATCACATCGCCAACTTTCACGCCCGCGTGGCAGTTGGTGCATTCCTTCATGACGCAAGGAACAATCGTGGCCGCGCGGAGAATAGTTTGCCTTCGGCCGTCGTGCCGACTTCGTCGACGTAGGCCTCCCTTGATGCGTGCAGCAGCCCTTTTTCGAAATTCGATTTGGCGACGTTGTTCTCGCCGATCGGGTTCCCGCTCACGTCGATGAGGCGGCCCGATTGGATCATCTTTTTCGACTCCATGTGATCGAACACCTTGCGGGCAATACGGGCGGCCGGAGTCACTTCTTGAGCCCGGACGTAGGTGCCGGTGATGTTGACGACATATGCCTTGTTCAACTCATCGACGAACTTCACTGATCGCTCGCGTTCGCTCCAGATCCGCCGGCGCCACCTTCGGCGCGTCATCCGCAGCCGACAACCACGGAACGCAAGCGACGGCAGCGACCGCAACGAACAGCGAAGCAAACAAAAGGCGGGTACGCAACTTCATGAGAACTCCCGAAAAGCGAGGGGTGGGGTGTGTCGAAATCGCTTAAATCGGATCAACATGTCCGATTTTAGGAGTCTACCTGCCCGAAATGAGATGTCAATGTCTTTTTTCAGCCGACCACGTCGAACTTCAAGCGTATTGCGTCGGATCGGACATTTCCGCATCGGCGAAAGCGATTTTGCGCTCCTGACATTTGTTGCATTGACCGCAGTGAAGACTTCGTTCGGGGCGGATGCAGGAAAATGTGTATTCCAACGGCATACCGACGCCGAGGCGCATCACTTCACGCTTTTTCATGCCGGCAAACGGCAGCACGATTCGCGCACGACCCGCTACGGCTGCGTTGACGATGCCTTCCAGCGCGAGGAAAAACTCAGGCGTGGCATCCGGAAAGGGATTGGTGGCGAGCGAACCGAGAGCGAGCCGATCCACTTGATGCAGATGGCACCATAACAGCGACTTGGAAAGCAGCAACACGTTGCGGCCAGGGAGAAAGACCGCCTCGTCGGGGTCATTTGCTGAGGGGACCCCGATGCCGGTGACGCTCCAGTGGCTGCCGTACAAGTCGCGGACCGGCTGCTCAAATTCGACGAGCGGAAGCAAATTCGGCCTGGCGATGGATGCGAGGAAGCGTCGCAGGTAATCGGCTTCCGTTGTTTCCCAATAGTGGCCGCAGCGGATGAGGATGGGCTGCACGGATTCGCCGCGGCGCACGGCATCGCCAACTAGAATCGCGCTGTCGAGCCCGCCCGAAACGAGAACCGCCAACGTCATGAGGAATCAATCCCCCACGAGCGAATCAATCGCTTCTTGTCGCGTGTCGTAAATGGCCCAAAGGGTTTCCAGATCGAGCAACTGCAGCAACTCGCGTGCATTCTTCGAAGGGCCGGCAAGCACGATCTCGCTGCCCGTCCGTTTGGCGAGCGAATGGCAACGGAGGAGGAACGACACGAACACGGAACCGAAAAACGGCACTTGACTGAGATCGACGACGATGCCTGCCGGCGGATCTTCGCGGAGTGCCCGAATGACGATGCGGGCAGCCGACTCGATGGCCGTCTCATGCATCTCTTCGACTTCGGGCGAGGGGACGACGACGGCGATTTCGCCATGACGTTCGATGCGAATCGTATCGGCGGCTTCCGTGGACATGATGCGACCCCAGCGGGCGAGAGGAACAAGGTCCAGACTACCGCGCTTCGCCCGAAAGGAAAGCGAAAACCTCCGTTGAACACGCTAACGAGGCTTGCGGCTGTTATTTGGGTGGGAACCTACGGTCGGTTCGGCTCCAATGAGGACCCATTCTGATACACAGCATAGGAGTCGAGCAAGTTCTACTCTCAAGACTTCCGCAATGGCTGAGCAGACTCGCGAAGAACGCAACGAAGCAATCATGCAGGGCCTTCGCCCTCAAATCGATGAGTTTGGGCCGCAAATGGCGGAGCGAGACGCCGGTATGTCCGAGATGGAGGAGTTCGACGCCATCGATCAGGAGTTCCGCGACGCGGGACGCGAAGGGGAAACCTGTGACGGTTTCTTGGCCCAACGTCAACCACTGGCCGCCTGACGTCAATCAAGGATGAAAAGCCCCCGAATCCCGAGCGCTGGCGAGGGTTTCCCGCGGATCTTTCATGATGAGTTGAACGGCTTCGTGCGACTCCGAAAGCCCTCGCTTGCGTTCGGGCTCTGACTTGGCACAGCGCCATAAGCTAATGGCGACCGCCCATTCGGAGCATTTGCATGTCCGCGAGCAACGATCCGCTTTCCATACGTTCCGCAGGTGTTTTGCTGCATCCCACTTCGCTGCCCGGCGCCTTCGGCATCGGCGACTTGGGGCCAGGCGCCTACGCCTGGATGGATACGCTCGACCGGGCGAAAATCACATGGTGGCAAATCCTGCCGCTCGGGCCCACCGGGTTCGGCAATTCACCGTATCAAGCGTATTCCGCATTCGCGGGAAATCCGATTCTCGTCAGCCCTCTCGGTCTTCGCGACGACGGACTGGTGGACGAAGCGGACTTTTCGGTGTCGTTCCCCTCGGGGCCGAAGGTCGATTACGACCGGGTCCTTCCGTTCAAGAATCAGTTGCTTGCGAAAGCGTGGGACCATTTCCGCAAGGGGCGCGGCAAGCATCTCGTCAGCGAGTTCGATGCGTTTCGCAAACGCGAAGCCGTGTGGCTCGACGACTACGCCCTCTTCATGGCGATCAAGGATGCACGTGGCGGCGCGGGCTGGCTGGAATGGCCGAAGGAACTGAGGCTGCGCGAGCCGAAAGCCCTGGAAACCGCCAGACGCGAGTTGGAAGCAAGCGTCGGCCTGCACGCGTTTCGCCAGTTCCTCTTCTATCGCCAGTGGGGCTGGCTGCGCGACTACGCCCGGAAGCGAAACATCCGCATCATCGGCGATTTGCCGATCTTCGTGTCCGGCGATTCGTCCGATGTGTGGGCGAATCCGCAGCTCTTCAAGCTCAATGCCGAACGCCAGCCGACAGTCGTCGCCGGGGTGCCGCCGGACTACTTCAACGCCGACGGCCAGCTGTGGGGCAACCCGCTCTACGATTGGGACGCCATGGCGAAGACCGGCTACGCCTGGTGGATCGCCCGGCTCAAGGCGTCGTTCGAGTTGGTGGACGTCGTTCGCCTCGATCATTTCCGCGGATTCGAATCCTATTGGGAAGTGCCCGCCAACAGCCCGACGGCGAAAACCGGCAAATGGGTGAAGGCGCCAGGAGCGGATTTCCTCAAGAGGGTCGGCGAAACGTTGCGCGGCTTACCGATCATCGCGGAAGACCTGGGGTTGATCACTCCCGAGGTCGATGCTCTGCGAAAGCAGTTCGATCTGCCCGGCATGAAGGTGCTGCATTTCGCGTTCGGCGGCGACCCGCACCACATGTATTTGCCCCACAACTACGAGCACCGCACCGTCGTCTATACCGGAACGCACGATAACGACACCACTCGCGGCTGGTACGGGGCGGCCCCCGGCCATGAGAAGGATTTCGTCCGCCGCTATTTGGCCCGCGGCGGCGAAGACATTTCCTGGGATCTGATTCGCCTGGCATGGGAATCGGTAGCGAACGTCGCCGTCGTGCCGCTGCAAGATGTGCTCAACCTGGGCAGCGAATCCCGCATGAATTTCCCCGGCAAAGCCCTTGGCAACTGGGCCTGGCGTTGCGAACCGCATCAGCTCCACCACGGCACGCTCGACCGCCTCGCCGAACTGACTTGGCTCTACGACCGCCAGCGCAAGTGATTGAGCAAGCTGCGCGAGCAACTGTCGGGTGGAATGTCCCAAGTCGGACGAAACCGTTCGCAAGGGTGAGCGTCTGCACTTGTTTGCACAGCGTGCAAAATCCCCTCGCGATGGCGGAACCTCACGTCGCGTTGGCCATTACCTCAAGCTGCACGAGGCTGCGTTTCTGTTCCTTCTCGAGGTATTCGCGCCCCTTCTTCACGTTGACGTGATCCCAGGGGAGCACTTCGTCAATGGGACGGTTGCGTTGCGAGTACCAAGCGGTGTCGATGCCGAGGTCGGCGAACGTCTGCTTCCACAGTTCCGGCAAGCGATTCGGCGCAACCATCCAAACGGGATCCGCGACGCCAGGCTTCCTCCAGCGCGGGGGCCACGCGGCGGTCGCCTCGGGTAAGCACGCCTTCGAGCATGCTGATCTCGATATCGTGCTGCTTAATCTTGACGGCTCGGAAGCGGGCCGACTTTTTGCGGAGATAGTCGCCCGCCCATCGCAGATATTCCGGCGTCTGCATGCCGTTCCATTGATACGGCGTGTGCGGCTTCGGGATGAAGTTCGACACGGACGCGGTCACGTCCATGAACCGTCCCTTCACCTCCTTGCCGACGCGCGAGATCATCTCGGCCATGGCCACAATGCCGTCGAGATCGACTTGGCGTTCGCCCGGCAGACCGATGAGGTAGTAGAGCTTGACGCGTTGCCAACCGTTCTTGAACGCCTCCCGGCAACCTTCGATCAGGTCGTCGTTCTTCACCGGCTTGCGGATCTGCACCCGCATGTCGTCGCGGGCCACTTCGGGGGCGAGCGTGAGCCCGGCCTTGCGGGCGCCCTTCATGAGATTGGGCACGGAGCGAAGCTGATGCGTGATCCGCAAGCTGGGCAGGGAAATGCTGACGCCAAGGGGGCTGAAGACCTCCTGCATCCGCTGCACGAGTTTCTCGAACTCGGGATAATCACTGGTGCTCAGGCTCAGCAGCGAGATCTCGTTGTGTCCCGTGCTGCGATAGCTTTCGAGCGCCGCCTGCACGATCGTTTCCACGGATCGCGTCCGCAGGGGCCGCTTGATGACAGTCGATTGGCAGAATCGGCACTGCCAGGGGCAGCCTCGCATGATCTCGATCGCGATTCGGTCGTGCGGCGTTTGCACGAAGGGAACTACCGGCTTGGTCGGCAGAGGGATGTCGTCGAAATCCTGCTGAATGGTGCAGGCCATGATTTCGCGAGGCACATCGCCGCGGATGCGGTTCATCGAAGCGAGCGTGCCGTCGGCCTTGTATTCGGGCACGTAAAATTGCGGAGCATACGCCCAGGTCGTGCTGCCGACGATTTCCGCGAGCATCTCAGTTCGCCGGCGAGCGCTGAGATCGCCGTCGCGGATCGCCCGCTCTTTCAGGGCGATCCACTTTTCCATGATCAACGGCAAGCTTTCCTCGCCGTCGCCGATGACGAACAGATCGACGAAGGGAGCGAGCAACTCCGGGTTTTGCGCTCCCGGCCCGCCGGCGATGACGAGCGGATGCCGCAGATCGCGATTCTCGCCATGCAGCGGAATGCGGCCCAGGTCCAGCATCGTGAGGACGTTCGTGTAGCAGACCTCGTATTGCAGCGAGAAGCCGACGATGTCGAAATCGCAGAGGGGCGTGAACGTTTCGAGGCTGTAGAGCGGCAGGTTGCGATGGCGCAGCTCCGCCTCGAAGTCGAGCCACGGCGTAAACGCACGTTCGCACGCCCATTGCGGGTCCGCGTTCATGATCGAATAGAGAACCTGCAAGCCATGATGGCTCATGCCGAGCGTGTAGGCGTCGGGGAAGCACATGCAGAGCTTGCCGCGGACGTCGCGATGGTTTTTGACGACCGCATTGAGTTCGCCGCCCAAGTACTGAGCGGGCGTCTGCACCCGCTGCACGAATCGGCCGACGGCATCCTTGAGCGCGCGATTGAGCATCTTCCGGCTCCGAAAACAGGATCAAGCGACTGCTATTTTATGGCAGCCGCCTAAATCGACGCCCGTGGCTTGGGGATTTCGTACGACAATCCACTTCAAACACCCAACCCAACTCCGCATCCGCACACTTTGATGTGCGAATGGCGGACACAGGCAAAGTCCACACGCGAAGCCGTGCGATGCATCGAAACCACTACCTTCGATGCAAAATCCGGCATGCGAATCGCTTGCAGCAATCCGCAGGCAACAGCGAAGGCCGGATGCCAAAGGGCACGGTCCTTGCATCTCCAGACAATGCCATCGAGCGATGAACCTTGGCGAAGCGCTCAACCCCATGGGCGTCGCCGAAATCCGAGAGAAAGGAGGCGGATCATGTTCCCCCTTCTGAGGCGTCGGATGGGTGAAATGGAACGTCCGCAGGCTCGCATGGGCGATCCGCTGGCGCTCCTTCGCAACGAGGTGGACTCGCTGTTCGACCGGTTCATGGAAGGTTTCGCTGTTCCGGATGATCTCCGCCTGGGCTGGGAAATCGAGGAAGCCGAAAAGGCGGTGATTCTCCGGACCGAAATGCCAGGATTCGAGCCGGCCGAGGTCGCGGTCGAGATGGAAGGCAACGTGCTCACGGTGCGAGCGGAACACAAGGCGGAAGCCGACAAAGAACGGATCCGTCGCCGCGTGCACCGAACGATCACGCTTCCGGCGAACGTCGATCTCGCAAACGTGGAGGCGGCCTATCGGAACGGGGTGCTTGAAGTAACCGCTCCCCGCATTCCAGGCCCCGCTCCTCGCAAGTTGGCAGTGAAGACCTGAGCGGCTCCGTGAGCGTGATCGCC
>JAXMAT010000027.1:0-65410 GCA_046350235.1 Gemmataceae bacterium | reverse complement strand
GAGTAACATTACGCGTGCAGCAACATCACCATGGGGTTTTCGAGCAACTCCGCCAACCTGCGCACAAATCGCGCCGCGTCGGCGCCGTCGATGACGCGGTGGTCGTAGCTGAGCGACATCGGCATTTGCAGGCGCGGCACGAATTGGCCGTCCTTCCATACCGGCTGCATCTTGGAGCGGGAGAGGCCGAGGATGGCGACTTCGGGCCAGTTCACGATCGGGGTGAACGATGTGCCGCCGATGCCGCCAAGATTGCTGATGGTGAACGTGCCGCCTTGCATGTCCTTCAGGCCCAGCTTGCGGTCGCGGGCCTTCTCGGCCACTTCGGTCATTTCCTTGCCGATGTCGTAGACGCTCTTCTTGTCCACATCGCGGAGCACCGGCACGACCAGGCCGTTCGGCGTGTCCACCGCGATGCCGATGTGGCAATACTGCTTGAGGACAAGCCGTTTGTTGTCCCAATCGAGGCTGGAATTGAACTGCGGGAATTGCCGTAGGACGATCGACGCCGCCTTGAGGACGAATGCGGTGACGGTGAGCTTGCCGCCCTTGTCCGCCTGCTGCTTGCGGAAGGCTTCGATGTCGGTCACGTCGGCATTATCGTGCTGCGTGACATGCGGGATGGTCTGCCAGCACAGCGACATGTGCTTGGCCGTTTCCACGCGGATGCCGTCGAGCGACTTGTAATCGATGGCGCCCCACTTTTCGAAGTCGGGGAGTTTCGGCGCGATGACTCCGCCTGCCGCGGCAGCTGGAGCCGCCCCGCCGCCGGAAGCGACGGAACGGACGAAGCCCTTCACGTCGTCCTGCGTGACGCGTCCCTTGACGCCCGTGCCCGAAACGTTGCCGAGATCGACGCCCCATTCCCGGGCCAATCGCCGCGTCGCGGGGCCGGCATGCACTTCTTCCCCTTCGCCCTTCGGCGGCGACGGAGCGGCGGCCGGTTTCGGCGGAGCGCTGGCCGCAGGTGCGGCAGGAGCGGGTTTGGGAGACGGCTTGGCAGGAGGTGGATCGTCGGATTGCTTAATCGTGTTGTCGATCGTCTGCGAATCCGCGGAGGCGGGCTTGGGTTGCGACGGCGGCGCCGCGGGAGTGCCGGACGCTTCGCCGTTGCCGATGACGGCGATCTTCGCTCCCACCGGGACTTCCTGATCGACCGCGACCAGCACTTCGGAGACTTTGCCGTCCGCCGGGCTGGGCACTTCCATGGCTGCCTTGCCCGACTCGATTTCCATCAGCGGCGTACCCGCCTGGACCGTGTCGCCGACTTTGACCATGACTTTGACGATTTTGACCGTCTTGATGTCTTCGCTCGGCGGCGGAAGCAATACGTCGGTGGCCATGAACGATCCTTATGGGGCGAGTCGGCTGACAGCGACTGAATCAACCCGCCCGGAGCGCTGGCGACGAGAACACGCAAGGTGGGGCACACTCGTCGGCCCGCGCTCCGGACAGGCCGCTGCGTTCGGTTGGAATGCGAATGCCGAGATAATGTAGGACGCGGCCCACGTATCGTCAGGACGGCATCCGTTGGCGCACGATTGATGAAGCCGACGTCGGGGAGATACGATTCCTCTGCACGGTCTCAGGAAAAGGGGAGACCAGGATCATGCCAGTCAGCAGGTGAGGCCATGCGGTTCGCAGGGTGATGGGCCGCGTCCGGAAAAAGATGGAACACGAACGTTTCTTGAGCCCATCCGGTTTACGATGCGTCGGCTTTTCGGTAAGGTGAAACGAGGTTCTCACTGCGACCGCCTACGCGGCTCCGATGTTTCGGCAGACGCGTCTATACATGAAGCGGATCGCCATGAGAGCTTCGAAGGCGTAGCTCAGCTGGTAGAGCAACGGACTTTTAATCCGTAGGTCCTGGGTTCGAATCCCAGCGCCTTCACTTATTCGACTCAGCGAGAGATTTCGATCGGATTCCCTCGCTCGCTTCACCTCGCATCGTCCTAACACGCAACGTCAACTCTTCTTGGGATTTGGTTTCACCGCCATTTCGTTCATACTGTGTGTCGGAAAATTGCATCGAACGCACGCAAGTATGCCGTGAAGCTTTCGTACAAGAAATGAGCGGAGGGGGAGAGATTCGAACTCTCGAACGTCTTGCGACGTCTCCGGTTTTCAAGACCGGTGCAATCGGCCGCTCTGCCACCCCTCCCGAGGAGACCCCGACCGGCGGTATTGTAGTTCGCTGGGCGGACACGGGGCAAGCGGGTTGCGTTCGCAAGGATCGGGCAAAAAGCGAAAGGCCCTCAGCATCCGGCTGAGGGCCTTTCCATCGGGGTTGCCAAGGGGCCGATGTTTACTCGTTGACTCGAGATGTCGGTTGTGCCGTCACCGGGGCTGCTGCGGGAGCGGCAGGGCTGAACCTTCGGCGATCGCCGGGGCGGGCACCGTGCTCATCGCGGCTTCCACTCGGCCGACCATGCCTTGCAAATCCAACCACTTCTTCAGTTGACCGAGCTGAGCATGGAGGTTGTCGCCGTTTCGACGGTGCGGGGCGCCGATTTGTTTGCACGTCGTCACGCTCAGTGCGAAGCGTCTGCAACTCTTCGCGGCTGAGCGGCAAGGATCAGTTTCAAGGTTTTTTCGATCTTCCGCCGGCTTTCTGGTTCTGCGACACCAACGTCCGTTGCTGCGATTCCAATTTCGCGTGGCGATCTTCGAGTTCCTTGATCTTGGCGGTGAAGGTGCCGGTTTTTTGGCTGGAGCAGCCCCACAAGCTGAGGCTGGAAACTAACACGATCGCGGCGAAGACGCGTCCGGCCTTCATCATTTGCGAACTCCTATATACCGAGACGGGATTGGAACCCGAGGGGCGGGAGGGGGAGGGACGATTCTTCTTTCCCAGAATTCCCCGTCGATGATGATCGACACCCTATCTTTCGGCGAAGGAGCGATTCGGCCTTTACCCAATTTCTCAAAATTGCCGAAGCGAAAAACTCGCGGCCTTCTGCCTTCCTTTCCTTGCCTACGCAAAAAGTCAAAATCCGAGCGCCCACGAGGGTTTCGCAGCGAAACCGGAGATGCGTTACGCGTTATTCGGCGTGGCTACGAAACCCTCGTGGGCCGTTCGGACTTTGAAATGCACAAACGCCGAGGAAGCATGCTTCCTCGGCGTCGATGTTGTTCTCGGATCGCAATCGGCTTACAGGCCCGCGTCCTTCTTCAGGGCTTCCGCCTTATCCGTCTTCTCCCAGGTGAAGTTCGGGAGTTCGCGGCCGAAGTGGCCGTGGCGGGCGGTTTCCTTGTAGATCGGGCGACGCAGGTTCAGCGTCTCGATGATGCCAGGCGGCGTCAGCTTGAAGTGCTTGCGGATCAGGTCCACCAGCTGGTTCTCGGTGATGCCTTCGCCATTCAGCCGTACATCATCCACCCAGATGCCGAGCGGGTCAGGATACCCGATGGCGTAGGAAGCTGCGCCGCGCTCTTCCCCGCCAAGCCTGCGGCGACGTTGTTCTTCATGATGTAACGGCACATGTAGGCGGCCGAGCGATCGACCTTGGTCGGATCCTTGCCGAGAACGCGCCGCCGCCGTGACGGCGCCGCGTCCGCCGTAGGTGTCCACGATGATCTTTCGGCCGCGTCAGACCGCAGTCGCCGTAGAGTCCGCCGACTTGAAGTTGCCGGTCGGGTTGGCGCAGCAGATCAGGCGTTTTCGGGAACCTTGTCGTGCGATTCGCCTGGTTGCAGCAGCACGGGCTTCACCCTTGATCAGGTCCGCCCTTCGGCCAGGGGGTCGGCATGATCAGTTTTTCGATCAACGTCTTGCGGGCTTCGTTGGTGAACTTGCCGTCCTTGCCGATCACGCTTATCATGCCGTGGAGATGACGACGGTGTGGATGCGGAAGCGGGGTGCCGTCGGCATTGTATTCGACGGTGACTTGGCTCTTCGCATCAGGGCGGAGAAACGCCGAAGTAGCCGGAGGCGCAGCTGGGCATGGTTGTCGACGAGGCGGTGAGCCGGTAGATCGGCAGGGGCATGAGCGACTTGGTTTCGCGGCAGGCAAAGCCGAACATCATGCCCTGGTCGCCGGCGCCGCCGGCATCCGCCACATCGAGGATGCATCCAGGCGATTGCAGGTGAACGACGATGTCGACTTGGCGGGTATCGGCGAAGCCATTGGTGGGATCGGTGTAGCCGATTTCACGGATCATCTGGCGGACAGTGCGTCCACCGTCTTGCGGCTGAGGTCGGCCTTGGTGGTGATTTCGCCAGCGACGACGGCGAGATCGGTGGTGACGAGGTTTCGCACGCCACTCGGCTCATCGGATCCGCGGCGAGGCAGTGATCGGGGATGATGTCGCTGATTTGGTCGGACACCTTGTCGGTCGCCCATGGAAACGGATTCGCTGGTGAACAGGAAGCGATTGCTGGGCAGCCGGCGGTGCAGGACAGTAGCGTTCGATTTGAAAGGCGATTGCGGGGCGACGGCGCTAAACGACGAACGCAGCAGAAGAAAGAGCCGCGCACGCAAGAAGCGATTCACTCGCGTTTTGCGTGCGGTCGCTCCTGGGACGCATTACTCCGCGTGGTCGTCGCGGCCAGTGGTGATGTGCTGGATGATGCCTGCGATTGCACCGAGGCGTTTGTTGCCTTGAGCGCGGATGATCTCGCAATCTGCCATGGCTGGCTTGAGGGCGCGCTTCCAGGTCATCTGCGTCAGGCGATGGAATAGGTCGGGGTGAGAGTCAAGAAATTTGCCGAAAACGAAAATGCGTTGCGGGTTGTAGAGGTTGACCACCGCGGCTAGACCGACGCTGAGGTACGCGAGTGCCCGGTCGAACTCGGCTCCCATTTCAAGCCGGCCTACGCGCACTTCGGTGACGACTTCGTCGATCGTCATTGGCTTGCCGACGCGTTCGGAAATCGCTGCAACCAAGGCGTGGTCGGTGGCGATCGTTTCCAGGCAGCCGCGATTGCCGCAACCGCATGGCCTGCCGTCGAGTTCTACGGTGACGTGGCCCAATTCTCCGGCAAGGCCGCTTTGACCTTCGAGCACTTCGCCGTCGTTGACGACGCATACGCCGAGGCCTTCGTTGATGTCGACGATCGCATAGTGATCCAAGCCGCGGGCTGCGCCGTACATCCGCTCCGCCAAACACAGACCAGTAGATTCTTGTGCAGTCGCGACTTCCCGAGGGCCCAGACGGAACGCGCTCAGGTCGTGTCCAAGGCGTTGGCCGTCTATCTGATGCAGATTGGAGCTCAGCAGAACTCGACCTTCGCGATGGTTGAGTAGCCCAGGAAGACTGACGCCGATCCCTGGAACGGTCGTCTTTTCGCGTCCACAGCAGCTTTCGCACTGGCGGTCACGAATCGCTCCGACGAGTTCATCGTAATGGTCCGGCGTCGGGAAGGTAACTGGGTTTTCCGCATGGATTTCGCCGTCGAGGCAGAACAGACTAATTCGCAAGTCTTGAACCCTAAGACGGGCGCCTAATACGGAAACGTTCTTCCCAGCGAGCGCTGCCGCTGGAATACTGCTGGCAGAAACAGTCGAAATCCTTCTTCAACAGGCGAGCTTCCAACAAAGCGGCGGCTACGCGGGTCACACGGGTTGGCCCGCTGATTCCAGTGCTGCGAGTGATCTCGGCGCGACAGCAGACCATGCGTCTGAATGGCAGCAAGCACATGTCGCTCGTTGATTTGCCATAACAGCGAGGACAGGCTGAGCGAAGGTCTTCATGGGGCGAGGGCCTTGCGGTTCGATGTTTCGTTTCGCGCTCCCCGGAAGGTGATGCAGGCCGCAAAATCATTATCTAACGAATCGTTTGGAAGTTAAAGGCACGTCGCGTGCCGACCATCAGGCGGCTTCGTAAAGAAAACATCGCAGCCGCATGGATATTCGCAGGGTTGTGGAAGACTTACGACATGGGGCTGGGAGCATGACCGCAGAATCCGCGACAAGCATCCCGACACAGGAAGAACTTGACCAATCGACGGGCCGCATGCTGGTCGAGTTCGGCGCATCGTGGTGCAGCTACTGCTGCTTTGAAACCGACGATCGATGCAGTGCTGCAATCGATGCCGGATCTGCCGTTCCTCTGGGTCGAAGATGGACCCGCTTGTGGCCGTTAGGCCGATCGTTTCACGTCGAAGTTATGGCCAACGCTGATCTTGATGCGCGACGGCAAGGTTTTGGGCGACAAGGTACGCCCCTCCGCCGGCGAAGTCACGCACGGCGGTAGTTGTTTCGATAAGCAGCGCCTCACGGGAGATGGCGATGGAAAAGGCACCTGCCCCGGTTCGAAGAAAGGCAGGCTCGCGATTCGTTTCGTGGTCCGCGCCAGAAGGCAACGTCGCCAGCATTTTACAGGAAACACAGGTCAGCTATGCCGCTCAGGAGTAACAAGGCCCCGCATTATCGGATGAAGCAGCGATCGAGGACGCCATTCGCGTTCTCGCTGACGCCTATCCGTCGGCGAATGGTTGGCAATGCATCAAGGTGGCGTCAACGACTTGAATTATTTGGCGTTGGGATCGCCGACGATGACGATCATTACCGCATCCTGGCGTTCAGGCGGGGCCAACATTTCCGGATCGTCGTCGAGCTTCTTCTTCGGCATCGGGCTGCCGGACGCTTTCGGAGCGGCCTTCGCGGGAGCAAGGAACACCTGGAGGAATTGGCCCTGGCGAAGCGCATCGAACTCGGCGGGATAGCCGGGCATATCGGTGTTGCCGCGGAGGTTGTCGAGGTCCTTCTTGGTCCACTTCTTGAGGTTGCCTTTTTCGTCGTACTCCGTCGCTGGCTGCATGATGCGGACTTTGGTCGCGTCGGAAGCTTGCAGGCGGATGTCTTTCCACGACATTGCTTGCGATTGGCGTTGCATCAGTTCGATCTGGAACTGCCGCATGTCGTTGAAGTACTGAGCAGGATTGTTCGGATTGGTGAGGCGATTCTGCTGGATCTGAAACATCCGCTGCGCCTGCCACTGTTGATTCTGCATAATTTTCAATGGATCCGGCGCCAGCACTTCGATGGTGAACGCTCGGCTTTCGGCGCTATCGACCGCCTTGAGCTTCACGCCCTGGAGGACGGCGCCATGTTTCGGCGCGGGTTCCTTCGGCGTCGATTTGGTTTTGCCGCCAGTGGACTTCTTCTTTTCGGGTTCGTCCTTGCCGTCTTCTTTCTTCTTGGGCTCGCCGTCTTTCTTCGCTTCGTCCTTCTTCTCGATGTCTTTCTTTTCCGCTTCCTTCTTGTCCGCGTCTTTTTTCTCGACGTCTTGCGCGGTGAGGAGCGGAAGCGCCAGCATCAGCACGCCAAAGGCCACGACCATCCCGATGCAGCGTTTCATGGGATTCTCCCGAACGAAGTGATTCTTCCACCAAGCATAGTCGAGATTCGACATCAGAACAACCAGAATTCGTTACACTCGCGTCAGTTAGGGTAGCCAAATGACTCGCCCGACGCAGGGGTTTTTGTTAAGCTATGCTCGACCGAAGCCATCCAGGTTTTGGTTGATGCGGCTTAGCTCCGCAACCCGGAGGCAGCATGCCCGTTCGCCGACATGATCATGACGATCTCGATCCATGCGAGGAACCGGATGCTTCGGAGTCGGAGGATGAGGGCCAAATGCCTTGTCCTCACTGCTTTGCGGTCATTCACGACGATTCCGTGCAATGCCCGCGGTGCGGCGAGTACCTGAGCCGCGAAGATGCGCCCTCCAACAAGCCGCGATGGATCGTGGTGACGGCCGTGATCGTGTTGGCCATCGCGATCCTTCAGGCCGCCTTGCTTTGGCCGTAATGTCGCGCGCGATACGCTGCCTCGCGTTCGACTTCGAACCACCCCAGCTTTGCAGACCGAGCGATTTTTCGGAGCATTCGACCGGATGGAAACCATTCAGCTGCAATGCGGCAATTGCAAGAGCATGATGGCGATCAGCACCGAGCATCTGGGCGCTCAGGTGCAATGTCCCCATTGCCAGGCGGTGCTGCAGACGCCGCCACCGCCATCGTCCCCCGCGCCGGCCCCGGCTCCTCCGCCGACGGAATCGCCGCGCGAACCCGCAGTTCCGACTTTTCGACGTCCCGAGCGCGAATCGATCTTTTCCGAACCGGAACCCGTGGATGATTTGTTCGGTGGCGGCGAGCCCGCTCCGCGCGTGCAGATGCCGACGCCGCCCCCGCCGACCACCGCTGCTGCAATGACGGATGCTTTCGCGGCGGGGCACGATGGGCATGCGGATCACGACGATTCGCTTCCCGCCGCCTCGATGCCGGCATCACGTCGCGAGGCGCCGAAGGGGGCGTTCACCTCATACTTGCTGATCGGCCTCATCTCGTATTCGATCTGTACGACCGGCATGGTCGCGTATCTCATTTCGAGCTGGCCCAGCATCAACGCCTTCGATTGGCTCGCCGACCCCGCTCCCGGAAAGGGCGGAGCTCGCCAAGCGAAAACTCGCCAATCGCCCGATGCGCCGCTGCCGAGCAAGAACATCGTGGCCGTCAACAGTTCGATCACCATCGGCGACGTCAATGTGACGCCCGCGAAGGTCACCATGTCGCCGGAAGGAAATCTCATTCTGACGCTGCGAGTGAAGAACGTGTCGTCCGATGCACGCTTCACGCCGATCAGCGATTCGTTCCTCAAAACCAACGAATTCCGCGATAAACCCTACACCTATCTCGAAAGCAACAACGTCGGCAATCTCGTCGGAGGCTACCTTGAGGTGAAGCAATTGAAGGGGGGCGACGGCGAAGGCAACCTCGGCCCCAGCGACGAAGCGATCTTCCGCGTCATCACCACCGACCGCCCCGACGATCGCGCGATGGCGAAACGCATCGCCGCTCGAAACGAACCGGTGACCTGGCGCGTGCAAGTGCGGCGTGGCTTCGTCAACTTCCGAGGTCGCCCCGTCTCCGCGACCGCGGTAATCGGCGTGCGATTCAACCCCTCGACCATCGAGAAAGAAGCCTAGAGTAGTCCTCACGCTCCGCGTGAGGTCCGCGGCGATGCGTTCGCAGTCGTGTCTGGCCCCCTCTCCCCAAACGGGGAAAGGGGAGCCCGAACGACGACCAACCAAGTCTCCGCTGACCTCACGCGGAGCGTGAGGACTACTTTCGCGAGGATCGCGGCATGCCTTCGGAACGGATGTTCTCCGCCATTCGCCTGGTCAACGGCTCCGTCGGCGATCCGGTTCTTTACCTCGACTATCCTGGCCGCGACAACGCCCTGCTCTTCGATGCGGGGGACAACGGCGCCCTTTCGATGCAGGAGTTGGCGGACCTCGAAGCGGTCTTCGTCACACATCATCACATCGACCACTGGATCGGCCTCGATCGCATCCTTCGCGCGAACCTTGACCGCGACAAAACGATCCGAATTTTCGGGCCCGCCGGCACAATCGACCGCACTCGCGCGAGGATCGGCAGCTACGAACACAGCTTCTTTCCCTTCCAGAAACTGTGCATCGAGTTGCACGAACTTTCGCCCGGCAAGCGGAAGCTGGCGACGCTCGAATGTACGAAGAAATTCGCGGAGCCGGAGGTTGTGGAAACCGCATGGAAAGGCCCCGTCGCTTTTGAGACGCCTGACATGACCGTGGAGGCGGTCGCGGTCGATCATACGGTTCCCTGCTTGGCGTATGCGGTGGTCGAACGCAAGGGTTACCATCCCGATGCCGCCAAGTTGGATACCGGATTGCTACGGCCCGGCCCTTGGGTCGGCGAGGTGCTCGATCGCTTGCGAAACGACGAACCGCTGACGACGAAGGTGAAGCTCAAAGTCGGCACGTTCACGCTTGAAGAACTGGTGGAACATGGGTTTTCCTGGTCCAACGGCAAACGAACCGCGTTCGTCACCGACACGCAATGGAGCGACGACGTCCGCGACTCGCTCGTGAAGCTGGCATCCCGTTCCTGGCGGCTTTATTGCGATTCGTACTACGCGTCAGCCGACGCGAAACAGGCGGCGAAGTATCGCCACATGACCGCGACCGCGGCCGGCGAACTCGCGAAAGCGGCGAAGGTGGACGAACTGGTGCTGATGCATTTCGCCCCACGCTACGCGGGGCGGTATCAGATGCTGGTGGACGAAGCGAAGCAAGTATTCCCCCGCGTCACCGCGATTTGTTAGCGTGAGTTCGCGGCCTTGGATGCCGCTAGATGGAAGACGGCGTTTCTCCCGTACTCAATAGAGGGAGGGACGCAACGCCAATCGTCCGAATATCACCGCGAAACTCGACGCGTCGTTCGCCCGAATACGATCTCGTGAATTCGCATTTCTCTTGGGAACAAAAGTGGAAGCAGCACCTGCAATGACATTGCGGCCGCTTGGGTTCTCATTTGCGTTTCACGAGGGCACTTCGATAATGCAGGCAATCGCAATCAAGATTCTCCTTCGGTTGAGGAAGCAAAGATGCATCTCCGCCTGCTCGGCATCGTCATGATGGCGCCGTTCGTCTTTGTCGCGTCCCACGCACTGGCACAGGAAAAGAAGCTTGCGGAACCGCCGAAAGGATTCGACGTCGCGCGGGAAGGAATCGCTCACGGAAAAGTCGAAGTGGTCGAATACGATTCGACGACAGTCGGAGTTCGCCGCAAAGCTCGCGTGTATACGCCGCCGGGGTACGACAAAACCGCGAAATACCCGGTGTTCTACCTTCTGCACGGCATCGGCGGCGACGAAAACGAATGGTTCCGCGGCGGGGCTCCGCAGATCATCCTGGATAATCTTTACGCCGACAAGAAAGCGACCCCGATGATCGTCGTCATGCCGAACGGCCGAGCATCGAAGGATCTCACAGGCCGTGATCCGATTCCGAAGCAGTCGCCGGCATTCGCGCTGTTCGAAAAAGAGCTGCTGAAAGACCTGATCCCGTTCGTCGAAAAGACCTACCCCACGAAAGCCGACCGCGCATCGCGTGCGATCGCCGGGCTATCGATGGGCGGCGGACAATCGCTCAACTTCGGCCTTGGCAACCTCGATACGTTCGCCTGGGTGGGAGGATTCTCCTCCGCCCCCAACACCCGTTCGCCTTCGACGTTAATCAAGGACCACTCGGCGGCGGCGAAAAGTCTGAAGCTGCTGTACGTGGCCTGCGGCGACAAAGATGGGCTGTTCAAAACCAGCCAGGGCGTGCATGCGATGCTGGATGAGAAGAAAGTCCCGCATGTCTACCACGTCATCCCCGGCGGCGGTCACGATTTCCGCGTCTGGAAGAGCGACCTCTGGCGTTTCGCGCAGCTCGTCTTCCGTGAAGTCGAGCCGGCCGCTCATGCGCCCAAAACAGGTTCCTAACCGGAGCGGCGCGCTTTGAGACTGCGGGCCAAATGGAACCGAAATGGAACCACAGGAATCCGTAACCCGGATGGCTATCGGCACTTCATGCTGGCTCTACCCCGCGCGTTGGTAAGCGAAATGGAACAGGGCTGGTGAGCCGACGTGTGATGCAACAGAAAAGCGAGCCGCGCGGATACGCGAGGCTCGCTTGTTCCTGAGACGGATTATTCGCCTTCGGCGGCGTCATTGACCAGATTGGGATTGGATTCGATTTCCTGCACGATCATCTCGTTCAGCCGAGCGCGGGCGTATTTCGCGGCCATGTGCAGGGCGTTTTCGATCGCGCGGTCGCCGGAGCTGCCGTGGCAGATGATGGCGATGCCGTCGATGCCGAGGAGCGGGGCTCCGCCGGTTTCGTGGTAGTCGTAGCTGCTTCACGAGGTTTTGCAGGGCGAGCTGCCCGAGCTGCTTTTCGCTTTGCAGCGTCGTCATCAACTCCTTGCCCGTCACCTTCATGATGAACTCGAACAGCCCTTCGCACAGCTTGAGGACGACATTCCCCACGAAGCCATCGGTCACGACGACGTCGCAGATGCCCTTGTGGATGTCGCGACCTTCGATGTTGCCGGCGAAGCTGTCTTTCAGCGAGCTGTTCTTGAAGTAGGCGACCGTTTCCTTGGCGAGGTCATGCCCCTTGGCTTCTTCCGAGCCGATGTTCATCAGGCCGATCTTGGGGTTCTCTTTGCCAAGGATACGCTTGGCGAAGATCGCGCCCATCAGGCCATAGTGAAAGAGATGCTCCGCCTTCGGGCTGACGTTAGCTCCGACATCCAAGAGAACGATTGGCCCTTGCAGCGTCGGCATCACGGTGGCGATGCCGGGTCGGCGGACATGCGGCAGGAACAGCTTCAGGCGAAGCCCGCCGGCGACCATCGCACCGGTGTTGCCCGCGGAGACGATCGCATCGACCTTCTTCTCGGCGAGCATCTGCCACGATCGACTGATCGAATTGTCCGGCTTCTTGCGCATGGCCACGATCGGGCTGTCTTCCATCGTCACCACCTGGGTGCAATGAAACAGCTCGATCCGGCTACGCACGTCGTCCGCCCCGGCGAGATGCGGCTCGACCTGAGCCTGATCGCCGACGAGGACGACGGATATGCTGGGATCCTTGCGCACGGCCGCCACGGCACCGAGGACAATCGGGCCAGGGGCATGGTCGCCACCCATCGCATCAAGGGCGATCCGCATGGCGGACTACTCCTCGGTCTTGGCTTCCATGTTGACCAGTTCGCGCTTCTGGATGTTGGACCAGCCGCAGTTGGCGCAGAGGACATGCGGCTTGATGGGATCGCCGCAGCGATCGCAGTAGGCGTGTCCCTTGGGTTTCAGCCCATGATGGCTACGACGCATCCCCTGGCGGGACGACGACATACGTCTCTTCGGTACGGCCATGATTCCACTCTCTCTCCGGCACGGAGTTAAGAACGCTGTTCTAGATGGCGAAGTGGGTTGCGTCAAGCGGCGATGGCGGATTGCCCTGCGATATGCGGAGGACGCGAAATCCTTCGCATATCGCAACTCGCTACTTGAGATCGATGTCCAGCGTCGTCTTGCCGGCAGCGATCGTTTGCTTCACGCCCGAGGTTTGGGGAACGCCGTATTGAGCAGGCACCTTCACGGGAACGATGTCGCTGCCTGGCATCTTGACTCCCGGAGGCGCCGACGGGGGCGGCGGCGTTTTCACAACGACCGTGTTCTCTCCGATGGCCGGGTCAGCGATCGTATAGGTGCCGTCCGTCCCGATTCCCGA
Organism: Gemmataceae bacterium; assembly: GCA_046350235.1. Lineage (GTDB taxonomy): Bacteria > Planctomycetota > Planctomycetia > Gemmatales > Gemmataceae > JAIEPT01. Next base: position 52,363 of record JAXMAT010000027.1, on the reverse strand, counting down.
CGAGCGAACCACGTCTTTCGGGCCGTGAAGTTCGATGGTCCCAGAGTTCAACGCTTGACCTTTGTAGGTCACCTTGCCCGAAACGATGTTCGAGACCGTTGGGCCTCCGCAGCCAATGCCTACGAAGAAGCAAAACATGCTGGCTGCCCATCGAGCGGCTGTTCGTCTTTGCGAAATCATGATTACCTGTCTAGTTGGATTGGAGTAGGCGCCACATGCCCTGCATCGTCGATGCGGGCATGCGAGGGGAAAGAAAAAATGGAATCGGCCGCCCTCGCGAGAAGGCGGCCGAAAAGATTCGCCGGTTACTGCTTAGAAATCGTTGGCGAGAGGATTTCCGTCGGCGGGCGTCAATGCGTTCTGCCAAGTCGCTTGGGTCAAACTGCTCGTGATGCCACGGACGGAACCATCGGTCATCAGGGCATTCACCGTGCCGGTGTGATTGGCTTGCGAGCGAGCGCGGTCGCACAGTTTTTGACCAGGAGTGATGCCGAACTGGGGCGGTTGATTCCACGTCGCGTCGCCGCCTTGGAAGCCGACTTCGGGGTTCCAGGTTTGGTCGTCCCAAGTCACAGTCCAGAGACGAGCAGGATTGGATGCAGATGCGGCGCACCCAGCCCACACTTCGGTCGCGGTGATGGTATTCGAGGTGCCGTCGGGAATGTTGCCGATCTTATAGATCGAAACGCGGCTGCTATTCATGTTATTGGTGCCGAACAGCGAAGCATTCGCGGCATAGCTGGTGCCGGCCCAACCGGTGTTCGTACTCGCGGTGCCGTTGAGCAGGGTCGTGTCGGAGGGGCAGCCGAACATCTTCATGTTCATGTTCTGAATCGTGCCCGATCCGACCGTGCCGCTGTAGCTGTTGTTGCTGTTGTTGGTCGTACAATACGAAACTCCAGCGTTGAAGACGGCAGTCTGCTCGATGTACGGGAGCAGGGAAAAGTGCCACCATCCGCCGTACTGGAACCGGGGAGTGCCCGAGGTCGTGTACTGGGCTCGGAGGGGCGGCAGTGATTTGTAGGTGTCGGAGTAGCCGTGGACGGCAAGACCGATCTGTTTCAGGTTGTTGCTGCATTCAGTGCGGGCCGCGGCTTCGCGGACCTTCTGCACGGCGGGAACAAGCAAAGCGATAAGCACTGCAATAATGGCGATCACTACGAGGAGTTCGATGAGCGTGAAACCCTTCAATCGTCGCAAGCGGGAACGAAGCATCAGCGGACCTTTCGTGAGAGAGACGGAAGAGAAGAAAGCCGAGACCGCGTGCGGCGCTGATAGAAATGGGCACGCCATCACGCACGTCGCGCGTACAAGATTAGTATAAATTGTACGCATGAGAAGGAAATGAGAACATTGCGCTAAACCACGTCCGATTACGTGAAAAAACTGACAGAAACCGAGCAAAATAGCCGCGTCCTACCACGTGCATCGCCAAAGTGTTCGACGTATCGTCCGAAATTCCTTACCTCGATGATATTCGACCGTCGCGACCTCATTTCACAAAGGAACATCATGCGTGCCCGCGTGACCGCATTTGTCGCTTTCGTTGCCTTTTTCGCAACAGCTTTCGCCAACAAAGCGGCCGCCCAACCAATCAAGGTTTTCATCCTTGCCGGCCAATCCAACATGCAGGGAAAGGCGAAGATCTCCGTCATCGAAAAGCAATTGGAGACGGACGAAGGCAAGAAGCTCTACGGGCACCTCAAGAACGGCGATGCGTGGATCACGCGGAAGGACGTCTTCATTCGCTACGGCAAAGACAAGGGCCCGCTTACCGTCGGCTACCATCAGCCGAAGTCGATTGGGCCGGAACTGGGTTTCGGCCTCGTCGTCGGCGATCGCTATGAGGAGCCGGTGCTGCTGATCAAGACGGCATGGGGCGGGCGGAGTTTGTACCGCGATTTCCGTTCGCCAAGCGCGGGGCTGCCGTCGGAGAAGGTGCTGGAGGGAATGCTCGCAAATCTTAACAAGAACAACGAGAAGAACAAGAAGCCGGCAGCGACGATCGACGACGTGAAGAAGACGTTCGGCGCCACCTATCGCGAGATGATGGACGAAATCCGCACGACGCTTGATGATATGCAAACATACGTGCCGGGCTACGCCAACAGGGGCTACGAACTCGCCGGTTTCGTCTGGTTCCAGGGTTGGAACGACATGATCGATGCCAACGCGACCGCGGAGTATGCGGCCAATCTGAAGCACTTCATCCGCGATGTCCGCAAGGATTTGAAGTCGCCGAAGCTGCCGTTCATCGTCGGCGAGATGGGTGTGGATGGGGTGAACGCGGGGGGCGGCGTCAAGAAATTCAAAGACGCCCAGGCCGCCGGCGTCGCCGATCCGGAGTTCCGAGGCAACGCGTCGCTGGTGAAGACCGATGCGCTCTGGGACACGGAAGCCGAAGCGATCTTCAAGAAAGGCTGGCGCGAGAACCTGGTAGCATGGAACCGCGTTGGGAGCGATTTCCCCTACCACTACCTCGGCAGCCCCAAGACGATGCTCCGCATCGGCCAGGCTTTCGGCGACGCGATCCTGGAATTGCGCGGCGAAAGCAAACCGAAACGCTAGATAGCGACCGACTGCTCAGCGTGGGATGAGAGAGCTCGGAGGAGTGGGCAAGTTTCGTCCTGCGCGTCGCCACGGCGATAACCTTCGAGCAGCGCCTTGGATCGCTGCGCGAGCATCCGGCGCACTTCGCGACGTTTGCCTTTCACTCGCGGAATGTGCATCGAATCGTATGCAGTCGTCTGGTGCCGCATCCACGCAATGACGGCCGCTTCCGCGCGTTGCTCGATCGGGATGCGCTGGGTGCGTGCCACCGTGCCGCTTCCCACGGGCGTCGCGTGTTCGGCCACCGCTTTGGCCAACCGATCCGCCATATCGCCGTGAGCCGGATGAAAGCCCAAGTAGGTCCGCACCGCCTCAGTGAAATCGCCGACATACTCGACTTGCTTGCGGACCCGGCGCTGCGTATCCGCGGCCTTTCGCTTCGCGAAACTCTCCGTCGATCGTTCGGCAGTCAACTCGTGCTTGATCTGCTCGATGGTGGAGGCCGGCGCCCAGACGCCATGCGAAAACACCTTGCGGCCTTTCTTCTCCTGCACCAGCCAAAACTCGCCGGCCGCCTTGACGCGCCGCGTCAGTCCGGGGTCGCCCGGAGGAAGCAACGCCCATCCCTCGGGCGGCTTCACGACCTGACCTGCCGCATTGCGAACGGTGTTCGGAAGCGGTCCGGGTCGATACGTCGTTTCGCTCATGCCCTGTCTCGATAATGAATGGCGAGCCAAATCGTCGGCTCATGAGGCGTCGTCCATGCGACGCGATGCTTGACGTGGGCTGGGATATCGATCGACTGCCCCGGTTTCAAATCGACGCAGCGATCCTCGAATTCGAGGCGAGCGCTGCCTTGCAGGAGCAACACCCACTCGTGCTCGTCCTGGTCGTACCAAAATCCTTCGGGCGAAGCGTGTCCCTGAGAGACGATTCGTTCGACGCGAAAGGCCCCGCCCGCAAACAGCGGCGAAAATTCCTCGGCAGCCGTCGCTGTCGGGATCTTTGCGAACCAATCGAGCATCATACGCCGCTCCCCGCAGACTGCGCAAGGAGATACGGGAAGATCGCCTGCTGGACATAGGGAGAGCGGTAGGCGCCGAAGTGGCCGCCATCGTTTCCGAGCAAGAAGTCCGAGGGCATCCATCGCCGCTGGCGCAATTTGACCGCGAGCACCTGTTCATCCGGTGTTGTCGGTTGGAAAGTGAAGCCGATCCGCCCCGCGGCGGGCGTGAGAAACGCGCGATCCGTCGTGCCCACGAACTTGACGGCGAGGCCCAGGTGCCAAAAGTCATGTTCGCTGTAATGCAGGTGCAACGCTTTCCCGACATTCCGAAGGGCGGGACGCAAATCGTATTCGGAAGAGACGGACGGGCCCAGCAAGAACGCATGCTCGACGCTGCCAGGCGAAGCGTGCTCCAAAGCGGAAAGCAGCACGGTCGAGCCCGCGCTATGCGCCAACACATGAATGCGGGCATTCGGCTGTTGCCGTCGAACGGCTTCGATCTCCTCCGCGAGCCGCTTCCCCTGTTCGCGGGCGTGGGTGTAGCCCAGTTGATCCGCGAGGACCCGTAGATAGCCGTGCGACCATTCGAAGGTGCGGACTTCGATCGGCAATTGCTCTTGGGCGATGGCAGCCCGCAAGGTCCGAGAGCAACTCTGGAAGTTGCCCGCGCCATCCGCCACGAAAAGGATGACGGGATCGCCGACGCAGGGAGCCGGAGGCGGGGGCGGAGAGACGGATGCGGTCAAGTGCCGAGTGCATCCGACATTGCATGCCGCGAGGAAAAGCAGAATGATGACGAAGACCCCAGCGCGGCGCGCAGCGGCGGGACGCATGGGGAGCGCCCTCGATTTCGCTGGTCGACTTCCGCCCTGAGCCAAAGCAAAACCTCGCTTCCTTTTCGAGGGCGGGCAGCTTAAGCTCCGCCACCGAAAATGCAATGGCTTTTGCCCGTTCAATTATTCGGAAACGACTTTCCACATTGCGGAAAACATGAGGTTTCCCATGGGCTGCTGGCTTCCCATCCTTTTCATCCTCGTCGTCGCGGCCGGCATCTACTGGGAACGTCGTGCGCGAGGAAGCGAAAGCCACGCAACACAACATCGAAGTGGTTGCCCAGCCTGTCTCCTTGACCAAACCTGCTGATCGCTCCGCGACGATCCGCTTGGGTATTTGGAGAGCTGCCCGCCCGATGCGAAAAGGACGCATGGCTTACGCGCATAGTCACCTTTCGCAAACAGGAGCGTCGTGGGCAAACTGTTGAAGGCCGAAAAGGTTTTGGTTCATTTCCGCGAGAAGCCGTTCAGTGTGCACATGCAATGGCAGGAAGGAGAAGGACGGGCGGCAAGGTGCTTTACGTCGAAGGCGAAAACAAGGGAAACATGCTCGTTCGTCCCAAGACGCTCAGCCTGTTCGTCTTCGAAAAGGACCTGAAGGCGCCGAGTCGAAAGCGTCAGGCCGCTATCCGGTGACCAAATTCGGCATCTTGCATGGCATGCGCAGCACCGTCGAAAAGCATGCGGGCCGCGAAGGTGGTACGCTGCACTTGCGTTATGAAGGCATGGTCAGGCTCAAGGAGTTCGGCGACCGTCCTGTCCATCAGTTCGAACGCACCCCCTATGAACCGCCCGAAGTGGACGGCATCAATCATCTCACGGTCTTCATCGATCCGGAGACAGGGCTTCAGATCGGCTCGATCGTCAAGAATGCGGCGGGGGAACTGCTGGGCGAGTATTTCTTCTGCGACCTCGAACTGAATCCGATGTTCGCGCCGGAGCAGTTCACGCGGAAGGCAATCTGAATCATGGTGCGTCACGCAGGGCGACCAAAGCGGCAAGCGATTCGATTCACGGCATGTCCTCTGCACCGTTTCCTTGCTTCGGAGGGTTCCGCATGCCACATGTCGTGCTTCTTGGCGATTCCATTTTCGACAACGGCGCCTACGTCTCGCCCGGGCGAACCGTGCTCGATCAATTGCACAAGCAACTGGCCGGCGATTCGAAAGCGACGTTGGGTGCAGTGGACGGTGCGACCATCAGCACGACGGCGCGGCAAATCGAAATGATCCCCAACGACGCGACGCATCTCATGCTGAGCGTGGGCGGAAACGACGCCATTCATCAGAGCGGCGTGATGCTTTCCGACGACGAGACGACCTTTGCTCAATCGCTGGATGTACTCGCGGGCATTCTCGAAGAGTTCCGCATCGCCTATCGCGAGTTGCTGCACAAGCTCACGGCACTCGCAAAGCCCCTGGCATGCTGCACGATTTACGATGCGATCCCGACGCTCACGCCGGCACACCGGGCGGGGCTCGCGGGGTTCAACGAGTGCATCCTCCGCGAAGCCTTTCGGGCGGGGGTGCCGGTCATCGATCTTCGGCTCATTTGCGATCAACGCAGCGACTACTCTTCGCTCTCGCCGATCGAGCCGTCCGAATCGGGCGGCGGCAAAATCGCCCGCGCCATTCGCCTCACGCTCGATCGCATGGAAGCGCACGGCATGGGTTCGTGGGTGCTGTCGCAAGCCTGAAATCACGCATCACTGGCGCGTGTACTTCTTGAAGAAATCCCAGATGATGTCGTTCGCCGTGATGTTGTAGGTCGTCGGACCAAGCAGTGGTCCCGGGATCGGCCGGCCAGGCCAGATGTGTCCACCCCCTTCGACGACATAGAGAATGACTTCCGCCCCCATCGGACCCGGGGCGAATTCCTTGCGGGTGATTTTGAGTTTGTCCTTCGGCGTCGGCAGTTCGCTCACCTTCGCCGTCTCCTCGCAGCCGTTCGCCTTCACGCAGACGCGTATCGCATCGTCGATCGGGCGAAAGCTGACGAACTCCGGCGAAAACTTCGGGCTACCTTTGAACGGCACGAGGTTGTCTTCTGTGCCGTGAAAATGCAGCACCGGCATTGGATGCTTCGGTTCCCACTTCGACAGAACTAATGTTCCCGCCACCGGCGCGATCGCGGCCACGCGATGCGAAAGCTCGGCTCCGACGCGGTACGACATCATGCCGCCATTCGACATGCCGGTCACGTAGATCCGTTTGGTGTCCACATTCGCGACCGACTCGATATCGTCGAGGACTTTGTTGAGGAAGCCGATGTCGTCGCTGCGATTAAATGGCCCTGGGAACGCGCCGGAATTCCACGTCTGCACGGCGCCGGTGCCGTTGGGATAGACGACGATGAACCCCGCTTCATCCGCCTTCGGTGTGAGGCCGGAGAACCACTCCATGACGCGGGCATTCATCCCCGCGCCATGCAACGCGACGACGAGCGGAAACGCCTTCTTCGGCGTGTATCCCGTGGGCAGGTGAAAGTGATAGCTCCGCTTCTGTCCGCCGAACTCCAACGACCGCGTGACGTCCCACGGATTCGCTTTCTCCGTGACCGCCCCCGCGGGCGGATCCTTGCGAAGCGGCGGCTCCTCGGTCGTTTGGCCGAGGACCAAGCTTAAGAGAAGGAGGGCGGATTGCATGACACGATTCCATGGAAACCCATTGCCGAACCCCACCACTGTAGCGATTGGGGTTTTTCCATGCTACGCCAAAGAGCCGCGCACGCAGCAAGCGGTTTCGCTCAACGCGAAGCCAATCCGCTTACTTCGTGCGCGGCTCCTTCGAACGCCGCCCGGATTACTGTTTGCCGTTCCAGTAAATGCGGACGTTGTGCGTCGCTCGGCCCACGGCGACGATGTCGGGTTTGCCGTCGCCATCCAGGTCTTCGACACGTAAATCCTCGACGGCGACGCCGCCTTCGTCGAGCAGGGTGCGGGCCCATTTGGAACCGACGTCGTCCTGGGCCTTGTAGATGCGGATGCCGCGGCGATGTTTGCCTCCGTCGTCGCGGACGCCGATGACGAGTTCGTCGCCGCCGTCGCCGTCGAGATCGACCGTCGCCACGGCATGACCCCATTTCAGTTCATCGTCGATAACATGCCGGGTCCACATCGTTCCCGCTTCCTTCGGCTCCGTGTAGACGACGATCTGATTGCCATGCCACGGCTCGACGGTGGCGATGAACTTCCTGCCCGATTTGAGCGTCCCCTGCTTGATCTCGCTCGCTCCGCGATTGCTCTTCAAATTGGCCTGGTTTCCTTCGCCGATCTTCCTCGCCTGCCATTTGCCGGAAGCGCCGGAAAGCAGATGCACGCCGTCGTAACTGGCGGTAAGAATGTCCAATCCCTTGCCGGGGCCGCGAAGCGGATGGAAGTTGTGCACGACATGCAGCGACGCATCGAGCACGTCGGGGGTCCAGCGATCCTTCGTCGGGTTCGCGGGGATGCGATACGCAGTAACGCGTACCGGCTGACCGTCGGTCCAATTCGCCTTGGCGGACGAATCGCGTCCCATCAGCGGGACGGAGATCAGTTCCGCCTTGCCGTCGCCATCGATATCGGCGAAGCGGATGCGGTGAACGGTCGGCTCCATGTCGATCGGATGAATCGTCCACGGATCATCCAGCGATTTGCCGCGCTGCAGCCATTGCAGCGTGCCGCCTGCCTTGGTGTTGAAGGGCTTCCAGTCGGCGCCGAGGGCGAAATCGAGCTTGCCGTCGCCATCGATGTCGTAGGCGTCGATGCAGACGTTATCCGCCTTGGTGCCGCCTTCGATGATGCTGCGGCGTTTCCAATCGGAATTCTGATACCAAACCACGCGCGTCGTATCGACGACGACGATGTCCTTCTTGGCCGCCTCATCGACATCGACCAGCAACACCGCATACCCGACGCCCAGCTTGAGCCTGATCTCCTGCATCTTGAACTTCCGCGCACCCGCCTCCCGAGCGGTGACGGCGGGAGGCGAAACATGCGACAAGAGCGACGGGTAACCACAAACGAATCACGGCGAACTCCTTGCTGGAAGAGACGGATCCGTTCGAGTGTTCCGCGATCGGAAGGGAGGTGCAAGCGAAAAAAGAAATGATGCGATGCCGTGGCGGCAGGGAACGCCCTCCGTGGCGTTCCGCCGAACTGGACGCGTCCGATGGAATCGCTCCACATTCCACTGCCCACTTGCCGCTTAGCGAGCAGCCGTGTCCACGCGAACGCTAAGCCGCAAGCGGAAGACGAGCGATTGCGAATTCGGGCAGGGTCGTTCGACTCGTCCAGTTCGGCGGAACGCCACGGAGGACGTTCCCTACTGTGCGTCACGATTCCAGAAATAGACTACTTCTATCCAGCAACTGCCGCAGCACGTATTGCAGGATGCCGCCGTGCTGGTAGTAGAGGACTTCGCCCGGGGTGTCGATGCGGACCACGGCGCGAAAGACTTTCGGCTCGCCGTGCGTGCGGTTCGCGGTCACGGTGATGATCTTGCCGGGGGCGAAGCCGGGGCCGAGGACTTCGGGGAGGCCTTGCAGGTGTAGGTTTCTTCGCCGGGTGAGGCCGAGTGATTCGGCGGTTTCTCCCGGAAGGAATTGCAGCGGCAGGATGCCCATGCCGACCAGGGTTGCTGCGGTGGATGCGCTCGAAGCTCTCGGCAATCACGAAGCGGATGCCGAGGAGGTTCGGGCCTTTCGCCGCCCAATCGCGCGAACTGCCGGAGCCGTATTCCTTGCCCGCGAGGACGAGGAGCGGCACGCCCGCCGATTTGTAGGCGGCCGAGGCGTCGAAGATCGACATGACGGTTCCGCCCGGAAGCAGACGCGTGACGCCGCCTTCGGTGCCGGGGGCGAGCTTGTTCTTCAGGCGGATGTTCGCGGTACAAAGCCGCGGACCATCACCCTGTCGTTGCCGCGACGGGCGCCGTATTGATTGAAGTCGATCGCTGCACGCCATGGGCGATCGTGGTATTGCCCGGCGGGGCTGTCCTTCTTGATCGAACCGGCCGGCGAGATGTGGTCGGTCGTGATGCTGTCGCCGAGGTAAGCGAGGACGCGGGCTGCCGGTGATGTCCTGGATCGCGCCAGGAGTGCGGCATGTTTTGGAAATAGGGCGGATGTTTCACGTAGGTGCCGTTCGCATCCCACGCGAAGAGGTCCTCTTCGGCGCCGCCATGTTCTGCCACATCGCGTCGCCGCGGAAGACGTCGCTGTAGATCCGCTTGAACGTGTCGGGCTGAACTGCTTCTTGATCGTCTTCGTCACTTCAGCCTGCGTCGGCCAAATGTCGCGGAGGAAGACCGCCTTGCCGTCCTTGGCGACGCCGATCGGCTCATTCTCGAAATCGATGTCGATGCGCCCGCGAGGGCGGTGCGCGACGATGAGCGGCGGCGAAGCCAGGTAGTTCGCGCGCACTTCGGGATGCACACGACCCTCGAAGTTGCGGTTGCCGGAAAGGACGCTCGTCACCACGAGTTCGTTTTGCGAGATGGTGTTCGACACATCCTGAGGCAGCGGGCCGCTATTGCCGATGCAGGTCGTGCAGCCGTAGCCGACGACGAAGAACCGCAGTTGTTCCAGCGAGCGAAGCACGCCCGCATTGGTGAGATATTCGGTGACGGCTTTCGATCCCGGCGCGAGGGACGTCTTCACCCACGGCTTGGTTTCAAGACCGAGCGCGGCCGCCTTCTTCGCCACGAGGCCCGCGGCAATCAGCACCGAGGGATTGCTGGTGTTCGTGCAACTCGTGATGGCGGCGATGACGACGGAGCCATGATGAGCCGGCAGTGACCCGGATACCGGCGGGGCGGTCACGGTCCCCGCCATCGCGAGTTCTTTCTTCGGATCCTTCTTCATCAAGGTCGGCAGCGCGTCGAGGAACGACTTTTTCACCATCGTCAGCGACACGCGATCCTGCGGGCGGCTCGGCCCCGCGAGCGACGGTTCGACCGTGCCGAGGTCGAGTTCGAGCGTGTCGGTGAAGATCGGATCCGGCGTGCTGGTGACGCGGAAGAAGCCCTGCTCCTTCGCGTAGGTCTCGACTCGATGAATGTGCTCTTCCGTCCGGCCCGTGAGCCGCAGGTAGTTGAGCGTTTCCTGATCGATCGGGAAAATGCCGCAGGTGGCGCCGTATTCGGGGGCCATGTTGGCGATCGTCGCGCGATCGGCGAGCGGGAGCTGATCGAGGCCGGCGCCGTAGAACTCGACGAACTTGCCGACCACGCCCTTCTTGCGAAGCATCTGCGTGACGGTAAGCACGAGGTCGGTCGCGGTGGCGCCTTCCGGCAAATGGCCCGTCAGCTTGAAGCCGACGACTTGCGGGATGAGCATCGAGACCGGTTGGCCGAGCATGGCCGCTTCCGCTTCGATGCCGCCGACGCCCCAGCCGAGGACGCCGAGGCCGTTGACCATCGTCGTGTGCGAGTCGGTGCCGACAAGCGTGTCGGGGTAGAGAGCGTTCGTATTCTCATCGCGGAAGATGACGCGGGCCAAGTATTCGAGATTCACCTGATGCACGATGCCGGTGCCCGGCGGAACCACGCGGAAGTTGTTGAACGCACCGGCGCCCCAGCGGAGGAAGCCGTAGCGCTCCTTATTGCGCTGGTATTCGAGGTCGGTGTTTTCGCGGAAGGCGTCGGCCGTGCCGAAATGGTCTACCTGCACGGAGTGATCGATGACGAGTTCGACGGGCTGCAGCGGGTTGATTTTCCGGGGATCGCCACCCATCGCCTTCATCGCGTCTCGCATGGCCGCGAGATCGACGACGGCGGGGACGCCGGTGAAATCCTGGAGCAGCACGCGAGCGGGAGTGAACGCGATTTCGAGGTTGGGTTCCGCCTTCGGATTCCAATTCGCGAGGCCGGCGATGTCGTCCGCCGTCACGTTCAGGTCGTCTTCGGTGCGAAGGAGATTCTCGAGCAGCACCTTGAGCGAATAAGGAAGACGCTGCGCCTGAGGAAACTTCTCATACACGGGAGCGAGGCGCCAAATGGGATACTGCTTGCCGTCGAGGGTCAAAGTCCCCTGGGACCCGAAACTGTTCGCCATGGCGCTAAATCCTGAGGAATACGTGAGGCGGGCGTTGGGGCCATTTTAGAACCGCATGGCACTACGGGGAGAGACGCGGGAAAAATGGGAAACATGGAAGAGAGAAGACGTGTGCTGTATGGACACGCGGCCAGTTCATTCGGAGAGAATGCTTGATTCGGATTTTGGACCTTGGTCTGACGATTCGCGTGCCATGCTTCGTCGGATCCTTGGCAGGGAACTTCGATGCTTCATGTCTCACCGACGAAGCATGCCCCCAGACCGAAGGCTTGACCATGCAGTTCCGACTTCGAGGTCACTGTGTAAGGGCATGCTTCGTCGGTGAGACATGAAGCATCGAAGTTCCCTGCCAAGGATCCGACGAAGCATGGCACGCGACGGCTTGCTTGAGGCGTGAACCAACGGGCTAAGTTGCTGCGGTAGGTGCGACATCGACCTGCTGTCGTGCCGGCAGATGCCCCGCCATCGCGGCGGCTACGCCCACCAGGGCGATGACGCCGAGGTTGAGGAAGACGTCGATGAGGTGCCAGCGTGTGAATTCGCTTCGTTTCTCCTCCATCGCCGCGACCAACGATGCGCGCAGTGGTTTCATCCGCTTTCAGATACGCTTCGGTCGCCCATTGCAGGTCCGCGCAGGTCCGCGACTTTGCGTTCGATCGGCCAACCGACGAGCACCAGGATTGTGGCGAGGATCAGCACGTTGACTCGCCAGGCATGCAGCTTGCCCCGCCGCGCCCAACCCGCCGCAGTACCTACCGCGAGAATGCCGCAGATGCCTTGCCACAGGTAATATTTGGTAAAAAGCGGCCCGATGACGAAACCCGCCGCCCGCGAGCCCTGTTCCTTCGGCCCATCCAGCTTCGCGTCCTTGCGGGCATACATGTCGGGGCGCGGAAACCAGGTTGGCCGATCGTCGCTCTTCGCCGCCGCTTCGAAGCTGTCGAAAAGCCCGGTGGCGACGACGAACGAAAAGAACATCGACATGCCGAACCAGAGGCCGACGGAAAGGACGTGGATGCTGCGGGCGAGCGATTCCATGAGGCCGTTCTCCTGAAAGCGGTTTTCCGTACCAAGCCAAAGTCGGCGAACATTCGTGCGATGGCGAAGGATGACGAAGGCCCCGCCCGCCGTCGCATACAAGGTACGGGGATTGGCGGGATCGAAGCCGGCCAACATCAGATGCACGGCAATCAGCACCACGACGGCGATGATCGACGCCAGCGAGACGAATCGCGTCGCCTGTGCGACGACGAACCACGCGAGGATCGCCGCTGCGGTCGCCTCGGGGAAGAGCACCGCCACGGTCCCCGCTCCCGTCGCCACTCCTTTGCCGCCGCGGAAACCGAGGTAAATCGGAAAGCAATGCCCGAGAAACGCCGCGATCGCCGTTCCGACTTCCAGCCAACCATGCCCCGCCCACGAATCCTCCGCAAGCCGCCCGCGCAGACTCACCGCGATCGCAGTCGGCGCCACGCCTTTGAGAAAATCGAGGGCGAATACCAGAATGCCGAACTTACGGCCCAGCACCCGCCCGACATTAGTCGCCCCGATATTCCCGCTGCCATGCGCGAAGATATCGACGCCGCGCGCCCGAGCGACCAGGTAGCCGAAGGGCACGGCGCCAAGGAGGTAGCCGACGATCCATAACGCAAGCGGAAGCAGGTCCATGACGCACCCGGAGTGGCAGACGGAAGGCCTACTTCAGCCGATTGGCCTGTCTTCCTTACAAGTCTCGTCATGCAACGGCGAACGTCCAGGGAGGACAGCAAATGGGGCCAGAAACAAACGCCCACACTCCTGGCGCCAGACGAGTGCGCTGGCGCCGATCATCCGAAGGTGGCTGCAATGCCGTTTGGCTTCGTCCAAGAAGAGCAATTCGTGCGATCGAAGGTCGGCGCTGGCCCGGCGTGAAGCAAGGGCCATTGCTTCGCCAGCACGTGCCGCAGCGGAATCCGCTTCTCGCGGAAGAGTCGAGGCTTTCATTGCAATCGGAGATGACGATCGCGAATCAATAGTGCATTCCATTCTTGCGGATATGCACCATCGGTTGGCCTTCGTCGAGCAGTTGCCCGCCGCGGACGTCCGCGATGAAGAGGTCATGGTCGCCAGCGGTCACGCGATCGACGACTTGGCAGGCGATATACGCCAGCGCCTCGGCCAATACCGGAGCGGGCGTTCCTTCTCGGCGGGTTTCGACGCCATTGAACGCGGGAGCGCCGGGGGCGAAGCCTTTGCCGAAATGGGCAACCATGTCGGTTTGCGAACTTTCCAAAATATTGAGCACGAACTCGGTCCCAGGAGTCAGCAGCTTCGCCACGTCGCGGCTCGGCTGAATGCCCACGCTCACGCGCGGCGGACGAAACGAACACTGCTGCACCCAACTCGCCAGCATGCCCGTCTCCGTCCCCCCGGCCGACACCGTGAGGACGAAGATGCCGCTCGGCACACGGCCCAGCGCGGAGGCGAGTTGCTTATCGACGTCGTCCGTTTTCATGCGAGCGATGCTCCGACTAGGGGGCTTTCTCTTTCAGCCGATTCAGCGCGACTCCATCCGCTTGCTTCGTTTCCTCTTCGCCCTCGAATTTCTCCCAGCGTCCGCCGCGGTCGAACACATAGACGCAGGGCGACGCGTCGAACCGCAGCCGCTTCTGCCAAACCTCTGGCGGTTCATGCAGGAAATAGTTCGGCAGAGTGATGTTCCGCTTCTTCAGCGCAGCGAGAGTCTGGTCGCGTTCCTCGGGGTCGTCGATCGACACCGTGAGGATGACCAAGCCTTCGGGCCCATGTTTCGATTGCATCTCGACCAGATGCGAAAGATTTTTGACGCACGGCGGTCAGTAGAAGCTCCAGAAATTCACATACACGACTTTGCCGCGATGCTTCTTGACGACTTCTCCGAGGCCCTCGTATTTCACCGTCGTCATCTCGACGCTTTGAGCACGAGCGGGTGTGGCCGAGAGAATGCATGCGGCAGCGGCAAGAACCGCGATGCACGTCCACTGACGCGATTTGCCGATTCGTCCCATGATGTTCATCCAAATGCGTGACGAGACTTTTGCGGACGACGTACCAGCCGCCTTACAGCGGCTGCTCGCCTGCCTTCCGTGGCGACAAGTTTATTAACTTGTCGGAAATAAGACAAAACACTTAAACAAGTCAATGAACTTGTTTCCACGAAAGCAGCCGAGGTCAACGGGGGCTGCTTGTCTTTTCCTGCAACAGTTCGAGTATCTTTTCGTCCGCCCGGTCCACCTGCTCGCTTGGGAACAGCGTCCATCGTCCTTGACGGTCGAAGACGTAGACCGCGGGCACTCCCTCGACTCGTAGTTTCTTCTGCGCGGTCGCCGCGTCTTGGAGGAGAAAGTTGGTCAACGGCACATCGACCTTCTGCAGCCTTTTGAGTGCTGCTTCCTTGTCCTCGACATCGTCAAGCGTCACGGTCAGGACGACCAGGCCGTCTTTCGCATGCTTTCTCTGCAGTTCGACGACATGAGGAAACTTCTTGATGCAGGGGACACAGTTGATGCCCCAGATGTCGATCATCACGACCTTGCCGCGATGCTTCAGCACTTCCTTGCCGAGCGCTTCGTAGTTGACGACGTCGAGCGTGATGCTTTCCTTGATCTGGGCACTCGCGGAAGAGATGCCAAGGAAGACCGCCATCGCGGCGGCGAGCATGCGTCGCATCGATCGACTCCTTATTTTTCCTGAAGGAGCGGCTGCACGGCCGCCTCCACTTCATCATAGGAGAGTTCGCGGTCCCCTTTTCCCTCGAATCGCGTCCACTTGCCTCGGCGATCGAACACATAGACGGAAGGAAGCGATTCGATCGGCAACTTCTTCTGCCAGACTTCAAGTTCCTCATCGAGCAAAAGATTCCGCGTCGAAGCCATCCCCTTCTTGCGCAATACCGCCGCGGCCCGCTCGTGGGATTCCTTTTCGTCCACGCTGACGGTGACGACGACCATCCCCTGCCCCGCGTATTTCGCTTGCAACTGGGTGAGCCGTGGGAAGTTGTCGAGGCAATGCTTGCAGGTGTGATTCCAGAAATCGATTACGACCACTTTGCCTCGGAGGTCGGCGATCTCCTGAGCGAGGCCTTCGTAGCGCACCGTCTTCCAGCGCACCTCATCCGGAACCTGGGCTTGGCTGATCGTGGCGAGGGCGAGCGTCAACATCCATGTCGCGGTTCGCATACGGGCTTCCTGCTTCCTATGTAGCCCTCTCGCTCCGCGAGAGGTAAGCGGCATCATGCCGCGCGGTCGTTATTCTGTGGCGACAAGTTTATCTAACTTGTCGGAATGCAACTCTCAAAGAAACTCAAACAAGTTAAATAAACTTGTTTCCACGAATGACACGTCTGACTTCACATCGCCGCTGACCTCACGCGGAGCGTGAGGACTAACTTCACGCCGTCCTGAGCGTAAAGAGCGTGATCTCCGGCCGTACCGAAAAGCGGAGGCGGTGCGAATAGCCGAGGCCGGGGTTCACATACAGCCAACGGCCATCGCCGAGGTCGAACGCGCCTTGCGAGTAACGGCGATTCTCGACGTACATCACCGGCGGCGCGCATCCCGGCACTTTGCATTGTCCGCCATGCGTGTGGCCCGACAGGATCCAGCCCTGGTAATTCCCCCACCCCGGCTTATCCGCCCCGTCCGGATTGTGGCATAACGCGATTGTCGGTTCGTTCGGATCGCCCGATGCCATGGCGGCGGCAATGTCGAAATTCGGTCCCCAATAATCGTCCACCCCCACGATGCGCAGTCCGCGGATCGATCGACTCGAATTTCGCAGCATCGGAATGCCGACATCGGCCAACAGGCGCGACAAGCGATCCGCGACGAAGGGACGCCGATAGGTGTTGCCGTAGTCGTGGTTGCCGAGAATCGCGACGGCGCCCTGGGGCGGAAGCGTGATGCCCTCGAAGCCGCGAGCGGTGCGATCCACTTGCTCCGCCTCGACGCATGTCATGAAGTCGCCCGTGATCGCGAGCAGGTCGGCGCCGAACTCGGTCGTGGCGGACTGGATGGCGTTGCGGAGATATTCGTCGTTGTTGGCCGGGCCGAAATGGAGGTCGCTGACTTGGGCGAGCACTTTGCCGTTCCAGAAGCTCGGCAGATTCGCGATCGGCATGTCGCGGCGGACGATCGAAACCCAATACGGTTCGATCCAGTGGGCATAAACGAACGCCGACGCACCCAACCCGCCTAGGCCCAAGAGTGCTCGGCCCAGGAAACCGCGTCGCGTCAGCTTGGACATCGTCCGTCCTCAGATGCGGCGGAACTGCTTGTCGAGTTCATGCCGCGTAAACAGCAAGGCCGTCGGTCGGCCATGCGGGCAGTGATGCGCGTCGGTCGCCAGATGACGCATGGCCGCCAGGTCGGCGATCTCTTCCGCCGTCAGCGGATCGCCCGATCGCACGGCCGCATGGCACGCCATCAGGCTCATGAGTTCGCCAAGCAACACCTCGCGTGGCGGCGGTCGATCCTGCGTCAGCAGATAATCGACGACGCTCTTGAGAATGTCCGCCGGCGGAGTGCGGCCCAGAATCGCGGGGTAGCGATTGACGAGCAGCGTGCCGCCGCCGAAATCCTCGATGCCCAAACCCAGGTCGCCCAGCGCCTCGCGATGCTCCAGCACTTTGGCGGACTGGTCCGGCGGAAGTTCGATCGGTTCCGGAATCAGCAATCGCTGCGATTCGAGCGAACCCTGTCGAAACTTCTCCTTGAATTTCTCGAAAAGCACCCGTTCGTGCAAGGCGTGTTGGTCGATGACCAGCATCCCCTCAGCCGTTTCGACGATCAGATACGCATTGTGTACCTGAATCGCCCGCGAACCGGGATCCAGCACCGCAGGCGGCTCGGCGATCGGAGCAGGCGGGGCAACTTCGGGGTTCGGGGGGAAACTGGCGGATGCGGTTTCGGCAGGAGCCCGATAGGGCTCCGGCGCAGGTTCGATCGGCTGCGGAGGACGGGCAGGCGGATCAGGAAGCGGACGTTTGACGAAAGTGGGGAAACCCGGCTGACTGAATAACGAAGGCCCCGCTTCGTTCGTCGGCGTCGCCGCCATGAAACCCACCGGCATTCCGCCCGATTTGGGGGCTTGCAACCGGGCGGTCAGATTCTCCCGGCTCAACCGATGGCGGATCGTCGCGAGGAAGAAGCTGAAGAGCGACTGCCCCTCGCGGAAGCGAACCTCCGATTTGGTCGGATGCACATTCACATCGACGGCATCCGCAGGCAGATCGAGGAACAAAAACGCGACCGCATAGCGGCCTGTCATCAGCAGCCCGCGAAACGCTTCCTGCACCGCATGCCCCAGCGCTCGGTCGCGAATCCATCGGCCATTGAGAAACAGATACTGCATTTTCGCCGTGCCGCGATCGCAACCCGGATCGGCGATGAATCCATACAGATGCGCGGCGCTGTGGCGATCGTCGATCGCATACAGATTGTTGCGGATATCGTCGCCGAAGAAGAGGCCGATGCGTTCGAGCAGGTCGTCTCCGCCGGGCACCTCGTAGACCATCTTGCCGTTGTGCCGAAGCACGAGGTGCAAGCCAGGATTCGCGAGGGCGATGCGTGTGAATACCTCGCAAATATGGCCAATCTCCGTCGTCGGCGTCTTCAAAAACTTGCGGCGAACCGGGGTGTTGAAAAAGAGATGCCGCACTTCGATGCGTGTGCCCTTCGCTCCGTTCCAGATGCGGACCGGGGACAACTCGCCGCCGCGACAGGCGATCTCGGCGCCGACATCGCCATCGCTGGGCCGCGATTGCAACGTGACCTGAGCAACGCCGCCGATGGATGCGAGGGCTTCGCCGCGGAAGCCCATGGTGTTGACTTGGAAGAGATCGTCGGCCGAGCGGAGCTTGCTGGTCGCGTGATTGGAGAACGCGAGTTCGAGATCGTCCGCATGAATGCCGTGACCGTCATCGACGACTCGAATGAGTTCGACGCCCCCTTGTTCGACGTCGATCTCGATGCGACGCGCGCCGGCATCGAGCGAATTCTCGAGCAATTCCTTGAGCACGCTCGCGGGCCGTTCGATGACCTCGCCCGCCGCGATCTTGGAGACGACCAGCGACGAAAGCTGCTGAATGCGCCGAGGCGAACGAACATCTTCCGCAACCGCGTTCAAGTGGACCTTCCTTGCAAGTCTGGCCCCCCTCTCCCCGTTGGGGAGAGGGGTTGGAGGGTGAGGGGCAATGCCCCTCGCGGCAGCTTGTTTTTTTTTGCGCCAAGCCCCACCGTAAGCGCAGCGCACGGTGGGGATCCGGCCCGTCGATCGCGTGATCCCCAGGGTGCGCTTCGCTTACCCTGGGACTTGAGGGATGACGAACACGTCGCCGGGCGGGATTAGCCCCCACCCCCGGCCCCTCTCCCCAGCGGGGCGAGGGGGGGACGGAAGCATTTTACGATCATGCCGCGTTTCGTTGTGCATCGAGCACGGGCCAGAGTTCGCCCGCCAGGAAGATCGACCCCGCGATGACGATGAGGTCGTCCGGCCCCGCCATCGCGCGGATGGCATGCAAGCCTTCCTCGGAGGTCGGCGTCATCGAGCATTTGCCGCGTTGATCCGCGGACAGCATCTCCAAAAGTTCGCTCGGCTCCGTCACCCGCGTGTTGTTGCGGAACGCCGTCAGCACCAGATGATCGAACTTCGGCGACAGCACCTTTAGCATGCCGGCCAAGTCCTTGTCACGACTTCCCGCAAAGAGCAGCAATCGTCGTTTCGCCTTCGGAAAACACGCATCGACGGCGCGTGCCAAAGATTCGGCCGAGGCGACATTGTGGGCACAATCGAGGACCAGCGTGGGTCGTTCGCCGAAGCGTTCAAGCCGCGCGGGCCAGCGGACGTTCGCTAACCCATCCCGCACGGCGCGATCGGAGATGACGGATCCGCGTTCGCGCAACACTTCGATCGCCGCGACGGCGAGCGATGCGTTGGTCGCCTGGTGTTCGCCTAGCAAACCGACTTCCATCGCGGGCCAAGTCCGCCGCCATGTGCGAATCTCGACGCGCGGCAATGCTTCATGCTCGCTCGGCCCGCCGGTCCATGCATAATCATGCTCAGCTTGCCGCAAGCTTGACCCTCGCTCCCGCGCGATGCGTTCGATGACGTCGCGCGCCGCAGGCGCCGTCGCTCCACTCACCGTGGGTCGGCCCGGCTTAATGATGCCGGCTTTCTCGCCCGCGATGGCGGCGATCGTGCTTCCGAGTTGCTTCGTGTGATCGAAGCTGATGTTGGTGATGGCCGCGAGTTCCGGCGTGCACACGTTGGTCGAGTCGAAACGCCCGCCGAGCCCGACTTCGAGGATCGTCCAATCGACTCGGCGGCGGACGAAATGCAGAAAGCCGAGGGCGGTCGCGATCTCGAAGAAGGTGAGCGATTCCGCGAGCGGGGCCGTCTCGCCGGACCGCAGCGTGCTGGCCGCGTCGTGAATCTCGGTCATCAGTGCGGTCAATTCTTCCCGCGAGATGTTTTGCCGATCGACTTGGATGCGCTCCCGCACATCCATCAGGTGCGGCGACGTGAACAGGCCGACGCGGTAGCCTTCGGAGCGAAGGATCGCGGAGAGCATCGCGGAAGTAGAGCCTTTGCCCTTGGTCCCCGCAACATGCACGATGCGCAGTCGGCGATGCGGGTCGCCCAGGCGGGCCAGCAGGTGGCGCATCTGGTCGAGCTTGAGGTCGTTGGCAACGGGCGTTTTCTGCTCGTAGTTGACGCGTCCGAACCAGAACTGCATCGCCTCGTCGTACGTCATCCGCGGATTCCTGATCGAAACCGACAATCCCGAAGGCGCAGGCCGGACGAGGACATGATAGTCAAATCCGCGCGTGTGAACGAACCCGGTGCAAGCCCCAGGGTAAGCGCAGCGCACCCTGGGGATCCCCGCCGTGCGCTGCGCTTACGGTGGGGCTTGGCGAGAGAAAACCAGTATCAGAGGCTCGCGAGGACGTCGTAGACGGCGTGGGCGCCGACGACGATGCCGAAGCCTCGCCAGTAATGCAACGCAGCGAAGAAGAGGCCAGCGGCGGAACGGAAAAGGAACACGTCGCTGCGGAACGTATCCCCGGTCGACCCAAGATTGTGAGCGCCCGCGAACAGCAACGCGGAGGCGACGGCAGCGATGCCGAAGGACCAGATTTCGCCGAACTCCGCTTCGCGAAACAAGCCCAAGATCACTCCGAAAAGAACCAAGCGAAACAGTGTTTCTTCGTAGATACCAGCTCCGAAGAATCGCAGGAGCGAATGCCAAGGCATCGCCCCCGCGGCCTCCAACTTCGGAAGCCCTTGCAGCAGCGGATAGACTGCCTGACTGATGCCGAAAAGAACGGTTGCGAACCCGGCGGATTCGGTCAGCATGCCGATCCACACCGCCATCGGTTCGCGCGGCCTTGCTTCGAGCGAGAGGAAGTTCCACGCGATCAGCATGCCGACGACCAACAACGGCGCCGCAACCCCTGGCAATCCGATGCGGACAAGATTCGCGCGTATCCAGTAGTCCGCGCCGTTGCGAAATTCGTCCGGGCTGGGACCGAGGAAGAGCAGGCCGATTTCGTACGCGAACAGCAGCGGAGCGACGAAGACGAGGCACGACCAGGGATGCTTCACCGCGGCGACATACGAATCCGAAGCCATCGCATCGTCCGTGATCAGCGAGAAGCAGGCTTCCGCGGACGAAGCCGGCCATCGAGCAGTTCATCCAGGTACTTCGCATCGCCGATCGGCAGGTCGATGCGGATCAGCGATCGCAACAAGTCAGCACTCAAGCCCTGCGGAATCTGTCGGATGGTCCCCGCAGCCGTCACAATGGCTGGATCGACGTAGAGGCTGCTGATGCCGCGCGGGCTGCCGATCTTGAAGTCGAAATCGTCGAACGGCAAGTCGCGCGGTTCCGTCCACAAAACCTCCGCGCCGCGATTCTCGACAACCAGCAAAGTCGCGTCAAGCCGACCTGCGACCGCATTCATGGGCAACCCGCCCTCCTTCCAAATCGTGTGGTCGCCGACGATCGCCAGATAGGGAGTGACGCCGTCCTCGCGGACATCGCCGGGAAAGGCGTAGAACGAGGGAATTTTCTTCGCGAGCTTGATGTTGTTCGGACCATCCCAGGGCTCGCTGAAGTCGTATCCCTTGTGGAGCGAGTCGGAACTCAGATACGGCAACAGCAAAACGCGCCAACTATGCCACGGTCGCCCGTCCGGTCCGCGTTCGAAGGGCGGAAGGTATCGGCCATGCTGATCGGCGTAGGTGGCGACCGCCACGGAAATCTGTTTCAGGTTTCAGACGTTTTGCAGACGAGTCGCCGCTTGGCGGACTTTCGCGACGCTGGACGCAAGTGCTCCGATCATCGCCGCAGGTATGCCGAGCACCAAGACGAGGGCCGCGATTCGGCGAACCGTGCGAGCGGTCATGGAGGTTGCCTCGAGATACCCGACGGGGAACGTAACCCATCGTAATCGAAGGCTATGGCCGGGCCAAGAAACACCCGGATTTTTCTGGATACCGCCGCGAGTTTATTTTTGCAGGATCAGCCGATTGCGGCGGGTGAGGCAGAGGCGGTAGCGTTCGCCTTCGTGCACGATCCAAATCTCACGTCCTCCATTGAACAACGCCTGCGACTCGATTGTCTTCGGCGAATTCGGCGCCGGCGATGGACGCGGTGTTTCGACATCCGGCTTGGGCATTTCGACCATGACGACACCGTGAAAAAGAGACTGGGAAAAAGGGCGCCGCGGTTTCTAGGCCGCGACGCCCCTCGGGCGTTACGGGCGGCTCACTGCAGGTCGTGTCGAAGCGTCCAGAATCTGCACGGCGGCAACGTTTCCGCCTTCGCCAGCTCCGCCGATCACCATGAGGCGATGGTTCGGCAGCGGTACGATGCGATGTACCATGCGCTTGATCTCGAGATCGACGACATCGATCCATCCGTCACGTTTGGCGTTCAGGCGGTACACCGAGCCGTCCAAAGGGCTGACGTATAGCGAGTCGCCGACGGCACAGGCCGCGGGCGCAAATCCATTCCGCTTGATGCCCGGAAGATTCGGGCCGTGGGACCAGGCGCCGGTGGAAAGATCGAACACGTCGATCTTCCGCTCGATGGCGCCTTCCGCGTCCATGCCGCCAACGACGAAGACCTTGCTGCCGACCGCGGCGAGATTGAGGGCGCGGCGAGAAAAGGGCTGAGCGATCGGTTCCCACAACGGATTCGCCTTGCTCAGATCGAGCACAAGGGCCTTGTCGTGCCACACGGCTTTCTGGCCCTTGCCCTGCATATCCCATCCGCCGGCGACGACGATCTTCGAGCCCACGGCAACCGCGTCATGCGACGAACGGCCCGCTGGCAGGTCCGGCAAGGCGGTCCACTTGCCGGCCTTCGGATCGTAGGCGGAGACTTCCTTGATCGAGTGGTTATCCGCGGCCTCACCCGGTTTGTTGCGCGGCTGCATGCCGCCGATGCGGACGATCTTGCCTTCCGCGGCGACGAGGGCGAGCCCCTGGATCGGAGTCGCTTCGCCGAGTTCTTCCCACTTGGTCGGGGCGGCGATGTTGATGCGGCGGAACTTGCCGGTGACGGTTTCAGTGGAGTACGTGTGCGATTTGCCAGTGTGGCCGCCGTAGACGTAGACGTAGCCGTCAAGCGCCGCGGCTCCGAAGCTCGAGAAGCCTTGCGGCATCGCGGGGACGGCGGAGGCCGACTTGCTCGGAGCGCTCACCTCGAAGACAAGCGTGGCGTAGTGGCGGGTTTCGTCGTACTTCTTGCCGTCCGCCTCGCCCGCCTTCGCTTCGATGTGCTTGGCACGCAGTGCGTAAACGCCAGGTTCGGTGCAATCGACGGCGAAGTCGCCGGAATCGTCAGTCACGCCTTTGTCGTTACCTTTCGGCGTGATCGACGCCACTTCGCTCTTGGCGACCGGCTTGCCCTGATAGAGCACGCGGAACTTGCCTTCGGGCCGGCCGACGATCTCGAACGTCGCGCCTTCGACCGGAGCGGCGAAACGCACGGGGCCGAACACGCGCTTGGGATGGTACGACAGCAGATAGGGGTTCGTCTTTCCCTTCTGGAGCACGCCGTAGGGGACGGAGCCGTAGATGACGACGGCGCCGTCGGCCTTATTGACGGCGAGCGAATGGGCCTGCTTGGTCAGTTCGGCCTTGTTCGTCTTGCCCGCTTTGTCGAGCACGTTGAGCGTCAGCTTGTCGATCTTTTCGATGGCGACCGCTTCGTCCGGTTCGAGCGTGTCGCTGAAGACGACGATCGACTTCTGCGGCGCGTTCTTTTCGGGGACGACGAAGACGAAGTGGGCCGAAGCGGCGGTCCAGGTCATCAAGCAGACGGTCAGGGATGCGATCCAACGATTCATGTTCACCTCAGTAAATCTTCTGGTCGAAGGTTATTTCGGCAGCTCTTTTTTGCGGGCGGAGGCGACGGTTTCTTTGGCGAACTTCGCCCACGCTTTCTCGTTCTGAAGCGATGGTTCGCCGGCCTTGAGTTTCTCGAACGTCTCCACCGTGAATTTGGATTCCGGCGGCAACTTCATCCATTCTTCCATCGTGAGCGGCTCTTCCCAAGTCCCTTTTAACGGAGCGCTCCCGCCGCCGCAGCCGACGAAGGCAATCAGCAGGAATGCGGCGGGCACGATGCGTTGAAGCAGAACGAGCTTCATCTCGAATCCAATTTTTGGGTGGCACGCCCTGAGCAACGCGAAGGGCGTGGTGAACCTTCCGAAGGCAGATTGCAATTTGGATGCTTCGTCAGCACCGTTTCCACGCCCTTCGCGTTGCTCAGGGCGTGCCACCCGTGCCTTGTTGCAGTACCTAGTTCAGCTGCTGCGTTTCGCCGCCGGCTCGGGTGCCGTACGCCTGGTAGACGTCGTTCGAGATGCTTGCGGGAACGAAGCGAACCGACCCATCCATGAGGGCGAAGTTGCCGCCGCCGGTGTGTTCGCTGCGGAAGGCGCCGTAAACCGTCGCAGTGTGGTCATGCTTGTTGAACGGATGAAACGTCGTGCCCCACGAGTAGCCGATGTAACCATACGCCCACACTCCGCCCATGCTGGTGGACGAGACTCCCGCTGGCTTGAAGTCGGTTTCGCCGAGCATGAAGGTGTTGGACGTTCCGTCGGTGATCGATGCCATGCTGGTTTTGGCATTCAGGTTCACCGAAGTCGTCGTCGCAGTGATGCTCGGGACGATGGCGCCGTTGAAGGCCGGCTCCGTGGATGGCGTGGTTGAAGCACCGTAATGCAAGAGCCCTGCTTCTTGAGTCCCCGCACAGAAGATGTAGCTGCAATACGCGCGATCTTCCGCCGTCAGTGGGCCGGAAGGCGGGTTCATCGTCGGGCACACGTAAGTCGGGATCAGCCGCTTTTGCAGCGAGCTGTTCGAGTAACCAAAAGCGGCTTCCGTGCTGCTGTCGTTTCGCGGCAGCTTGGGGTTCCACCTCTTGGCCACGGCATCCTGTTCCAAGAACGGCAGGATCAGAATGAGGCCAGTGTTCCAGGTCGATACCGGCTCGCCCGGCAGGCGATCGATGACGGCGTACGGAAACTTGCGATAGACGTCGTGGTAGCCGTGGGTAGCGAGGCCGATCTGCTTCATGTTGTTTGCACATTGCGTCCGCGCAGCGGCTTCGCGGACCTTCTGTACAGCGGGCACCAGCAGCGCGATCAACACCATGATGATGGCGATCACAACGAGCAATTCGATCAGCGTAAAACCGAACCGGGACCTTGCCGAAGACGATCGCATCGCTCAACTCCTTAATAATGAAGGGGTTAAAAGCGAGGTGCATCGCGAACGGACAGCACGGTCAGCCGACGAAAGGTGGGGAAGTCGGTCAGGCCGAGCCTTACGGTAGCTAGCAACACTCAACGTTATTGAAACTGAGTTTCAATATCAGAAAATTACAAAGCCGAGCGCAGGGTGTCAAACCGAAAATGCACAAAAAAGGAAAGATTTAATCGATGCAACTTGCTGCCTGCGAATCTAGGGAATCAGATCGTACGGCAGGAGACCGGTCGTCGTGAGATAAAGGATGGCCGTGAGCGTCAGCATCGAGCACAAGGTGCCGATGAGCACGCAGGCGGAAGCGCGCTCGATGCCCACGTCGTATTGGGTCGAAATGACGAAGATATTCAGCGCCGGCGGAAGCCCCGCCATGATGATGGCGACGTAGGTCCATGTCTGCCCGAAGTCGCCCCCTGCGGAGAGCGCGATCCACACGACAATCGGATGCAGCATCAGTTTGATGGCGACTAACGCGGGCACCTCGCCCGGAATGGGGCGCAAAGGACGCATGGCGACGGTGACGCCCAGCAGAAACAAAGCGCAGGGCGCCGCCGCCCCGGCCAGCCAAACGACCATTTGCTGCAGCGCGGGGGGCAGTTTCACCTGTGCATAACTCACCGCAATGCCAGCCAGCGTCGCCAGGTTGAAGGGATGCGTGACGACACGCACGACGATATGACGCAGCGTCGCCGACCAGGGCATCTTCTTTCCGCGTGCGAACGCCATGAGAAGCGGAACGAGCGTGAACAGAAGAAGATTGTCGGCCACGAAGATCATGACCACCGGGACGCTCGCCGCGGCGCCGAGCGCCCCCAGAACGAGCGGCGGGCCCATGTAGCCGATGTTGGAATACGAGCCCGCCACGCCCTGCATGACCGCTTGGGCCAAGTCGCGCGTGTTTCTCCATCCGACGGCAAGCGACAAAGCAAAGATCACGAACGTCGAGCAAGTCGTGCACCCGACGAACGCCAAGTTTGAGAGTTGATCGAGCCGTTGCTCGGAGACGAGGCGAAAGAACAAGCAAGGAAGCGACAGATAGATCAGGAAGAACTGCATCCACGCCAGGCCCGATTCCGGATGCTTGACGGTCTTCCCGCACGCGAAGCCCAGGCCAATAAGCCCGAAGAACGGCGCGAGCAAGTTGAAGAGGGCGCTTAGCTCGGCCATCGAGAAAGTTCCGCTGCCTGGGTTGGACTACTCGCGGCCAAGCGCTTCGCCCCAAATGTTGATGGTGGAAATGAACTCGCCCGGCTCCGACGCTTCTCCAACAGCATCAGTTCATCGCTGCGAATCCTCCGACGTCAACCTTGCCCACTCGACGGCATCCCTGGGCGCTTGCATCAGCGGCTCAAAACAGATTCAGCGGTTGCCCTTGGTAGAGCGGCAGTTCGCGGCCGATGGCGTCGGTGATGTGGGCGTCGCTGGGGACGCCGAGGGCTTGGTAGATCGTCGCGTAGATGTCTTCGGGGGAGCAGGGGCGTTCGCGAGGGAAGGCGGCTTGGCGGTCGGAGGCGCCGTAGACTTGGCCGCCACGGATGCCGCCGCCGGCGAGCAACACGCTGTAGACGTCGGGCCAATGATCGCGACCCGCTCCAGGCGAGCCGCGTCCGGAAATGTTCGGCGTTCGGCCGAATTCGCCCATGAAGATGACCAGCGTCGAGTCGAGCAGACCGCGGTCCTCCAGATCGCTGAGCAGCGCGGACAGGCTTTCGTCGATCTCGGGCAACTTGCGGCGCATGCCGGTGAAATTGCCGCCGTGCGTGTCCCAGTTTTTGTTGTCGCCGTTGACTTGCGAATCGTTGATGAGCACCAGGCGAACGCCCGATTCCACCAGCCGACGAGCCATCAGCATGCTTTGGCCGATGCGGTTCATGCCGTAGCGAGTTCGCGTGATCGGCGATTCGCGGGTCAGGTCGAATGCCTGCCGGCTCGCGGCTGATGCGACCAGGCCATAGGCCCGTTGATAGTGCATATCGAGCGCGGCCGCCTGTCCGCGTTCCGCCCAATCCTGCACCCGTCCGCTGAGCGACGAACGAAGCCCGACACGCCCCGCAAGTTGATCGACCGGCACGCGCGGAGCGAGCGCGGGAATATTGAAATCGCTGCGGCTCGGGTCCCCTTCCACGAACAACGGATCGAATCCCATGCTCATGAAACCCGCATGCTGTCCCGGCGTCGGCACCGTCCCCGCATCGCGCATGTAGAGCGGCATCATCACGAACGAAGGAACCGCCGACGGCGACGGATGCAGCCTCGCCATTACCGAACCGAGCGCGGGCCAATCCTTACGGCTCGCGGGAAATTCGACGACATCCCGATCCGGCGCTCGGCCCGTCAGCGCGTAATAGGCTGCGGGATTGTGAATGCGGAAGCGATGCGTGGCGGAGCGGATGATCGCATAGTGGTCGGCGATTCTCGAAAGTCGAGGCAGATGTTCGCAGATTTGGATGCCGGGGACGTTGGTCGCAATCGGCTTGAACTCGCCACGCACCTCTTCGACCGCATCCGGCTTGAGGTCGAACGTATCCTGCTGCGGCGGTCCGCCCCACGCGAAAATGAAGATGCACGACTTCGCCCGCTGCAGTTCGCCGCGAGCATCGGCACGCAAGAGCCCCGGCAACGCCAACCCCGCCGCTCCCACGCTCCCCAGACGAAGCCATTCGCGCCGATTCAGCAGCGGCGACGCGTCATGATGCATGGGTGATACCTGGCAGGAGGAGTTTCGTAGCGGCAGGCAGGTAGGCGGGGACGTAACTGTCCCATGAACTTGACAGGCGAACGCGGCATTGTCAAGCGGAAGCGATTGAACACGCCGACCGGCTTTCATTCCGGCAGCAGCGAAAACAACGCCGACGGCACGCTCGCTCGGCACGAGCGTTTCTCGTTTCGCGAAGGGTCTGCGTCGAGTTCCAAGTTCGACGCAGGACGGGCGGGTTTTCAATTCCGTCGATCAGGTCCCGCAGAAGGCGCCTTCCCCCGCCGATCCAAGAACGGCACAGGAGATTTCGCAAGCGGATGGCATGGCTTCGGAAGGGCATGATTCGTAATGAGTCGCGAGCGGATCCTGTCGCGCGACGACGTTGTCGTCGGCACGAATCGATGGCTAGGCCGCGAACAGCGCCCGGATCGGGTGGCCGCCGTCGGTGAGGGGGACGGGGCGTGGGCCGTCGAAGAGTTCCTTGGCGGGATTGATGCCGAGCGCGGCATGGATGGTCGCGTGGAAGTCGGGGATGCTGACGGGGTCCGACACGATCCGCTTGCTCAGATCGTCGGTAACGCCGAACGCTCCGCGATGCCGCAGACCGCCGCCGGCGAGCACCATCGAGAATGCGGTCCCCTGATGGCCACGGCCGCCGCGTCCGTCGAACTCCGGCGGTCGGCCGAACTCGGTGGCGACCACGATGAGCGTGCGGTCCAGCAAGCCGTGCGATTCCAGATCGTCCGTCAGGCTGGCCAGTGCGATGTCGAGTTCGCGGATGAGCAGGTGCTGATTGTCGATCCCTTCGTTGTGCACGTCCCAGCCGGTGCCGTTGATGAAGTTGAGGTTATGGGACACTTCGATGAAGCGGACGCCCGCCTGCACCAGCCGGCGAGCGAGCAAACATCGTTGGCCGAACTCGCCGCCGAAGCGTTCGCGCACCGTGGCCGGCTCCGAGTGTAGATCGAAATGCCGCAGAAATCGCGGTCCGGCCAGCCGCAGCGCCTCCGCCTGCGCCGCTTCATAATCGGCGAGTGCCGAATCGCGCGGGGCGGATTGCATCGTTTCCAACAGATGACGACGCCGCAGGGCACGTTCCTCATCCACATGCCGATGTCGGGTGAACCCCGAGGGACCGGCCTCGGTGTCCGTCAGGTAAACATACCCATGCCGGGCTCCAAGGAAGCCGGGACCGCGGCTCACATTCGGATAGCCGACGAGCATGTAGGCCGGCACGTCGCGATCGGCGGAACCCCGCTCATGAGCCACGATCGAACCGATCGACGGATACGTGACCGTGCCGCTGACCATGCGGCCTGTATGTACAAGGTTGGTCGCGAACGCATGCTCATCGACGACATGATGATTCACGGTGCGAACGATCGTCATGCGGTCGAGCCGCTGCGCGACTCGCGGCAGATGTTCGCAGACCTGCACGCCGGAGACCGCGGTCGCGATCGAGCCGTAGAGCGAACCCGGTCGTTTCGGCATCCCCTTCGATTCGCCGCGGGCCTTGGGATCGAAGGTATCGCACTGCCCCATCCCGCCGCCGAGCCAGATGAAGATGCAATGCTCCGCCTTGCCGCGAATCGGCGTGGAGGTATCGGCGGCATGAGCCATCGCGGCAGCGCCGAGGCAGGCGCCGGCTTGCAGAAATCGTCGTCGGTCCATGGCATCTCTCATGGCAGGGCGATGGCTCTACTATTGGGGAAACCCATCACGGCGCGAAGACGAATTCCGGAGAGTTCGCCAAGGTCCACAGCAAATCTTCCAGCCGATTTCGCCAATCCGGATCAAGCCGATCCGTCGGCGGTTCCCCCTGCCTCGCCGCAGCCTCTTCGCGCTGGCGGACGATGGTGGCTTCGGGATCGAGGTGGTTCGACCAGGAGACATAGGGGGCGGGCAACCGGGGGCGGGCCGGTTTTGTCGGCGCCGATCGCAGGCGCTCGTCGAAACCAGGACGCAACACGGCGAGGAACGTCGAACGTTCCGCATCGGTGGGTCGCCGGGTCAGCATGCGAAGGAACAGCTGGTCGGTCAGCGTTTCCGCCGACTTCGCCTCGAGCGCCAATCGCGTGATCGCATGGTCGTCGCTGAGGCGTGTGAGCCACAGACCCATCGTGCCGTTGGAGAGAATCGCCGGCTGCAACACGTTCGGCGCTTTGTCGCGAACGGTGAGCGGGTCCTGCCGCGCGCCTCGCCAGCCGAACGCGGACAACACATCGGTCACCGCCTGAATGCGTGGCAGCGCCAGGCTGGGGCGATCGCGTTCGTTCGAGGTCGAAGTCAGCATCCACGAGCGCCGCGGTTGGCCGAGTGTGATCGAATTGCCGAAATCGCGAACGCCGTCGATATCGAGGCTGACTTCCTCCATGCGGAAAGGCGCCCCGGTGGCGACGAATAGCGAATCGACGACCTGCTCCGCTTCCAACCTGCGTGGAGCCGGCGCGGCGAACCATAACCCCGGTTCCTTGCCCGTGCGATCCGTCGCCCGCTGGTAGGCATGCGAGTTGAGGATGAGCCGGGCGAGATGCTTCAGATCGTATCCCGATCGCACGAATTCGCGACCCAGATAGCGGAGCAGTTCGGGATGGGTCGGCTTCGCCCGCTCCCAATCGTCCACCGGCTCGGCGAGGCCGCGGGCCCATAGCGTTTCCAGACGCGATTCGCCATCACGTGTGCGAAGCGTTCGTTTTGCGGGGCGGTGATCAGTGCGGCCAGCACATCGCGCGGATCATTCGCATCCTCGGCCAGTGACTTCCCTACGTCTTCGGCAAACCCACTCCTTCCTCGCCAAAGGGCCACGCGGGAACGATCGAAGCTGCCCGGCTTCAGCGTGACCGCGATCAACGGCTTGCGGCCCCCCTGATGGATCTTGTCGAGCGGTACGCTGCTGGTGGCGGGAACGGTGACCGGCTTCTTCGCGATCATCGCCCCGAGTTGGAAAAGATCCCTGCTGCGTGGCGGCAGTACAGCGCGCCGTGGCACTGGCGCCGCACTTCATCTCGACGCCGAGAAATGCGCTGGCGGCGATCATCGCCTTCGTCGCTTTCAGGCGTCGTTCTGCGAGGCGACCGCGAATCCGGCCGGCCCGCCGAAGCGCTCGCTTCCCCGCATTCGCAACAGTTCGATGACGAACAGATCCATCGGCTTGTTGTCGAGAAACGACTCGTGCAGCCACCACCGGAAAGGACCGGTGTTGTTCAGCGTCGGGTTGAGGATATTCGGATTTTCCGCGAGCACGTCCTGCCAGTAACCCATCCAGTGGTCCGCCCAGCGCGGATCGGCGAGTAGGCGATCGATTAGCTTCGCCCGCTTATTCGGGTCCGTGGCGGCGAGAAACGCTTTCGCTTCTTCCGCAGTGGGCACAACGCCGACGACATCGAGCGTGACGCGGCGGAGAAACGCAAGGTCGTCCGTGAGCGGCGTCAGGTCCAACTTCTCAGCCCGATACTCCGGCCATGCCGCGCCTTCGCGGATCCAGGCTTGCAGCAGTTTCACCTGCTCGGCATCGAGAGGTTTCCCCTGCGGCGGCATCCGTTCCCTGTCGTCCGGCGAGAGGATGCGTGCAATCAGCGAGCTTTTCTCGGGATGGCCCGGAGCGATCGCGGCGCCGTCCGACTTCCCGCCGCGGATCGCCGACGCGCGGTCGTCGAGTTTCAGCTTCCCCTTGACCTTGTCGCCCGCATGGCAATCGAAACACTTGGCGTGAAGGATCGGCAGAATGCGCTCGTGGAAATCGATCGATCCCGCTTGCTGCTTCGCCTCCGCGGCCACCTTCCGCATGCGATCGGCAAGAAAATGGTCGATCGCGTTGTGTGCGGGATAGCTCTTGGGCAACGCGGGAACCGCCGTCTCTGGCGTTTTGGCGAGCCACTCGCGGGCCGCATTCCGCCTCATGGCGAGGAAGGCTTCATGCTTCGCCCGACATTCCGCGCGCCGCTGGGCGTTGCGCACATCGAGGGCTGCCTGCCGTTCGGTCTGATAAGCCGTCCAATCTTGGTCCGTATAGGGAAGGATACGATCGCCCGGCGTCAGCAGCCGCCAGGTCGTTTCGCCTTCCGGGCAGACAGCGATTACCGTCTCGCCCAGTTCGGGCCGGCGTTTGCTTCCGCCCACGATCGTTTCGAGCACGACGACGATCGGCTTGCCTTGGGAGACGAACGTGGTCGTCGCCTCGCGGTTCCCCGGCGGCACGAATCGGAAGTCGGGGCCCAGATCCAGGTACTTCCGAGGGTCGAGCACCGTGCCATGGCCCCCCTTGTCCGCCGGTGGAAATGGAGTCGAAAGCAACGTCTTTCCGTCGAACGTGAGACGGCTCGCCCCCCGGCCGCGCAGCAGCAACCGATGTTTCCCTGGCGGCAGATTCACCTCCGCGGCCGCGCGCACCAAGAACGGCGCCTTGCGGTCGCCGCGGACACCGGTGTCCACGTACAAATGCGGCACCTCGAACAGACCGAACGCCCGCTCGTGATACGTCTCATTCGGCTCAGGCGAGATATCCGGCCAACCGTTCCGATCGGGTAACCCTTCGCAAATCTGAACGAGCACCTCGCCTTTCGGCAGCGCTTCGCGTCGAACGACGGGTGGCGGCGTCACCGGCTGATAGCGCGTCGATAGTTCGCTTCCGGGGACCGTCAGCCGCCAGATTGCGACCTCATCGATCCAGCCGCGAAAGGTGTTCCCTGGGCCGCCGCCGTTGCCGGTTCCGATCATCAGGTCGTCCGCGTCCGCAACGGGCGGGCGCTCCGTCTCGCCCCCCATGTCCCAGACGCCGACCGTTTCCTGCCCATGGATGTAGCCGCGAATGCTCTTCGGTTTGCCGAAGGTGTAGGTGACGGCGACATGCGACCATCGGCCATTCACGTCGAACGTCTTGGTGCTCGTCCAGCGATGCCAGTCGGAGGGCTTGCCCGCTTCCGGTTGGCTTGCGAAGAGGAAGGTGATGGCCGCTTCGCCCTTTTTGCCGAAGAGACGAAGGGCGTAGTTTTGGTTCTTTTCGGGGAAACCCGCACTACGGGTTCTTCCCTTGCCGATGAGATAGGCATAGGTTCCGTCGCGCAGCTCCTGCACCTTCACCCAGGCTTCCAGCGTGATGCTGTCCCCTTGTACGAAGCGGAGGTTCGCCTCCGGCATATCCTTTTCCGCAACGCGAAATCCGTTCGCCGAACCGACGCATGCGAACGCCTGATTCGTTGCCGAGAAACTCGGAAATACCGGCGGCCGAGGCCCCGCTTCGCGCGGCGTATTCGCCGTGACTCCCGGTTCGCTTCCTCCATCAAACCGCCAGACTGCGACCGGCTTCGCTTTCAGCGGATCGCTCGGAGCATCGTTTTGGCCGCATGCATGCGTCTGCCACCATGCCGTGAAGCAACATGCCAACAACGCGCAGCGGACGAGCGCAGCCATGACGATCGATTCCTCATCCATTGGGGGAGCCTAATTCTAAAGCCTGTACACGACTCTTGCACGGGCAAATGCCTGAATCGAGTCACAGAAGGCGCCCCACTTGCGGAGCTTATGCTGCGTGCGCCAATCGGCAGCATTTAGCGTGCAGATTGCGCACGGTCATTTAGACTGCCAACGCATGATTCGGCCCCAGGGAGATCCCGCATGAGCAAACCGAACGCCTCCTTCCCGCGATTCCTCTATGGCACCGCCTGGAAGGAAGACGAAACCCGACGCCTCACGCTGCTCGCCCTGCGCTGCGGCTTTCGCGGCATTGATACGGCCAACCAGCGACGCCACTATCACGAAGCGGCCGTCGGCGAAGGCATTGCCGATGCGGTGCGGGAAGGGCTCGTTCGCCGCGAGGACTTGTTTCTGCAGACCAAGTTCACGTTTCGCCGCGGCCAGGATCATCGCTTGCCCTACGATCCCCAGGCCCCCATCGGCGAACAGGTCCGGCAATCGTTCGCCAGCTCGTTGCAACACCTCGGCACGTCCTCGATCGATTCCTACGTGCTGCACGGCCCTACGCTGCGGAGCGGACTGACGGCCGACGACTGGGAAGCATGGCGTGCGATGGAAGCGATCCACGCGAGCGGACAGACGAAACTCCTGGGCATCAGCAACGTGTCGCTGGACCAACTCCAGCTGCTCTGCAAGGACGCCCAGGTTCGGCCCCGTTTCGTGCAGAATCGCTGTTACGCCAGCATGGGATGGGATCGCGCCGTCCGCCGATTCTGCTCGGAAAACGGCATCGTCTACCAAGGCTTCTCGCTCCTCACCGCCAACCGCGACGCCCTCGCCCACCCCCGCCTCCGCGACATCGCCACCCGCCACCGCCGCTCCCCCGCCCAAATCATCTTCCGCTTCGCATTAGATGTCGGCATGCTCCCGCTCACCGGCACCACGAGCGAAGAGCACATGCGAACCGACCTCGCGGTGGCCAACTTCACGCTGGAGCGCAGCGAAATCGCCACGCTGGAATCGCTGGCGTAGGCCCACGACGTGAGGAAATGGCGTCTACGGGCAAATCCTTGGGGTAGCATTCCTGCACTAGCCCGACGCGTCAGCGAGGGTTGACGGTGACCTTCGTTAGAGCGATTTGCGAATCGATGTAGCGATTGACGTTGCGCTCTGTAGGGAACGCCCTCCGTGGCGTTCCGCCGAACTGGACGATGTGGGCCACAAGAATCCCCCAGTCCGAGAGATCTCCGGGCGCCGGGACATCTGGCAGATATTCGCTCGCTAACCCGCAGGTGGCGGAAGGCGCTTGCACGTTGGATTCATTGGGCCCGCATCGTCCAGTTCGGCTCTAAACCTAATCGCAATACAAATAGTTGCCTTCAGAGTTCGATTTGCCTGAGATCGGAGACGCTAGCATGACCCCCTGGTCCCTCCGCGAGTCGTTCGATTTCGCCGTGATCGGCAAACGTCTCGCGTTCGTCATGGTTGCCGTGGCCATCTATTGCCTGGCGGTCGGCTTCACGGTCCGCTGGCTGCAGCTTTCGCGGATCGAACTCGGGACGGCGGCGAGTTTGATCAGCACGGTGATTCTCAGCCTCTTGCTGGGATTTCGGAACTCGATCGCCTACCAGCGGTGGTGGGAGGCCCGCGGATTGTGGGGCAAGCTCACCAACGACAGCCGCAACTTCGCCGCCAAGTGTGCTGCGTTTGTGCCGGCGGAGGTACTGGCCCGCTCGTGCGTCGGCCCCGTGCTCGTGAACTTTGCCGAGGCCTTGAAACGCCAGCTCCGTGACGAGTCGCCGCGGTTGCGAGACTTGCCGGACTTCGAGCATGAGACGGACGACCCGCCGCATGTGCCGTTGTACCTTGCCCGGCGATTGTTCGCCGTGATGGCGGAGTGGGAGCGGAACGGCCAGATCAATACGCCCAAGTTCCTGGCTCTCGACACCCACGCCAGCGGCCTGCTCGACGTCTGCGGCGCCTGCGAGAAGATCAAGACGACGCCGCTGTCGCGCTCCTACATCGGCCTGCTGCGGGCCGGACTGGTCCTCAACGTGTTAGCCGAACCTTGGCTCAGCATGCCCGAACTCGGCTTCTGGAGCCTGCCGGTGTTCCTCTTAGCATGCTTCTTCCTTTTCGGCGTCGAACTGATCGACACCATCGTCGAGGAGCCCTTCGGCCGAGACCGCGACGACCTCGACCTGGACCGCTACTGCCGGACCATCCGGCAGGGCGTGGAGACGAGTTTGCCGGCAGCATCTAAATTTAGAACGGACTGAACGAGTCGGCCGAATTTGCTGAAGGCGGAAAAAGCGTTCTGCAAGGAAAAGCTGCATTACCCACTGCATCGCCACTTAGCCTGTCCAAAACGGGTCGACAACTGATAAGATAAAGCCGCGACGTTGACGTTTGTTCAGAGGCGAGAATGTCTCACGCGCTTCCGTCAGAGTCTCGAAAGGATCGTTTGCCAATAGGAGATCTAACATGGGATCTCTTTGAGTCGTTTACCTGTGACTTGATCCAGCGCTTGCCTCAATTCAAAAGCTGCCATCGAATGGGCAGTGCGGGCCACAAGCAGCATGGCATTGACCTTAGCGCAGTGGACAGTTCGGGGAAGACGTGGTCGTTTTCAAATAAGAAATACAAAAGATACTCGCCGAGCCACGCTCGCAAGCACATTGTTGATGTGACGGCTAGTTCAGATTTTTTCGTCCTGCTGCTTTCCTGCACTGCCTCTCCCGCGGTCCGAAAAGAGATTGGCACCTTGTCAAATTGGCAGGTGTGGGACGCAGATGACATTTGCCGCCGCGTCCGCGAACTAAGTGCGACTGACCCAAGTCTAGCTCGCCAGCTTGTAGAGCATCACTTTGGGCCCGCATGGACAAAAGCATTTCTTGGCCTCGCAAGTTCTGGTGTGTTTTTGTCCCTCGCAGACCAGTATCGGCCATTTCTTAAAGCCAGAACTCTATTTAATCATCGGAATCCGCTTATCGGGCGAAAACGCGAATGCAACACAATTATCACTGCTTTGCGACGAAGAAAGGTAATTTTGCTTGGCGCAGTTGGCGGGGCTGGTAAGTCTCGGTTGCTTTTGGAGATAGCCACAAGGTGTGAGCGAAAGTTGGGGATCGCCGTGCGATTCTTGATTGATGGGGTCCTAGGACCTAACTCATTTGATGACTTGCCATCCACGCCATGCTTAATCATCGTTGACGACGCTCACCGCCAGGCGGACCTGCGTCAACTTCTCGCTTTTATCCGGGAACGCGGAAATCTCAAAACTATCATCGCGACTCGGCCGCAAGCCATTTCCCGCCTGAAGTCAGACATTCGCGGCGCAAGATTCGGTGACGAGGAGTGCCTTTATTGTCCAACATTGGACCCCTTGCCAGGAGCCGATTTGAAGAAGCTAGTGGCAGGTGCGTTGGGCCGAAACATGGGAAAGCGGAAAGATCTCGTCCAGCAACTCGCTCGAATCTCGGACCATAGCCCTCTCATTGCCGTTGTGGGCGCCAACTTGGTTCGCAGCAAACAGATGAATCCCGTACTTTTTCAAGGCGATGCGGCGTTCAAACGCGTTGTGTTTGATAGGCTCGTCGAAGCGCTGCTCGATCAGAAAAATGGGCCGCAGGTGTCACCGCCTTGGCTGCTACCGGTTATTTCTGCCATCAACCCTTTACCCGCTTTTCTGGGTCGAAGCCTATTTGAGGCTATCGCCTCGACTTCATTTTCCACCGTTTCGGAAGTGCAACTTTTTCTCTGTTCGCTAGAGCAAAGTGGGCATCTGGTTCGGCTTGGTGGATTGCTAAAGCTGACGCCTGACCTGCTTGCCGATCATTTGCTCACGGAAGCGTGCATCTTGCCGCCTTCTCCCTTCGGAGGGAATTTTGCAACCACAGTTTTCTCGGCTTTTGAATCAATTTGCCCGGAAACCGTCCTCGCAAACCTTGCGGAAGTAGATATTCGTCTGAAGATTCAATTTCCAAACCGCCCGCGTGTTTTGGACGAGATATGGGCCCGATTGTGGTCACGCTACGCAAAAGCAGGCGGATCTGAAAGAAAACAGATTATCTTATTAGTGCAAAAGGTCTCGCATTTAAAGCCGGAGTGGGCAGTCGCGCTGGCTCGTACAATTGAAACTGAACGCGACGAAACGCTATATGACATGATTCCGGCTCTGCTGGAGCGATGTGATACAGACATTCCGACCCTTAGAGACTCAATCGCCATACTTTGGCGACTCAACACGTTTAGCTCGATTCGATTTGACCCTTCCCCTTTAAATGTCATCAGAGGATATTCAAAACTCGAGCATTTCAAGCCGGTAGAAGTAAACGACGTCGTCGTTTCATTTCTTATGAATATTGTTTGTGAAGGGGGCGGCTTCGATTGGAGGCCAGTAGCTGAAATTCTTGCTCCGCTATTAGAGAAGTCAGGGGCCGATTCTTGGTCAGAAGGAAATAAAATCGTTACCGTCCCGTTTTTTGTAAGCCCACATGCAGTGAGGTCGGTGCGGGCGAAGGCGTTTGAAGTTGCTTCAACCCTACTTAATCAGAATGATCTGGAGTGCCAAGGTGCGGTTGTGAAGCTGTTGACTCGTGCACTTCACGGTCCTCTGCCTTTGATGAACCTGAAGCTCACCGACAAGATTCGGAATGAATGGGTCTCAGATCAGCTTCATATTCTCGGTATACTTGAGCGATTCTTTGCGCTACAACGTCACCCCGTTGTCCAGTCACTAGGCTTGGCAGGAATAGAGTTTGAAAGGCAGCATGCCCATTCTTCAGAAGTAAAACGCCTTGCCGAGCGACTCGGAAAAGCTCTTGAAGACGCCCCCGATTTGCGTCTTGCCAGACTGCTGATGCCGAAACTTTATCCGTTTGCAGATTTTGACCGTGAAGATGGCAAGCCAGCGGGCGATTATGTCGCACGCCATCGTGAGCGGCATTTCCAGGTGCTGAAGGAACTTCGTGCAAGATTTAAGAGTTGCGATGAAATTGTCGATCACGTCCTCGCTCTCCACGGCGACATAACGGCGAACCGGGAGGAGGCCCAGATTGGCAGTCTGCTTGCATATTTAATTGAGTTGATTCCCGAATGGGGTGCTGATCTTGCGTGGCGGGCTCTGCGTGCGCCATACGGGCCGCTTAAGGAGGTCTTGCCCAGTTTTTTTGCGGCCAGTCGACAACATTGTGCGTCGCAATTCTACGAAATGGTACGCTTTACGATTCGGTCATCAGATAGTTGCAATCAGAAAGGGCTTTCCAGATTCTATGCCTTCTACTGCCGAGAATTCAATAGGGCCGATATCGATGCAATCCGATTTCTCGCGAGCCATCCTTTGGATAAGGTGAGGGTCGCTGTCGTTCCAGCAATAGCTGAACTCGCGAAAAGTGAAAGGCATGTTGCAATCGAGCTGGCTCTCAGCATTGAGATTGACTCAGAGGGCGAGATTCTGGAGTCCTTCTTCGGCCATA
Organism: Gemmataceae bacterium; assembly: GCA_046350235.1. Classification (GTDB taxonomy): domain Bacteria; phylum Planctomycetota; class Planctomycetia; order Gemmatales; family Gemmataceae; genus JAIEPT01. The sequence goes on along the minus strand of JAXMAT010000027.1, from coordinate 13,552 downwards.
TAGGCGGGGGTTCTTCATTTCAGATTGATCCTCTCGAGATTCCGGGTTTTCTCGTTGTGTAGAATTCCACCGAGTGGTATTGGGCTTATGAGTTCTGCAAGTCAGCAATAAGGACTCACCCAGATGAAGTGGTCGAGTTATTCGTCAACGTAGTAATGGCCGCACAATCGTTTGCCTTCAGGACGTCCAAAAGGAGCATCACCTAGACGCCCTTTTTGGGTCTAGTGGGGTCTCCGTCAGACTGAATTTATGTCTCGCGTTTTTAACAAGTATCTCGAAGCGGTCATGTAAGTGGAGTTGCTGCAATCTTCGGTCTATCTCCGGTCGATTTGCAGAATCTGCACATCCGTTCCTTCTTGAGAGAATCCGAAATGGCGAGTAATGTATTTGCAGGGGTGCTTGGCTTGTTGACTTTTTCGGACCAGGGTTTGGTCAGTTTCGCTTTGTTAGCGAGATTTCCGAGCGAAGCGTTGGCCGGACTATCGATTCGTGGCGTGAGGCAGCTTTGGTGGTTATTCAATGCATTTGTTGACCATCAATCGACCTTCACGCAGCATATTGTCGGCGACTTGGCGTTGAATTTAATGAGGCAGTTTGGCCCTGAGACCGATCTTGGTTCAGTTCTCGTTCAGATCGTTGCTGCTCTTGATATTGAAATAGGAAAGAGCGAGGAGGAGATTGAAGTTGCTGCTCGCTTGTAACGCCCTTTGATTGGGTGAGAAAAGTTTGTCAGGACCTTTTGTTTCCATGCGAGGATCAGGGCCTGCGTCGATCCGTGATATGTTCCGAGGTTGGCGAGGCCGGCCTGGTGGTCCGGCGTGCAATGCCGTCGTGGCGGTCGTATTCGCGAGGGTCAAATCGACGCTCGGCGGGATCGGGTTTCTTACCGAAGACTTCCGACATCGGAAGGCCGCTCGGGTAAAAGCCCGTGAATGCGTAGGCGCCCGACATGACCGCAACCAGGACGGCGAACGACATCGACCGGATGTCCCGGTCGTTCGACAGCAGAATGTGAACGGCCATGCCCATCATGCAGAGGGACAGGACGCCGAGGCTGATGCGGGTCGTGAGCGGTCGTCCGAATTCGAAGCTGCAGGCAAAACCAAGAGCCCCGGCGACCAAGGCGGCGCCCAAGCGGGGAACCAGATACTGAGGGTCACCGGTCCCCAACGCCATCATCGTCATGGCCGCACAGAGCAGCAGCAAAACGAGGCCAATCACGACTTGCGAATTGCGAGACATGCGAGACGCCCATGAAATCCCTGCGGATGTTGTTCGTAGGGCGTCAGCCTAACAAGGCGCCTAGCACGGGTCAATCATCGGGCAGCGAAGATCAGAAACACCCCACCGATGAAGCATTCGGGCGGGCGAGGGGTGCATGCGAACGCTTGACCCTCGCAAAATCCATCCGCTTTGCAAGCGGTCCAATCCCTGCAGCGATCTGCCGCTCCGAATGGATGCCGTCTTCCGTAACTACCCTCACCCGGCCTTCGGCCACCCTCTCCCCCGCGTGCCCTTCGTTGCACGGACACTTGTGATCCATGCGGGGGAGAGGGGAGGGTTCGCGGAACGAAAGGGAAATGGAAATGGAATCGGCGAGAAGGATTCGAACGGCACGTGCACGGAGCGGACAGCGTTGATACAATCGGTGCGTCGCCTAGCCCATGTCACACGCATCGACGCAACTTGGTGAAAACCATGCTCTCGCTTTCCGTGGCGCTGTCCGCCTTTCTGGTCGCCCAATCCGGTCCGCTCGAAGTGACCAACGTCCGCCCTACCGTGGGCCCGCTCGGGCCGCCGGTCAGCAAAGCCGTTCGCGAGCAAGGGCGATTGCCGGGGGACCAGGCGTGGTTCGCGTTCGAGGTGAAAAACGCCAAGACGGATGCAAAAGGCAAAGCGAAGATCGGACTCAGCTATGAGGTGACCGACAGCGACGGGCAACCGATCTTCAAGGAAGGCCCCGTGGTCGGCGAACTCTTCGACTTTCTGGGCAGCGGCAGTTTTCCCGGCACCATGAACCTGGACGTGCCGTTGGATTCGAAACCCGGCATCTACAACGTGAAGTTGACGATCACGGATCTGGAAGCCAAGAAGGACGCCGTCTTTGAGGCAAAGGGGAAGGTGCGCGAACCAGAGTTCGGCATCGTCCGCGTCGGCGTGTATGGCGATCCGCTGGGGCGCGTGCCGAGTCCGGCGGTTGGCGTCGTCGGACAGAATCTTTTCATCCGTTTCGCGGCGATTCATTTCGGCAAAGCCGAGAAGAAGTCGCATGTCGAGGCGACCCTGAAAGTGCTCGACAGCGAAGGCAAGAACGTTCTGGTCTATGGTCAAACGCGAAAGCTCAGCGGCGGCATCGTTCCCGATTCGCCCTATGCTCCCGGCGATTTCGGACTGACGCTCAACCGAGTCGGCGAATTCACGGTCGAAATCCACGCGGAAGACAAGGTGGCGAACAAGACGACGAAAACGTCGTTCCCGCTCCGCGTCGTCGCTCCCTAGCAAACTCCGGCCGAACAGAATACGACCACTACGGAGCCCCTGATGCAGTCCGCACTTCTGCTTGCGTTGCTCGCCGTCAGTCAGGCCGATCCCGTATTCGACATGCCCGCTCTTCTCAAGCCGCCGCTGGAAGCCAAGGTGTTGAAGAAGACGGAGAAGGATGAATGGATCACGGAAGAGATCAAGTTTTATTCGCACACCGATTTCGAGAAGCGAATCGAAATCTTCGCGTTTTTCACGTACCCGCAGGGCGGGAAAAAACTGCCCGCCTTCATTTGGAACCAGGGCGGGCTGGCTGAGGCATCGACACATTGGACGGAATTCGGCGCCAAACGCGGCTACGCAGTGTTGAGCATCGACTTCCCGATCGGCGGCTATCGCTCGACCGGCGGTTATCCCATCAACTCCGGAGTGGAACTGCCGGAGAATCCGAAGAAGGCGCCGATTTATCACGGTGCTGTCGCACTGCTGCGAGCCGTCTCGTATCTCGAATCGCGGCCCGAGGTCGATCCCAAACGCATCGGCATGGCGGGAAGTTCGTGGGGCGGATTCTACACGACGCTTCAGGCCGGACTTGATCCGCGCATCAAGGCGGCGGCGAGCATGTTCGGCGCGGGATCGCTCGGCCTCGGCAATGCTTGGTGGGACGGGAACGGCCCCAACGCGAAATACGACGCGCCGTTTCGCCAACGCTGGAGCGGCACGCTGGATCCCGCATTGCGGTTGCCGGCATCGAAGGCGGCGATCGGTTGGTTCACCGGAACGAACGACTCCTTCTACTGGCTCCCGTCCGTCGCCGAAACCTATCGGAGTGCGCCGGCGCCGAAACATCTGGCTTTGTTGCCGAACTGGAATCATGCACTTGATGAATCGATGGATGAGCAAGTGTTTCGCTGGCTCGACATCCACCTCAAAGGGGCGGAGCCGTTCCTCGAGGTGTCGCCGCTGGTGATCGAGAATCGCGAGATTCGCTTTCTGGCCAGCGGGAAACGCCCCGTCAAGGCCGCGGAGGTCTGGGTGAGTTTCGGCGAGGATGCCTGGGCCAGCCGCTATTGGCAGCCGCTGCCGGCCAAACGGGATGGCGATGGCTGGTTGGTTCGTTTGGCGCCGACGAAGGCGAATGCGCTCGTCTTCGGTTCCGTGACCGACGATGACGGCAACCGATCCTGCACGCCGCTAGCTTCGATCGCCGGTTCCGCTCTCGCGGGGCAGATGACGCTCCCCTACGACGGCTGCTCCATGTGGTGCGATCACCGCGGATTCCGCAAGACCTATCACGAACGCCACAGCTATCCGTTGCCGAAGCTCGAGGCCCGCGGCGACAAAACCATCGCGAAGATCGTGGGGCAAACCAGCATCGGGCCGATCTATTTCTCGCCTGGAGTCAACCATCGGTTATCGGTCGAAGGGAAGTTCGCCGGAGCAACTGCCGAACTGGTCGGCATCTTCGACGGCAAGAGAGTGGTGCAGGAACTGAACTTTCTCGACGATCGAATCCTGTCAGAGTTTCGTCCGCCGGAGGCGAAATCGGCCCGGCTTGACCTGGTCATTCGCGGGGCAGCGGACGGGACGACCTTCGTGCAGCGGGTGCGATTCGAGCCGATCGAATAAGGGCCCGCTAACGGGTCGAGCGACGACGGGCGCGGCGAATCGCTTCCTCGACCGTTCGGAAATGAATGTCGATGAGGTCGTCGAGGTTGCGCGAATAGCCGCCGGCCATGGCGATCGCGGCTGGTAACCCCGCAGCTTCGGCGTGGTCGAACACCATCCGATCCCGCTCCGCCAAGCCCGCTTTCGTCAACTTCAGCCGGCCGAAGCGGTCGTCCCAGTAGGGATCGGCGCCGGCGAGATAAACCAAAAGATCCGCCCGCGATTGCGGAATCGCCTGTTTCAGCCCTCGCTCCAATCCGTCCAGAAACTCAGCGTCCCCGGCCCCGTCGCTTAGCTCAATGTCGAGGTCGCTGGTTTCCTTTTTGAGCGGGTAGTTCTTGCCGTTGTGAATCGAGAAGGTGCAGACGGACGGGTCGGCGGCAAAGATGGCGGCTGTGCCGTTGCCTTGATGCACGTCGGCATCCACGATGATCGCCCGGGCGAGCAATCCTTCCGCCTGCATCGCCCGAATCGCGACGGCCGCGTCGTTGAAGAGGCAATAGCCCTCGCCGCGGTCGGCAAACGCATGATGCGTTCCGCCCGCCAAGTTGATTCCCCATCCATTGCGGATGGCTTCCCGACAGGCTTCGAGCGTGCCGCCCGTCGTTCGCCTCGACCGATGCACCAGTTCGGGCGACCAAGGGAATCCAAGGCGCCGCACCTCGGCATCCGAGAGATCGCCGGTCGACATCCGCCGCACATAGTCGGCGTCGTGGACACGCAGCAAATCCGCGTCGCTCGCCGCGGCGGGCACAGCGATTTCATCGGGCTCAATTAATCCCGACTCGACCACCCGAGCGAACAACCCCGCATATTTGCCTCGGGGGAACGGATGCCCCTCGGGCAACGGCATGCCGAATTGATCAGTTCGGAAGACCTTCATGCAACCATGGTAGACCGCAACCCGCGGCTGAAGGAGGTTGAACGAAATAGGCCGTTCTTTCAATATTCACTCGGCAGGCCCCTTTCCTCCTTCGCCTCGCTGCTTGCGGAATATTCGGCAAAATCGGCCTCTTCCTTACGGTTTCGCTGTTTTTCCTTGAAACCCCTTTGCCAATCGGATCATGCGGCGGGTATGATGACCGCTGTCCCATCGCAGGACGCCGCAAGCCGCACGTCCCTTCCGCCGTCGGCCTGGCCAGGATTGATTTCGCATCCCCTCGAAAAGCCCGCCCCCTCTGGAGTACGGGACATGGCGACCGGAACGTCGTTTAAGCAAAAATGCCCCAGCTGCGAGAATTTGGTTCCGATTAAGGACCCCAAGCTCGTCGGCAAGAAGATCGATTGCCCGTTCTGCAAAGATCGATTCGTCGTCGAAAAGCCGGGCAAGCGTTTCCGGGAGGACGAACTCGAAGACGAGGATGACGATCTCGACGAGGTCGACGACGTCGAAGAGGAGGAAGACGAAGCGCCCAAGAAGAAGCCCGCGAAAGCTGCTGCGGCGAAGGGAAAAGCCGCGCCGGCGGAGAAGAACGGCAAGAAGAAGCCGCCCGCGGACGAAAAGCCGACGAAGAAGGGGAAGAAGGCTGTTGTCGACGACGACGAGGTCGATGAAGACGACGACGAAGCGCCCAAGAAGAAGTCGAACAAGAAGATGATGGTCGGCCTCGCGTTGGGGTTGGTCGGCGTCGTCTTGATCGGAGCGGCGTCCTTCCTGATCCTTGGCGGCAGCGGTTCAGGCAAGAAAAATCAAGTCGCGAACAACAACGTCAACCCGCCTCCGGTGGTGCAGCCTCCGATCGATGAGAAAAAAGATGGCGGCACGCCGAAGCAGCCAGCACCCAAAGAAGAAAAGAAGGGCGACGTCCCGCTGGCTCCCGCCGGCGCCGAATTAACGAACCTTTTGCCGAACGACTCGGACCATGTCTCCCATGTCTTCGCCAAGGATCTCTTCGAACCGACCAGCCCGCTGTACGACGCGGTGTTCGGCGCCGATAACGGCGCAACAGATAAGGCGATGAAAACGAAACTTGGATTCACGCCCTCGACGATCGATGATCTGATCCGAGCCGAGAAATACGGATCGTCCGGATGGAGCTACGCGGTCGTTCACCTCACGCAAGCGATCGACGAATCAGCCGTAAAGAAGGCGATGAACCTCAAAGCCGCCGCTCCGATCAAAAATCAAACGTACTTCCAGACCGATTCGGCGTTCTTGGATCGCATCGGTCGATTTGCGCTCGGCGTTTCCAACGACGTACGGTCGTTGAGCCGCCCGCTCGAAAAGCCGACGTTCGTCCATTTTCACAATGCGCAGACTCTAATCGTCGGCGACGAGGCGCCGGTCAAAGCCTTGTTGGAAGCGGAAGGCCAATTCAAACTGCTGACGCCGATTTCCAGTGCACCAGTAGCGCCGCCCACCACGAATCCAGGCACCAATCCGATTCCCGGCATGAATCCAATGCCCCTGCCTGGCACGAATCCCATGCCCGGCACGAATCCGATGCCGATGGGTTCTCCTCCGATGACGACGCCGATGGGCTCGCCTCCCATGACGACACCCATGGGCACCCCGCCCATGCCGATGGGAAGTCCTGGCGGCCCCATGCAAGGAGGGACCTCTCCGTCCCTTCCGGGTTCCGGAATGCCGCCCATGCCGGGGATGCAGCCGATGCCCGGAATGACGCCGCCGATGGGATCGAATCCCTTTGATCAGTCGGTGTTCCAAGGAACCGAGCAGCGACCGCCGACCGGTGGGCCTCTCAAGATCGAGTTCAAGGGAAATTCGGCCAGCGTGCAGACGTCCAAAGGCCAGATCAACGTCACCTACACCCCGATGGGGAATCAGATCACCATCGAACTTGGCGCGGGCAACGTCATCCAGGCCATGCTCGAAGGCAGCACGCTTAAAGGCAGCGTGCGCGAAGGAATGAACATGTGGAACTTCGAAGCCAAGGCAGTCTCCGGCCCCTTGGCGAAGGGCGGATCGGGCGGGTCATCGGCTCCTGGGGGAAAGAACCAAACTGGACCTGCGCCCACCGAGACGTACCTCACCATTCGACCCGCATTGAAAGCCATCCTCGACCAACTCGAATTCAAAGCGCCAGATTCGAAGGAAAAAGTCCTATTCAGCAGCGTCACCGATTTGGACAAAGCTCGGTTGACGCAAGTGAAGGACAAGACCCTGTATCCCTCGCGTACCGTTTGGGATTTCGCTTCCTCCTTGGACGACAACAAATCGAAGCTTCGGAACATCGGCGTATCGCTCGTGGCGCGAGATACGCGGGATTTCCGCTACCGCACGAACATTGAAGCGGCAACCGACATCGACGCTCGCGACACCGTGAAAGCTCTGGAAGAACGCATCGGCCCTAACGTCATCCGCTGGATCGAGCGCATTCTCGCTCCGCACAAGATCGACCTCGTTAAATCCTCAACCGGCATTGTGACGCCCGGAACCGGCACTCCGGGCACAGGCGTTCCAGGCATGCCGCCCGGAATGCCGACGGGCTCCCCTGGTTCCGGCAGTCCGATGGAGGGCACCATTCCGGGTATGCCCGGAACCGGAGTCCCCAAGAAGGACGAAACCAAGCCCGAGGCTTCGCGGCTTGCGTTCAACAAAAAGAGCACGACGATCGAGATCACGCTCGATCTCATCCTTGATCAGCCTGCTATGGGTCGAGTACACGCGTTCGGCGTCCTCGCCGGAGCTGCATTCCGCGCGGAAGCGGGAATCGCGGACAATGATCTTCGTTTCCAACTCGCCAAAGCCGTCGCTAAGCTCGGCGAAAAAGGCGACAGCGAGGCAAAAGTCGCGCCCGGTCAATATCCCCCTGCAGCGCTCATCCGCCCCGGCGTCGTGGGACGTTCCGCTTCCGATCCGAGCAGCCGAATCAGTTGGATGGCGACGCTGTTGCCCTTCTTGGGTCACGACTCGGTCTACGCCAACATCCGCTTCGAGGAGTCCTGGCGCTCGCCGGCGAATTGGATTCCGGGCCGCGTCCGCATTCCGCAGTTCCAAGATCCTCGCTACCCTGAAAAGGCCATGGCCGTCACGCCGGGCGCGATCGGAACGGAATTCGGAGCCACCCACTTCGTCGGCGTCGCCGGCGTCGGCCTCGATGCGGCGGACTACAAGCGCGGCGATCCGGCGACCCAAACCAAGCGAGGCGTCTTCGGCTACGACGGAGCCGCCTCGATGGAAGAAATCCGCAAAGGCCGCGGCGTCTCCAACACCATGCTGATGGTGCAAGTGCCGCACGACACCGTCGCCGGCGTGACGCCCTGGATCGCTGGCGGCGGAGCAACCGTGCGCGGCGTCCCCGAAAAGAACTCGGTCGCCCCCTTCGTGCTCGGCAACGATCGCAATGGGAAGCCGATCGAAAACAAGGGCAAGAGCGGAACCTACGCGATCATGGCGGACGGCTCCGTCCGCTTCGTCGCGAAGGACGTCAGCGACGACGTCTTCAAAGCGATGGCCACTGTCAACGGCCCCGCTCCCGCCGACCTCGAAAAAGCCCCCGGCATCACGGTTCTTACGAACCCGAACGCCGCCCCGCCGGAAGTGAAGACCAAAACCCCGATCGAAAAAACAAAATAGGCGCCGAAAGTCGACCCCAAGGCGGAAACGCCGAAGGTCGAAGCACCGAAACCGGACGTCGTGAAAGAGTAGCGATCCGCGAACCGTCGCCGAAATGTTGCGTTTCCGAGGGATGACAGTGAGTCGGCAACATACGGCTAGGCATCTTGTCGGATACGCATGATGAGAAGGATCGCACCAAGCAGGCGATACGGCTCCTGGCCGATGCGGGAGCGGACGCACTGGTGCATTGCGGCGATTTGAACAGTCCGCCGATCGTGGAAGCGCTTGCGAAGTTGCCGGCTTGGTTCGTTTTCGGCAATCACGATGCGGATGCCGTACCCTCGTTGATGAAGGCTGCTTCGGATAGCGGCGCGACATGCCTGGGTTGGGGCGGAGTTTTTGAGTTCGCAGGCATACGGTTCGGTGTTGCTCATGGTCATATCACAAGCGATGTGCGGCGTGTGATTGCGAAACAGCCAGCCATTTTGTTCTCGGGGCATGCTCACTTTTCAAGTGATCGCAACGTTGATGGAATCCGTCGGATTAACCCCGGCGCGCTTCATCGGGCGGAAGTCTTCACAGTTGCGTTGCTCGATGTGCTTAACGGATCGCTTGCGATTCTCCCTGTTGAGTGACCGTTGCTGCTGACCGCTCCTTCGCACCATCGCTATCCTTTCCTCATGGGCGATAAGAAACGCTCGGCGGTGACGGATTACCTCGTCTATGCGGTGGTGCGGATCGTCGTTTGCGTCGTGCAGGCGATGTCGTTCGAGTCCGGCCTTTCGTTTGCCGAATTCCTGGCCTGGCTCGCTTATCGTTTCAACAAACGCCATCGCCTGGTCGCGGAAGAGAACCTTCGCAAAGCGTTTCCCGGCCAATTCACCGATCAGCAAATCGATGCGATGGTGCGCGACACCTACCGCCACTGGTGCCGGGTGTTCATCGAGATCCTCTTCATCCCGCGCCGATTGCATCTCACGAACTACAAGAAACACCTCACGCTCCGCGATCCCAAGCTCATCACCGATGCGCTGCTCTCCGGTCGGCCGTTACTCATCGTTACCGGGCATTTCGGCAACTGGGAGATGGCGGGGTATGGGCTCGGCATGTTCGGCTTCGAAACCTACGCCATCGCGCGAACGCTCGACAATCCGCATCTCGACGCGTTCCTTCGCCGTTTCCGCGAGGCGACGGGGCAGAAGATTCTCGCGAAGCAGGGCGATTTCGATCGCATCCAAGATGTGTTGATGAAAGGCGGCGTGCTTGCGACGCTCGCCGATCAGGATGCGGGGAAACGCGGGCTCTACGTGCAATTCTTTGGACGTCCCGCTTCGACGCACAAGGCCGTTGCCCTGATGGCGATCGAGCACAATGTGCCGATGCTGGTCACGGGCACGCCCAAACTGGATGATCGCTACTACGTTTGTTCGACTCGGCTCATCGATCCGGCAAACTACGAGCGCAGCCCGGATGCGGTGAAGGAAATCACGCAGCAGTTCACGTCCGATCTGGAAAGCCTGGTGCGGCTCGCGCCGGAGCAGTACTTTTGGCTGCATCGGCGATGGAAGCATCAGCCGCAGCCGCGCGAGCGGAAGAAGAAACCCGCCCCCTCTCCTGTCGCGGAAACGCCATGACCGGCAAGCGTGTGCTCGGGCTCGACATCGGCGGCGCGAATCTCAAAGCGGCCGATGGGCGTCGCCGTGCTCTCAATCGTTCGTTTCCGCTGTGGAAGACGCCGAACGACCTTGGCGACCGTCTGCGCGAGCTGATCGGAGAATATCCTGAGACGACGGAACTCGCCGTGGTGATGACCGGCGAGCTATGCGATTGCTTCGCGACGAAAGCGGAAGGCGTCGCCCACATCGTCCGTCAGGTCTACGAAGCCTCGAAACTGCCGACACGTTATTGGACGACCGACGGCGCCTTCATTTCCGACCAGGCCGCGATCGCCGAACCTGAGCGAGTGGCCGCGGCGAACTGGCATGCGCTAGCGGCCTACGCGGGGCAGTTCGCCGAGCAGCAATCGGCGCTGTTGCTCGACATTGGCTCCACGACGACCGACATCATCCCCATCGCCCAGGGCAAACCCGCGTCGCTGGGCCGCACCGATCCGGAGCGATTGCGTTCTGCCGAGCTCGTCTACACCGGCGTCCGCCGCACGCCGTTGTGTGCGATCTTCGGCTTGGAGAAGGCGGCCGAGTTTTTCGCGACGATGGACGACGTCTATCTGCTCCTGGATGAAACTACCGAGAAGCCGAAAGACACGGACAGCGCGGACGGCAGGCCGCGGACACGCAAGCATGCCCATGCTCGCATCGCCCGGATGGAATGCGACGACACGAAGGGATTTACCATCGAGCAAGCCGTCGCCCTGGCCGAGCACGCGCGCGATCGTCAGCTGACGTACCTCGCGTTCGCGCTTCAGCGAGTGCTGAGTCGGAGTTCGCCGATGCCGAAATTGGTGGTGACGAGCGGCGAGGGGGAGTTTTTGGCTCCGTCGATCCTCGCCCGCGCCAGCCTTGGCCGCACGCCGCGTCGATCGCTTGCGGACGAACTCGGCCCCTCCGCGTCATCCGCCGCATGCGCGTTTGCCGTCTGCATGTTGGCGAGCGAGGCGGGGCGATGAGCGGATTCGTCGTCGTGAAAATAGGTGGCAGCCTCTACGATCTTCCCGACCTCGGCCCCCGCCTCCGTGGCTTCCTCAATTCGCTGCATGCCGAGCGCATCGCGATCGTTCCTGGAGGCGGCGTCACCGCGGATGCGATCCGTTCCTTCGATGCCGTGCATCGCCTCGGCGAGACGGCATCGCATTGGCTGGCGTTGCGCACGCTGACCGTGAACGCCCATTTTCTCGCGGAAATCTTGCCGAATTTCAACGTCACCGCCGATGTCCGCCAACCGCGTGTCCTGCTCGATGCGTTCGAGTATGCCAGGCACGATGAGGCACATCCCAATCCGATGCCTCATATTTGGGAAGCAACCAGCGATAGCGTGGCGGCACATCTCGCATGGCGCGAAGAGGCGGACGAAATCCTCCTGCTCAAGTCGCGCCCCTGGGTCGGAGACGATTGGACCGAAGCCGCGCGCGAGGGGGTCGTAGACGCCGTGTTTCCTACCTATGCAAAACGACTTGCCGCCGCGAAGGTGCGTGTCGTCAGCCTGCGCGATTCGGCGAGAACCTCCGTGTGAGGATGCGCGTCGGAAATCGTTAAGTTTATGCGATTTGCGAAAGCGGACTGGACGCGTCCGAATGCTTGACGTGAGCTTTCGTTCCGTCTAAGGTAGGCCAGATATCCTCCGCAGGTCGCCGTCCGCTTCGACCGATGGAGTCCGCAAACCCGCTCCGCTAGGCGCCGCAACATGCATCCGATTACGCCGCAAGAATGCTCCCGCATCGCTCAAGATCTGCAGATCCGCAAAGTGCAGGTCGAAAGCGTCATCCAACTGCTCGATGAAGGGAACACCGTCCCATTCATCACGCGCTATCGCAAGGAACGGACCGGCGGACTCAACGAAGACGTCATTCGCCAAATTCAACGTAGATCGAATTTCCTACGGTCTCTTTCCGATCGCAAAGCGACCATCCTCCGCAGCATCGGGAACCAGGGCCGACTGACGCCGGAGCTGCACGAAGCGATTCTCCACGCGGACACGAACAAGCGACTCGACGATTTGTATCTGCCGTACAAGCCGAAGAAAAAGACGCTCGCCGCCGCCGCGCGCGACAAGGGCCTCGAACCGCTCGCCCTCGCCATCGCACACAGCGATCCGGCTGTCGAGAATATCGACGAGATGTTCGCCGGTCTGGTGAACCCCGAGAAGGGACTCAACACGCCCGAAGACGTGAAGACCGGCGTGGGCCACATTCTCGCCGAGATCATCCACGAAGCCGCCGAGACGCGGGCTCCGGTGCGTGCCGTCCTCTGGGAATCGGGCCAGATCTGCGCGAGCAAGAATGAAAAGCTGCCAGAAGGCCAAGGGACGGAATACAAGGATTACTTCACCTTCAAGGAAGCCGCCCGGCAGATTCCGCCGCACCGCATCCTCGCCATCAATCGCGGCGAAAAGGATGGGGCGCTGAAGATCCACCTCGAATTCGACCGCGAACGCGTGAATGCCGTCGCGTTGCGATCGACGGCCGAGGTGTTGCTGAAGCGTGCGGGCCAGCCGCAGATTCTCACGCCCGCGCGTCCGCAGCCCGCTCAACACGTACCCGCCCCGGCTCCGGAAACTCCGCCCGCCGAAGCTCCCGCGGAAGCCGCTGCTCCCGTGGATGCTGCCCAAGCCACACCGCCGTCGGAAGTCGCCGAGACGCCACCCGCGCCTCCGGCAGACGTCGCTCCCGCTCCGACGGCGGAGACCTCTCCCGCCCCCGAAACGCCGCCCGCTCCCGCCGAGCCCGCGGCCCCGGAGGCGGCTCCACTCGTGGCATCGATGTCCACATCGGTGCCCATGCCGGAACTGAAGGGGGAACAACTCGTTCCCGACATCGAGTTCAAAACGCCGTTCGCCGCCTTCTGGAAGACGGTGCTCGACGACGCACTCACGCGTTTGTTGTTACCGAACCTCGAACGCGAAATCCGCAATGAGCTGACGGACGAAGCCGAGTCGCATGCCGTCGCCGTCTTCGCCCGCAACCTTCGCAGCCTGTTGATGCAGCCGCCGCTGCATGGCCGACGCGTGTTGGCGATCGATCCGGGTTATCGCACGGGTTGCAAGATCGCCGTGCTCGATGAGTTCGGCAACCTCATCGACAACGACATCATCTACCCCTTCGGCCCTCCGCCGAAAAAGGGACGCGAGCGTGGCGAACGAGGCAAACGCGACCACGCTTCCGCCACCGCCCCGTCCGCGGAATCGACGACTCCGCCTGAACAAGCT
>JAXMAT010000026.1:0-66428 GCA_046350235.1 Gemmataceae bacterium | reverse complement strand
CCTGCCGTCGCGAGGCTCGACCCAAAGCGTTTCGCCGATGAGCGGCAATTTCAGCGGCTGGTCCGGCGAACCCGAAACCGCCGCGACGCCATCAGCCCAACGCACCTCAAGCTGCAGTTGCACCGGACGGGATTGCGACAACGCTTCACGAAACCGCGGCCTGCTTTCCGCGATCCACGCGACATTGAACCCGCATCGGCAAACGTCGCGATCCGCGGACAGCATCGCATGGCATTTCGGGCAGCAAACGTCGCTCATGCCGTCAATTTATGCCGTTAGCACGCTGCGTAAGCAAGTGCTGCCGACAGGTTCCCGGATGTCGATGCCTCCAACGGCGGGGAATCGATCGCCGGCACTTGCTTGCGTAGCGTGCTAACAATCAGAACAATTCCTGTTGCTCGCTCGGCTCCTCGATTGTCTCCGGCCCGGCCATCGCTTGCAATGTTTCGATCTTGTCCGCGTCGTGGATCGTTTTGTCGGTTCGCCAACGCAGGATGCGGGGGAAGCGGACGGCGATGCCGGATTTGTGGCGGGGGGAGCGGGCGATGGCTTCGAAGCCGATTTCGAAAACCATTTCGGGCCGCACCGTGCGGACAGGGCCGAACTTCTCGATCGTGTTCTTGCGGATGAATGCGTCCACCTGCCGAATCTCGGCATCGGTGAGGCCGGAATAAGCTTTGGCGAAGGGGACCAGTTTGCCGTCGTCCCACACGGCGAACGTGTAGTCGGTGTAGAGACTCGCCCGCTTGCCGTTGCCGCGCTGAGCATAGACGAGGACGGCATCGATCGCGTAGGGCTCGATCTTCCACTTCCACCAATCGCCGCGCACTCGGCCCACGCGGTAGGGGGACGATTTGCGTTTCAGCATTAGACCTTCGACATTGCGTTGCCGCGATTCTTCCCGTTGATGGGCCAAATCGGCATAGTTGGCGCCTTCGACGGTAGGTGAAATTTTGAGGCGAGAATCCGGGCCGAACGATTCGACGATTTCCTCGAGGCGACGGCGGCGGTGTTCCAGTGGGTGCTCGCGCAGGTCGATGCCTGCGTCTTCCAGCAGGTCGTAGGCGAGCAGCGCGACCGGCACCTCGGCGAGGATTTTCTTCGTCAGCGATTTGCGGCCGATGCGGCGCTGCAGGTCGCCGAAGGGGAGCACGCCGGTCGAATTCCACGGCAGGATTTCGCCGTCGATCACAGTGCCTTCCGGCAAGCGATCGCCGACGGCGGCGATTTCAGGGTAGCGATCGGTGACGAGTTCCTCGCCGCGCGACCAGAGGAAGGTGCTGCCGGATCGGCGGATGAGTTGCGAGCGGATGCCGTCCCATTTCCATTCCGCCTGCCACTCCGATATATCTCCTAGTTGCTCCGGTTCGCCTTCCAGCGGCGTGGCGAGGAAGAAGGGATAAGGTCGGCTCGGATCGGAATCGCCGGCTTCGGAGGAGACGAGGCTGCGAAAAAACTCCGGCGTCGGTTTCCATTCGCCCATCATCCGATGGGCGAGGGCGGAGGGTTCCAGGTCGGCCGCGCGGGCGATGCCGAGGATCACCATTTGTTGAGACACGCCGACGCGGAAGGCGCCGGTGATGAGCTTGTTCCACAGAAATCGCTGCCGCGAATCCAACTCCGACCACGCTTGCAGCAATGCCCGCCGTTGATCCGTTTCCTCGGCTCCGCGCAAGGGAAGCAGGCGATGCTCCACCCATTCATGCAACGGCAGATCGCTGGGGGCCGCCGATTCGGGCATCAGCAGCGCCATCGTCTCCGCGAGATCGCCGACGGCGTGGTAGCTTTCGTCGAACAGCCAATCGGGCACGTTGGCCGCTTCGGTCGCCCATTGCCGAAGGAACCGAGTGGGCACCACCTGCTTCGGTTTTCGCCCGGTCAGGAAATAAACCGCCCATGCCGCATCCGCAGGATCGGCGACCGCGAAGTAGCCCGCGAGGGCGGCGATCTTGGCGTTGGTCTTCGTCGTCTCGTCCAGCGCGGCGAAGAGGTCGGCGAAGCGCTTCATGTCGCCGCCTCCGTTTCCTCGGCCGGCGCTTCGTCCCCCGATTCCGCCTCCGCTTCGCCGACGAAACGCGTCTCCAAGCCCTGTGCATCGAGACCGAGGCCACGCAGGTAGCGGACGAGGACGGGGACATAGCCATGCGTGACCCACACATGCTCCGCCCGCGTCGCCTCGATGGCGGAAAGCAGGCCCGGCCAATCCGCATGGTCCGACAGCACCAGCCCGCGATCGACCGCGCGCCGACGGCGCGTGCCGCGGATGCGCATCCATCCGCTCGCGATCGCGGACGAATAGGGGGCGAATTTGCGGACCCACGTCGAACCATGCGACGACGGCGGAGCCACGATCAGCGACCCGGCCCACGGTTTCTTCTCGCCGCGCTTCACTTCGATCTTCCCCGCATGCTGCGTCGGCGGCAGCTTAACGCCTGCGGCCCGATACGCTTCGCTGAGCCGTTCGACGGCGCCATGGGTGAAGATCGGGCCGATGCTGGGGTCCGCCATCGCGAGCAGCCGCTGCGCTTTGCCGAGCGCGTAGGCGTAGATGATGCTCGCTCGTCCGGCGTCGGCATTCGCCTGCCACCAGGTGTTGAGTTCGCGTTTCAGTTCCTCGGCCGACTGCCAGCGATAGATCGGCAGGCCGAAGGTCGATTCGGTGACGAAGGTATGGCAGCGGACCGGATCGAAGTCGTCGCAGGTCGAATTGCCGCCTCCGGGGCGATAGTCGCCGCTGACGACCGCGATTTCGCCGCGACGCTCCAACCGCACTTGGGCCGATCCGAGCACATGGCCCGCGGGGTGAAACGAGATGCCGACGCCATTGTGGGAGATGGACTCGCTGTAGGGGAGGGTGTCGATGATTGCTTGTTCGCTGAGACGAGCCCGCGTCACGGTTTCGCCCGGCTTCGATACAAGGTAGCGGGCGCTTCCCCAGCGAAGGTGGTCCGCATGGGCGTGCGTCACCACCGCGAGGGGCACGGGCTTCCACGGGTCGATGTGGAAGCCTCCCTCGGGACAGTACAGCCCGGCATCCGTGAGCGTCAGAAGGGGCAACAGCGGTACCCTCAGTGCGAAAAGACGTTCTCGATTTCATTCTTTCGCCCCCGCTCCGAATTGCCAATCGCGGGCCGAAAAGTCAGCACATCCTAACTATTGTCCAAACGATAAGATGAATTTCTTTCCGAACATGTTTAAACGCTCGGCGCGGCATCGACATTGCCATCCACTAACTTGCCAGCTTCCAGCAATTCACCCCTCTTCAGCGGTTTGGTTATGCCCGAACTCCTCGCCTCACCAAGCGTCTTTAACGCAGAAGACACCGTTGATTTCGTCGAGCGAACCGACCTGAAGGCGATGAACGAACTCCTGCGCGTGGAGATCGCGCTCGCGGATGCGTACCGCCGAGTCATGGAGCTGATGCCGCAAGATCGGTGCGTCGGCGAGTGGATTCGCATCCGCAGCGAACATCAACGCGCGGTCACGATGCTGGCCATTCGCATTCGCGTGCAAGGCGGGGAACCTCTCGATCCGTCACTCGCATGGCGCATGTCGGCTCTCACGATGTTCGGCTCACGGCCTCAATCGGTGCTGGCCGGGCTGATTCGAGAGCTGATCCGGGCTGAGGAGCAAATGGCCCGCTGCTACGAAGAAACGCTGGAAGGGCAGGAGCTTTCCGACGAATGCCATGAGATCGTGCGTGACGACTTTCTGCCGCGTTGCCGTGAGGATATCCGCCGGCTCTCGCACATGCAGCCCTGCGAGGAATAAATCGCCCGATTTTTTCGGCACGCGGTGTGCATCTTCGATTCGCAATGAAATCTAACGTCGCAGGAATCGGTCCCACGGCGAACCCATAAAGAGAAACGACGAGGATGGTACGCGTTCGGTCGCCTAGGTTCGGCAGAGCAAAACGCATGGCCTGGCAAGCATCGACGGAATACCGCACCCTAAGGAGAAACTCATGGCCACACGAACGTCCGCAACCCAAGTGGAATTGGCGCAAAAAAACGCGCCAGCCGTCGTCGAGATTCTGAACCGGCAGCTCGCGAACCTATCCGACCTTTACAGCCAAACGAAATTCGCTCACTGGAACGTGCGCGGCATGAATTTCATCGCTCTGCACAAGCTCTTCGATCAGCTTGCTGAAGACGTGGAGGAAGCGATCGACGAGTTCGCGGAACGGGCGACCGCTCTGGGCGGAGTGGCACGCGGGACGATCCGCATGGCTGAGGCGAACTCGGACCTCGACGAATTTCCAAGCGATGATTTTTCGGGTGAGAACGTCGTAGCCGCTCTTGCGGATCGCTTCGCAACGGTCGCCAATGCGATCGGCGAACAGATCGCGACCGTGGACGACGAACTCGACGACACTTGCACCGCGGACCTGTTCACTCAGACCGTGAGGGAATTGGAACAAGCACACTACTTCCTGTCCGCTCACTTGCGCGATCCGGCTTGACGGAAAGGGCCCTCGTGGCGACTGCCGGCGCGGCGGCGTGGAGAAGCCGAACGCCATTCCGCTATCGAAGACAGTCGCCATGATTTTTCTGTCGAAGCCTGACGGGGCCGCGGCGAAAGCCGCGGCCCCCGCGTGTTTGTGAATCGAGTGATCCTCACTCTCCGCGTGAGGTCCGCGGCGATACAGTCATCAGTCGATTTTTGCGGCGACAGGTCTACTCACTTGACGGTTTGGCTTTTGACTTCAACAAGTTAATGAACTTCTTTCCACGGAAGGCACTGGAAATCAAAGACTCAACCTCGCGGCACTTCGAATAATGAGCGGGTCGACGAGTTGTTCCGCGCATTTCATGCGCTGAAGGGCCTTGCGGGGATCGTCGGTCTGCGCGGCGCCGAGCAAATCGCGTATCGCCTGGAGGTTTATCTCGGTTCAGTTCGCAAGAGGCAGCAAGCATTCACGGTGCGGCATCGATGCTTGAAGGCGTCGCCTTCTCCGTACCGCGACCGATGCCGTACGCGGCAATGCGGCCGTTCCCGATCCTGCTGCTGTCCTCTCCACGCTCGATACGATCTTTGCGAACCAACATGCCCAATCGAACGCTGCCGACTCTCCAAACTCGGCGGCAGAGAAACCGACCGTATCCGCGAAGGCACTAGCCTCGATCGATGCAGCTTTTGCGAAAGGCTGGCCGATCTGGCGGATCGGTTTCACGCCCTCGAAGGAACTTGCCTCGGGAGGCGAACGACACGAGTTGAAGGGCGAGCCAGGTGGCGGAAGCTGGGTGCTCTGTCGTTCGAAAGTCGATCGAAGGGCTGATTCGGGTCCGCGAGGCCATGACTAGCTCAGCGGCGGTCTTCAAGGATTTGGGGAAGCGGACGGGCGCAGTCGGCATGATTGTGAGCAAGACTCAACCGCCTCCGCAGCGCGATCCGCGATTGGTCGCGGCGTTAGTTGCCTGACGCACTCAGCGCAGGGCGTTGCACGGTGCCGATTTCATCGCACAGGCACGCGCGGACCCTGTCGCTCATTTCCGACTCGAAAACCCATTCGATATTTCCATAAGCCGAGTCGGCCCATTCGCGGAACGATTTGCCGTAGGTGGCAGGAAACGTCTGTTTCACGTCGAAACGGTTGGTGTTGACGACCATCACGCCAGGGCGTTGCGTCTGATGGGCGCCGTAGAGAGCGGCACCGAAGTAGTCAAGGTGAAGCACGTCCGCCATCGTGTCGACCACCGCGCCGTTGCTGTTCAGCGAGATCGGGAATGCGGCATTCCAGCCACGCAAGTTGCCGCGCGAACCGGAGGGGACGATCCGCTTTAAATTGCCGAACTGAAGGTCGAGCACGCTGGCGCGGCGTTTCTGTTCGCTATCCCAGTAGTGCACGGCCCATGTCGGATCGGCGGCTTCCCAGCGATTGGTTTCGCTGTTCCGCACCTCGAGCAATGTGTGTCCCAACAGGTCTCCAGTGCGGCCCGTATTGAGGCTGACAAGCCGGCTTTCGATTCCGATGCGATGGAGAATCCGAAATACCGCAAGGGACCGAGGACCGCAACTTAAATGAGGAAACTGCGACTTGTCGCCTCGGAATCCATGAAGGATGCCCGACATGACGAAACGTTCGTCTTCGCCGTAGTCGTTATGCCATGCATCGACACAGTGAACCGAATGGTCGTGCACCAACCATATGACGAAATCGACCTGATCATGGATCGTTTTCAGGCTGCGATCACGGACGATGCGAGATAGCTGGTCCAACGCATCTTCGACGACGCGGATCTTCGGCGGCTGATCGAAAGCGTCTTTATGCGGTCGAAGCAGGAGCGTGCTCTGAATGCCGCACACCGCGACCAGGCTGGCCAGAACAAGCGGTCGCATAAGTTTCCATCCGATCATGCGATGCGGCCTCTCCGCTTCGATCGTAGTCGAGCCGACGTGAATCTCAGATGAACTCACACTGTTGATACGACCGCATCTTCCTCAATCCAATTCGGAGATGGCCAATGTCTCGCTGGCAGCGAGTAGGAAGGATTAACGCAATTTCCGGTTTCTGGTCAATGTCGATTAAGCGTTCGGCAGGTATTTCTAATGCTTCGCGATCAGGGTGGCCGATGCGGGACGATCGTCTACGAACGATGGTATTCCGCCTCTTCGGCCCAATCGCGGGGTTGCAGGTACCCATATAGTTCCGCTTCGCGGGTATTTTCCGCCGGTCGATAATCGTAATTCCAGCGAACGACGGGCGGCAACGACATCAAGATCGATTCGATTCGCCCGCCCGTCTTCAGCCCGAAGAGCGTCCCGCGGTCGTAGATCAGATTGAACTCCACGTATCTTCCGCGGCGAAACGCCTGAAAATCACGCTCTTTATCGCCATACGGTTCGTCTTTGCGGTGCCGCGCGATCGGAAGATACGCATCGAGAAACGCGTTGCCGCAATCCTGGACGAAGGCAAACGTTTGGTCGAAATCGCCCTCCAGATAATCGAAGAAGATGCCTCCCACCCCGCGTGCTTCCTGGCGATGCGGCAGGTGAAAATAGTCGTCGCACCATTTCTTGAAGCGAGCGTAGTCGACCGGGGCCGGATGTCGGTTGCACACCGTTTTCCACGTCTTGTGGAAATGAATTACATCGTCGCGAAACGGGTAGTAAGGCGTAAGATCGGCTCCGCCGCCGAACCAGGATTTTTCGCCTTTGCGCAAGTAGCGAAAATTCGCATGCACGGTGGGAATGAACGGATTGCGCGGATGCAGCACGAGCGAGACGCCGGTGGCGTAAAACGCGGTGCCTTCACCGGGCACCTGCTTCGCGAACTCGGGAGACATGTCGCCATGCACTTCGGAGAAATTGACGCCGCCTTTTTCGAAGACGTTCCCTTCGGTGAGGACACGCGTTCGCCCGCCTCCTCCTCCCGATCGCTCCCAGGAATCCTCGTGGAACGGCCTGCCGCCGTCGAGTTCGACCAACGCGGAACAGATGCGGTCCTGGAGCGAACGAAAGAACTCTGCCGCTGCACGCGCCTGATCGGTTTGCATGGAATTTCTCAAGGAGGGTGGCGATGGTCAGGTTAGGCAAGCGAGCGCCGAATGACGAGCCTTGCGAAACACAGGGATGTCTACGGCATGTCGCCAGGAGGGCATTTCGATGATGCGGTCGAAGTCGAGAGGAAATCGGCGGACTTCCGTGCGACATTGACCGCGTCGTGGCTATGCCGGCTCAACTCCACATGCACGCCGCCTCGGTAACCGATGTGCATCAGCGCTCGCAAAATCGGCGGAAAGTCCATTTCCCCCTCGCCGAACATCAAGTGATCATGGATGCCGTTTCGCATGTCTTCGATATGGACATTCCAAAGCCGGTCGCTCCAATCATGGATCCGATCGGCGATGGGCGTTTCACCCATGCAGTGCAGATGTCCCACGTCGAGCGTGAGTCCGAATGAGGGGTGATCGACGCGATCGCACAGTTCACGATAGCGCGACATCCTGTCGACGAGCATGCCTGGTTCCGGCTCAAATGCCAAGCGAACGCTTTTCGCGGCCGCGGCGTCCGCAAGCCGCTTGCATTCCTCCGCTAACCGCGTCATCAAGACTTCTGCGGATTCCGCAGTGGTGGGCGTGCCGGACCAAAAACTGACGGCATCCGCGTTCAGCCTCGCCGCCAAGTCGATGCATCGTTGCAGAAACCCGAATCGCCTCGCGCGATCTGAGGATTCGGGAGCTAGCAAAGTCGGCTGATGTTTGCGGCGAGCATCCAGCAGGAAGCGGGCGCCGGTTTCGATGACGCAACCGAGCCCGCGGCGTTCGAGTTGCCGGCGGACGCGCTCGGCATCGCTCGGTAATGTATCCGAGTAGGGGTCCAGATGATGGACGTCGAGCGTCAGTGCAATGCTCGCGTAACCTAGGTCGGCGAGAATGTCGATCGCATCGCAAAGGCGGTGATGGGCGAAACCATTGGTGTTGTACCCGAATCGAAGCGTCACGGGACAGCCTCGATGTATTCGATCTCGGGGACATGCTTTCGCAGTTCTTTTTCGATGCCCATGACCGCAGCCATGATCGAGCTTGGACAGTTGCCGCAGACGCCGCCCAGCCGAATGGTGGCGATCCCGTCGGCCACGTCGAGCACTTCGAGTTGCGTGCCGTCCATGTCCAGGGCAGGGCCAACCTCGCGAGTCAAAGCATCCGTGACCCGTTGTTTCAGATCCATGCGGTAGTCCCCTTCGAGGGTGTGCGGCCACTTCTACTATAGCAGGGGATCGACTGCGGATTCATCGGGAGCGAACACGAGGTCAGAAGCGAAATTCGAGCCCGATATTCAGACCTTCCGCCCAGAAATCCGTTCGGCTGAAGCTGGGGTAGGGACGCTGCGGATTGCCGGAAGATCCATACGAATTGCTCGCTGGGACCGTGGCGGGATTCACGCTACGATCGACCTGCGAGCCGGGACGGACGACATTGGACCAATAAAGCAGCGAGTAGCCGACCTTCAGCCGCATGCGCGGGGTCAGTTCCACTCCGAGATGGACGCCGAATTCCGGCACGAGCGAAAAGGAACTGCCGCTGTATCGGCCAATGTTGGACGAGGTGGCTAGCAGCCCTCCGGTGTAATAGCTGGGCGCCAACCCCGGAAGTTGGACTCGGCTCGAACCGTTGACGGCAAGCTGCTGATCGGTGCCGCCGATGGCAAGTTTGCCAAGCAGTCCGATCGAGAGGCGCCCGAATACCCAATCGATGCGTGTGCCGACCTGTCCGCCGTAGAATCGATTCGTCGTACTGAAGGCGTCGAAGAGGGAGACGCTCGTATCGGTTGGAAGCACCGTACCGAAGGCTGACGTCGGAGTCAGTGTTCGCATGCGTTGCAAAAACGTCAGATCTTCTTCCAGGCTCAGAAAGCGGAATCCGCCAAGCAGTTCGGCATGCACTCGTTCGCTTGAATAACCGAGCCACACGGCATTCGCTTCGACGCCGCCGAATCGAGTTGCTGTTTCGATCTCGAGCCCGCCGGCGAGGAAATTCGGGCTGGAAACAAGGAAGGAGCCCTCGCCGCTGTCGGTCCAAAAAATGGGGCGGGAATACTGCGGATACCCGAACGCATCGGAGCCGTAGAAACGCCGACGCCAAGCTTCGTCAAGCGCGAAGCCGCCGATCTCGAGACCGAAGCGTTCCTCGTCGCCGATCCAAGTTCCCAAGCGGCCGCGAATGCCGCCTACCGTGCCAGGATACATGTCGCTTCCGCCGAGCAGGACGCGCGTGCCTGGTTCTCCAAGCGCGCCGATCCCGCCTGCGTCGTTTCGGGTGACCAGACCGGGAGCCTGCATGGGACGCAGACTCCAGATAAGGACATCGAGATCGAACCAGGAGGATCGCCCGAAAAAGCGTGGTCGATTGCCGATGAGCACTTCGTCGAAATCCGGGTCGCCTGCGTAGTCAGGATAAACGGTGCGATAAACGATGCCGTCTGGGGGTGGAGGCGTTAGCGGCTGGCTGAATGCAAAGGTCGGGGCAAGGAAGGCAAGGCAAAGTGTCCATCGCAAGATGCGTCGCATGGGGAATCTCCAGCCCCCGGCCGACACACCGGAGGGCGGCCAGGAGATACCCGACAATGCGCTGGTCGGTCAAGGGGCCGTGCTGGGAGACCCGATCAAAAGCGTTCGCCGCAAATCGCATTTTTCGGAGCGCCACGAGGACATCGAACGTCCAATCGACAGGATCCGTGGAGAAAGAACGTATGTCACGCGCCCTTCCGTTAGCTTTGACGATCATGCTTTGGTCGGTCGCATCTGGTTCTGCGTTCGCGCCTGCCGTCGATCCAAAGGGGGACGAAGCTCGCGTTTGGATCCAGGGCATCCTTGTCGAATGGCGGTCGATTCCGCCAACATTCGGTCGAGCACACTTGGAACTGCACGCGATACCCCTGCATGCGTTGCCGACATTTTCGAGAAATGCGTTGTCTGCCTACGCGGAAAGCGATTCCTTCGACGCGGCCCGGAAGCGTGTTGCCTCCAAGCCGGAGGACTATCCGTTACGGAAGACTTTTTTCGATGTGTTGCGGACGATGGAGGAGAGTCACGCGTTGACGTTGGCGAACGAGTATCAGCTCAAGAACAAACAGGCATTTGCAAAGGCTCAGGGAGACGTTGCTCAGGCCCTCTACGGGCTTGAGCAAGCTGCGGAAGCGATGAAGGAGGCCGAGAAACAGCGCGATCGCGAGCAAAGCAAACGCTGGCAGGCGCACTTCGACTACGCTCACGCCCGGTTGCTCAGGCGGATTGCGCATCTGTACGAATACAACATGATGATCGGCCAAATCCGAACCGAGCGATTGCCCGACTTCGATACGAATCTCACGGGATGGAAACTGCACTCGACGAAGAACATGGCTTGTCGCGAACGCAAAGCTCGTGATGCGGAAGCAGATGCACGAGCGCTGTTCGCGAAAATCGCCGAAGCGTATCCAGAGACGCCTTGGGCTTGGCTGGCTAGACGCGAGGCGGACGAACCACTCGGTTTGGAATGGCGGACCAAGTCCGAGTAGGAACTTCGTCGTAGTTGGCTGGTGAGGTGCCGCTATGGCATGCCGACGACGTTTTTGCCGAGCACTTCGGCGCTCCTCGTTTTGATTTGCGTTCCGACCCCTTCGAATCGGCAGTTGATCGCTTCGATGAAGTCGTTGACCGGCGGGCGAACATCCTTATTGGCATCGAGGTAGATGCCTTGCGGTGCGCCCTTCGACTCCCCTTCGATCCGCGCAAGCTTGATCGGTCTTGAATCCTGACCCGCCGCATTCGTCATGAAAATGCCTGCATTGGCGAAATTCTTGAGCTTAAGGTCTTCGATCGAAACGTTGGGAGACTCCATGGCGATCTGAATAAGGTTGTTCGCCTTCTTGCCGCCTTCAAGCGTTCCGTCGAGCGTGATCCCTTTGCCCGCGATACGTACATTTTCGCAGTTGTTGACGTAGATCAGCGGAGTGGCCGGGTCGTTCTGCACGAAGGACGTCCACAATACTTCCTTGCCTGGTGCTGCCTGAATCGAGATGTCCTTCGTTTTGATCAGCGTCAGGTTTTCTTTGTGCACCTCGTCCGCCAGCTGAATCGTGTCCCCCGCCTTCGCGAAACGCAAGGCATGTTCGATCGAGCGAAACGTCTTGGGCTTCGCTTCGTCGCGGGTCACTAGGAGAGTTTGCGGGGTGCGTTCCTTTCGAGCCGTAGGTGTTGGCGGTTGCACGAACCACCAGATGCCGGTCCCTAGGATCGCCAGCACGACGAACGCGACGGCCGCGATGCGAATGACCCAGCGGCTCTTCGGCGTCACGACAGTTGCGGAGGTTGCCTCTCGGCGCCGACCTGCGGATGCAGGCGCGGTGTCCCCCTGCGAGACGAAATGGTCTGTATCCGGAGCGAAATCGGAGAAGGCCTGGCTGTCCGGTTCCTCATCGGTGGTCGCCGTCTGGGGAGTCCGCTTGCCGGCCGAGAAGTCGATGGCGGAGGTAGATTGCGTCGGCGAAGGAAGTGGCATCGGCGCAGGCGGCGTAGGACGAGGAGCGGGCGTCGCAGGTGCGGCAGGGGCAGATGCCGCAGCGACCGAACCAGGCATGCGAGGCGGCGGCGCAGGAGCCGGCATCTTGGGCGTCGTCGAAGGTGCCGTCGCTGCAGGAACTAGGACTGGCTTCGAGGAAGGCGGCGGCAGAGCGGGACGAGATGGGGGGGCGGAAGTAGCAGGCCTCGGAGTAGCAGGCCTCGGGGCAGGTGAAGCTGCGGATGGCGACGAAGGCGGTTTCGTCATTCCCTGCAACGCTTTCGGCAGAGTGGCTGCCTCCGCTTTCGTGACGGCAGTATTCTCCGTCGATCCATCGCTTGGCCCAATTCCCGTGACGGCAGGGCTCAGGTTCGGCATTTCCGATTCCGGCGGCGGACCAATCGGAATCTGCGTGAACGGCGCCAAAGCGTTCGCTACTTCGATCGGCGTCTGGTATCGCTTATCCGCTTCCTTAGCCATCATTTTGTTGATGATCGCGAGGACAGGCGTCGGCACGTCGTTGCGGAATTCGGCAACGAGTTTGGGTTGGCGATTCTGATGCCACAAGAGCTTCTGTGCAACGGTTCCTTCGCCGAACGGCGTTCGACCGGTCAGCATGTAATAGAAGGTGGCGCCTAAGCTGTAGATGTCAGCCCGAATATCAACCGAATGGCTATCGAGGGCTTGCTCGGGAGCGAGATAGTCGGCAGTGCCCAGCACGTTTTCGTCGTACTTCTTCGTGAGGATGTCGTCTTCGTCGTTGAAGAAGCGGGCCAGGCCCATGTCGAGTATTTTCACAAGCCCGGAACGGTCCACGAGGATGTTGCCCGGTTTGATGTCGCGATGCACCAAACGGGCTTCGTGAGCGTGCTGCAGGCCAAGAGCGGACTGGCGAATGTAGTGGCAAGCACGCAGAACCGGCAGGGGGCCCGACTTCTTGACGACATCTTGGAGAGAAGCGCCGTCGACATGTTCCATAACGAGGAAATGCAACTGCTCGTCTTGGTCGATGTCGTAGGCGTGAACGATGTTCGGATGATCCAACGCGGCGACGGCGCGGGCTTCTCGATAGAAGCGTTCCAATGCCGAGGGATCGGCAGCTTTCGCGGTGGGAAGCACTTTGACGGCCACGCGGCGGCGCATGAGCTTGTGTTCGCACAAATAGACGCTGCCCATTCCGCCGGAACCGAGCCGTTCGAGTACCTTATATTTGCCGATGGTGAATCGACGCCATTTGCCTTGCAGGATCTGCTCGGCTTGGAAATGAGTCAGAATGCCGTCATGAACCAGCAAACCTGCGACTTGGGGAACGTCGGGCGGAAAAGTTCCGCGCGCTTTCTGGAGATAAGCGTCGAGACGTTTCTCATCCACCACGCCGCTTTTGCGCACGAGGTCTAGGAATTCATCGTTTGTGTTTGGCGCCGCCATCGTCTGCCTTGGAGTGCCGAGGATGAATTGCCGCGTTCGGCTGATCGCATCGTTCGGACAAGTTCGCACCGCCGATCCGCATCACGGATCAGTCCGCCGATCAAGTATAGTTTATCGAACGAAGGAAAGTGCGGGATTTGTTCGAAGGGACGCTTAGCCCGTGAGGGCGCACACAAGTCTTAAGTATAGCAATCCGCTGAGGGACGAACGAATTCCGTTTGGTCAGCTAGTCGAGCGATGCGTCATTTCTTCAACGCCCACTCGAAAAACGTGTACAACTGTTCGTTCGCTTCCACCGACGGTTCGTGGACCGGGCGATTCGTCATCGCCACGCGATTGCTGACGCCAAGCAGGTCATTCACGGCAACGGCGTGATTGAGCGCTTTCCATCGTGAAGGTGGGTCTTCGGCGCCGCCGGATACCCAAAACGGACGCGGCGCCATGAGTGCGAGCAGTTCGTGCAGGTCATGCCCCGATTCGATCAATCGGCGATAGGGGCCGACGGAAGGATTCGCTTTGGTCGGCAGGCCGCGTTTGCGTTCTTTGCCGGGTTCGAGTCCGAGATACCACGGATCCCAATAATTCACGTTCGATCGGGATTCGTCGAAGACGATACCGGGATCGGACCACGCGCCTGCGGCAAAACGATCGAAGAGGCATGCGGCGAACATCGCCCATTTGCCGCCATACGAATGTCCGACGATACCGATGCGGGCCGCATCAACGAAGGGTAGCGACGCTAAGAGGTTCCAGCAGTTTGCAGCTTCATAGGCATGCAGAGAAAGCGCCTGGAGTTGCGGGTTTTGCTTGCTGGGAAAGTATGTTTCAGGATTGCTGCCAAGCGATAGCGTCACGAAACCGCGGTTGGCGAGTTGCCAGGCGTAGTCGCGATTCGGGCCTTTTCCAACCCCGATGCCGGTTTTCGCATCGTAAAAGACGACGACCACGGCAGGAAAAGGGCCATCGCCATCCGGGACCAGAAGGTAAGCATCTTCGGTGGGCCGACCCGGGATGACCTCGATGCGAACATGATGCTGCGTGACCTTGCCGCGACGCTCCTTGGCGAGATACTCGATCTTCGGTTTGGCGATCAGCTCAGGCCAAGGCCCCATTGCATCGTGCCAAGTCTTCAGTATCTCCTTGCGCCGCCGCTGCCAGTCCTCGGGTGTTTTCGACATCGAACCATCGTCGAACTTCAGTGGGGACCGGTAGGTGCCTAAGTCGGTGGCGAATTTCTCGGGAGGCACGAAGAACGTCGCGATGGATCCGGGAGGCGCCTTGGCCGGATCGGCATGCACCTCGGCGTGGTTCAACGCTGAGAAGGAAACGACGGAAAGCGAGACGAAAGCGATAGGAAACCAATGGCGACGCATGGCGTGCTCCGCGAAAATGCCCATCATCACGCCGATGATAATCGCCAAGCGGCAGAGTTGCCATCAAGAAGCGGGCGTTCAACGTTCGATGAGAAGGTCTTCGGCTAGCTCGCGCCAGTTCACCTCGCTGATCGTGCGGAAAAGCATGTCCTGATACACGCCTTTCGCTTCCTTGGGGATGCCTTGGACGATCTCCTCGCGCAATTGACGCGCGAGTTTTTCGACCGCCCAATCCTGATTTTTGTCCCGGCCCTTTTTCTTGGGGTTCGGATCGACGCCTTTGGCAGCGGCGCTGTCTTTCAGCTGCTGAGCTTGGTTGGACCAGTATTCGTACGCCTTCTTGTCGTCCATGATGTAATCGCTGACCAGCTTGGTTGCCGGCCCCGATTCGCCGCCCGGCGTGTGCGAGTCGCGGCCTTGGCCCATGGAAACCCCTTCGGATCCCGGCACTTCGCCCGAGTTCTGCGTGTCGAAGATGGAACCGGAACTGTCGGGCTTCTTCGAGGTGCCGAAATTGTCGAATCCCATCGGATTGTTGAAGTAGCGCAACCGCCTGACGCGTCTTCTGGTTTTGCGAGCAAAGCCACATGACCATGAAGAATGCCATCATCGCGGTCACGAAGTCCGCGTACGCAACCTTCCACGCGCCTCCGCCTTTTCCCGCCATGCGCTCACCTCAAGATCGACATCGCAAGCCGGACTTCTATTTCTCGGCGTAAATGGCCGCGAGTTCCGCATGGGTCGGACGGCAATCCGTGCCGACGCTGCGGCACGCTCGGCTGATGACGTCGTTTGGACTCGCCCCTTCGCTGACCGATACGACCGCTCCGGCGATGACGCGGAAAAACACCAGTTCCAGTTCTCCGAGCATGTCCATAGCGCGCCATCGGTGCGAAGAAGCCGTACGACATGAGAATCCCAAGGAAGGTGCCGACGAGTGCGGCCCGACCTTGTGGCCGATCTCCTCGACCGGCCCGCCGATCTCGCCCATCGTGACCACGATGCCAAGTACGGCCGCGACGATCCCGAACCCCGGCAGAGCGTCGGCCACTTTCGCAAGGGCGCCGGACGCCGCATGGTGCTCCCGTTCGATCACTTTGATTTCTTCTTCCATGAGCCCATGCAATTGCGCCGCCTCGGCGCGACCGTCCACGATTAACGCAAGCGAGCTGCAGATGAATTCCGTGACATGGTGATTGGCCAAAATCTTCGGCGCAGCCTGAAAGACGGCGCTGTCTTTCGGGCTGCTGATATGCGACTCGAGAGCAAGAAGGCCATCTCGGCGGATGATGCGGCCTAGTCCATTGAGGACGCGAAAGAGGTCCATGTACATCGCTTTCGTGAAAGGAGACCCTTTCACAAGCTGCCCCAGGCCTTTCGCGAGGTCCTTCAGCACCTTGGTGGGCGACATGACGATGAGGCCGCCTAAAGCGGCTCCGCCGATCGTCACCAACTCGGATGGATGGATGAGGGAATGCACATGTCCGCCGGCCATGGTGAAGCCGGTCAAAACCGCGACGATGACGAAGATGCAGCCGCCGATGACAACCATGTTTTCCGCCCGCGCGTGGAACCGCCGTGTCGACGCACTCGACAGTGATGCCATCGAAGCGAATAAGGCCGAGTTGCTGAATGAATCCCGAATCGTCGTCGAGATTCGGCAATCTGGTTCGGATGCGACGGATCGTTGCGAAGAAACGGAAAATGACGACGGCGCCGATGTGCCGCAACGCACCGCTTAAACGACCTTGCGCAAGCCGTCGTTCGAAGTGAGCGAGCGCAGCGTGGGCCGAAGCTGAGCCAGCGCCCTCGCTCGGTGGCTGATCGCGTGTTTGACGACGGGTCTGAGGTCGCCGAATGTACGGTGGTATTCGGGGATGAGGAAGAACGGGTCGTATCCGAACCCGCCTTCGCCATGTCGCTCGAGGACGATTCGGCCATGGCAGCGGCCTTCGACGACGGCTTGCACTTCGCCTTGCGGGTTGCTGAGGGCGGCGGTGCAGACGTAGTAGGCGTCGCGTTTCTCCTCGGGATACGGTTTCAGTTCCGCGAGGAGCTTGCGGTTGTTGGCCTCGTCGTCGCCATGCGTGCCGGCATAGTGCGCGGAGATCACGCCGGGCCGTCCGCCAAGGGCGGGAACGACCAACCCGCTGTCCTCGCCCAGCGTCCATTGGCCTGTCGCCTTGGCGATGACGATCGCTTTCTTGCGGGCGTTCGCCTCGAAGCGTCGTGCCGTCCTCGTCCACCTCTGGCGCGTCGGGATAGTCGGCGACCGTGCGGAGTTCGATCGGCAGGTCGCCGAGGATTTCGAGGATTTCCTTCTTCTTCTTGGCGTTTCGCGAAGCGATGACGAGGACCAGGGGCATGGCTACTTCTTCAGTTGCTTGAGTTGGGCCTGGATCGATTTCTCCCGCTGCACGATCGCGTCGCGCAGGCGGCGGACCTGATTAGGATAATCCCGGCCGACATTCGGGTCGATCTTGGCGAGCACCGGCTGCAGCTTCGCGCCGAGTTCGTCCACCTTCTTGGCGTACACGTCCGCCTTGTAGTTCTTCTCCATGATTTCGCTGAGACGCTTGTAGTAGCGTTCGCGCCCCTCCGGCGTTTCGATGAATTGCCGGGCGACGAAACCTTGGATGTTGGGGATGAGCGGCCAATTCGGGTCGCCGAACATCTGATCCATGCCGGAAGGGATGAAGACGATCTTGTCCTTCTTCGGTTCATGGAAGACGCGGTAGTTGTTGCGGTTCATCGGATAGCCATCCCAATCGCACGTGATGACTTCCATGGCGAGGTAACTGAGGAATTTTTCGACATCACGGACTTTCTCGAGCTTGGCAAACCGTTTCTTCGGATCGCCTTCACGAGCCGCTTCGAGCAGGCCCTTGATGTCCTTCTGGTCGGCCACGTCGTTTTTGCCGGAGAGCTTTTGCAGCGGTTGGTCGATCTCTCGGCAGAAGCCGCCGTCGTAGAAATTGCCGTAGGCGCTGCCGAAATTGCGTTTGATGAAGAGTGTGTCGTATCCCTCCTTGATGTAATACAGGCCGCGTTTTTGGCCGTTCACGGTGACGACGGCGTGGGCCACGCGCGAGGCGGGGACGCCGACGTCGCGGAACATTTCGCCGCAGATCCATTCGTTGAGATAGGAGGGATCTTGGAGCGAGTTGGCGAGATGCCACTTGTCCATGCCGTGGAAGCTTTGGCCCTCGTTGAACTTGTCCATATTGAGGGTGAAGTTGGCCTTGTCGTCCACGCCGCGGAAGCTGCCGGCCGCGCCTTTAAGGTGAATGCCGACGTCGGTGTAGGTCTTGCCGCCTTCCTTCAGGGTCGACTTCGCGTACTTGCGCGGCTCGCGACGAAGGGCGTCCAATTCCTTCGGAGTCATCTCAATCGCGATCTCAAGGATCTTGCCGCCGGAGTAGAGTTCGGCCGCTTCTTTCTTCGATTGAGCGGCCGCCTCCGGCGCAGCGAACGCGAACAGGCTTGCGGCGGCGAATAACGGCATCAGCAATCGCAACATGGTGTCGCTCCTTCGAAATCCACACGATCGCGACCTTTCAATGTCGCTGCCGCGAGGCATTGGGCTAATCTTCCTTCAATTCGGCGCCTTGAACGCCTTCGGTTCGGTTCAGCTCCGTCAGCAGCGCGAAGATGCGTTCGGAGGACGGCAGCCGAACGGCATAGGTGACGTCGATCGCGCTGCCGCCTTTCGCGGTCGCCAATCCCGCGACGCGGAACTGCGGCAGGTGCTTTCGCAGCACGGATTCCACGCGAGTCTCGAATCCAGCCCCGATGCCGAGTCGCACCACCAGCAGCCCACTCGCGGACCCGGATTCCCCGAAGCGAGGCCGTAAGACCCAGCCCACGGCAAGCACCAGCAGGGCGCAGACAAGCGGTCCGAGGATGAAGCCGGTTCCTGCCGACATTCCTGCGATCACTGCGTAGATGACGAAGGCTGTATCGCGGAGTGTCTTCGACCACGGTGCGGAATCGGACAATCGCCAAGGTACCGACCAGGCTAAACGCCCGGGCCGCATTGTTGCCGATCACAACGGTGACGAGCGACACGAAGAGCGACAGCAGCACCAGCGTGGCGAGAAACGAACGTTGCTCTTCCGCACGCACTCGCCGACATGTGACAAAGTGGATGGCTCCTACCAAGCAGCCAAGGGCGAATGCCATCCCGAGGCGATGAAGGACCGAGAAAAGCGAAAGGTTGTGATCCCCGACCACCACATCCAAAAAATCGAACATCAGGCGACGCTCCGCTGCGATTCGCTGGCGGGAAAGGCGAGCGGCGATTCGGCTGCGGGCGGTATCTCCATGCTCAAGCCGCACTCGCGGACGCAATGCCGATACTTGGAAAACTTGGCTGGATGCGCTTGCAGCTTCGGCAAAAGATCCTGCAGCAACACCGGCATGCGGTTATGGAACTTCAATTCCAGCATCGCTTTTTCGGGCGCGAGCTGCACGCCTTCCGTCATCGTCTGCAAATGCCATTGATTCCATTGCCTACCGATCAGGTTGCGGTCGATCGTCAGGCGAACCGGTGAATTCTCGGACATGCCGAAGAACGCGGTGCGCGAATAAGCGATCTGACAGGCCGGCCGAAGCCGTCGGCGGACCAACTTGCGGACGAACCAGGCTGCTTCCCATGCTTCGGGGACCGGTTCGGTGGTTGCGAGTTGGTCTACGTCGCTGATTGGGAGCTGCGAGCGAAACTTGCGAACTTCCGTCCCGCGTTTCGATTTTCGTTCGAGAAACACATGCGGCGCTTCGTCGTAGCGGCGGATTCGGAATTTGCTGCGGCGATAACCCTTGAGCCGATGGTAGACGTCGAGGGAAGGCGTATCGAGGTAGATCGATTGCACGCGATAGCGGCCCTGATCGCCGTAGGAATCCGGCGACAGATGCTCACGGGCCCACGCTTCGAACCAGACGGCCTCTTCCAGCGTGAGCAGATACTTCATCTCGAACGCCTGTCCCGCTTCTTCGCGAGAGACTAGGCCCGGCGAAATCATCCGCGGCGTTGTGCCGTTGGAAGTGCAAGGGTCTACACCTTCGGTCATCACGATACCTCACGCCGACGCTGCAAGAAACGACGAACGACACGGCTCACGCGAACCGAATCGTTGCTTGGCACGACCATCCTGGCCGACGCATTCTCCAGCGGTTGACCAACGGAGCCAGACCTCGGCGGGGGTGGGACTGGCCTCTGGCAGGCTCGGACACGGTAGGGCGAACCGCATCATCCCATCCAGAATAGGCATTGTCGCCAGTCGCTGCAAGGCGAGGGGGTGCCCAATCCCTCGCCTAGAGATTCGACGAATCCGATGGACGGATAGTTGCAAAATCTCGGCAATTCCGCCAGTTTCGGCGAATCGCGGAATAGTTTGGACTTCGCAATGAGCAAACATTAATCTTCACTGGCGAAGCGGCGCTCACCTCCTCCTAGCGGAACGCACCTGATCGCGAGACGTCGCTTGGTCCGAAAGGCTACGTTGTTTCATGGACGAATCGCTCCTTCCCGCAGCCCGGGCCGCGAAGCCCGCCGCGCCGCGATTGCGCAAAACCGAACGCAAACAGCAACTCCTCGACCATGCCAAACGGCTCTTTCTCGAGCTGGGCTATCACCACACGACCACCGAAAAAATCGCACAGGCGGCGGGCGTGACCGAGCCGGTTCTTTATCGCCACTTCGACAGCAAGAAGACGCTGTTCCTCGAGGTGCTCAACGAGATCCGCCTCGCCACGGTGCTGCGTTGGCGCGAAGCGGCGAACTGTATCCACGATCCGATGCGGAAAATCGAGGCGATCGTCGATTCCTACCTGGGAAGCACCCGCAGCCATGCGGTGGAATTCCGAATCATGCATCGAACCTTGGTGGAAACGGACGATGCGGAGATCGCTGCGTGTTTGCGTTCATTTTACCTCGATAGCGAATCCCTCCTTGCGGACGTGATTCGGGCCGGCCAAGAAACTGGACAGTTTCGCGCCGACCTCGATCCACGCGTCGGCGCTTGGGAGTTCATCCGATCGGGGTTGGCCTACACGTTGACGCTTCCTTTAGGCGTGCCGCTTTATCAGGAAAACGACTACCTTCAGAAAGCGATTCAGTGTCTGATGGCGTGTTTGCTGCCATGCACTGCCGGCGCCTCTCCGACGCAATCATGAAAATTTAGCGCAAAAATCACTTTTTGGGGGACAACTCGGAGTGGTCGGAATCTATTCATGAAGTAACGTGGAGATATCGCCCCTTCGCAATGCTTCCGTTTGACGCGGCATGATCGACCTTGTCATCTTTGGGGCCGGCGGACATGGCCGTGAGACGCTCGACGTGGTTCGGGCCGTCAATCTGGTTGCTCCCCGCTATCGCTTTCTCGGCTTCATCGACGACGGCTCCGTGGACCGCGAGCTGCTCGATCGCCAAGGCGCGGCGTATTTGGGCGACCGTTCGGTCTTCCTACGCCTCCGCGCTCACTACGTTCTCGGCATCGGATCCTCCTCACTTCGCCGCAGTTTAGACGTGGTCATTGGCGACTCGGCGCAACCCGAAACACTTGTGCATCCGGCTGCGTTGATCGGTTCTTATGTGCGAATGGACGCCGGAGTCGTTCTGGCTGCCGGTGCAGTGGTGACCACCAACGTCACCATCGGGCGGCATACGCATCTCAATGTGAAGGCGGTCATCTCGCATGATTGCCGCATCGGCGATTTCGTGACGATTTCGCCCGGGGCCCTTATCAACGGCAATGTGACGATTGAGGATGACGTGCTTATCGGAGCTGGCGCGATCGTATTGCCGGGACGCCGCATCGGCCGTGGAGCGGTCGTAGGAGCAGGCGCCGTGGTGGTGAATGACGTCCCGCCTCAAGTGACCGTGGTCGGGATTCCCGCCAGGGGGACGCACGTGCGTTGCGATTCGCCGCCCTTTCCGGATCGCCTGAAGCACTAGCAGGGGGGGCGCAAATCGACGAAGCGACCAGCAATATCATGGTGCTGCTGATCCGCAAAGATATGGGGTTCATCGAATGCGATTGCTTCTAGCTTTGCTCTGTTTCGCGTTGCCTGCGATTGCTGGCGATCTGACAAAGGTCAATCGCACCGTCGCGAAAATGCCGAAACTGACGTCGAAGGAACCGAAGTATTTCATCGTGGTCGTCGGCCAAGATCCCGCCAAGGGAAAAACGATGCTCGGCATCATCGACGACGACAAACTCTATCTCGACATCAACGGCAATCGTGACCTCACCGACGCCGACGAGACGATCACGAGCAACGGCTTTTGGAACGCGAAATTCAAACTGCCGGGGAAGGATTTCGAGCACGTGCTCAAGGTCCGCATTTCGGCCATCGCGCTGACGTTGCCGGATGGGCTGGAGCAAACGGTGTTCTTCCGCGGTAACCGGTTCAAGTGGGGCAAAGATGTCGCGAGCCGCTCCGGTGGTGCACCTCGGCGGGCCGCTGACCCTCCATCCCGGCTGGAATCAATCGAGCATTTCGTCACGCCACGGGGCCCCCTTCACCATCGCGCTCGGCACCCCCGGTATCGGTGAGCAATCGATGGCGATCCTGCCTTCAAGCAGTGGGTCAGCGACAAACGCTATATCGCGGTGGACATCGACTATCCGCGCCGCGACGGCACGGGCATCGTCCGCGTCAGTTTGAAACTCGATCGCCCCGACGGCATTTTCGCTGGCATCCCCCTCTTTCCGCATCGCGAAGCCGGCCCGGGCCTGGCAATAGTACGAGCGCAGATGATGGGATAGGACGAGAAGAATGTGCCGGTCGAGACGTTCGATATTCCGGTAGGGCGCGGATGATTGACCGCCAGGAAGCAAATGCGTTCGGCGAGCCTTTGTTCCCCACTTCTGCCGGGAACTCAAGTCGGCTGAAGTGAAAGAGCCGCGCACGCAGTAAGCGGCTTCGGAACGCCTCGTCGACTCGCTTACCGCGTGCGCGGCTCCTTCGCGTATCCGCTTCCTGACTACCAAAGAAATGCTCATGCCTTAGTACAACTCAGGCCGACGATCCGCGAGCACTTGGAGGCCATTGCGCACTTCGGCCAACCTCGATTTCGGACAGGTCGCCGATGAGCAATGCGTCCTCGGCATCCGCTCTTGCCAGCAAGTCGCCGAAGGGATCCAGCAGCCGACTGCTTCCGCCGAACGCGAGGCCTTCATCCGTGCCGACGCGATTGACGGCGGCGAAATAGACTTGGTTCTCGATTGCTCGGCACGCCGTGATCGTCTCCCAGTGGCCGATGCGAGCAGCGGGAAACGCCGCGGGGGCGATCAGCAACTCGGCACCGCCAAGCGTCAGCTTGCGGGCAAGTTCGGGGAACCGGATGTCGTAGCAAGTCAGCAGGCCGACCTTCCAATCGCCGATCATGCAGAGCGTCGTCGAATCGCCGGCCCGAAGATAGCGGTGCTCGTACACGGTAGCCGCCTTGACCGAGATGCGTCTTGCGATATTTGGCGATCAGCTTCCCGTCGCCGCCGACGACGGCGACCGTGTTGTAGATGTCGCCGCCCACGCGTTCCGAAAGCCCAGCCACGACCGTCGTTTTCGTCTCTGCGGCCACGCCGGCGATATCGGCGAAAGGGCCGGCGTCCCAGGTCGAGGCGGTACGGACGATCGCAGGCATGATAGCCCGTGTCGCCATCTCCGGCAATGCGATCAGGTTCGCCCCTTCGGACGCGGCCCGGCGGATGCATTCCAGGATGCGGGCGGTGTTTCCTGCGACGTCGCCGGGCGTGCAACGGATTTGAGCAAGCGCGATTCGCATGGGGATCGTCCTTCGGAAAGCGATAGGGTATGCATATCGAAACGCCGCCAAGTTCGAGCCGTGCGAATATGGATCTCCGAGCAGCCTCCGTCGCCCCCGCCGCTCACTCGCGAGCAAGCGAAAGCATGGGTGTAGCGTTGGCGGAGGACGAACGAATGCATCGAGCAACTGCAGCGCGAAACGGGCATCGAGATGCGTTATGTGCAAACGATGACCTTCCTTCGGTTGGCGAAGGACATGGGCTGGGACAAGAAACGGAGCGAAGAAGACGAGAAGGTCCGCGAAACCCGGAAACGATTGCGAGAAAAACTGGTGGCCACAAAAAGGAACAGTAATTCGCAACTTCGTGTCTTCGCTGCCCATCCTTCCTTCGCCATTTCGCCGGGTTGACTCCGCCTTGTGACGCAAGCCGCATCGTAGCTATGATGCCGGACTGCCGACGGAACGGCAGTTCGGAGGAGGCATGGACGGTCGCAGAATTTCCGCTCTTTTCGCACGGGTCCGCACGCCCTGGGTTCTCGCGGGGTTGGGCCTTTTCTGCCTCGCGTTCTTCTTTCTTTACGGCGCCAAGATCGGCAGCACGCGAAACGTTCGCTCCGCGTTTCAGCGTTGGCACCCGATGCTCCGCGAACTCGACGACGGTGTGGATATCTGGGAAAAACACCTCTACCCCAATCCGCCGATCATGGCCCTGATCCTCAAGCCGCTCGCGGAGCTTTCGCCCAGACAGGGAGCGCAGGTCTGGTTCGCCCTGAAGACGGCGATGCTCCTGATTTCCGCCGCTTGGATCTTCCGCATGCTCGATCGGCCCGAGCATCCGTTTCCGGGCTGGGCCCAGGCGATCGTCGTTTACGTGAGCCTAAAGCCGATCGAAGGCGACTTGGTGCATGGCAACGTCAACCTGTTCATCCTGTTTCTCGTCGCGGGCGGATTGGTCGCGTTTCAGCGTGGCCGTGATTGGCTGGCGGGGGCGACGCTCGGCCTGGCAACCGCATGCAAGGTGACTCCCGCGCTTTTCTTGCCATACTTCATCTGGAAACGGCAATGGAAGACAGCCACAGCGATGGCCGCGAGTACGCTGTTGTTCCTCTTCCCCATCCCCGCGATGCAACTCGGTTGGGACCGAAACCTCCAGGGACTCGAGTCATGGTGCAAGATCATGGTGCTTCCCTATGCGATCGACGGCGAAATCACGAGCGAACATCAAAACCAATCGCTCCCCGGATTCCTCGAACGCATGTTGACGGAAGCTCCGTCGTTCACTTCGCACGTCGGCGGCGGACGCTATGAACCGACCGAATACCACAATCTCGCGAATCTGCCGGCCAAGGTCATTCCCTGGCTGACGAAGCTCGCGATGCTCGCCTTCGGTCTCCTCGCCGCTTGGCGTTTTTCCGCCCCACGCACGGATCGCGACGACATCCGCTGGGCGATGGAGTTCGGCATCGTCCTTGTCGGCATGCTGATCTTCAGCGAGCGGACGTGGAAACACCATTGCGTGACGCTGATGTTGCCGTTAGCAGTGATTCTGCATCAAGCCGTGCAGGCCGCACCTCGATACGCGACGCGCCGTTGCCTGGCCGTATCCCTGACGACGGCAACGATTCTGATGCTCAGCACGAGTTCAGGCATTTTCCCAGGGCAAGACCGTTTCGCGAAATTGGCGGAGGTTTATGGGGCCTATCTCTGGATGTTCGCCCTGCTCGCAGGAACGCAATTCGCACTGCTCCGCAAAGACAGAGCGGAAGTTGACGCGAGCGATCCAATCATCCTTCCAACTTGGCAATTTTCCGGCGAATTCGAAATGACGACAAAGAAGGCCGGTTGAGTGCGGCATCCACCGACTTGACGCGATGGGTTCGTTGTAGCAGTACCCTTCGTCGAAGCATGTTGGGAATCAGAGTTGCTTCGCATGCGAATACCCGCGTGTTCCCAAATTTAGGTTGCATCGATCCGCGAGATCCTGCGTTCGAAGAACGTTGAGAATCCGAACCCGCCTTCTTTGGTCCTGAATGGATCCTCACCTGTCCGCTTCCATTCGTTTTTTGTGGATGAGCGAAGCCCCTGAGCCGGTTTCTTCCCCCGAACCGTTGCGAACGGAAGCTAAAGGACGACAACGTGCAAATTCGTCGTTGATTTGCTGCAGAAACCTGCCGCCATTTGCGGGATGATCGGACATTCGTCGCCCGGTTTCATTCGCAAGACGCGATACGACCGCGAGGTTTCGGTGTCCGTTTCGTGGAAGCTGCGTGTTTGCGTCGCTCTATTCGGCGCTGCGGTCTTCGCCATATTGGCGGGATGTCGGGGCACGCAATCGTATCGCTTGCCGACGCCGACTGAGGTCGGGCTGAACACGAACAACCTTCTCGACGTCCGCGCTCAGGCGGACGCTCAGACCGCTTTCAACCCCAGTGAGGTGTCCGAACTCGCGATCAAGGCGAAGGAGGTGCATCGGCCGAAAGTGCTGCCGCCGAAACGCACGATCCTTTGCCTGTCGGGTGGAGGTAGCTATGGTGCGT
Organism: Gemmataceae bacterium; assembly: GCA_046350235.1. Taxonomy (GTDB): domain Bacteria; phylum Planctomycetota; class Planctomycetia; order Gemmatales; family Gemmataceae; genus JAIEPT01. The sequence goes on along the minus strand of JAXMAT010000026.1, from coordinate 40,339 downwards.
ATTCCGCTGGCATCCTTTGCGGCTGGTCCGGGCAGGGCGATCGGCCCAACTTCGACGTCGTCACTGGAGTTAGCACGGGCGGGCTGATCGCTCCGTTCGCTTTTCTCGGCCCGCGCTATGATCCCATGCTGCGGCGGTTTTACACCTCTCTCTCGAACGACGACATCTATCGGCTGCGGCCCATTCGCGGCGCGTTTTCCGAGGCGCTCGCGGACAACTCGCCGTTGGCGGGCGAGATCGATCGCACGCTTTCGATGCGGATGATGCAAGACATCGCCATCGAGCACGGCAAGGGACGACGCCTCTATCTCGGGACTACCGAACTGCAGGGCCGGCGATTCGTCGCGTGGGATATCGGCGAGATCGCGTCGCGAGGCAGGCCGCAGGATCGAGATTTGATCAAACGGATCATGCTCGGTTCGTCCGCGATCCCAGGGTTTTTTCCACCCGCCGAGATTCCGGTGACGGTAAACGGCGCCCCGTTCGTCGAAAAGCATGTGGACGGCGGCGTGTCGTTTTCCGTGTTCATGCGTCCCCCCGCGATTCCGCCGCAACTCGCCGCGATGCCGGAAGGCCGATCGCTGTATGACTCGGATGTGTATGTGATCGTCGCGGGAAAGCTGTATGCCGACCCGGAGGTCGTTCGGCCGTGGGTTCTGAGCATCGCGGCCCAGAACGTGTCGACGCTGACCTACGCTTCGACTCGCGCCGACCTGGCTCGCCTGTGGACCGTCTGCACGCTCGCGGGAATGAACTTCCGAATGACCGCGATCCCGGAAACGACTCCGTCGCCGAAATCGAGCGCGGAATTCAACCCGGCCGAGATGACGCTGCTATTCAACGAAGGCGTTCGGCAGATGCATTGCCGATCCGCATGGAGGCATACGCCGCCGGGAACCGCATGCGGCGAAGACCCGCTGGTCCGTGGATCGACCGACCTGATCCAATGGCCTCGCAGCGCCCCTGTTCCGATGGGGAGCCGATAGGCTTGGCTATTCAAGAACGGCTGAAACTGCTCGATCGGAGCAGACGTGAGAAACGTTAAGTGAGTCGTTCTCCAGGCGTAGTCGTCGGATGTGAGGGGGGCGAACTGGAGGTGGATTGCCTCTGATGGTCAAGATATGCTCTGCGTTTCGTCGCGTCGGGCGAGGAAGTAGAACCGCTGCGTTTGTCCATTCGAGAAAGACCACATCCCGTGTTGGACCTTACGCCCCGCGTGCTGAACGACGATAACGTCGCTGGCTTGGTGGTTGAAGAGAGCCATCTTAGCCGCGGCGCTATTGGGATCTGCGGTGCGTTGCTCGCATGCACGTTCCTGATCCCAGCGGTCGTTTCGGGTCTGCTGTTACGGGCGGTGGTCGCAATCGTGCTCGGCGTTATCGTCGTCGGGTTGCCGTTTCTGATAGCTCTTGCATTCAGCAAGTACCGTCGCCTGGAGGTACGCGAGGGAGTCGAGTTGTTGAGCGTGACGGTCTACGTGTTGCGTTCTTCACGTTCGATCCGTGTCGCCTGGGACCGCATCGATCGGGTCATCTGCGAGCGCCGACGAGACCGTTCGCAAAGGCCGGGCCGAATGGTAGTCACGCTCAGAACCTTGGACGGAGCCGAGCATCGTTTGCTATGGGGGTGGTACTCGGAAAGAGTCAAGGCGATCCTGCGGAGGCATTTTGCCGACAAGTTCGAGTTTGCGGAAAACTTCTCGTCTTGGTGACGAGACGCGGAAAGAAACGCGGTCGCGGAATGTGAGGGTGGGCGTTTGACGGAAACCTTAACTGTCTCACTTAAACTTCGAATTGCCATGACGCATCGCTAGAGCAATTGGAAGCCCCCCTGATCCCAATGAGTCGGCCGAAGACGCCGGCTTTCGTTCGCACCCCAATTCGCCGTCCCACTCTAAAGGGCACACCCACGACAAAGTGCGCCCCCGGCGGCTGCTTGACAGCGGCGCGCACGTGGTTGATGATGAACCGACCTCCCTTGATCTTCGACCCCACTCCTGGAGCCCAGTCATGGCCGATCTCCGCAAGCCTGCTTGTCCGGATTGCGACGATGTGGATCGTCGCTCGTTTCTTTCCGTCGTCGGAGGCACCGCTGCCGTGGCGGGTCTTGGGACAGTCCTTCCCGCAGCGGTGCGTTCGGACGAACCGGCCGCCAAGGCGCCGCCGGCCGCTCGTCCACCGAAGCCCGCCGAGGCATTGATTAAGGAATTGTTCGCGGGTCTGAACGATCAGCAAAAGCGTCAAGTTTGCTTCGATTGGGATCATAAACAGGCCAACAATCAGACGCCGACACGCCTTCGCATGTACAACGCACCTATCGGCGCCCGTATCGCCGATGCCTACACGCCGGCGCAACGTGAATTGTGCGAGAACATCTTTAAGGCCATCAGCTCGGGCGACGATGGATATCGCCTTCTCAGCCGCGAAGGCACTTGGGACGGCAGTCGCAATTTTCAAGCGTGCGGCGCCTACATCTTCGGCGACCCGAGCGGCGATCGTCCCTATGCTTGGGTCTTCACCGGCCATCACTTGACCGTCCGCTGCGACGGAAACTCGGAGCCCAACGCCGCATTCGGTGGGCCGATGTATTACGGCCACAGCCCCGATGGCCACAGCCGTCGCAATGCGTTCTACTACCAGACGCGTGCGGTTCAGGCGGTGTATGAAGCGCTTAATGAAGCGCAACGTCGCCAAGCGGTCGTTGTCGGCAATCCGGGCGAGTTGGAAGGCAGCGTCCGCCATCGTGCTCAAGGATTTCCCGGCATTCGCTCCGGCGATTTGACCGCAGCTCAGAAGCAACTGATCGAGACCGTGATGCGCGACGTCCTATCGCCTTATCGCCGCGAGGATGCGAATGAAGTGATGGACATCGTCCGTCAAAACGGCGGCATGGATCGTATCCATCTCGCGTTCTACAAGGATCGCGAAGCGACCGAGGGCACGCTCTGGAGTTTCTGGCGCCTCGAAGGGCCCGGCTTCGTGTGGAATTACCGCGTCCTCCCTCATGTGCATACCTACGTCCATATCCGCGGCGTCCAGCAAGGTTAGTTTTTCGGCGGACTCGCCGCAGTTGGAGTTTCATCCGCGAGAGATACATCATCTCTCGCGGATTTCTTTTTTGAGGCGAGCCATGATTCCTTGCATCAGCGAAGCGACTACTTTGCCCGCCACGTTTGCCGAGGATGTGGCCAACTTCGCGGATGCCGGTTGCGAAGCGATGGAAGTGTGGCTGCCTAAGCTCGAAAAACATCTCGAAACGTCGTCGGCGGCGGATACGAAACAACTATTATGCGACCGTAACGTCCGACCGATTGCAGCCGCATACCAAGGCGGGTTGCTGCTTTCGCAAGGGGAGGCTCGAAAGGCGCACTTCGACCACTTCAAACAGCGGCTCGATCTCTGCCAGACGTTCGGCATTCCGACGATGTTGGTGGTTGCCGACTTCGTCGATCCGGTGCAGGATCCGGCTTCGCTTGAACGGGCGGTGGTTTCGCTTGCTCAGGCGGCTCAGTGGGCGCAGGCATTCCATGTGCGACTGGGGCTCGAATTCCGCGGAAAGAACACGTTTTGCTCGAATCTGGAAACAGCCCTCCTTCTCGTTCAGCAATGCGGGGAGCCCAATGTCGGAGTCGTGCTCGACGTCTTCCACTTCTACACGGGACCGAGCAAATTCGAGGACTTGGAGGAATTGTCGCGCGATCTGCTTGCGCACGTACAGCTTTGCGACGTCTCCGGCGTTCCCCGCGAATGGATGAGCGACGGCGACCGAATCATGCCGGGGGACGGTGATTTCCGTCTGCGGCCGATCGTGGATCATTTAAGAGCCATTGATTACCAAGGCGGCGTCTCGCTGGAATTGATGAATCCGATCCTCTGGAAAGCAAACCCAGTCCAGGTTGCTGAGATCGGCTTGACCAGCTTGCGAAAAACCCTCGGCCTTGCGGGCTGATTCATGGGCAACTATTGCGTCGAGTTTCGCGTAGCCAAAGCTCGAGCGAGTCATTTGCTGGTTAGGTCGAAATCGAATTTCTTTTTGTCCGCAGTCACATCGGCAGTGAGCGTCGTTTTGTCGTTGTATTTTTCAGGAATGAGGTTCACCCGATTGTCGACGGGTCGAGCAGGGTCTTTGGAAACGATCGAGGGATCCACCTTGAAAGACCGGATGACGACCTTGTTGAGTCCGGGTCGAGCGGTCAGGTTGTAACTGCCGTTCTTGATTTCGGCACTCCCGGGTACGGCTCCGTCTCCACGATCGAAAGCGATGGTACCTTCAGCCAACGGGGCGCCATCCAACTTGACGGTTCCGGAGACCCCGTTCCGTTCCGCGAGCGGATTGGATTGAGCGCATCCGCTCAAGGCAACGATCCAAAAAAAGACGATCCAGCGATGGGGCTTGAGAGAGTGCTCGAAAAAAGAAACGCCGGAGGCGCGAACCTCCGACGTTCGCGTTTCAAGTTACTGGTTGAGGTTCACGACGAAGCCGTCGTCGCGGAACGCGAGTTGAGCCAGAGTCGCAAGCGGGGTGCTGTCCAAGACGAAACGGACCGAACCGTCTCCGAAGACGCAGTTGACGCCGCCCGGATGCGTGGAACGGAGAGGCGTGTTGCTCGAATTGTTGGCACAGACCCCTAGTGTGCAGTCGTCGGCCCATCCGGTTTTTTGATTGATGGCATATCGGATGGTGGTTGTGTTGAAGGGGCGCTCATTGCCGTAGCCGGAACCCGGGACGCCGCTTTGGTTCGTGCCCATGCAGAAGCCGTGACCGTTCGCGGAACGCCAATCGACTTTGCTTCCGCTGGAGAGGGTGATCCAGTCGGATTGCTCGCCGACGACGATGGTGTTGCTGGTTCCATCCGTGATATGCGCCATACGCACTTGGCCGTTGGGGGGAAGTACGCCGCTGCCGCTGACGATTCCCGCACCGCAGCAACCGACTCCCGATCCGACGTAACGACGGGAATCGACGTAGGTGGCCGAAATGGCGGCTTGATCGGCCCCCGCGATGGCAACGTAATCGCCTTGCACACGGATAATGCCATTTGGGGTGTAAGTCGGAGGCAGTGGGGAGGAAGGGCAGACGTAGATGCTGATCATGGGCACGGGGAGGGTGATGTTGTTGGCATTGTTCCACCCGGAATGTCCCGTGAACTTCCATTGATTGTAGAGCGCGCCTTGTTCGACATACGGAAGTATGAAGACCATCCAGCTGCTGCCGTACCCGCCGCCCGTACCGAAGATGCCCGCGTCGCTCGCGGATCCCGGCGGGAACCGCTTATAGGTGTCGTGGAAGTTGTGCATGGCCAGGCCGATCTGTTTCAGATTGTTCTGGCATTGGGACCGTGCGGCCGCTTCGCGGACTTTTTGGACTGCGGGAACCAACAGCGCGATAAGTACGGCGATGATGGCGATCACGACAAGCAACTCGATGAGCGTGAAGCCGCTCGACCTGCGACGAAACATATTGGAATCTCCTATGGACGTAAACGAAGATCAGTGCGCTTCTATCCGAATCGCTTACGGACTACCACAAAAATTTTCGGCAGATTGTGCCAAGGGTCATCAGTGCAACCGCACCATTCAAGAGATGTGAGTCGCTCTGCGCGGACGTGCCCACCAACGTCTGCTTGCTAGCGGTCGAGATTCGACGTGTGCTGCTTCCGGAATCCGTCGCGCTGCCAGGGCGATGCGGCTCGATGTCCTGCTGGATGGGACTTCCTCGATAGACGATCGAGGGAAAAAATCACGCTTTCACGCTCGCAAGCGTCAAATGGGCATCGGGAAGCAAGATCACGCTGCCGGCGCCGGCGAGGATGCGTTGCGTCTGCGTTGCGTGTTGCAAAGGAACGGCGAACATCTCTTCCACGGTTTCTTCCGGCATTCCGCTGAGCACATAAAGCTTGGCGTGGGTGGCGGCCGTCGCCCACAGAAAACCGGCTTCCGCTTCGTCCGGCATTTCTTTTTGGAAGCGTCGCACGGCGAGTCCCGGGTCATCCGAGCGACTGAGAATCTCGATTGCCGAACCAGGGGAAGGGGATGCCTCCGTCAGAAGGACGATTTTGCCTCCCATGCGAACCACGCGCGCGGCATTGGCGAGAGCACGCGAAAGATCGGCGAACGTCAGACGATGCGGATCCCCTGTTAGGGATGCGACCACGACGTCGGCGGGTTCCGCCACTTCACGTCGCCAAGAGCGATCCAACGCACGCTCCCCTTCGCGACAGCTTTCGGGCGGTCCACCCAGAATCTCCAGCACGGATCCTCCAGGGCCTTCCACCGCTTGCACGAAAAACGGCACGCCGAGAAGCCAGGCCACCTCGGCGGCTTCTTGATTCGCGTGCGGCTGGCCAATTCGCGGCGCGCGCTCCTTCCAATGCAGCGTGCGGTCCTTCGGATGCGGTTGCTCGCTGAGCGTGGGATAGAGTGCCAGCTCGCCTCCAAGGCATCCCACCAACGGATCGAACGTCCGATGGGTGAGCACGATCGATTGGTCCGCATCCACCACGGTGCGATTGAGATAAACACGATGATCTTCACGAGTCGAAGCGAGGTAGGCGAGCTTCTTGCGGTCGTCCGGTACATGGGATTCGACGTGCACGTCCTCGCAATCTTCGGGCAAATCGTCGATCCAATCCTGCTTCGCCCCGGCTGCGGTGACAATCGTGGTCGCATCGAGCGAAACCCCGGCGGCGCGGATGACGCGAAGCACCTCAGGGAGAATCGTCGCCACATGCGGCATTGAGGATTCGAGGACGACAGCCACATGATCGTCAGGCGTAAGAGCCCGACGTAACGGCGGAAAATCGAGCGGGGATTCAAGGGCGACGCGTGTCGCCTCGGCGATATCCGCGATCGGCGTGACGGTGGGGGCTATGCCTGCCGAAAGCAGCGTGCTTTCCGGCACGTCCAATTCCAGCGTTTGTCGTCCCCAATCGATCGCGGTTCGCATGCTGCATCCTTTCCCGTCCTGCCTGCATCCCCATTATCGGGTGATGCTCGACGAAAACAAACCCCGCGCATTGCGATGATTGCCGAGTGGTTCCTCGTCATGCGACGCTGAGCGTGAAGCCGTCCCCTAAACGCAAAGCCTGTTTGGGTTTGACGCGCCGGACGCCGAGTAGACTCATCGGTCGCGACCCGGTGTTCGATCCTCGATCATGGTGGCTAGGGATGCCGAAATCCGATTCGTCCGGATTTTCGATTTGTGCCGCCTTTCACGATTCTTCATGCTATGGTTGTTGCAAGGCACGCTTCAATTAGAGGCATTGGTGCGTGTCGCATGGGCTGCCGCCGGAAACGTCGGCCCGTGCCCCGTCCGTCCGGAGTAAGAGAAGATGTCGCACAACACCCCTCGGGGTCGCCGAGCGGGGTCCGCCGGTGCGTTCGCGCACTCAGGGACCGTCACGTTGTCGGAACCCCAACTTTCGCTGGATGTCGATTCTCTTCGAGAAGAACTGGATCGGCTTTCCGCTGCGAACCAGGAAATTCTCAAGGAATACGGTTCGAATCCGGAGATGGAGCTGCCGTCGGTCCACGACGACGAGATTTCCATCCTTCGCCAAGAAAACGCCCGTCTTCGCCGCCGAATCGAAGAACTCCAGACCCAACCCGCTTCCATCGCTCCGCAGCGCCTCCTACCCTCCAACGCCGACGAAGCTTGGGAAGAACGCCAACGCGAATACGAAGCGCTGCTCGAAGAGAAATCCGAGGCGATTCGCCATCTGCATTTGCAGGTCCAGGAATTGCAGCAGGTGGAAACGATCGACCGCGAAGAACTTCAGCGGATGAAGGATCAACTCGACGCGGATCGCGTGCGATTGCAGGAAGACGAGCAGTCGCTCATGGAACAGGCCCGCAATCTCGAAATGTCGATGGCTCGCGATCGAGCGGATTTGGCTCGGCAACGCAGCGAGCTGCAGCGATTGCAGCAAGATTGGAATCGCGAATTGGAACTCGCGATGCGGGACGACGGCCTTCGCGAACGCCTCGCTCATCTTCAGCGACGACACGAACCTTCCGCGGCGCGGCCTGGCACCATGTCCTCGATTCCCGGAGGCGCTCGCCCCGGAACGATGTCCAATCTGCAACGTCCCGGCACGTCGCCGGTCCTCGGCGACAAGCCATGCGAAAATAGCCCGGAAAAATCCGGATTTCTACGCCGCATCTTTGGCTAAATTCGGCGAATCTTCGAAGGCAAGAACCGGGAGCGAACACCCACGCGTCGCTTCCGGTTTCTTGTTTTTCGGTTCGGCGAGGCGTCACTTCGATGCTTGCTTGTTGTCGGCGTGCTGGCGAACGTAGTCGGCGAATTCTCTTGTCTCTTCCTCGTACGCAAGAATATACCGACGGAGGATCGCTTCCGTCGTACCCGCTTCGCAATCCAAGTACGCCTCGAGGCTCGTGGACTCGCTCCCCTTCGCCGAACTGTTGACGACGCGAACGAACTTGCGGTCCAGGTTGTACTGATTCGCCGCTTCGGCGGGGATCTTGGCGTACTTGCTTTCGAGGATGAGATCCTTGCCTCCGAAGTTGATCAGCCGGATCGGAATCTTGCCGATGGTCAATTCGTAGACCGCGACCTTTTTCTGCGGGATTTCCTGCTTCTTGAACAGAATCGCCTGACCCTTGAAGACGTTTTCCAATCGCTCCGCGACGGCGCCCTGGAAGAGGTCGTCGTCGCCTAGCGAGGCGCCGCCGATGAATCGATCGAACGATTTCAGTTCCGCTTCGAAGCCGAGCACGAAGTTCTTCACGGTCGTCTCAGTCACTCCGCCGGCGATGTCGAGATTCGATTCCAGCGTCGCATACGGTCCTTTGGCGTCCTTATGAAGACATGCGCGGCTGAATTTCGCTCGCGTGTTCCAATCGTTCAGCTTCTCGAGCGGCAGCGCCCTGAAGACCGAATCCATCATCAGGTCTTTTCCCTGGAAGTTGTAAAGCCGAACGTCGAACGTCCCGCGTTTGAAATCAAAGAAAACTCCCTCGTCAGGCTTCTTCGGATCGACCTTCTTGAAGTCGACGCCGACGCTCTTGAGCAGCGATTCGGTGGCCGGGACGGTCAATTCCTTGATCGCCTTTTCCGGACGCTCGGAGATCTTCTCGTCGGCGGCGTATGCAGGGAGGTGAAGAGCCAACAGCAGGGTGAGCGAGGCGATTCGCATGGCGGGTCCTTCCAGCAAGGAACGCATCATTGAAAGCGGAAACAGCGACGCCGGCAGCGCAACTATTTCGAGATGAACTTCACGAAATCCTTCAGTTCTTTCTCGTAGCGAGTGACGAACTGCCGCACGATCGCGTCGCTGGCGCCGGCGTCGCAGTCAAGCTGAGCCTCCAAAGAGACCGTCGCTTTTTCGCCGGATCCGAGAAGCACCGCGCGGGTTGCCCGGGCTTTCACGTTCCACTTGTTGATTTCTTCCAGATCAAGCTTGTCGCTGAAATGCGCATCGAGCCAAAGGTCCTTGCCTTCGTAGTTGTGCAGGCGGACCTTGATCGATTCGGCTTCGAAATCGTAGAAGAAGATGCCTTCCTTCTTCCCCGCGGACTTCGCGAAGTCGATCTTCATCGACTTGAGTACCGATTCGACCCGCTCGCCGGAGACATTGCGATAGGCTTTGGCCCCATCTTCCGCGGCTGCGGAGAACGCGACGATCCCGGCGAGAAGAAGCGAGGCGATCGAAAAACGCATCATGGCGGCGAATCCTTGCCTTAGGAAATTCAGCGGTCGGCCAGGTTGGGTATGGAGAGGGCGAAACGCCCACCGAGCCGCGAACTGTGCATGCGAGTTCGTCGGATTCCGACGAACGCGCCTGACTCGGCGGGATCCTTCGTCCCGCCGAGAAACTCCATCCCTTAGCGAGCCCAGTAGTAGGGCATGTAGTTGACGGGGGTGACGTAGCCCTGGGGAGCGTAGCCCTGGGGAGCGTAGCCCTGGGGAGCGTAGGTCGGCATCTGATAGCCGGCCTGCATCGGGTAGCCATAGTAACCGTAGTACGCGACCGGTACCGTTTGGGGCATGCCGTAGCCGTAACCATAGCCATAGGCGGTATTCATCGGCATAGCGCCGCGGTAGCCGGTGGTGCAGGCGTCGGCGGCCGGCAGGCAGCTCGGAGCACACGGCGTCGCGCACGGTTGCGGGCAAGGCATCGCGCACGGCTGCGGGCAGCAGGGGGCGCAGCAGTTGCCGTACGTAATGCCGCTGCAGAACGGCGTGAACGCGTTGTACGGCTTGCAGATCATGATGTTCGCGTATTTGTTGCAGCCGCAACCCCACAGGCCGAAGCCGGGGAGCAGACAGAACGCATTCGCATTGGCGGAGGACGCCGCGATCAGGGAAAGCACGACGCCGAAGCGGAACAACGACTTTTTCATCTCGAACCCACCTGTAAAAGACGGATCAGGAGAACTCCCTTCCCCCGAGCACGGAGGTCCATGCGGGGGAAGTCTAACCGATGTCCTCGGAAGAGGCGGTTCGCGGGAAGGGATTTCCGGAAAATATCAACCGGGGCGAAAGCGCATAACAATCACAACAAATGCGATCGCCAGCATGTGCAAAGCTTTCCGAGAAAAGGGAATGCGAGGGGTACTTTCGCTCAAGTTTCCAGGCAAAGTCGCCGACCGAGCCAATAGCGGACGGCTTCGAGGGGCCCGTCGGCGCGCACCCCGGACGCCGCGCAACTTGCAGTGGTTGCGTAATTCTACCTGCTTCGTTGTTCGGAAGCCTCTAGGACCGGGTCGAACGAGTCGGAACTGGGGTACCGCCTTGTTTCAGCGCCGCGTTCGGCTCGTTGTTTTGCTCCGAAACCCGGTTTGGTGACGGTGGCAATGCGACATCGGACGCCTTTGGACCTGCGGAGCCGGTCGTCTGCTGGTCGTGCGAAACACCGTTTGGTGACGGTGTCGCCTGGTCTTTTTCCTTCGCCTCGCGCGCGGCGCGCTCTTTCGCCGCCTCTTCGACGAGTTCCGGCGACGGCGTGAGCTTTAATTGCTGGTATTGCCGCAGGCGTTCTTCCGCGGGCAACGCTTCCCACGCGTCGGTGTCTTCGTCGATCTGTCGCCGAAGTTCCTGTGTCTCGACGATCTGTTCGTCCAACTGCTTCGCCAATACCTGCATCAGCGCGGGCCACATGTTTTGAGCAAGGCGATTGACCGTATCCGCGGGTACGGCGGAGAGTATCGCATCCAAGAGCGCGGGCGGAACGGCGACGCCCTTCATGACGCTCAGTTCGTGTTCGTCGATGCGGTCAGGGTCGATCTGTTTGTCTGGTTTGCCGAGCGCGTATTGGTAGACCAGTTTGGCTGCCGCTTTGTCGCCGCGTTTCGCAAGGTTGATCATGCTGCGCGTGACTTCGCGCAAGTCGTCCTCGGTGCATTCCTCCATGACGGCCTGGCGGAGTTTGGCGACGCGTCGTGCGTAGGGGTTGCCAGGCCCGCCCCGGTTGCCGTTGCGGAAGGTGCCGCCGGGAGTGCGCTGCGAGTCTTCCTTGGCTTTGGGCTCGTCGCAGAAGAACTCGGCGAGGCGGTTGAAAACGGGGGTGTCTTTGATGGCGGTGGACATGCGAGGTGCTCCGAAGATGGGACGTGAACGGACGATGTGCCAGGTCCATTGTCCCATCGATCGAAGCATGTGCAATGTTAGCATGCTGCGCGAGCAAGTGCCGGCGCCAGGGTCCCGCGGGCGAATCCAATCACTTCCGGGAAGCGGTCGCCGGCACTTGCTCGCGCAGCGTGCTAACGGCATGGCGGACTTGCGAATGGCAAGGCGTGAGTCCGGAGACAACGCCGCCGAAATGGCGACTACGTCGAGGCTGGCGAAGCCTATGATTGCGCTGACCAAGACGAGGCAACAGGAGGCAACCGGCTACTTCTTCGTTTTGAGCAGATCGCGATGCACGCGTGCCACGTCCCACATGTAATGGCCGATGCGGTGGCGTTCGGTGGCGCGGTCCAAATGCTCCAGTGCTTTCGAAGGCTCGCCCGTCAGGTCGTACCAAATGCCGACGTAGAGATTCGCGTAAAAACGCCGACTGTTGCGATCCGCGTCTCCCGCCTTTCCCGCTTCGGCGGCGGTCATCACGTCTTCAGGCTTGTGCGTCCCTTTGAAGAGCCCGTAAATCTCCTTCATCGGCACGCGACCGTCCGGGCCGACCTTCAGCATGTCGCGTTGGGCGGCAGCCAGATTGGATGCCTTCGCCTGACACATGCATCGCCAGACGGCGTTCTCAACATCGGCATCGTGGTACTTCTGATAGTCGGCGAACTGTTTTTCCCCCGCGGCGTATTTGCCCGCATACCAGCAAGTGATGCCTCGCTGCCAATGGCTGATCGCCTGATTCGGCTCCATCTCGATGTAGCGATCGAAGTCCGCTAGGGAGTCGGCGAAGCGACCTTCCTTGAATCGAATGGCGCCACGCCGCTGCCATGATTCGGAACGCTTCGGCTCCAACTCGACTGCCCTCGCGATCGCTTTGCCTGCTTCGGCCCATCGATCCATCGCATCGAACATGCTCGCTTGCAAGACATGGGCTTCGACGAGCTTCGGATTCGCTTCCACCGCTTTCTCCAAGACCGCAATAGCCTCGTTGCGTTTGCCGTCGGAAAAGAGCTTCCGCGCTTCGCGAAGCGGATCGGCGGCATCTGGTTGAAGCAGTAGGATCAGCGCGGCGAATACATGCATGGCGGAACCTCGCGGAAAGTTGGAATCGACAGTGTGCCGCATCGAGCGTTCGTTGTCGAGGGCCGCGCGAGCGACGTCTTGCCTTTTGGCGAGCCGACGAAAAATGATTGTTGAAACAGCAAATTGTCGGTGGCGTCGATCTGGCTGCTTGTTTATATTGAACGAATCTGCATACCTGCCTGATGGCGCCGATCCTCGTGGCGCTCGCATGATTTGCCTTTCCCTCAGTCCGACCGAGGCGATGAAATGAAACTGCGTGCTCTGTTTCTGGTCGCGGTTTGTGCCACGGCCGCTTCCTTCGCTTTCGCGGATGATTGGCCGACATTCCGCGGGCCGCGCCGCGACGGAGTCTCGAAGGAGTCCGGCCTCCTGAAGCAGTGGCCGAAGGATGGACCAAAGCTCGTCTGGACCTTCGACAATGCAGGGCTCGGACATTCCAGCTTCGCGGTGGTGAAGGGCATCCTTTACACCAACGGCACCCGCGACGGGAATGAAATCACGCTCGCTCTCGATGCGGCCAACGGCAAGGAGATCTGGCACGCGAAGATCGGTCCTATCTTCACCTTCAAGAGCAACATCTGGGGCGATGGCCCCCGCAGCATTCCCACCGTGGATGGCGACAAACTCTATGTCCTCGGCGCCCAAGGCGATTTCCTCTGCCTGGACAACACCGGCAAGGAATTGTGGCGGAAGAATCTCATCAAGGACTTCGAGGGCGAGATGATGACCGAATGGGGCTACAGCGAATCGCCCCTCGTCGTCGGCAATCTCGTGATCGTTTCGCCTGGCAGCAAGACCCAGGGGACCGTGGTAGCTCTGGACAAGAACACCGGTAAGGTCGAATGGCAGGCCAAGGAACTGAAATACAAGGCGGCGTACACGTCGGCGGTCTACGCGGAAATCCATGGCGTGCCGCAAGTGATCCAAGCTGGCTACACCTCGGAACCGGATGGCGGATTCTTGAGCGGCATTTCGCTGAAGGACGGCAAGGTGCTGTGGTCCGAGCAGATGGTGAAGGGGCACAACTACTCGATCGCTTCGACGCCGATCGTGAAAGGCAACCAAGTCTATGTGAGTGCCGGAACCGGAGCTGGCTGTCATCTGTTCGACGTCGCCAAGGACTTCAAGGTGAAGGACCTTTACGGCGCTGCGGCGAAAAAAGCCGTCAAGAACAATCACGGCGGGCTAGTCCAAGTGGGCGAGCACATCTACGGCCATTCCGAAGGCAGCGTGTGGGTATGTCAGGATTGGAAGTCCGGCAAGCTTGCCTGGAAAGAAGGCGAAGAGCTGAAGACGAAGAGCGGCGCCACCACGGGCGCCGACGGAATGCTCTATCTGCTGACGGAAGAAGGGACCGCAGCGCTCGTCGAAGCGAATCCGGAATCCTTCAAACTGGTGAGCAAGTTTGAATTGCCGAAGCGTTCGAAATACCCGAAGTCAATGCCGAGCGCGAAGTTCAGCAATCCTTGGGCGCTTCCGGTGATCAGCGACGGCAAGCTGTTCCTTCGCGACCATGAATACGTGTTTTGCTTCGACGTGAAGAAGTAAGCGAAAGCCGCGAAGGTGTGTCGAGCCGCAGCGAGACGCACCGCCTGAGTGTCCGCAACGGAGATGCATCCGACAAACAGCCTCCGCATGTTGGATGCGTCGCTTCCCGGGAACCCGCGACGGGCGCGTTTCGCAGTGCTCGACACACCCTACGGCATTCGGCTGAATTGATGCACGCGTACCTCAAAACGAACGCCTGCTGCAATTGCTTGACGAAGTCGTGCCGCAATCGTTTTGTCGCGGAGAAATTTCGACAGTCCGGGCGCTCTCGCGAGGCGACATTCGCACGGTTGAAGATCTGCGAAAGCTTCCGCCTGATGACGAAGGAGATTTGCTCGCTCGCCAGGAACTGGATCCGCCTTACGGCGACGTCTTCACCTACCCTCGCGAACGGTATACCCGTCTGCACCAAACTTCCGGCACTCAGGGGAAACCTCTGCGCTGGCTCGACACCGCGCACAGCTGGGATTGGATGCTCGAATGCTGGCGCAAGATGTTCGCCATGGCGGGCGTGACATCTGCGGATCGCATCCTGTTTCCCTTTTCCTTCGGCCCCTTTCTCGGCTTTTGGACTGCGTTCGAGGCGGCTGGCCGGATGGGAGCGTTGTGTCTGCCGGCGGGCGGGCTTTCGACCCACGCGCGCCTGCGCATGATGCTGGATCACGAGGCGACGGTCGTTTGCTGCACGCCCACCTATGCCATGCATCTGGCACTGGCGGCCCACGAACAGAACGTCACGCTCAAGCCGGGAACGCCTGGATATAACGTCCGAGCCGTGATCGTGGCGGGCGAACCGGGGGGCAGCATCCCTGCCACCCGCAACCGTCTGGAGACGGCGTGGCATGCACGCATTTTCGATCATTCGGGCCTCACTGAGGTCGGGCCGATGGCGATGGAATGCCGCGACAATCCCGGCGGGTTGCACGTGCTGGAAGAAGACTACATCGCCGAGATCGTCGATCCGCAGTCCGGAGAGCCGACGATGGCTGGCGAGATCGGCGAAATGCTGGTGACGAATCTGGGCCGGGTAAGTGGTCCCGTGTTGCGCTATCGGACACGCGACCTGGTTCGCGTGGATCCGAATCCGTGTCCCTGCGGCCGAAAGCTGATGCGGTTGCAGGGCGGCATCTTGGGTCGAACCGACGATATGATTCCGATCCGCGGCAACAATTTCTATCCGGCCGCGCTTGAAAACGTGGTCCGAAGATTCGCCGAAGTGGCCGAGTATCGAGTCGAGGTGGATGCCACGTCGGCGTTGGCGGAATTGAAAATCGAAATCGAGCCGGCGATGCCGCACGCCTCCGACCTGGCGCACCGTATCGCCGCCGCGGTTCGCGACGAATTGTTTTTCCGCGCAGAAGTGACGCTTTCGCCGCCCGGAAGCCTGCCCCGCCATGAAATGAAATCCCGCCGAGTGATTCGAAGAGATAAGAATGTTTCCGTTTAGCGGGGAGCCGTAGGCGACCTGCCCTGGGCGCCTACGGCTCCCCGCTAAACGATCGACCGCAACGAAAGGTAACTCATGAAACCGATTCGTTTCGCTGTTTGCACGATGCTGCTGGCGTTCGCGATTGCCCATGCCGGCGATTGACCAACTGGCGTGGTCCCGCCGCTCGCGGCTTTGCCCGAAATCGGCCTGCCGTCGACGTGGTCGCCGGACCCTAAGGCCGAGGACAGCAACCTCGTCTGGCAGACTCACTACGGCAGCCGCTCGACGCCGCTCGTCATGAACGGCAAGGTCTACTTGCTGAACTACACCTCCGAAAAGACGAAGGAAGGCAAGGACGTAGCGGAGACGATTCAGGAACGCGTGATGTGCCTGGACTTCGGTACCGGCAAGAAGATCTGGGAACGCACGTTCAACGTCTTCCACACCGACATCGTCACCGTCCGCCTCGGCTGGACGAACATGGCGGCCGACCCGATCACCGGGTACATCTACGCTCACGGCACTCAGGGCTTCCTCGTCTGCCTCGACGGCAAGACGGGCGACACCGTCTGGCAGCGCTCGCTCAGCGAACAATATGGCCGCATCACCGGCTACGGCGGCCGCGTCACCAGCCCCTGCCTTTACAACGACCTGGTCATCATCGGCATGCTCAACTCGAGCTGGGGCGATCAGGGCAAGGGCGGCCATCGCTTCGTCGCCTTCGACAAGAAGAACGGCCAAGTCCGCTGGTGGAGCGAGCCGGGCGGACAGCCGAAAGATACGTATTACTCCGTGCCTGTTATCGCCAACATCAACGGCATCGATCTCGTCATCTCGGGCGGTGCGGACGGCGGCGTCTACGCTGATGAAAGCTGCCACGGGCGAGAAAGTCTGGGGCTACACTGGAACGACCGCCGTCAACTGTTCGCCGGTCGTGGACGGCAACTTCGTCTACATCGGCCAAGGCGAAGAAAACCCCGACAACAACGAACAGGGCCGCGTCATCTGCCTCGATGGGTCCAAGGTGAAGGACGGGAAGCCTGAACTTGTCTGGCACATCGACGGACTCAAAGCCCGCTACACGTCGCCGATTTTCCACGAAGGCAAGTTCTACATCACCGACGATGTGGGCCGGCTCTACTGCCTCGACGGAAAGACCGGCAAGCAGCAGTGGAAGTTTACCTATGGTCGCAATTCCCGCGGCAGTCCGGTCCTTGCGGACGGCAAGATTTATGTCGGCGAAGTGAACGGCAAATTCCACATCTTGGATGCCAAGAATAAAGGAAAGCGGCTGCATCAGCAGTTCTTTGCTTCCGAAGACGGCATCAGCGATATCGAAATCAACGGCAGCCCCGCAATTGCCCATGGCCGGGTCATCTTCTCCACCAGCGACGGCACCTACTGCATCGGGGCCAAGGAGGCGAAGAAGACGCCCGACCCGCAGTCGACCGCGGCTCCGAAAAAGTCCGAAGGACCGATTACGCATCTGCAAATCGTTCCCGCAGACGTCGAACTGCATCCGGGCGGATCGACGCAGTTCAAAGTGTTCGGCTACGACGCGAACGGCGTGATGGTGAAGGAAGTATCCGCGGAATGGTCGCTGCCCGAGCCGCCGCTCCCGAAGGGTGCGAAGTCAGCACCGCCGGCGTTGGCTGGAACGATCAAGAACGGCGCCTTGACGGTGGATGCCAAGAAGCCGGCACAACAAGGCTATGTGGTCGCCAAGGCGGAGAAACTGGAAGGCAAAGCCCGCGTCCGCGTTTCTCCCGTATTCCCGTATGAACAAGATTTCTCGAAGATCCCTGAAGGTGCTGTTCCCGGCGGTTGGGTGAATACGCAGGGCAAATTCCTCGTCGCTACCGTGAACGGCGAAAAGGTGCTGCGAAAGGTCAACGACAAAGCCAGCCCCCTCATCGCCAAGGGGAACGCCTACATCGGCCTGCCGACGGACAAGGATTATGTGATCGAAGCCGACGTGCAAGGCTCGAAGTCGGGCGACGATCTTCCCGATGTGGGGGTCGTCAACAACCGCTATACGTTGCTTCTTTGGGGCAATTCCGGCAAACTGCGTCTTGCCTCGTGGGAAGCCTTGCCTCGAGTGGACCGTACGATCCCCTACAAGCTGGAACCAGGCCAGTGGTATCGGCTCAAGTTGGCGGTGGACTCGAACGGCAAGACGTCGACCGCGAAGGGGAAGATCTGGAAGCGCGGCGAACAAGAGCCGAGTGACTGGACGATCAGCGTGGACGACCCCCGCCCCAACAATGAAGGCGCCCCCGCACTGTATGGTTACGTGACTGGCATTCCCGAGGGCGGTGCGGGAACGGAAATCTATTATGACAACGTGAAAATCACGACCAATAAGAAGTGAGTCGTTGTCTTTGGTAAGCCGCGGCGTGCGGAGTGGGTGTCCCGCGATCGCATTGCGTTTCGTCCGCGTTTCGCGTCGCGGCTTATCGTGATTGGAATGACTTCGACCGAACGACTGTCGGAACAAGATAAGCTCACACGAGGGGCCGCCCCTCAACGGACTAGGAGATTGCTTATGGCCTCTTCCCGCCCTCAACGCTGGTTTGCCGGCGTGCTCGTCGTCGGCGTGTTTGGCGGCGTTGTCGCATTCCTTCCGCGCGACGGCAAGCCGACCAATACGGTCGTCGCTCAACCCGCCGCTGCGGCTCGCGCCGCCGACTGGACCATGTACGGCGGTACGCCCGCTCGCAACATGGTCAACACCATCGTCAAAGGTTTGCCGACCGAATGGAACGTCGGCGAAAAGACGAATGTCCGCTGGGAAGCCGATCTGGGTTCCAAAGCCTACGGCGGCCCCGTGATCGCCGACGGAAAGATCTTCATCGGCACCAACAATCAGAAGCCTCGCAACCCGAAAGACGTCGACGCCACGACGGGGCGACCGATCGACCTCGGCGTGCTCATGTGCTTCGAGGAAGCGACCGGCAAGTTCCTGTGGCAGCTCACCTTCCCCAAGCTCGCGGCGGGTCGCGTGGTCGACTGGCCGCTTGAAGGCATCTGCTCCACGCCCATCGTGGAAGGGAATAAGCTGTACTTCGTAAGCAATCGATGCGAGCTGATCTGCGCCGCGACGAAAGACGGCGCGATCGATTGGAAGCTCGACATGATCAAGACGCTTGGCGTCTTCCCGCACAATCTTTCGGTCTGCTCCCCGCTTATCGTCGGCGACGATCTGTTCGTCATCACGTCCAACGGCGTCGACGAAGGGCACATCAACGTGCCGGCTCCGAAAGCGCCGAGCTTCATCCGCGTGGACAAGAAAAACGGCAAAGTGCTGTGGGGCGACAACGATCCCACTATTCGCCTGACGGAAATCCCCAAGGGGGGCGACGACGAAGCCTTCATCAAACGCCTCGTCAATCGCGGCGAACTGATCCAACACGGCCAATGGTCGAACCCGGCTTACGGCGTCATCGACGGTCAGCCGCAGGTGGTTTTCCCAGGCGGCAACGGCTGGATCTACTCGTTCGATCCCGCGAACAACAAGCTGCTTTGGAAGTTCGATTGCAATCCGAAGGAATCCGTCTACGAACTTTCCGGCAAGGGAACCCGCAACGATTTCATCGCGACTCCGGTCATCTACAAGAACCGTGTCTACATCGCGGTCGGTCAGGATCCCGAGCATGAAACCGGCGTAGGCCACCTCTGGTGCATCGACATGACGAAACGCGGCGACGTGTCGCCCGAGATCGTCGAGAAGTGGACCGGGCCCAAGGGGCCGGAAACCAAGAAGAATCCGAATTCCGCCCTCGTCTGGCATTACGGCGGGCCGATCACGGACGCCGCCGAGCGCAAGAAGCTGGGCCGCAACTACTACTTCAAAGGCACGATGTCGACCCAGTGCTGCATGATGGTCTTGCTACGCTGCCGATCTGGGCGGCACGCTGTTCTGCCTCGATGCGGACACCGGCAAGCTCTACTGGTCGCATGAAACGGGCGGAATGACGTGAGTTCCCCTTACTTCGTGGACGGGAAGGTGCTTTTCGGCAACGACGACAACATCCTACGTTCGAGCATGGAAAATCGAAGAAGCCGCTGATTTCGGAAAACGACATGGAGTTCGCGTCTGATGCGCGACTCCGGTCGCCGCGAACGGCACCCTGTTCGTGATGACGGGAAACAAGCCGCGCGATCCAGGAGAAGAAGTAGTCAATTTTGGCTCCCTCTCCCCGTTGGGGAGAGGGGCCATCCCCCGCAGATGCTTACATGCGTAGCGAGAATTATTTGTTGGATTGTTGATCGTTCAAGGTCAGGGAAACTCGAAGCAAGTGGAATAAGCCTGTTCCCAGGATACTCAGAAGGAATCGCGAATGACCTCCCGGCTCCATGTGCTCGTCACCGCATTGCTGGTCGCCGCCGTCACGGGAGCCGGCGTCGCGTATTCCGTCATGCGGCAACCATGCGAAGGCCCCTGCGGCGCCAAACAGGCCTCGAAGGGAAAGCCCGCCTGCTGCCAAATGCCTTCCCGAAGCGACATGCAATTCGTGAGCGCCGCCGCGGCGGACGATGCCAAGTTGCCTGACACCCCGATGTTCGGCAACTCGCCGTTTCGCAACATGGCGAACCCGACGGAGAAGGGCATCCCAGCCGAATGGAGCGTCGAGGAGGGGAAAGAGAAGAACCTGCTCTGGTTCGCGCAACTCGGCAACAAAGCGTATGCGGGGCCGGTGATCGCCGACGGCAAGGTGTTCGTCGGCACCAACAACGCCAATCCTCGCGATCCGAACGTGAAAGGCGCCAGGGCCGTGCTCATGGCTTTCGGAGCGGAAGACGGCAAATTTCTCTGGCAGATCGTGCATGACATCCCGACCGACGAAGTCTTCAAAGAAGCGATTCCCGTCGGCTTATGTTCCACGCCGGTGGTCGAAGGCAAGAAGCTGTGGTACGTGACCTCCGGCTGCGAAGTGGTCTGCGCCTCCACCGACGGCAAGATCGAGTGGAAGATGGATATGCACAAGGACCTCAAGGTTATCCCCTATCATCTGTCGAACTGCGCTCCGCTCGTCGTCGGCGATCTCGTCATGGTCGTCACCGGGAACGGCATCGACGAAATGAAGGGAAAAGTACTCAACCCGAAAGCGCCGAGTTTTCTCGCATTGGACAAGAATACCGGCAAGATTGCTTGGCAGAGCGCGTTGCCCGGAGAGGCGATTCTCGAAGGGCAGTGGTCGAACCCGACGCTCGCGGTGGTCGGCGGCAAGCAGCAAGTGATTTTCCCGGGCGGCGATTCGGTGCTCTATGCGTTGGAACCGGCGACCGGCAAGCTAATCTGGAAGTTCGATTGCCTGCCCGACCGTCCGAAGGAAGGGGGCGACGACGCCCCGGCGCAGAATTACTTCATCGCCACTCCCGTGTTCCATGACAGCAAAGTCTACATCGGGCTTGGCGTTTATCCCGAGCATCCGAAGGGGACGAAGTTCAGCCATTTCTTCTGCATCGACGCGACGAAGACCGGCGACGTTTCTCCGAAAAGCTACGATGCCAAGGATCCAAAAAACAAAGAGTCCGCGCTGGTCTGGTCTTTCGGCGGCATGATTGAGCCAAAGCCGAAAGCGGGTCAGCGGCAGATCTATTTCGGCCGCACCATCAGCACCGCCGCACTGCATGACGGCATCGTCTACATCAGCGAGGAGGGAGGTTACCTGCACTGTCTCGACGCGAAGACCGGCCAGCGGTATTGGGTGCATGACCTCAAGTCTGGCGTATGGGGTTCGCCTTATTACGTAGACGGAAAAGTGATGATCGGAAACGAAGACGGCGAGCTGAATGTGTTCGCCGCTGGCAAAGAGAAGAAGGTGCTGGCTAGCATAGACATGGGCGAAGCGATGGATTCCACCCCCGTCGCCGTCAACGGCACGCTCTACATCACGACGCGCTCGAAGCTTTATGCGATTCGGGAGAAGAAATAATGGTCGGCCCCGATACCGACCTTTGGAACTTGCTTCGTACTTCGGCGATAAAGCCGCCGGACCTCATGGCGCAATCGAAGAGCAAATACGGCCCAACGATCTCGATTTTCGCAGTCGTTTCTTGATCCGCGATTCGATTCACGCCCGAGCTGCTGATTGGAACGCTAACGAAGTTGATTCCTGGATCAAGGCAACGCCCCACAGGGCGGTGATCGAGAGAATCATGGAAGAAGATTTTGGTAGGATTGGATTTCATTTCCTCCACAACCAGATCCGCCGGGGACTTGGCGTGGACGGCAGCACGTTTAGCGGGGAGCCGGAGGCGACCGGTCGCCTCCGTCTCCCCACTAAACGCGACGGTTTCAAGTACCTACTCGGAGAGATGTAACCCCAATGACCATGACACCCGCTCAAGCCAAGGAAAAGCTCGACGCTCATGTGCGCGAGATCGTCGAGTGGCACTTCAATCCGGAGACCGGCGCTCCCTTTTGGGTCGATGCGGCGGCGGGCAAGAATCCGCTGATCAAGCTCGATTTCGATCCGCGCAAGGAAGTGAAGTCCTTCGAGGACCTTCGCAAATTCCCGCTCTTCGTGGACGATTGGCTCCGCGGCGGCCCGGTTCGCCGATGGCAGCCGAAGGCGCTGTGGAACAAGCCGACCTACGTCTTCGAAACGGGCGGCACCACCGGCATTCCGAAGAGCCGAGTCGTCGTCGACGACTTCCGCATCGACTACGAGCAATTCAGCGAGACGCTGCCCGAGAAGTATTTCCCGAAGGGCGCCAACTGGCTGATGCTTGGCCCCAGCGGCCCGCGTCGTCTTCGCCTCGCGGTCGAGCATCTCTGCCAGCATCGCGGCGGCATCTGCTTCTGCGTCGATCTCGATCCGCGCTGGGTCGTGAAGGTCATCAAGAAGGGGTGGATGGAACACCTCAAGGCGTATCAGGAACACGTCATCGATCAGGTGATGACGATCCTGTCCGCGGGCCACGACATCAAGTGCGCGTTCATGACACCCAAACTGCTGGATGCGCTCGCGGGCCGGCTCGAAAAGGAAGGCAAAACCTTCGAGAAAGTCGGCATCACCGGCATCTTCTGCGGCGGCACCGAGATGACCTCGCAGTGGATCCGCTTCGCGATGGAAGAGTATCTGGGTCCGAACGTCTACATCGCTCCGACCTACGGCAATACGCTGATGGGCCTCGCCGCATCGGATCAGCCGAAGGCGGCGGAAGATTACAAGATCGCTTATTACGCACCGCAACCGCGGGCCGTGGTTGAGATCGTCGATTTCGACGATCCGAACAAAGTGATGCCCTACGGTTCGGATGGACGCGTGAAGCTGACGACTTTGACGAAGGAACTCTTCGTCCCCGGTTTCCTCGAACGGGATGAAGCCGTCCGCGAGAAGCCGTCGGCGAAGTACCCCTGGGACGGCTGCTCCGGCGTGAAGCCCTGGCGCGGCATCGCCGCGACCACCGTCGTCGGCGTTTACTAAGTCGCATGCCGAAACCGGCGAGCAGCCGCCTAACAGCGGCCGCTCGCCGTCGAAGATTCGATGAGCTTCTTCAGCAGCGAACGATGACAGCGATCCGGATCGGTGCAACTGGATGAACAGAGCAGCGTGATGGTTTCGCCTTCCGAGACGCGTTTCGTCAACTCCGCGATGCGTTCGGTTTGATTCGACATCTCTCGCAAGTATCGCTCGCGAAACGCATCCCACGCGATGGGCGGGCCATTCTTGCCGTAAAGATCGGCATGCAGTTCTTTGGTCGGCCCAAGTTCCTTCATCCACACGTCCCACGTTTCATCCGCTTTCTTCAGCGCTCGCGGGCGATATCGGCAGACGAGGATGCGCGTGCCGTCCTCCGTTTCACGCGGGTCGTTCCAGCGTTTGATGCGGATCGGCATCTTGTCTCCCGCACGAGGTGGACAATCCGGGGTGGCACACTCTGAGCGCAGCGAAGGGTGTGGCGAAGCATCGGAAAGCTGATTCCCAAGGGGTGAATTTCCTGGCGTTGCTCCACACCCTTCGCTGCGTTCAGCATGTGCCACACCGGAAGCTACGATCCTTTCCGCAGAACAATTCGCGTCACTTCAGGTCGGCAGTTCACACGTAGCGGATGCTGTCCCGCGAGGCCGCGGCCCACGTGCATCACGGTGGGCGAACGCCAGAAGGTGCCGCAGTCGAATTGACGGCTGAACCGACTGGGGACGAACGACGAACCGATCAGCGGAAAGCGGATCTGGCCGCCATGCACATGTCCCGCGAGCATCAGGTCGATCCGGTTCTTCCTCGCCCACGGAATGTTGTCGGGCGTGTGGCTTAGGCAGAGCCGAAACAAGTCGCTCGGGGCTCCGGTCAAATCCGTCGCCGGGCCGATCCAGGGGCCCTCATGTCCCACGACCAGCATCGGCACGCCGCGAACATCGATCGTTTTCCAAGAGTTGCCGATCACATCGAAACGCGCTTTTCGCAGTCGGCGGCGAATGGTGGCCACGTCGCGCCATGCGTCATGATTGCCGAGGATCGCAAGGCCCGCGAGGTTCCACTTCAGTCGGCCCAAAATCGGCACGATCCAGCGATGATGCTCCGGACTATCGACGACGTCGCCAGTCAGCGCGACGATGTCCGGGGTGCCGCGTCGCATCGAGTCCTCGATAGCGAATTCATGGAACGCGCGATCCGGTGAGCCGCAGAAATGCAGGTCGGTCAGGTGCAGAATCGTCAGGCCATCCCATGCGTCGGGCAACTGCGGCAGGCGAAGCGTCTTCTCGGTGAACTCGATCTGCATCGCCTGGTTGAACGGCCAAAGGGCGACATGGGCCTGCTTCTCGCGGCCGATCGGCGGCGAGCCCAATTTTTCCGCCACATCAATGACCTCGCTGGTGCATGAGGTCTGCTGCGGCGCGGTGCGGCGAAACCAATACATGAGTTGGCAGATCGGCGCGACCACTAAGCCAAGGAAACACGCGGCAATTGTATAGGGCGCCAGCCATCGCCGCGGGCCGATGCCTTCCCAGACGAGGCCCGCCTCGCCCATGACATTCAGCGAGAAGCCGAAGACAACAGGCCCGGCGAGGATGATGACGAAATCAACCTTGCGCAGCGCTTTGAGAAATCGCCGAGGCAAGGCGTAGGAATAGATGACGTTGAGGGAAACGGTCATCCAGAAGGCGTGACCCAGACAGGCGCCGAGCCATAGCAGCCAGACGGGCATGGCGTCGGCGAACGAGCGAACGAAGTGGACGGCGTCGTTCACGGGGCAGGGGAGGGGGCTTCGGTTTCCGGCGTTTGCAATGCGGCGAGAAGCTGTTCGACGCGGAACGGCTTATAGAGGACAAAGCGTAGGCCATCTTGCCTCGCTTTCACCAGCGAATGATGTGGGTCGTATCCGAACCCCGTCATCAGAATCACGCGCGCATTCGGCTGTGCCTTCCGCAGCGACGACTACATGTCGTAGCCGGTGAGGTCCGGCAGGCGGATGTCGGCGAGCATCGCGTCGTAGCAGGCGAGTTTCGCCATCGTGAGCGCGTCCTGCCCGTCGCGTGCCGTCTCCACGATGCAACCCAGTCGGCCCAAGATGCCGTGCGCGCTGCGGCGGACGCGGTCGTCGTTGTCGACGACGAGCACGCGCATCCCTTTGAGTTTGCTCGGCGCTGCAAGGACGGAACGGCCAAACTGCGGCGTCATGTCCTCGCCGACTTTTTGGATGCTTTGCTTGATTTGACGAGCCGCGCCGAGGATTCGCTTGAGCTTGTCGACCATTGCCGGCTCATGGCCAATCCATCGCTCGAGGATGGTGGTCGCCGTGGTAAGGATCTCATCGACCGGCAAAGCGACTTCGCGATTCACAGCCTCGATCGACTGCGACACCATCGCTTTCTTTTCGACCAGCAACAACTCAAGCGTGTGCAGCGATGCGGCCACTTCGCGAGAGAAGATTTCGGCGAATTGCACATCCTGCGGAGCGAAACCGTTGAGCTTGGGACTCTCGACATTGAACGTGCCGATGATCTTGTCATCCCACATCAGAGGGACAGTGAGGGAGGAACGAGCCCCAGCCGCGCCTTGAAGGTAGCGGGCATCGTTCGCGGCATCGACGCAGACGTAAGTCAACCCCGTGGCAGCCACGTAGCCGGTAACGCCGTTGCCATCCTCGTTTGCATAAAGCACTCGGGAGGCCGCTTCCGAGGTCATTCCCTCGGCGAGCAGCGGCTCGAGCTTTCCGGTGCCTGGATCGAGCAGGCGGATTTCAATGACGTCGTAGTGCAGCAGGTCATGCGTCAGTCGGCGGATGTTGTGCTTGAGGAGTTCGATGCGTTCCTGCGGGTCCATCTCGGCGAGCTGATCGGTGCTGAGCGGAACCAGTTCGTCGCCGGCTTGATGGACGGCATCGAGCATCTGCTGCTGGCTGACTTCGGAGGTCACATCCTCGGCCGACACGATGATCTGAGCGATGACGCCGGATGCATCCTTGAGCGGCGTGAATCGCATGTCGAGGTACTGATCGCCGGGACGACGGAGGCGAGAGCGAACCGATTTGCCTTCGAGAGCTGCGGCGAGGGGGGACGGATCGGGGCAGAATTGGATCGGCGACCCGAGCGCTTGCTCGAACGGTTTGCCCTGAACCGGGCCGCCGCACCAGCTGGCGAAGTTGTTGTTCGCCCACAGAATGCGGCCTTCGGGATGGACGACGGCAATGCCCTCTTCAAGCACGTGCAGGATCGCATCGACTTGCAGCAGCGAGCGAGCTTTGGCGGCGATGCGTTCATCGTCGGCCGCGGCGAAGATGCCGTCAAACGATTCGCGTTGAAGAAGGGCGAGTCCCTCGGAGATGCCTTCGGCGCGCACCAAATCGGCGACGCTCGCCAAAGCAGCCGGAATTTCCGCAGAGACGCTGTCGGCTCCAGCGAACACCAGAATCCGCGGTCGCGACGACAAGGGAGAGACTTCCAGGGCCGGAGGGTCCAACAGAGACAGATTATATTTTTCCGGCCCCTCTCACAAGGCGCGGCAAACCACGCACTTCGTCTTGCCTTCGGCGAAGAAGGTAGCGGCTCAGGTTGGCGGCTAATTTCTCGCCGATGGTGGCGGATGCTTCGCCGGATCGGCGCTTGCGGTGTGCGCGAAACCTTGGGAAAACAGAGGGGCGGATTCCCGGCATGGCGGTTGCGTGCCGTGACGCGGTTCGCTCGTCCGTTCCCGTCTCTCGCAGGAGAATGTCCCATGCGTCGAGGTTTGGCCTGTTTGGCTCTGTTGGGCGTGGCATTCGCCGCGTTGCCTGCCCATACTCAAGAAATCGATGCGAAGGAAAGGCAGGAGGTGATCGCGAAAGCGATCGCGTTCCTCAAATCGTCGCAAGGGGCGGACGGCAGCTTTTCGCCGAAGATCGCCGGGCCGGGCGTGACCTCGCTCGTCGTGGCTGGGCTTTTGAAGAATGGCGTCAGCCCGAAGGAACCCGTGGTCGAAAAGGGCCTGAAGTTCATCGAATCGCAGGTGCAGAAGGACGGCGGCATCTACAGCAAGGGACTCGCGACCTACACGACGAGCGTTGCCGTCATGGCGCTCAGCGAGGCGAATCGCGACAAGAAGTATGACGCCGCCCTCAAGAATGCCGGCGATTTCCTCAAGCGGATCCAAATCGACGATTCCGAGAAGCCGACGCACGGCGGCTTCAACTACGGCGACAAAAAGTCCGCCCCCGACATGTCCAATACGGCCTTTGCGATCGAAGCATTGATTGCCGCCGGCATTCCGAAAGACGATCCCGCTCTCGAGAAGGCGAAGAAGTTCGTGAGCCGGACGCAGAACCTGCCGGGCGAGACGAACGACATGCCGTTCGCGAAGAAGGCATCGAAGGAAGACGCGGGCGGATTCGTCTACAACCCGTTCGCGGGACCCGACAGCAAGCACGCGACGGCGGCGGGCGGTTTGCGGTCGGTCGGTTCGATGACCTACAGCGGCCTGAAAAGTTTCCTGTATACCGGCGTCAGCAAGGAGGATCCGCGCGCAAGGTGGGTGCAGAATTGGATCCGCGCCCATTACACCCTGGATGAAAACCCCGGCCTCGGCAAAGCGGCCTCTTCTACTACTACTTGCCATCGTGTTCTCCAAGGCGATGGACGCCCTGGGCGAAGATCCTTTCACCGACGCAGCCGGCAAGAAGTATGTACGCGCATGAAGCAGCCCAAGCACTGAAGACGCGTCAACAGGCTGACGGCAGCCAAGCGCAATACCGGCGACCGCACCTTCGCGGAAGATAATCAGGACCTCGCGACCGCTTTTGCGCTGTTGAGCCTCAGCTACACGAAGAAGTAGCGAACGGTTTGCCGCGACGCGCAGCGGAGCGTGGGCGCAGCATCCGCCATCGCAAGGCAAAATATTCCGCGTCGTGGTTAACCAGTACGGCATCACGCCGCAAAATGTGCGGCACGTTGCCCCTGTCGAGGTGATTTTCTATCTCGCCAGGGCTTTTTCATGCGCGCGTTGCTGCTGACGAATCCAGCGCTCGCCAGGTCGCGACGAAGCCATCGTTCGACTTTCTGCTGCCGTTGCGCGAAGCGGGCGTGGAATGGATTGAGCCAAACATCGATCCGTGCGAATACTCGAATAGTGATCGGCGACGCCGCGACCAAGTCGAACTCGTTATCGTCGGCGGAGGCGATGGCAGTCTCAATGCCGCGCGGATGGGTTGGCGGAAACGGATTGCCTTCTTGGCGTTCTCCCCTTGGGCACTGCGAACGACCTGGCTCGCACGCTGGGATTGCCGACCGATCCGCTGGAGGCAGCGAAGACGATCATCGAAGGGAAACGGCGTCGCATCGATTTGGGGAGGGTCAATGACAAACATTTTCTTCAACGTCGCTACGGCCTGGGCCTGACGGTTAAAATCACGCGTGAGCTATCGCAGGAGGTAAAGAGCCGATGGGGCGTGCTCGCGTATCCGCTGACGGCGTTCCGCGTCCTCTGGAACCATCGTTCGTTCCATGCGGAGATTCGGGCCAATGGCGAAACGCATCGCGTGCACGCCATGCAGATCGCGGTCGGCAATGGCCGCTACTATGGCGGTGGCATGACGATCGCGGACGACGCCGCCATCGATGACGGCCTCCTCGATTTGTACAGCCTCGAGGTGCATCGCTGGTGGCAGGTGATGTCGCTGGTCCCCGCGTTACGGGCCGGAACGCACGCGGGAAAAGAGGGCGTCCGCGTCCTTCGAGGCAGCGAGTTCGGAATTCGCACCCGTCGCCCTCGCCACATCAACACGGACGGCGAGATCACGACCCAAACCCCGCAATCTTCCGCGTCATCTCGGCGAGCGATCGAAATCTGCGCCGGCGTCAGGCGAGCGACCGCTGTAAGCGCGGCTGGCATACCGTCCGCAACTTCCATTCCATCGTTGCCGGTGGTGCTCGAAGAGCCGCGCACGCAGCAAGCGGCCTTACCGTCACGCCAAACCGCGTACTGCGCGCGGCTCTTTGCGATCACGTCAGCCTGCAGCTTCTAAATTCGGGCTGTTTCACGTCGCCGAGCCATCGCGTATCATCGCCGCGAACGCCATCCCCCCGGCTTGATCTGCTGCCTTCTGCTCTTTGGAGATTCGTGATGCATGGTTGCCGATGGTTCGCGGTGTTTGCGTGTTTGTTGGTTCTTTCTCCGCTCATGGCCAAGTCGTCGGCTGGGCGCGGCGACGGCACGGGGGCGTTTCCTCCGCCAACCCACCAACGGAATGGGGTGTGGACAAGAACGTCGTCTGGAAGACGCCGATGCCCAGCTTTCAGTGTGCGACGCCGGTAATCGTGGGGGACAAGATTTTTACCTGCAACGAACCGACGACGCTCATCTGCTCAACAAAGCCGACGGCAAAAATCGTCTGGGAGCGAAAAAGCCTGCGAAGCGAGATTCCCTGGTCGGACGAGGACAAGCAAAAGCTCGCTGAAGAGAAGACGCAAAGATGACGCCTGGTCCCTCGAACAACAAAGTGTCGTGGAGAAACGCGTTTCCGCACTCGAAAAGGCGGCGAAGGAACTGCCTGATAAAACGAGCGAAATCCGCAAGGAAATCGATTCGCTCCGAACTCAGGCGTCCACCGCCCGGCGCGAAACGCAAGTCGCTTCCGCTGTTGCAACGCGCGTCCGAACCCTACCGCGACGGCACCGCGGGGTTATTCGCAATGCACGCCGGTCAGCGACGGCAAACGCATCTACGCCATGTTCGGAAACGGTCTGGTCGCCTGCTGGATGACCTCGACGGCACTCGGCGTTGGTTGACGCTGATGGAACATTCGACGGCGGACTACGGACATGGTTCTTCGCCGACGCTTGCGGGCGGAACGCTGATCGTCCATTTCGCGGACCTCGTCGGACTCGATGCCGAAACGGGAAAAGAACGCTGGCGCTTGAAGGCCCGGCCGCTGCACGGCACCTCGATCGCGACGAAAGTCGGCGACACGGATGCCGTCGTCACGCCTGGCGGCATGCTTGTCCGTGCGCGAGCGATGGCGTGGTCCTAGCCGAGAAACTCGGTTCTCTCGCGGCGACAACGCTCCGATCCCCATGGTGGCGGTATCGCCCGCTTCGTCTCCGGCAATTCGACTGCCGTGCGCCTGCCCACGAAAGCCGATGAGAAGTCGGAACCGCTTTGGAAGACGAACCTCAAGGGCGGCGATTACTGGTTTTCATCCCCCGTTCTTCACGATGGTTTGATCTACGCCGTCAACGGCAATCGCAATTTCAGCGTCGTGGAAGCCAAGACAGGGAAACTCGCGTATGTCGATCGGCTTGAGGGAGGGGCGAATCTATCCGAGCATTGCGCTGCGGGAAGTATGTCTTCGTCAGCAGCGACTCGCCGCGACGATCGTGCTCGAACTGGCCGCGAGTACAAGGAGGTCAGCAACCAACTCGAAACTTTCCGAAGCTCGCCGACCTTTGAGGGAAGACGCATGTATGTGCGGACGCAGAAAAACCTCTGGTGCATCGGCGAGTGATCGGTCTGTTCACGATTTGGGTGTTTGTAGCGGACAGTGAAGCATTCCCCTCTCCCCGCTGGCGAAACCTTCTCGATGCTTCCGCGAAGTGATCTGCGGGGGAGAGGGAGGCGATCGACGCTTCCTTAGCCTCAAGTAATCAAGTAATCACTTGCCGATGCACCAGAGATGGCGTTCTTCGCGAATGTAGAGGATGGCCGTCGGCGACTGCGGGCGTGGCGCGGATGGTTTCGCCGAGTTCATTGCGGGCGAGCAGGCGGCAAGCCGTCGAATCGGCCTGGATCACGAACACATCCCCCGCGGAATTGGCCGCGTAGATCTTGCCGTCGATGATCAAGGGCGAAGCGTAGAAGCCGCCAGGCGAGGAGATGCGCTCCAGCCACTCGCGTTTTCCGGTCTTCGCATGCACGCATCCCGCGAAGCCGGCGTCGGTCACGAAGTAGAAATGGTCGCCGAGCGCGACGGGGCTTGGGACGTAGGGAAGATCCTTGCGGTTGTCCCAGAGGCGTTTCGGCGGATTGGTCGAGCCGGGTTTCGGCAGTTCGAGGCCGACGGCGAATCGTCCGCTGTCGCCGCCGCTGCACATGCACAGAATGTCGCCGGAAAAGGCAGGGGAGGCGACGGTCCGCATCGGGACCTTCGTCTCCTGCCAACCTTTGGCTTCCCACAGTATGGCACCGGTCTGGATGTTGTAACCCGTCACCGCAGTCGTGCTCGAAACCACGAGTTCCGGCTCTTTCGCCGTGCCGAATCGCAGAAAGGGGGCGGAATAGCACGCACGCTCCGCGGTTCTTGGAACTTCCCAAAGAATGCGTCCTGTCCGCTTGTCGAAGGCGAGCAGTGTGGACGGTTTTGGATTGGGGACCTTGGTCGTGAAATCGTCCTTGTCCATGTCGTTCGCGAGAAACAGTTTATCTTCGTAGAGGATCGGCGAGGCGCTCGAACCATGCTGGCTGTTGAAACCGCCGAGGTTTTTGCTCCATCGTTCTGTGCCATCGAAGTCGAACGCGGAAACGATGACGTCGTTTCCGTCCCAGAAACAGACGAAGACCGAAGAACCATCGGTCGTCGGCGTGGACGAAGCGAGGGAACTGTCGGTTCGAATCTTGGCGGGTTGAGCGGGCAGAGACTTCTGCCAAATCTGCTTGCCGGTCGCGGCATCGATGCAGGTCAGACTCCGCTGCTTGCCGTCGCGGCTTGCGGAATGGAGGAAAATCCGCTTTCCCCACACGATCGGGCTGGAATTTCCCACGCCAGGGTTTTCGGTTTTCCAAAAGACGTGTTCGGTGGGGCCGAAGGTCGTCGGGATGTTCTTGTCGCTGCTGACTCCGGCGCCGTTCGGGCCTCGGAAGCGTCCCCACACATCAGCCGGTTGTTTGATCGTATCGTCGGCGACCAAAGGAGTGTTCGCCACCAAGGACGCCAACAGTGCGACCGCGATTTGTCCGACTCGCATCATGCCACCTCCATCGAAGCATCTCTACAGGCTTCCGAATCTATGAAACCGCGGCAACGGTCTCGAGTCAAAACGATTCGATGGGACCGAATGACCGAACGACTGACCGATGAAGGCACGCATCACGGTTCGCGTGTTCGGAGGAGACCGGCTTGCAGGCCATGCATGTCCACGCAATGCGACGAATGCGGTAAATCGTGGCGAGGTTCATGGCTCGGAGTGCGGACGAATCGATCGGGCGTTTCATGGAATGGAAACGCTGGCGAGGGCGTGCGGCACGTTTCGGGGACCGTGCCGCACGCCCTCACGAGCACGGCGTCAACTAGGTTTGACGGCGATTTCGGCGGCCATGAAGCCGCATTGCTTATGGGCTCCGTCGCAGAAGGGCCGATTCTTCGACTGGCCGCACCGACACAGAGCGATCGTGTCTTTGCCTGGCGGAATTGTGAACTCAGTACCTTGATGATCGAGAAGCTTGAACGGGCCACTGGATCAAGAGCGGTCCACTTTCCGCACTTTGACGGTAACTTGCGGTTCCATGAGTTGAGGCTCCCCAGAAGAGTCTTTCGCGGAAATCGAACGTTGTGCCGAAGCATTGTAGACGGAGCGAGGACGACATGCCGAACTGGACCTTTGCG
This sequence comes from Gemmataceae bacterium, assembly GCA_046350235.1. GTDB lineage: Bacteria > Planctomycetota > Planctomycetia > Gemmatales > Gemmataceae > JAIEPT01. Next base: position 7,671 of record JAXMAT010000026.1, on the reverse strand, counting down.
ATTCGGAGGGAGAACATCCGTTCTGCTCTTTGCAAAATCGGGTATGTTGCGTAAAATGAGGGTGTCTGAAAAATCGTCTCTTCCGAGCGGACTTTTTCCGCTCGATTCGCGAACTTGCAGGCGGGTTGGTCCATTTGGTCTTTCCGCCGGTGTGTTGATCTGCCAGGACGCGGTTGCGGTTGGACCGGAGGGTTTCTGTCCTCCGTGCGTCCAGGCGGTGGTGAAAGATCCGTTTGCGACGTGTCCACGCTGCTCGAGTACCGTGGGTCCGCATCTATCCGTTGAGCATGGTTGCTCCCATTGCCGTCACGAGTCGTTCGCCTTCGATGGGCGCGGTTCGCCTAGGCCGTACGACGGCGTTCTCCGTGATGTCGTTCTTCGCATGAAGCGGGTTGGGTCGGAGAGTTTGGCCGAGGGATCGCCGACCTGCTGGCGGAAGGTGGAGTGGCGGATCGCGGATCGCATCGACGTGGTTGTCCCCGTGCCGCTCCATTGGACTCGGCGCTGGATGCGTGGGTTCAACCAGACCGACCTGATCGCGGATCGCCTGGCGAATGTGCTGGGCGCTTCCTACCGGCCTCGATGGTTGAAGCGAGTGCGGCGAACCGACCTGCAAACGCGGCAAGGTTCGCCCCAAGCCCGCAAAGCGAATGTGAAGAATGCCTTCGCACTCACGCGGTGGTGCGAAGCGAAAGATAAAACGGTTCTGCTGATCGACGACGTTTTGACGACAGGGGCCACCGCCCACGAGGCCGCAAAGGCGCTCAGGTCGCAGAAGCCGGCGAAAATTTTGGTCACAGTCCTGGCTCACGGCGCGTGAGATGCATGGGACTTCGAGAAGAATCGATCTCGAAAACGGATTTCGGGCGGGCCGCAGACGCTTTGTCTCACCTGTTCCAGATGACGCAGTTGTCGGGTGCAGGAGTAGGGCACGGGAAGCGGTGCGTAGGCGATGTGGCGAGAATTCGTCAGATGCCGTCGCTAGCTTGGCCGAGTTAAAACGCGTGTGCGGAATCAGCCACGATCGCTTTGACGCGATAGGGAAAGCGCGTCATAAAAAACGTAAGGCTCTTTTCCATCCCCCCATCCTTGGCAACACGTGCCTCCGGCACGGAAGGGTGTGAGGAGCATCGTTCGGCAAGGCAAGGCACTATGTTTCGGCAATCGCTCGCTTTATGCGTGGCACTGAGTGCGGCGTCGCTCGTCCATGCCAACTACGAAACTATGTTCGATGAGGTCAACCGCGACTTCGGCTCGGTGCCGCGTGGCCAACTCATGAAGCATCAGTTCCGGTTCGTCAACAACACCGGACAACAGCTTCAAATCGGTAATGTCCGCGTATCCTGCGGATGCACCACCGCCCGTGCGGTCCTCACGACCGTCGCCGCCGGCCAAGAAACCTACATCGACGCCCAGATGGACACCCGGCGTTTTCAGGGCACGAAGACCGTCACGATCTTCGTGACCTTCGTCGCTCCGCGCGTCGAGGAAGTCCGCCTCTGGGTAACCGCGAACAGCCGCGACGAAATCCTCTTCACGCCGGAGTCGCTCGCCTTCGGCAAAATCAACACCGGCAAAACGCCGTCCACCAGCATGAGCGTCGATTTTGTCGGCACCACGACCCGCATCACCGAGATGAAGCCCGAAAGCAACTACATCCAAGTGAACATGCAGGAGACGAAAAAGCCGACGGGCGAGTTCAGCTACAAGCTCGATGCCAGCGTCCGCAAGGACATCCCCGCCGGTCGCTGGTACACCGACGTGTGGCTCACGACGAACAACCCGCAACTGCCGAAGCTCCGCATTCCCGTCACGGTGGAAGTGGAAGCGACGCTGACCGCCAGCCCGAGCAAGGTCTCGCTGGGCACGGTGCAAGCCGGCATGGAAACCGAACGCAAGGTGATCCTCCGCGGCGTCGAGCCGTTCAAGATCGCCGAGGTGCTCGGCACCGACTCGGAACTTTCGGTTCGCGAACCAGCGAATGAAAGCCGAGCCGTTCACGTGCTGACGGTAACGCTGAAGCCCACGAAAGTCGGCGAATTCTCGCGAACGCTGAAGATTCGCACGAATCTCAAAGACGGCGACATCGAAGTGGTGGCCCAGGCCGAAGTGACCGCTGCCCCGGTCGCGGACCCGGCCGCCCAAGTGGCGGCTCCCGCGGCGAATCCGACGCGCCAACCGCCGCTGAAGGAAGAGTAGAAGGTAGTCCTCACGCTCCGCGTGAGGTCAGCGACAACGTGAACTTCAACGTGGGGGATGCCGCAAGGCATCCCCCGCTTCTACGTAGCCCTCTCGCTCCGCGAGAGGTAAGCGGCTCAACGCCATACAACCGCGTGGCAAGCTGCCGCTTTCCTCTCGCGGAGCGAGATGGCTACATAGAATCGAGAGGACTACATCGAAGCGAGAACACTCGATAGCTCTTGCATCGTCTGCATAGAATGGAGGCATCCGAAGGGCCCTCGCTATGCCGATTGTCGAAGTTCGTGATCTCGCCAAGACCTATCGCGTCTTCCAGAAGAAAGAGGGACTTTTCGGCGCCTTTCGCGGGTTGGTTCGGCGCGAGTATAAGGAAGTCAACGCTGTCGATGGCGTGTCGTTCTCCGTCGAATCGGGCGAAATCGTCGGGTTTCTCGGACCCAACGGCGCCGGCAAGACGACTACCCTCAAGATGCTCTCGGGCCTCATCTATCCTTCCCGCGGCTCGGCCGAGGTGCTAGGGCATGTTCCCTGGGAACGGGCCGACGCGTTTCGCCGCAAGTTCGCGTTGGTGATGGGGCAGAAGAACCAACTCTGGTGGGACCTCCCCGCTCAGGACAGCTTTCGCCTGCATCGCGAAATCTATTCGATCCCAGGCGACATCTACGACCGCACCGTCGGCGATCTGACCGAAATGTTCGGAGTCAGTACGCTTCTACGGCAACCCGTCCGTGAGTTGTCGCTCGGCGAACGCATGAAAATGGAACTCATCGCCTCGCTGCTGCATCAACCGCAACTTTTGCTCCTCGACGAGCCGACAATCGGCCTCGATGTCGTCGCTCAGGTGACGATCCAGAAATGCCTGCGCGAGTACAACGCGAGTCGCGGCGTGACCATGTTGCTGACGAGCCACTACATGCGGGATGTCGAAGCGCTGTGCAAACGCGTCCTCGTCATCACGCATGGCAAACTGGTCTACGACGGCCCGCTCTCCGGCATCACGGAGCAATTCGGCCGGGACAAGCTGGTGCATCTCCAGTTCGAGGACGATGCGGTGCCGCAAGACCTGGATCGCTTCGGCGCCGTCTTCAAACGGGAAGGCCCGACGGTCGATCTGCGGGTCGATCGCGCGAAGGTGGCGGAGGTGTTGGCTGCACTGCTCGATCGTTACACGGTGCTCGACGTCAGCGTGCAGGATCCGCCCTTGGACCAAGTGATCGCTCGCGTGTTCGAGGAAGGGAAGGTTCGGCATGCCGCCGCAGACGCTTGAGCTTCCGCTTCCGACCTGGCAGCAATCGGTGGGCAAATACCTGAAGATCCTGCGCGTATCGCTGATCGAGCGGCTTACGTATCGGGCCGACTTTTTCGTCGCCACCTTCCTGCGATTCCTTCCGCTGCTGACGACATTTTTGCTCTGGGAGGCCGTATTCGGCAGCTCGGGAGCGACGGAAATCTCGGGGTTTTCGCACGATCAAATGCTGGCGTATTTGCTGCTGGTTCAGATCAGCCGCATGTTCTCGAGCATGCCGGGCCTCGCGAGCGGCATCAGTCGAGACATCCGCGACGGCAATCTCAAGAAGTATTTGCTGCAACCGATCGACATGATCGCGTATTTGATCTCGTACCGCGGAGCACACAAAATTGCATATATCGCGACTTCGGCGTTGCCCTACGGGATTTTGTTCTTCTGCTTCCGCGACGTGTTTCACGACATGCCGGATCCGGCGACTGGCTCGCGTATCTGGCGTCGCTGATCATGGGTTTCCTGGTCGGCTTCTTCTTCCGAGGCCGTCGTCGGCATGGCTGGATTTTGGCTGCTGGAAGTGACGTCGCTGCCCCATCATCCACACGCTGAACTTCATCGTTTCCCGGAGCCACATGTTCCGCTCGACTTGCTGCATCCGGCGTTGGCCGACTTTTTGAAGATGTTGCCGTTTCAGTATCTCGCGTATTTCCCGGCGATGATCTTCCTTGGAAAAATCCAGGGGCAGGAGCTGGCGATCCGGACTGGCGATCGAGTTCGCGTGGGCAGCCGGGTTGTTCCTGATGTCGCGTTATCTCTACCGCGTCGGCTTGCCGACGCTACTCCTACGGCGGGTGATCCTATGTAGCCCTCTCGCTCCGCGAAAGTAAACGCCCGCATGCCATGCGATCGCGCGATATTCATCCGCTTACCTCTCGCGGAGCGGGAGCTATAGGTCGCCTGCGGCTCCCGCTCCACGGATTGGTCCTTCATGCTCTCGCGTTATTTCGCCTCTGGTTCGCTCTCGCTCGCGCTGGTTTCGCGAGCTGGCGTTTCGCGGCAATTTCCTCATCAAGATCTTCGTCGAAGTGTTGTGGCTTTCGATCTGCTCCTCTTTTACGACACGATCTTCGCCAAGACCGATACCGTCGGCGATTGGACGCGGGCCGAGTATCTCTTTTCGTCGGCGTCCATTTCGCGCTCGGCGGATTGATCGAGACGTTCTTCCTCAGGAAGTGCAATCAGTTCGCCGACTTGGTCCGAACCGGCGATCTGGATTTGTACCTGCTCAAGCCGATGGATAAGCAATTCCTGATTACATGCCGAACGATCGATTGGTCTTGCGGCAAACGTGCTGATGGGCTTCGGCGTGATGGTTTAATGCGGCTCATTCAGATCGGTAATCCGGTCGGCGTTTCGGACGGTTTTGCTGTTTCTGCTGCTGCTCGTGCGGCTGTTTGATGGCCTACGGGTTTGAAAGCCCGCGCTCCACAGCGTGTCGGTGTGTTCACCCGCAATCAGAGCTTGATGGAAGTGGTGAAAACGCTTCTGACGCTGATGCGTTACCGCGCAAAATCTTCCACGGAACATTCCCATCGCCGCCAGGCTGCTGGTTCTTCTCGTTCGCGGTGCGATCGCTCTGGTGACGGAGCATTCCGCCCGCTCCCATGGTCCGCCTGCTCGAACTTCGGCTTGCCGCCTACGCGGGTCTTTGCCACCCTCGGCGTCCTGATCGCGAGCCACTTCATCTTCGTTACGCCCTCAGCAAATGCCGCAGCGCGGCGGTTGACTATGTAGCCCTCTCGCTCCGCGAAGTATAGCCGGAGAAGTAATTTCCGCACGCTCGCATGTAACGGCCGCTTTTCTCTCGGGGCGACGAAGCGCGTGGGTGCCTTTGCAAGTTTCGCATCGGCCCGTTTGTAGATTTTTCTTCAAACAACCCGCCAACTGATCGGTGATCCGGCCCTATGTGTGGCGTGTCTTGCGACGCAAACATATATTCAAAGGCAACGCAACCGATCCCACATTAGCGGCCGATCCAATGGCACGGCGTGCATTATCAATTGCGTCGAAACGACAACGCAAAATCAAACGGAGGATTGGCACCCTGATCGACGCCCCTGAAGTCTGCCGAGCGTTCCCCGCGAAGCAGATTGGTTCCCAAAAGGTACGTTTCCCCTGGGCTGTTCCCCCAACAGCCAAGATTTCCTAGTCCAGCAGGTCGCTTTCCCCCAAGCGGCCCGCTCCTATCTCTCAGCGACGCCGGCGACCCCCATCGCCGGCGTCGCTTCTTTCGCCTTCATTTAAGTCCAAAGATGGGCTCACTTTGAGTTCGACGCTTCTCTACTTTCGCTCTCTTGCCTCTGCGGAACTGGCGCTTACCCGACCGACCGGAACAGGCGGCGTGTCGGTAAGGGCCGGAATCCGGGAGGTTCATGATTATGCCGGAAAGGCACGGCCGATAACCAACGTGACCGAGCGAGGGCGCCCAGCGACACGGGTTAAAGAGCGCATTCTCGCGAGATCAGGTCCCATGGGAGCACGCGTCCCGACCGGCAGAGGGAACCGGACCGGCGCATGCGGGACCACACACAGGGAATCAACGTACCGGGCTGTGCGGGCGTCAGGAACCCGCATTGCCCTAGTGCCGAAGGAGGCTACTGTCATGAGGAAGCGCAAGGGAGCGCCGTGGTTGCTGACGATTGCCAGTTTGCTGGCAACCGTCGGATCCGCCAGCGCGCAGCATTGCGGCGCGACGGGTTTTTCGTGTTGCGAGTCGAGTTGCGGCGACGCCCAATCCAGCTTCGCCTCCAGCCAATCGCAGAATCGCGTCAGCTACAAGCTGGTGTACGACACCGTTCAGGAAAAACGGTGGCATACGACGTACAAGACGGTCACCGAGACCGTCAACAAGCAGGTCACTCGCACGGCCTACAAAGACGAGTGCCGCACCGAATACCGCCAATGCAATCGCACGGCGTACAAGAACGTACTCGAAGAGTGCGTTCGGCCGGTGTACCGCTGCGTCATGAAGGACGTGGAATACACCTGCTGCAAGCCGGTGTGCGAAACCGTGATCAAGGAATGCCATTACACGGTTTGCAAGAAGGTCCCCAAGTGCGTGACCAAGGCCTGCCACTACACGGTGTGCAAGCCGGTCTATGAGCAGCACTGCCATGTGCATTGCTGCCAGGTGCAGAAGCAGATCTGCGAAACGCACTGCCGCGAAGTTTGCCAAACGGTTTGCAAGCAAGTCTGCGAAACGCACTACAAGACCGTCTGCTGCCAGGTGGCCAAGTGCGTCACCGAATGCTGCACCAAGGAAGTGTGCGTGCATTGCTGCAAGGACGTCTGCGAAACCGTCTGCTGCGACGTGGTGAAAAAGGTCTGCAAGCCGGTGACCACCATGAAGTGCGTCACCAAGCGTTGCGGCAACTGGGAAACCGAATGCTACACCAAGCCGGGCCGCAGCTACTACGAATGGCGGACCGAGTGCAACGAATGCGGCGATCCGTGCAGCAACGGCGCCTGCACCAGCGGAAGCTGCGGCGAATGCAACTTCGACCCCTGCTCCTGCAAGAACGTGCACACGGTGGCCCATCGCGCTCGCCGCGTCCGCGTGAAGTGCCAAGAGCCCGACCAGGTCTGCACCCGCAAGGTGTGGCGCGAAAGCTGCGTGACCGAACAGGTTCCTTGCACGACCTACGTCCAGGAAACGGTCGTCGAGAAGGTCCACAAGACCGTGACTCGCCGCGTGCCGTACACCTGCATCAAGCAGGTCCCCTACTCGGTGACCCGCAACGTCCGTGGCGCCTATGTCGATGCTTCGGGCTGTGCCCATGAATGCGGCGGCGATGGTCGCAACTTCGTCGAAGGCGCCATCATCCGCAAGCAAGTGCCGTACAACGTCACCCGCACGGTGAGCGAAGTCGTCCGCAAGCAGGTTCCTTACACGACGACCCGTACCGCCCGCGGCGCCTACGTCGATCCGCAGGGCCAGGGCCACACCAGCGACGGCCCGGGCCGCACGTTCACCGAGAACGCGGTCGCTCGCCAGACGCACACCTACACGACCTGCAAGATGGTGCAGGAATGCTGCGTCAAGCAAGTGCAGTGCACGGTGTGGGAAAACGTGACGGAAGAATGCGTGAAGCGCGTTCCCCATCAGGTGACCCGCATGGTGCCGGTGACCATGACGAAGAAGGTCCCGCACACGGTCTGCGAGATGGAGA
>JAXMAT010000025.1:0-66654 GCA_046350235.1 Gemmataceae bacterium | reverse complement strand
GCCGGCGACGGGCGAATTTCGTTTCAAAGGCAAGGCGGTGCCGCTTCACGTGGATGCGGCCGGCAAACCTGACGCGGACTTCTTCAACCTGACGTTTGCGGCGAACGATGCGGTGCAGGTGGAACTGAAGGGCAGCGGCAACAGCGATTTGGACCTTTGGGTCCAGGACGCTCAGAACAAAGTCTTGGTCAAGGAGATCGGCGATACCGACCAGGAGCGTGGTCAGTTCACTGCTTCGGCAGGCGTTTACAGCGTGCAAGTTCGCCCTGTCGGATCGGCAGCGAACCCTTATGTGCTTACGGTGAGAGCGGATCAGTCCGCCTCCCAATCGTACCTGCCATTGGCGTTTCGCCGCAATATGCCCGCGGAGGAGAGCGACGACATCGCCATACCAGTGGAAAAAGGCAAGGCGTATCGTGTTTTGCTGAAAGCGGCGTCCCTGGAAAAACTCGCTGTAACGGCCTCAATCGAGGGGAGCGAAACGGTCACTGGAGCCGCGGTCGGCGATCAGATTGCCCTGACGTTAAGCTGCCGATCGACCGGCGTTGCCCGTATCTCGGTACGCAATACGGCGGCCGAGCCGACGCGGTACGTGCTCAATGTGGTCGCCTCGCCGCAATAAAATGGCTAAGGGGAGGATCACGTCACGCGGTTCGACGTGCTTAAGGCGGCGGAGATTGAACTCGGCGGAAATCGAGCGATCCCCAGCCGCCTCCTTTTATGCGAGAAGGGAAAAGGAACTTCGGGGCGGGAACAAATTTCGGTTCGCCCGTTTTGCTTTGCGTCGCGGCGTGTTAACATTGCCGCCGCCCGCCGACTTCCCGCCTTCGGAGTCTTCTTATGCGTCGCATGTGTTGGGCGATCGTGAGCGTCGCCGTCTTGGCCATTCCGCTTCAGGCTCAGGAAATGATTCGCATCGGCATCATCGGTTGCGATACGTCGCATGTCCCTGCATTCACGAATGCCTTCAACAATCCCAAGCAGAAGGAACTGGAAGGCTTCAAGGTGGTGGCCGCGTTTCCTGGCGGAAGTCCGGATATCCCGGCGAGCAAGGATCGCGTCGAGGGCTTCACGAAACAGATCCGCGAAAAGCATTGCGTCGAGATCGTCGATTCGATCGAAGCGTTGTTGCCGAAGGTCGACGTCGTGTTGCTCGAAAGCGTCGATGGCCGGCCGCATTTGGCCCAAGCCACGCCCGTGATCAAGGCTGGGAAGAAACTGTTCATCGACAAGCCGGTGGCGGGTTCTTTGGCGGATGCCTTGAAGATTTTCGCTCTCGCGAAGGAACATAAGGTCCCAGTGTTTTCCGCCTCCGCGCTCCGGTTCAGCCCAGGCATCACGAAAATGCGGACGGACCCGAAGGTCGGCAAAATCCTCGGCGCGGTCGCCTTCAGCCCCTGCTCGCTCGAGTCGCATCATCCGGATTTGTACTGGTATGGCGTGCATGGAGTCGAAACGCTCTACACGCTGATGGGCACAGGCTGCGTCTCGGTGACGCGCACGCATTCGAAGGATGCGGACGAAGTGACCGGCCTTTGGAACGATGGACGTATCGGCACCTTCCGCGGCACGCGCAGCGGCAAGCAGGATTACGGCGCGTTTGTCTTCGCTTCGACTTACATCGGCCCCACCGGCGGGTTCGGCGGCTATGAACCGCTCGCGGTCGAGATCGGCAAATTCTTCCGCACCGGCACGCCGCCTGTCTCCGCCGAGGAAACGATTGAGATGTTCGCGTTCATGGAAGCGGCGGACGAAAGCAAACGGCAGAACGGTGCTCCGGTCAAACTGGAGACGGTTCTCAAGGCGGCGGCTCGCTGAGTCGATCCGCCGCTCTCGGAGCGGTGCGAGCTTGGCGTCTTGCGTTGAAATCTCGTTTTGGCCACTTTTCCCCTCGCGCCTAAAGCGGCGCCTCTACGGAGTTCGCGGATGCGTGTTCTCTCGCTCGCATGTTGCTTGTTCCTTGCCGCCGTCGTCCACGCCCAACCGGTGTCGGACGAGGAGAAGAAGGATGGGTTCGTCCCCCTATTCAACGGCAAGGATTTCGACGGTCTTCGCTTCACGGGCAAAGCCGATGTGCCCCCCAAGAACTGGTCGGTGGCCGATGGCATGATCAAGCTCTCCGGCGGAGGCAATCCGCATTTGGCGACGCAGTGGCCTTACTCCGATTTCGAAGTCCGGATGCAGTGGAAGGCGTTGAAAAAGGGGTATAACAGCGGCTTCTACGTCCGCAGCGGACGCAATGTCGGCGCGAATCAGATCAACCTCGCCCAAGGCGATTGCGGTCATCTCATGGGCGGGGCCAAAGGCGGCGATAAGGTGCCGCAGTTGCAGAAAGACCCCGGCGAATGGAACGAATGGCGCGTGCTCGCCGTCGGCGAGAAGCTCACCTTCTGGTGCAACGGCAAACAGGCCTGGGAAGTGACCGGATTTAAGCCCGCGAGCGGTTACATCGGCATCCAGGCAGAGGGAGCCGCGATCGATTTCAAGAATCTCCGCGTCAAAGAAATCGGATTCGTGCCCGTGAGCGGCGAATCGCTGCCGATCATGACGAAGGCGGAAAAGGACTATGTGCTGCGACTCGAATACCAATCGGAAAAGCCGGGCCTCACGCTCAAGGGAACGAATGCATCGCTCGATCTGAAGGATGCGTTGGCGAAGAATGCCGGTGGGGCGAAGGAGTGGAACTACCTCGAGGTCGCCGTCCGAAAGGGCATGGTCGAAGTCTGGCAGAACGGCGACACGATCCACAAGGGTGCGACCGCTCCTGCTGGCGAGTTGACGCTGACTTCGGGGAATCCGACCATGATCCGCAACGTCCGCATTCAGATTGGGAAAAATTGACCTACAGCGTCACCGAGGACACCGAGAAAGACAAGACCCAGATGTTCGAATTCAGATCAAAACCGACTTTTGCCTTCTGAACTTATCCGTCTGACTTTTGTCTTTCTCTGTGTCCTCGGTGACTCTGTGGTTCGCGGCTAAAGACAGCTTATGCCCCGATGGAAATGTGCCTCTTGCGGGCAGTGGCATGACGACTTGCCCCTTGCATTTGGTCCCCCTGCTCCGGCGATTTGGTACACGATCCCCGAAGCCGAGCGGGAGCAACGCGCCATGCTGTCGTCGGATATGTGTCTCATCGATGAACAACATGGCTTCATCGTCGGAAACCTGGAACTCCCGATAATCGGGTCGGACCAGCGGTTTTCGTGGGATGTTTGGGTCTCGCTGAGTCTGCCCAACTTCAAGCGGGCGTTTCAACTCTGGGAGCAGCAGGGCCGCGAATCGGAGCCGCCGTATTTCGGTTGGCTGAGCACGCACTTGCCCGGTTACCCGGAGACGCTTCACTTGAAGACGATGGTCCACACGCGCGAAGTGGGGCGCCGGCCGCGAATAGTGTTGGAGCCAACCGACCATCCGCTCGCTATAGAACAACGGCAAGGGATTACGATGTCGCGCGTGCAGGAGATAGCGGCGTTGGTTCTGCACGGGGAGTAGCCGCGAACCAGTTGCTGCACGTGACCGGGGCCGCATACTGGTTTCGCGCGGGTCGCTGTGTGTTGCAGCAACCCCGGCACGTGAGCATGGTCGTTAAGAGCTTCCATCGAAGACAGAAGAACAATTCAACCAGGAACCCCTATGTCGCGTCGGCTCCTCTCCCTCCTTCTCGCGGCGGCTTTCATCTCGCCGGCCTTCGCTCAAGATCGCAATGTCGCCAGCACTCCACCGCTGACGCCGGACGAACAGAAGGCGAAGTTCACGCTGCCGCCCGGCTTCGAGATGCAACTGGTCGCGGTCGAACCGGAGATCAACAAACCGATCAACATCGCCTTCGATGCGGCGGGTCGGCTGTGGGTGACCGGGTCCATTGAATATCCCTATGCAGCCGATCCGAAGAAGGCACGCGACAAGTGCTGGATCCTCGAGGATTTCGCCCCGAACGGTCGGGCTCGCAAGATCACGACCTATGCGGAAAACCTGAACATCCCCATCGGCGTCCTGCCCACGCCGACCGGCGCCTTGATCTACAGCATTCCGAATATCTGGAGCTACGACACCAAAGATGGGCAGGGGACGAACAAAACCGCACTCTATTCGGCCTACGGCTTCAACGACACCCACGGCATGACCGGCGAATTCATGTGGGGCTTCGACGGTTGGATCTACTGCTGCCACGGCTTTTCCAACACCTCGAAGGTGAAAAGCCAAGGGGACACGGCAATCGCGATGCAGTCGGGCAACACGTATCGCATCAAGCCGGATGGAAGCCGCATCGAGCAATTTACCTGGGGACAGGTTAATCCCTTCGGCCTCGCATTCGATCCGCTGGGCAACCTCTATTCCGCCGACTGCCATTCGCGTCCGCTGTATCAGTTGTTGAAGGGCGCCTATTACCCCAGCTTCGGCAAGCCGCACGATGGCCTGGGCTTCGCGCCGGAAATGGTGACGCACGACCACGGTTCGACCGCGATCGCGGGATGCTGTTGGTACGCGGACGACCATTATCCCGAAGAGTTCCGCGACAACCTGTATGTCGGCAACGTGATGACGAACCGCGTGAATCGCGATCGTATCGACTGGAAGGGCTCGTCGCCGAAAGGCATCGAGATGCCGGACCTGGTGAAGTGCAGCGACCCGTGGTATCGGCCCGTGGACATCAAGCTTGGTCCCGACGGCTGCCTGTATATCGCGGACTTCTACAACCGCATCATCGGGCACTACGAAGTTCCGCTGAACCACCCTGGTCGCGACCGCGAAAAGGGACGGATCTGGCGGCTTGTGTACACCGGGAAGGACGGTAAAGGTGGGCCGAAACCTTTCCGCGAATTGACGAAGGCGACGACCGCGGAGTTGGTTGAAGAACTGGGCAACACCAACCTCACCGTTCGCATTCACGCGGCGAATCTGCTTGCCGCACAGAAAAAGCCGGAGACGGCCGAACTCGTCGAGCGGGCCCTGAAGCAGGACAACGCGTTTCGCACGGCCCATGGCTTGTGGGTGCTCGAGCGAATCAGCGCACTGAAGGACGACGTGTTGCGTGACGCGTTGGCCCGACCTGAGCGTGTGATCAAAGTGCATGCACTCAAGATCCTCGGCGAACGCGCAAAGATTTCGAGCGAACAGGAACGAGCGATCGTCAATGCGTTGGGCGGTGCCGATCCGTTCGTGCAACGCGCCGCGGGCGAGGCGGCCGGCTCGCATTCCAGTTCCGCGTTGCTGGATTCGCTGGTCGCGCTGCGCAAGAAGACGTCGGGCGAAGACACGCATCTGACGCATGTCCTCCGCATGTCGATCCGCAATCAAACGCGGACCAAGAACGGCCTCGATCACGCGATCGCCATGAAGGACGCGAGCGATCGTGCCGTCGTCGCCGATGTGGCCCTCGGCAATCCCAACGCGGCCGCGGCCCAGTTCCTGGTTTCTTATCTCGATTCGTCGAACGAACCTTTCGGCAGCGTTCAACGCAAGCTGCATCATGTCATTCGCTATGGCGGCGATGCAGCCGGCGAGTGGGCGGTGGCGTGGGGCATGAAGCGGTTTCCGAAGGATCTCGATGTGCAGGGACAGGTGCTGAAGACGCTGCAGCAAGCGACGCAGGAACGGGGAGGGAAGGTCAGCGATGCCGCGAAGTCACGCGGCGCCGAGATCGCGAATCAGCTGCTCGCGGGCAACTCAGGACAGATCGCTCTCGGCGTCGAACTCGCGGGCATGATGAAACTCGCGACGACGCAGGATGCGTTGTCCAAGATCGTTCAGAATCCGAAAGTCGGCGAGCCTGTCCGCAAGAACGCGATTCAGGCATTGGCCGCCTTCGACTTGAAGCGAAACGGCTCGCTTCTCGCGGACCTTCTGCTGCAGGATTCCGCCCCGATCGCCCTCCGCGAACAGGCGGCCCAGACGCTCGCCTCATCGGATGCACCTGAGCCGCAGGCCGCGCTGATCAAGGCGTTCGAGAAGGCGCCGGCCCGATTGCAGACGAACATCGCTTTGGCCCTCGTGTCGTCTCCCAAAGGCGCGGAGCGATTGCTCGGCGCCATCGAAAGCGGCAAGGCATCGCCTCGGCTGTTGCAGGATCGCGGCGTCGATGGGCGAATCCGCCAAACGAAACTCGCGAAGCTCGACGAACGCTTGGCCAAGCTGACGAAGAGTCTGCCCCCCGCGGATCAGAATCTGCAAGCCGTCATCGCGAAGAAGCGGGACGCGATTTCCAGCGCGAAGTTCGACCTCGACGCGGGGCACAAGGCTTTCGTCAAGCACTGTGCCGCCTGCCACCAGATCGCGAACCAGGGAGCCAAGATCGGCCCGCAACTCGACGGCGTCGGCATCCGCGGCATGGACCGTATCCTCGAAGATGTCCTCGACCCGAATCGCAACGTCGATCAGGCCTTCCGAAGTACCACCTATGTGCTGGAAGACGGCAAGTTGGTGACCGGCCTGCAGCTCCGCGAGGAAGGCGAGATCTTCGTCGTCGCGGACGCTCAGGGAAAAGAAGTCCGCGTGCCGAAGGCGAACGTCAGTCAACGGCTCACCAGCCAACTCTCGCCGATGCCCGCGAATATCGTGGAGCAGGTACCGGAAGAAGAATTCCGCAACCTCGTCGGCTACCTGCTGTCGCAACGGCCGAAGCAGTAGCTGAAGAGAGCCGCGCACGTAGTAAGCGGTTTCGCTGGACGCCACGGCGATCCGCTCACTGCGTGCGCGGCTCTTCTCGAAGGTTCATCCGTATAACTTCAGAATAGCCGCTCATCGGCAGCCTTGAGCGACATTGCTTGAGGCCGCCGGTCGGTGGAATTGCGGAGGATGGTCATGGCGGAAATCGGGGCGTTGCTCAAGGAACTGCATCGGCTGCGGAGCCATATCCACGATCTGCAGTCGAAGCTCGATTTCGCACCGAAAGCTCTGCAAGCCCAAAAGAACAAAGCCGCGACGCAAGATGCCGCACTGAAGACGGCTCAGGAAGAGATCAAGAAAATCAAGCTGACGATCAACGAGAAGGAATTGGCCGTCAAAACGACGGCGGCCCAAATCGCGAAGTACGAAAAGCAACTCGACGGGGCGGCCAACAAGAAAGAGTTCGACACGCTGACCCAGGAAATCGCCGACGGCAAAGCCCGCATCGCCGCGACCGAAGACGAAACGCTGACGCTGATGGGCACGCTGGAAGAGAAGATCGCCGCAATGCCGCCGATCGAGGAGCGGACGAAGAAGGTGCAAGCGGAAGTTGCCCAGTTCGAGAAAGGGCAGGGCGATCAACTCGCGGGATGGAAGACGGAGAAAGCCCGAGCGGAGGCGGAGTTGGCGGAGGTCGAAAAAACCATCCCCGCTGACATGGAACCAGTCTACAAGCGAGCGGTGCAAAGCAAGGGACACGAGGCGTTGGCCGCGGTCGATGGCCGAGTGTGCCAATCGTGCTTCACCGAGGTGACCGCGCAAATGGGGACGGAACTTTCGCGAGGCAACCTCGTCGTCTGCAAAAGCTGCGGCCGGCTGCTTTATCGCGCCTAGGAAATTGAAAACGCAAAATGCCCACGCATTCGCCTGGGCACTGCACTTTGCATGAGACGCGGCGAGGTTCGCTTCACGCGAACGCCCAGCTACGTTGGACGAGTTGATCGACGACGGCGTATTCGCCTTCGTGGGCGTCGGCGGAACTGCCGACGATGAGGCGGCCGCCGGTGCGTTCTTGGTGGAGGCGGAGTTCGTGCATCCATTCGCCTCCGTCGTTGAGTTCTTCCTCGACGATGACGACGACGGGAGCCCATTGGTGGGCGAGGCGGAGGGCTTCATGGCCGGACGAGGTCATGTGGGCTTCCCAGCCGTTGCGACGCAGAAGACGAACGCAGCGGACGGCCCAGGCCGAGTCGGCGTAAGCGAAGATCAGACGTGGTCGGTTCGAAAACATTGGACGATTCAATCCCATCATTTGCGACAATCCATCCTGTTCCATTATTCCGCATGATAAGACATGCGGCATTCAATTAAGGTTCAGACGCGGCGAAGATTGCGGGAAGGTCGTGGCGAGAATGGCGTTTATGCCGACTTTCGCGACCGCGCGAACCGGAATTCGAGCGAAGGGAGGAGAAACCTCGAATCGCCGTTTTTTCCTTGCCTGCGTTCAGGCAAGCGATTAATCAAACTGTTCGCTCCCGCTCGGAGCCGCGACCTTTCGTCGCGGGGCGCCGCATCGGCCTGCCGGATTCCGCCTCCGGCCCAAGCGTGCGAACCGACAAAGTCCTCTCTCAAGGAACGGTTTGTCCATGGCAAAGAAAGCATCCGAGACCGAAACGGTCAAGTCCAAATCCCAGCTGACGGGCGGAAAAGCAGGCCCGAGCAACGCCGCCGACATCCTCTCGGCGGCGAAGGGAGTGTTTCTGCTCGCCCCGACATGGGTGCCGCGCTCGTTCCTTATGCCGGGACGGCGCTTGAGTGCATCCTTCCGACCTCTACGCCTACGGCGCGGAGCGGAGGCAGCATCGACGAGCAGCGGTTCTCCTCCACAACCCCGCCGCCAATGCGGCGCCGCCGCGGACGAAGGCTTAAGCTACGTCGTCCACGACGGAAGCCGCAGCCTGACGCTGAAAGACCTGATTGAAGCCGACAGCGAAAACATGGTCGGCCCGGACATTTGGGCGAAATACAAGCGGCACGGCCCGTCTACTCGAAGTT
The DNA here is from genome assembly GCA_046350235.1 of Gemmataceae bacterium. GTDB lineage: Bacteria > Planctomycetota > Planctomycetia > Gemmatales > Gemmataceae > JAIEPT01. Next base: position 57,990 of record JAXMAT010000025.1, on the reverse strand, counting down.
CTTCGACAACATGGGCCCCATCCGCCACCATTGCATCCCAGGCGCGGAACAAGCCGCCCTCGTGGGCCAGCAGGGGAAGCCCGAATCGTATTACTTCCCGCCGCAATTGAACCCGACGAGCAATTTCCCCTACACCTTCATGGGCCTGGAGCCGGCACCACCAAGAAGGATATCCGCCGCTGCCTGGAGCGCTTGAGCAGGGCGACAACGGCATCCTCGACTACTCGAAGGCCTATCGCCTGCAACCCGGCACCGGTTGGTCGTGCCTCCCTGCGTGCTGCATGCCCCGGGTTCATCGTCACCTACGAACCGCAGTGGAAGCTCGACGTGTTCGGCATGTACCAGTCGATGGTCGAAGGCCGGTATGTGTCGTGGGACCTGCTCGTGAAGGATGTGCCGAAGCAGTACCACAATGACCTCGATTACCTCGTCGAACAGCTCGATTGGGAAGGCAACGTGAATCCGAACTTCAAGGATTCGCACTACCTCGAACCGATCAGGCGACCGGCGGCAGAGGCCAGGGCTACGTCGATAAGTGGATCGTCTACGGCAAGGTGAAGGGTGAAGAACTCTTCGGCAAGGAACTGACGGTCGAACCAGGCACGAAGGTCACGATCAAGGACAACGGCGCCTACGGCATGGTCGCGGTGCAAGGCAGCGGCAGCATCAACGGCAAGCCGTTGCAAACCGCGATGATCCGCTTCGGCGAACTGACGGGGAAGACGAATACTTCGTCAGCCACGCCGCCGCCCGCGACAGCGTGGTCTACGACAACACCGGCTCCGAGAACCTCGTCATCCTCCGCTACTTCGGCCCAGGAGTGAACCCGGAAGCACCCACGATTGGGGCGTATAGGAAGTAAGTGTCCTGACGATCGGCAATCGCTCTTCGCGATATCGAAGAGCGAATGCCGAGCCTATTGTAACCAGGGTTCCACCATGCTTACCCAAGCCGACATTCGCGAAAAGCTCCGGAAGAGTCCGTTCGTGCCCTTTCGCATCGTTACCAGTTCCGGTGACGCTTACACGGTACTGCACCCTGAGTTCGCGATCGTCACCAAACGATGGGTGGCCGTGGCAACTCCTGCCAAGCCGGAGGACGACGAAGTCGATCCCGACTTCTACGGTCTCGATGCTCCATATCACCGCGTTGGAGGAAATGCCTTCGCGTGCCGTCTGCGTAGGCTACGGGAGCATCGCGTCGGATGCCGCACGCCCGATCGAACTCCTGGATTGCTTTGTCCGGCTCTTGTTTAGCTAGCGATTCGACAGATTGCGAGGATCACATGACGCCGGCCGAACTGCGGAATCGATTGAAGGCGATCCTTTGTTCCATTTAGACTGCGAACTTCATTCAACGAAACCGCTGACATCGTTCGGCCGGATGGCGCCATGGTTTTGACGACCCGCATCGTTGTCGGAATTGCCTACTTACCGGGCGATTCGGTATTCGATGAATTCCAAGAAATTTCCATTGCTAATATTTGTTCGGTGGTGATCTAATTTAGAACATTCTGAGAATAGACTTCCGCGTAAAGAAATGACGCAAGTAGTAACGTATGCCGAAACAAGCCATCACGCCAGTCAATCGTCGTGCACTGAAGGTGCTCTTTGACACATACTGGACATCGGCGGGTTGGCGCAACGAGCGGTCAAGATCCACGCCGCCAGAGGATTTTGAATTTGCCAAGCAAGCGGGGGTCATGTTTGATCCAATATCGACATCGCATACCGAACTGGAAGTGCAGTTATCAGAACTCGTGAGGCATGTTGAACGGGAAGCGGTGGCGGACGCATTCGTTGCGAGTCTTTCGGAAAGGCGGCTTGATCGGCGTTCAGCGCTAGGCAGTTTCGCCGTCTTTCAACATTTCAAGAAGCATGCGAATCCTCTTGGACGTGAGCAATGCGCTATATGCGGTTGCTTTGGCGGAAGGTCCAAAAAGGAAGACCTGAATGTCCTCAATTTCGAGCGATTCAAATGGGGCGGCGTCCGTCACGATCAATCGCTCTATGCTGCCTTGGACTTGCGATTATTTCAAGGGCAAGCACGATCCACTCCGACGTCCGCTCAGGTCCGAGTCTTGGAAAAGTTGTTGAGTGCGATCGGTGAAGTTCCGGCGGACACCTCTTCTGCCGAATTACAGAAGTACCTAGCGAAGATTTTTAAATCGTCAAAAGCTGAGAGAGAGAATGTCGTTTCCATCTTTGGGTATTGTGGTATCTTGGGCACTGAAGCTCATCCAGGATACATGAGCCGATTCGTCCCTTGGTCCGATCGTGAAACTCCTAATCGGCGCTTCGTGGATTTGGCATATCCCGCCTGCTGGTGGCGTCGATCCGATGGGATTAATCAAACAGCAGTGGACTTCTGGTTTGGTCACCTACTGTAGAAGTTTTTTTGGACGCCAATCCAGGGATGTTCAAACTCGACATACGCCAAGCAACGACACAGTTTAAACCCCGTTCCAAAAAACGAAAGACCTCATGAGCAACGCATTTCCGAAACTGCATAACGCCACCTGGCCTGGAGTCGTCGGCAAAGGCTCGCCGGGTGCGGAGCCGATCATCGGCATCGATGAGATGATCGACTTCACCGCGAAGGCGGACGTCAACGGCACGAAGTTCGACGGCATCGACGTCTTCCTCTTCGCTCCGCATGTCGATATCGACGCCTCGGACGACGACCTCAAGAAAAGCTCGTGGACAAGGTGAAGGCGAAGAACCTCGCCATCGGGTCCGTCGTGGCCCCCGTGTGGGGCAGCTTCGGCGGCGCGGGTCGGCGATGGGGGATGAGGCCGAACGCAAGGCGTTTCTCCGCAGGTCCAGAAAGGTTGCCGAATCGCCAAGAAGCTTCGCGAATTGGGCGGTCGACCCTATGGCATCGTTCGCATCGATTCGGCCGGCAGCCCTGGCGATTGGGCGAAAGATCCCGAAGGCAACCAGAAGAAGATCGCCGCCACCTTCCGCGCTGCGGCCGACATCGCCAAGGACCACGGCGAACGCCTCGCGGCCGAGGGCGAAATCTGCTGGGCCGGCATGCATAGCTGGAAGCCATGGTTCAACTGGAACTGACGGACCGCCCCGGCATCGTCGGTTTCCAGGCGGACATGGCCCACACCCTGCTTTACACCCTCGGCTACAACGCCCCGGAAGACCGCATCCTGCCGGAAAACTTCGACTGGAAAAGACGGCGCCACGCTCGACAAAGCGGCTCGCCACGCTGACGGCGGCGGCTGCGTCCATGGACGATCGATTTCCATGTCGCTCAAGAACGACGACCGTGAAGAGGATCCGGTTCGCACGACAAGACCGGCCGTCACTGCCCGCCGAAGGATCGAACGGCAAACTGAACATCGCCCACCACGCCGGCTTCTGGCTTCGCGACAGCTACGGCAATCCGACCCACAAGTTCAAGCACATCTGCTGGGACGGTTGCATGTTCCCCAATGAGGTCATGCACAAGCAGCAGACCTGGAACGATATCCCTCGCCGCGATGATCGCCGTCCGCGAAGCGCATGGGTGGAACTGATTGCGCATGCGATGATAGCACCCCTCTCCCCGTTGGGGAGAGGGGCCGGGGTGAGGGGCTAACGCGGACCCGTCACGCTTTTTTGCACCAGGGTAAGCGCGCCCGGATGCTGTCTGCGGTCTGGATCCCTACCGTGCGGCTTTCGGTGGGGCTTGGTCGAGACTGGGAAATTACGGGAGGCGTCCTTGATGCGTCGCATCGTGTCCATGATGTTGCTCGCCATGCCGAGTCTTGCATTCGCTCAGGATGCGCCCGAAGAAGCTCGCGGACAGCCGGGCGAAATGGGAGCAGGTGAAGGCGGAGTGCAAGGGAAACTACGAGTACTCCGTCCGCTGGTCGAGCGCCTTCGGCTTCGGCCACGCGACGACGATCGTGGTTCGCGACAACAAGGTGACGGAGCGTCGCTTCACGGAAGTCTCTCGAATCAGCCAGTTCCCTTCGATCCGAAGAATCCGGTTGCTCCGAAAAAGGGTTTTACCGAGACCGGCGACCAGATCGGAAAGAATGCGAAGGGCGGCCGCGAAGCGCTCGATACGCTTTATGATGAAGCGGCCAAGGTCGTGATCACGAAGCGGAGCGACAACGAACAGCTTTACTTCGGCGTGGATGCCCGAGGCCTGCTGAATTACTGTTTCACCCGAGATCGACGCATCGCTGACGACGCCCCGCGTCAGGGAGTGACGATCAGCGAAATCAAGATCACGCCCAAGGCTCCCTGATCATGCCCAAGCTCTCCATCGGCAGTTGGTGCTTTCTGTTTGGTCAGGAGGAACCGGCTGCCGATTTTCATGTCTTGACTCACCATCTGCAAAACCTCGGATACGACGGAGTGGAACTCGGCGCCTTCGCGCCGCATCCCACTCCCGAAAGTCTGCCGACGCGCGACGATCGACAAAAATTCGCGAAGATGGTCACCTCGCATGGGCTGGAGTTTTCGGCACTCGTCGCCGATCTGTGGTCGAGCAAACTCGTCAGCGTGAGCGATCCGACGGGTTATGTGGACGCCTTCCGCACAAATCTGCAATTCGCGGAAGACCTCGGCATTCGCCGCATCCGCATCGACACGGCGGAGGCGACGCCGACGCTTCCTCGAGGCTTGGATCCGCGCGTCGCGATGGATCGCGCCGTGACAGCATTCGATCGCTGCGCCAAGGCGGCTGCGGATCGTGGCGTGCAAGTATGCTGGGAATTCGAGACGAACTTCCCGCTGAATCGCTCGAACGAAATCGTCGAACTCGCCCGCCGGGTCCGCGATCTGGGCAACGCCAACTTCGGCGTCCTCTTCGACACGGCGACCGCGCAGGTCATCGCCAGCGAAACCGGAGGAGCCTACGAACTCGCGAAAAGCTTGGACGGCCTCATCACCCACATCCATCTCGCCGACGCCGACGGCTCGCTCCTCCCGCAAGGTCTGCCGCTTCGCAAACGTCTCGGCAAGGGTAAGGTCCCGTTGGTGCCGCTGCTTGCCGATCTATGTCGCTCATCGGCCGATTGGATGACCTTCGATTTTTGCTTCATGCCGGACGCATGGACTGAAGCGGCGGAAGCGAAACGACTGCTCGCACGAATGCTTCCAAAGTGAGACGCAACGCGGACGAATTGGATCAGTTCAACTCGGCCCGGCGTTGGCGGATGCGGGCGGTTTCGGCTTTCAATTCTTGGCGATGGTCTTCTTCCAACCGCCGGCGTTGCCGCATTCCGTACTTCGCTGTGGCGACGGCATCGAAGAGAGCGGCGCCGAGCAGCATGAAGAGCATGGCGACCGCGGCTCCCCAATAGGTGACGAACATGCTCACCTTCGACCGCTGCGCCTCCGTCATCTTCTGGTCCCCCTCCGGCACCAAGTTTCGGAACGACGGTTCGAGGAAGAAATTGCCGACCAGCAGAAGTGCCAGGCCGAAGAGAAGGACGACGCACCACGTTCGCCGGCGAACTTGGCCATGCAGGTAGATGCGTTCATCGGTGGCGATGTCGGTCCGCTCGCGAAGAGTTCGCTTGGTCGCCCGGACGCGGACAATGAGAAAAACACCTAGCGCGACCAGCATGACGGCCAGCGCGCTGCCGACAGCGAACTCCAGAGAACTTATGTACCAGTGGGCGATGGTTTCCTTTTGATCGGCAAACATTCTGCCCTCAACGACCAAGACATGGCAGCGAAGATGTGTCGCGACCGGTTCTGGACGCCATTCATTCTAGACGGTCGGTGCAGACATGTTGAACCACAGAGTCACAGAGGACACGGAGAAAGGCAAAAGGAGGAATGCGGAACACGTTTTGTTGTCTTTTTTCTTCTGACAATCTTCTGCCTTTTCACTGTGGTCTCTGTGACTCTGTGGTTCAAAATCCCCCAAGACTACCGTAACGATTGCAGCCAGGCGCCGAGCACCTTGGAGACCTGGATCATCCCATTCGGGTCGCAGTTCTCCGGCGTGTCGCTGAGGCGGTGCCAGTGGGGGTAGCGGAAGTCGATGATGTCCACGGCGGGGATGCCGACGTTGATGAGGGCGAGGTGGTCGTCGAGGACGTTGTCGCCGAGTTCCTGGACGAAGGCGTCGCAGCCTTGTTGCTTCGCGATGTGCCACAGCTGCTGCGTGAGGGCCTTCGCTCCTCGGTAGGAATTTTGCTCCACGGGGAACCGGGGGCGTTTGCCTGCGATCATGTCGAGCAGGACGGCGCCCAGATAATCGGGTCGATCTTTGCCGAGCTTGCGCCACGCCAAGGCGAAATGCTGGGAGCCGAGGAAGTAGCGATCCGTCTCGCGGTCGAAGATGTATTCCTCCGCATCGAAGAACACGAGATCGACGCCGACTTCCAGGTCCAGTTTCGGCAGATGTTTCGCGAATTCCATCAGAAACGCTACGCCCGATCCGCCGTCGTTTGCGCTGACGAACGGTTCCTTCCACTTGCGGCGATCCGGTTCCTGGTCGGCATGGGGCCGCGTGTCGTAATGCGAGCAAAGAATCGCGCGTTTCTTCTTGTCGGGCTGAAAGGAGACGATGAGATTCTGCATCTCCATCGCCTTATTCACGCTCACCTGCTTGCCGGCGAAGGTCTGGAATTTCACCTGCAGCTTCAAATCCTCGAAGTGCTTTTTCAGCAGATCCTGCTGTTTCTTCATACCTTCGCTGCCCGTGATGCGCGGGCCGATGGCGCACACGTCGCCGAGGTAGCGCATCGCTTGCTTGCCGTCGAACTCGATCGCTTTCGGGGCGGGCTCTTGGGCATTGGTGGCAACGGCCGGCAGTTCGTCGAACTCGGATGATTCTTCGATGCCGGAGACAGGCGGAAGCGGCAGGCGTTCGGGATCGGGCTTGTTGTAGGCGCTGTAGGTATAGATTCCGAGTCCCGCCGCGAGGATCAGCGCAATCGCCATCAATGGCCGCATGGGAGCATCCTTCGTTCGCGATGTCGTTCGTGGGAACGAGTTTATTGAACTTGTTCGAAGTGCGGAAGGGAACGAAATCCGACAAGTTTGATAAACTTGTCGCCACGCAAGCCGAGTGTTCGCGTGGGAACAAGTTTATTAACTTGTTCGAAATGGGCATTGCTCGCCGCAAACTCAGCCAATCCGACAAGTTAATAAACTTGTCGCCACGGAAGACGGACACGTCTCAGCACGACAACAGGGCGGCTTCGAGGTCGCGGAGGAGTTGTCGGAAACGCGGGTCGTGGCGGATCGATTCCAGGTCCTGATCCTCGCGCATGTAGCGGAGGTCGGCGTAGCCCATGTCGATCGCCTTGCGCAGCGCACGAATTGCTAGGTCTTTTTTACGCAGCAGCGCGAAACTGCAAGCGAGATTGTAATGGGCGAACGGATCATCGGGCCGCAAACGCACCAGTCGGCGGTCGATGGTCAATCCTTCGGGATATCGACCGAGCAGCGAAAGATTGTTGCCGAGCACGCGGAGGACGTCGATGTAGTCCGGCCGGCGTTTGAGGATGCCGAAGTAGAAATCGATTTCGAAGTCGAGCTGCGACGGGTCGGAGACGGCGGAGGTCCCGGCAGCACTTGGGGAACTCTTCTCTTGGCTCGACATGACATGCTCCCAGTCGATGAAAGACGGGATGTGGAACTGCGTGGAGTATAGCAGTCGCTCGAAAATCACGCAACGCGTCAAGCGTTCGCTTGAGGCTTTGTGCTCTCGTTTGCGGACGGCATCTCAGGTGCGGACGGCGCGAGCGTCATGACGGCAACCTCCGGTCTTACTCCGTACCGAATGCGCAATCCGCAGCCTACCCCTTTGTTGACGTAAAGCGCGCTGTCCCCCACCTTGTACATCCCTGCCGCGAATCGCCTTCCCTTGGGTCCCAACGCGACTCGGCCGATGCCAGGTAGCTTTACTTGGCCGCCGTGCGTGTGGCCGCTGAGCATCAAATCGCAGCGCCGGCCATTGAGCATTTCGATCGTCATCGGATTGTGCGCGAGCACCACGCGCGGCGTGTTGGGGCAGAGTCCGGAAAACGAGCGATCGAGGTCCATCATCCGACTCCACAAATCGTCGATGCCGGTGAGGTAGAGCTTTTGCCCGTCTCGTTCGAGCGGGTGCGTCTCGTTGCGAAGCAGGCGAATGCCATGCTGCGTCAGCGAATCGGCTACGGCCTGATGCAAGTCGCGATAGCGGCGCATGCCGAGCGCATTGCGGACGGAGAAATCATGGTTGCCAAGGACGGCGAACACGCCCATCGGCGCCCTGAGTCGGCTCAGATCCTTGGCGACCCGCTCGACGTGCTGATAGCCCTTGTGAATGAAGTCGCCGGTGAGGACGATGACTTCGGGCTTTTGGGCATGCGTGAGGTCGACGGCTTCATGCAGGAACGCGGAGGTGACATGATGCCCCGCGTGGAAATCGGACATCTGTACGACACGAAGTCCGCGGAAGGCGGGCGCGAGGTCGCGAATGGGGACGGTGTGGTGATTAAGTTCCAGCCAGTGTGGTTCGATGCGGGTGGCATAGGTCCAGTGGGCCCAATTTCGGCCGACCCATCGCGCCCAGTTGTGGGGGCGGGATACGGAGTCGGGTTGCTGGCGGAGCCAGTTCCACATGTGGCGAAACATGGGCGTCCTGACGAGGAGCGTCGGTTCCACTTCCGGGAATGCATTCTTGAAACGGAAACGGCCTGCCGCGAACCATTCGCATGCAGGCCGCCTGTCCGATTATAGCGCGGACGCTTCGATTCGATCAACCTTCTCTCCTTTCCCGATGGAAGTGGGAGCAAGGCGATCAATCGTCGTCGTCATCGAAATCGTCGTCATCGTCGTCATCGTCGTCATCGTCGTCATCATCGTCGTCGTCGAGGTCGTCGTCATCGTCGAACTCGTCGTCGTCGAGGTCTTCTTCGTCGTCGAATTCCTCGTCGTCGTCCTCGAAGTCTTCTTCCTCTTCGTCGTCGAATTCTTCGTCGTCGAGGTCTTCCTCGTCGTCGCCGAGGTCTTCGTCGCCGAGGTCCTCGTCGTCGTCGCCGAGATCATCGTCTCCGTCGTCGTCGTCCTCTTCGTCGTCTCCGTCGTCGTCATCCTCTTCTTCTTCCTCTTCTTCCTTTTTCGCCTTGCGGCCGGCGCGGAGAAGGGTGGAAGCGGGAAGGCCGAGCGCGGGGAGGTCGTCGCTCCAGTCGCCGAGGATCGGCAGCAAGCTGTCGGTGAGTCGTGCCCCGTTCATTCCTTGGTCCTCGTGGGATTCGGGTAGGTTGGTTGTATCTTTTCCGCGGAAACCACCCCGCCTTCGCGGCGCGGTTTCCGCATGTCGTTCGGCGACCCGTCCGGGGCCTTGGCATTGCTCCGAGACGACATTTCGTCTCGGAATCGCAAACGCCGCAACACGCAACAAACGTCGGAAATCAATCCTTTGGTAGAGAAGTCCACAAAAGGCGTCAAGCGAGATTTCGCCAAGCCGCCCGTTTTGCCTGAATCGGCACAAAAGGGGTGGGAACTTCATTGCCGATCGGACTTTGAGAAGAATGTCGGAATGCGAACCGCGCTATACCGGGGAAGATCGGAGAACGAGTATCGGACAGCGGAAAATGAAGAAGCAACAGCGGGCTGCGCTCGGGCTCTGACGTCAACCTATTCGGAGTCGAACGATGGCTGTCATCAAGGAAACAGTTTGCGGAAATCCGCTCGGCCGCGGATCGAGTCGAAGACGCGGTCGGCGCGGATGCGGGCTTCGTCTTTGAAGCCGTGGGTGACGGCGAGGGTCAAGGTTTCCACGGCTTCATCGGCGGCTTGACGCTTGAGTTGCTCGTCGGCAGCGGTCATCGGTTTGCGCACCAGATCGACGCGGTTGGAGAGGAGCGTCAGGTCGCGGGCGGTGCGGAATAATTCGTAGCCATCCGTCGGCAGCAGCTCGCGGCGTTTCAGCGTCAGCGCCACGGCTCGCTCGAGCCGATTGTCCACGCGTTCGATTTCGCAGAGGCTTCCGTAGTGGCTGTAAAGAGTGAAGCGATATCCGCGGACGTCGGGGCGTTTCGCGACAGCGCGTTGGGCATGGTCGATCGCCTCTTCGAGGTACGCACGGCCCTGGGCGAGGTTGCCCATCTGCGCCGTCAGCGTGCCCAGGTTGTTCAGCGTTCGGCCCAGCAAGTGGCGGTATTCGATGTTGTCGCCGTCTTCTTCGACGAGCTTTCGATAGTGGACAAGGCTTTTCTCGTAGGCGGCCTTGCCTTCGTTCTTCTGACCGCTTTCGCCATGCAGGACGCCGATGCTGAAATAGCTGTTGCCGAGATCCGAACGAAGGCCGGCGAGTCTCGGCGAATCTTGCAGGAGTTTCTCCTGAAGGTCCGCCGCCTCACGGTAGTGGGCTAGGGCTTCCCCTTTGTCGCCGATCCGTTTGAACGCGATGCCTTGATGGACGAGGCTGCCGGCGAGGTCGCGTTTGTATTGCGGAATCTCGGGGTTTTCGAGCACCAGCGATTTGTGGATTTTCAAAGCCTGGCGAAACGAATCCTCGGCTTCGCGCGTCCGAGATAATTTCTGATACGCCACCCCCTGGTTGTGATAGGCCTCGGCCAAATCGCGGCGGTATCGATGAACATCGGGGTTTTGCTGGGACACATCGCGATAGATGTGGAGCGCGGATTGATATTCCTTGAGCGCTTCCTGCGGTCGGTCCTGCTTCTGAAGACGTGAACCCTGATGCGAGTGGATGCCGGCCACAATGCCGTTGAAATCGGCGGAATGCGGGCGGATTTGCAGCAGGCGTTTGCCGAGTTGCTCCGCCTGGGCAAGACGGCGTGTGGCGTCGTCGGATTTGCCGAGTTCGTCGTCGCGCAGGGTGAGATTGAGCAGGACTTGCACAAGGCCGAAGATCGCTTCGTCATGATTCGGAAACTGCGCCACCGTCTGCTGGCCCAATTCCTCCGCCTTGCGATACGTCTCCGCGGCCTCCGGGTAGCGACCCAACGAATTCAGGCTGACGGCCAGAGCATTGAGCATTTGAGTGCGCTGGGCAAGCAACTCGGGATCGTTTGGCTTGCGGAGGACTACCTGGGCGGCCATGGCGTCGCCTTGTTGCAGAATTTCGACCGCTTGCTGCCGATCGCCGGTATCGACTAGCACTCCGCCGAGTCTGCGGAAGACTTCGACGAGTTCGACCTGCATCTCGAGGTTTTCGCCGCGCTCCTCCTGCAGCCAGCGATAGTAGAGGGCCGCCTTGCTGAGCAATTCTCGGCGAAGCGGTTGCACATTGGGCAACTCGCGGAGCTTTTGATCGCCGACGGTGCTGAAGAATTGGCGAATCGCCTCGTGAGCCTTGGCGAAGTTGGCGTCGGCGATCTGCTTCTGCTTCGCGGTTTTGTTCGCTTCGTCCTGCAGATCGTTCACATGTCGTTCGGCTCGCCGCCACTGCCAAGCGACGAGCGCAAGGACGATGGCGAGCGATGCGAACAGCGACATGGTCAACGCGGCGACGACGGGTTGTCGCTTCGCCCATCGCCAAAGGCGATTGATGGGCCCGACGGGCCGAGCCAGAATCGGTTGCCCCTCGAGGAATCGACGTAGATCGTCGGCCAATGCTTCCGCAGTGGGATAGCGGCGAGCGGGGTCGCGTTCTAGGCAGCGAAGGCAGATCGTTTCGAGGTCGCGGTGGATCGTGCGATCAAGGCTGCCGGGTCGAGCGAGCGTGCCTTCCATCAGGCTGTGCAAGGTTTCCAGCACATTGTCGGAGCGATACGGCGCGCGTCCCGTCAATAATTCGTAGAGGACGGCGCCCAGGCTGTAAACATCCGCAACGACCGTGACCGCGCCGGGGTGTCCGGAGGCTTGCTCGGGCGCCATGTAGCTGGGTGTGCCGAGAATGACGCCGGTGCGCGTGACGTCGCCGGTGCGCCGCAAGTCTTTCGCGAGGCCGAAGTCGGCGACGTGCGGCTTGCCGTCGGAATCGAGCAGGATGTTCCCCGGTTTCAGGTCGCGATGCAAAATGCCGTGGCGATGTGCGTGATGCACGGCTTCAGCGATCACGAGAACAAGCTGTGCGGCCCGTCGTTGCTTCTCGCGCGCGGGCCCGGCCCATCTGCCGTCGGCGATCGCGCCGGCGAGGCTTCCTGCCGCGTAGAGCTTCATGCTGAAGAAGAGCTGCCCCTCCGCTTCGCCGATCTCATGAATCGGCACGATGGCGGGATGATCGAGCAACGCCACCGCTTCCGCTTCTGCGCGAAACCGCCGACGATCTTCCGGAGAAGCGAGCGGCCCACCGCGAAGGAGCTTCAAGGCAACGAGACGATCGAGGCGGATTTGCTTCGCTTTGTAGACGATGCCCATGCCGCCCTGAGCGATCGGTTCGAGCAAATCGTATTCGCCAAGAACTTTGCCTGCCGCGAACGGCGCGACGACGTCATTGAGGGCGCGCAGCGGCGAAGCAACGCACTCGAACCTCGCCTGATCCGCGAAGAAATCGCGCAACTCGGCCGCGATCTCAGGATGCGCTGCGAATAGTTCCTCCGGCCGAGGCGTTTCGCCGCGGGCCTGAGCCTGCATCCATTGAGCGAGCACTTCATCGAGCTTCCGCTCGCGGTCGTCGAGGACTTCGATCATGCGAGACCTCGCCATAGCAGGGTACTTGTCTGCGTAGAAACAAGATTGCTATCTTGTTTGATGCTTCGTTGATTTCGAATCCACGAATACACTGGAACGGGACTCGTAGGGTGTGTCGAGCTTGGCAGAGACGCACCGTTACTACCCCCATGACGATAACCCCAAACATTGGGTGAATGTTCCGCGAGCGCGACGAAACGGTGCGTCTCGCTAAGCTCGACACACCCTACGGACTTCGTTGATTTGGAAACCAGGAGAAGTTGCCGGCAAAATGAGAGCGTCGTCGCCATGCTGTCAGATCTCGCTGCGGCGATCGAGTAGGGTGCGGAGGCGTTGCAGGCCGCGGCGGAGCAGACCGGCGATGGCGGGTTCCGTCTTCTCCAGAATCGAAGCGACTTCGGCGACCGGCAGATCCTTCAAGTAGCGAAGCTCGACCGCCTGACGCTGATCCTCGGGAAGCTGAGCAGAGCGTGGGCGAGGACCAGCAGTTGTTCGTTGCGCTTGAGCGGCATCGCTGGGGGAATGGCTCTGCGTCACCAGCCATTGTTCGAGCCGCGCGGACAGGGGCGACCGACGGCATCCACGATCGAAAAGTCGAGGTCGAGTTCCTTGCGATGCTTGCGGAGAAAGTCGTGCAGGTTGTTCGCGAGGATTCGACGGAGCCAGCCCGCAAGTTCCGCTTCGTTCGCCCCGCGGAATTGATCGAGACTGCCGGTCGCTTTGAGGAGCGTCTGCTGGACGAGGTCCGAGGATCGAGGAGGCTTGCTCTGCAAACGCGGATCGATCCTGCAAACGAGCGAGCAATCGCAGGTAATCGCGGAAGCGATCGAGCGAAGCCGGCGAGAGGGCGTCGGTCGAACTCATACGAGAGGTTCATCCCTACAAGACGCAAGTTCGGACATGACGAAGCGAAGCAAATGCAATTTTTGCAGGAAACCGACGCGAGGGGAAGCGCGTTTCCATCTTGCTCTTCTAAGTAGCCCTTGCGGCTCCCGCGAGAAATGGCGGATGAATGCCAAGCGATCGCATAGCGTTCTGCCGCTTACCTCTCGCGGGCCGAGCCGCCAAACGTCCCACCGTCACGCTGCGGCTACGGTGGGGCTTGGCGGCCCAGGCTGAGATAGTGCACGGAGGCGGGTCCCTCACCCCCAGCCCCTCTCCCCCAAAGGGGCGAGGGGGGCAACCACCTAATGCGTGGATTAAACGCTCAGCCCCCGATTTCTTCCATTTCGCCAACCACCGCGCGGAATTTGCGGCGTTGTTCCGGCAGACGGCGTTGGTGAAGCGGAGGTGGCGTCGATGCCAGGGCGATAGCGGGTCCAGAGGGTGGGGTGCGATTTCTGCAGGTTTTGCTTCAATTCAACTGAGCCGACCATGGGCGACGAAGCTGTCGTTAGCGAGGCCAGGGTTCCTGCATGGCGACGATCTCCGGACCAAATCTCGTCGCGAAATGCGAGGCGAAGACAAATGGCGAACACCTCCATCGCATAGCGGAGTTGTTTACCGAGGATACGCTGGGACCTGATTCGGCAAATGTTCGTAAGGCTGCAAATCCTGCGAAGGCGGCTTCCTCAAGGTCGACTGGATGGGTTGCGTCAGCGGCGGAATCATGTGTGGGAGAGCGCAACGGCGTCTCCCCACTGCGGCCCCCATCGGCAGCTCAACGTCATCGCCTGCTGCTCGAACTCAAGCTGGACCGGCACCAGATCCATCGAGTCGATGCCGACGAACGACATCAACGTTGGCCCTGGGCGAATCCGAGAATCGAGCCCCGCCTTCTGCTTCTCTTCCGCCGCGGCGGCACGTTCCGACATGGCTTGCAGGAACGTCCCAATCGCGTGGCATGCCTGCGCGGCCTGCAGATCCCACGTGGACTTGCGGTCGCTGCTGCCGTCCTTCGCAGGCCTGGACATTCGCGAAGATGGCTGGCCGCGGCCCCGCTCGGCGATTTCGGCCATGCCGAGGCGCGATGGACGTCGTTCGATGTCCTCGGCCGACGATACACGGCGGGGAAGAGCGTTCCGCGACGGCGCCGAGGCGAAGCTCCAGCACACGGCGTGCGGCCACTCCATGGGGGCATCAACGAAAGATCGCCGATCCTTCGTTCCGCCAGCCGCGTTCCTCCAGGACAGGGCGTGAAGGTTATTCTGCAGGAAGATTCGGACAGATGAGGATGGGCCTGCCGCGAAGATGCGGGCTTGTTCAACGTGACGGATCGTTTCCCCTAGCTCGGGGAGCGAGCAGCAGCTCAAGACGAAATCGCTGCGGAGCCTGTTGCCGTCTGAATCCCAGAGCTCGCTCTGCAGTCGCCCCTGGGCGCCGATCGTTGTTCCTTGTTGATTCGGCCTTGCAAGCCGCGTTCACCGTCGTTGTCGTTTTCGTCCTCGCTCAGGCTCCCCGTCGAGGCGGTGCCGGCGATTGAGACGAAGGTCATCCAGGCCCATCCGGCTCCGATGATGCCGGAATCAGTGGACGAACAAGCCGCGCGGAGATGGTGCTGATCCGCATCAGCCATGTCTGGAGCAGGAAAGATCCATCAACCGCTGTATCGCGTTAAAGCGGCTTTCGGGCAGCGCCATGATTGCAATCGCTCAGCGAGGATGGCGATGTTGCTGTGCTGGGCGCAGAATGGCGGGCTCGATGCGGTCGTCTTCATCATCCGTTATCGGCAGGATCGAAGGCGAGGATTCACTGGTTGAGCAGATCGTGCTGATCGGCCGCAGCGTGCCGGCGAGCAATCATGCGGATGCCTGATGAAGACCACCACCAGCGCTGCTGGAATCATGGTGATCAAGTCTGCTCGCCGAACAGCGGAACCCGCCAGCGGGATGGTCGTGGTATCAACGCCGCGACAAAATCGTGCTCGGTCGCTGACGACTGCCGAACGCCGCGAAATACGCGCTGGAATCGCGTGGCAGCTGCGCAGGAATTCAGGAAAGAACGCAATTCCTCTGCGTCGGCGTCGGCTGCGCTGGCACCGGCACGAAGCGGCGCTATTGCCGTCGTCGCAATGATTGATCTTCAAAAGCAAGGAATCCCCGCTGTCCGCCTTTCGACAACACTGGTTCCGCGATGGATTCGCCAATCATGAAGAGGAAACGCGCGGTGGGTGAATGCTGGTTCCATGCCGGGACCCGGAAGAGCAGGTGAAGGCGGCGAAAAAGCAGTATTAGGCGATTGATGCTCTGCCTATTTGTAAGGTGTGCGAGCACGCTTGCGTTACGCACCGTCCTGGATGTTGCGAAGCCCAAAAATCCGGCGAATCAACTCACTTCTTTGTCCCACGAGAACCTGTGGCGGTACGTCTCGCTGTATCGACGCAGCCTACGGTTTCGGACTGTTGCCGAAGCGGATTAGATCCACGAAGATCGGCGTGAGGCGTGGTCGAATTGACGGCTCACTTGCCCTTCAGCAGCTTCTCCAGCACCGATTCGATCAGCAGCAGATTCATGATGGCACGCGTTCGCTCGTGAGGGCGTCGAAGATCAGGCGATGGTGATGATGCGGGCGAGCAGTGGGATCGCCCAGCAAGCGGCGGTCGAGGTAGCCCCTTCGCCATCGAATCGTTCATGATGATGGCGAACCGCCGCGAGCACGTCGGCGGGGCGGATGATCAGGACGAAGTCGTTCGCCGGCGATCAGTTGATCGCGGACGTTATCGAGTTCCTCGCGTGTCAGCGACGACGCCTTATAGAGAATATCATCCGGCACGCCGATTTTGCCGATGTCGTGAAGCTGCAACTGCTGGCGCGGTTACCGCGCTGAACCGCGGGCATCAGGTGCGGAGGGCGGTGCCGAGGCGGAAGAGCGAAGGCTCGCACGCGGGGCGAATGGCTCGCCGTGGCAGGGTCGCGGACTTCGGTGCGAAACAGGTGGCGATGGCTTTTCGGTAGGTTTCCGCCTGGCGCTGCCGGTGCTGATCCCGTTCACTTGCGCGTCAGTTCCTGGTGGACGCCAACCCGCTGCTCGACTCGGCGATGGCAATCGGCGGAGCGAATGCTGGCGCTGCTGGCGGGTATTCATCGGGCGGATCGGCTTCGGAAGAAGTGGTTCGCGCTTCAGGCGAGGAATTCGACGATTCGTCTTCGTGAACGCCTGTGATGACGATGACCGAAATATCCGGCCAACGTCGCCCACGTTCTTCGATGTGGCGCACCGCGGCCGGGCTCTTGGTCGGTGACGACGACAGGGGTCGGGTGCGTTCGAAGAAAAGGCATTCTTCTCCTGGGCAGGCGCCCTGGCAATCGAAGTTCCGGTTGGCGGCACGCATCGCGACATCGAGCGCGTACGATGTCGTCATCGACAACGTCACCCTGCGTCGGTCCTGTTCGGCAAACGGCAGCGCACCCGACCTCGTGAAGATCGATCAGGTCTACACATCATCGATCCTTGCAACGCCCTTCATGCGGGAATCCGGCTGGGAAACGAGAATTCGGGAATACGACGAAGCGCAGGCGGACTGTTGGCGGTTGGGGCGGTGATGACGGTTGATCGCTTCGCGGCCGAAACCGCCCGTGGGGCTCGCGGGGTTCTTCGCCAAATCCTCCGCAGTCCCCATCGCGACGACCTGTCCGCCCGCGGCGCCGGCTTCGGGGCCGAGTTCGATGACCCGGGCGGCTTTCAGCATGTCGAGGTGATGTTCGACGACGACTACGGTATTTCCCGCGGCGACGAGGGCGTCGAGCACGGGATCAGTTCGGCGATGTCGCGGCGATGTAGCCGGAAGGATCCAGGCTCGTCGAGGATCAGCAGTGTGCGGCCTGTCGGGTGGCGAACTGATTCCGTGGCGAGCTTCGCGCGTTGGGCCGACGGAGGTTGCGGCGAGGTTGGCCCAGGCCGAGGTAGCCGAGGCCACGTCGTCCAAGGCGACGAGCACGCGGGCGATCGTGAACATTGGCGCTGGCGCGCGATGCAGGCTTCGCGGTCGAAGGCGTCGGCACGTCGGCGATTGATTGGCCGTGTTGAGATCTCGATCGTTGCGTCGTTGAATGCGCTGCCGCGGCAAACGGAGCACGGGAGCGGCCAAGCTCCGGTAGAAACGACGCGGCCGGCGGATTTCGCCTTGGCCTTTGCATTCCTCGCAACGCCCGCCTTTGACGTTTGAAGCTGAAGCGCGGCGGCTTGTAGCCGCGGATGCGAGCGAGCTTCGTCTGAGCGAACAGCTTGCGGATTTGTCGAGGCGTCAGTGAATCAGCGCGCTGAGGCTGGCAGGGCGACCCAGCGGCTGGATAACCTCGATGATCTTGTCGAAACAGAATAGCGCAACGGCGACGAGGTGATTATCTTGTCGAGTTGGTGCTTCAGGCTTTGGGTCAGCAAAACCATTTAAACAAGTTAATAAACTTGTTTCCACAGAAAACGGCGAAATCGCCGGGGGTGGAGCGAGCATGCCGTACAGGTTGCGGCGAACAGCGGAACAGGAACGCCGCTCGCGAACCAACGAGCTTTTGCCGGACATGACGCCTGCGATCGCGATCCAGATCGACCCAACGGCAGGGCGACGTCGATGTTCTTCGAGTGCGATGTTGCACGCCTCGAAGATCGTAGGCGCGGGCGAATCATCGGCGACAGGGAGCCGAGCGCGGTGAAACATGCCTATGTCACCGCGGAGGTAGGGAGCGGTCACGGAGTCGGGGTTCGCGAGCGTCCGGCCTGCCGTCGCTGAAGGATGCGGCCGCTGCAACGCCCGCCGATTCCAACGTCGACGAGCCAATCCGCTTGTCGCATCGGCTTCATCGTGTTCGACGACGAGCAGCGTGCCGCATGTTCCTGCGATCGGGCGGAGGACGGCGAGCAACCGTTCGATGTCCTGAGGATGCAGGCCGGTCGGCTCGCTGTCGAGGATGCAGCAGACGCCGAGCAGTCCGCCGCCCAGTTGCGTGGCGATGCGGATGCGCTCTGCAATTCGCGAAAGTGTGACGGCAGGGCGTCGAGCGTGACGTAGCCGAGAGCCCACTTCGCGGAGGAAGCGGAGACGCGATGCGATTTCGCTGACCAGCGCGGTTCGCACGCGATCGGTGCATTGTTGCAATGCCGCCGCGAAGAAGAGCTCCATCATCGACGGTGAGGCGGAGACTTCGTAGATGCCCTTGTCCTCGAATCGCACCCATCGGGCATCGAGTCGCAGGCGTGTCCCTTCGCGTTCGGGCAGACGACCAGGCCCGCGAGCGGTTCAGGTTGATCGCGCAGGTCTTCGTCTTCTTTCGCTTGCATCGCCAACTCGCGAAACGTCGGAGCGAAGGCCGCGGATTTTCTGCGAGGAGTTTCCTTCGAGAAGCATCTCGATCGCCGCGGCGGGCCATTCGGCGAGCGCGACTTTGTCGAGTTTCACGTCGGGAAACGCTGCCTGCAGCGCTTGCAATTCGCTGCGATCGAGCAGTTCAGTTTCCGGAGCCAAGTCCTGCAATCGGGCGAGCGTTTGCCCGAGCGTTTTCGTGCGGTCGGCCAGCAATCGCTGCGGATCGAGCGACCACACTTGGCCCAATCCGGTGCAGCGCGGGCAGGCGCCATTCGGGCTGTCGAGATGGAAGAAGGACGGCGAGGCTCCGAATCGGGGAAGGGTCGCCGCAACGGGCATGCAGAGGGCGGCGTTCATGAACGGACGGTCGATCCAATCGCCTTCCTCCGCATCGCTCACGAAGAGTCGGCCCTGTCCCCATTGCAGTGCCGTCGTCAGCGATTCGTGCAACCGATCCGCGAGCGTGGGCCGAACGACCAGGCGATCGACGACGAGATCGATGTCGTGCGTCTTCCGTGCATCTGATCTTCGGCACATCGCAGATCTCCTGCGGCACCATCGACGCGGGCCCGCAGAAACCCGCCCTTGAGGATCGAAGGCGAAAGACCTCCGCGCATGGTCCCCGCTGCAATGCCGAACAGGCGGAGCGAGCAGGTAAATCTTCGCCCCTCCGGCAACTGCAGAATTTCGCGCACAATCTCGGCGGCGGTGTGCTTTCGGATCGGCAGGTCGCAGACGGGGCAGTAGGGCGTCCCCAGGCGGGCCCAGAGCAGGCGGAGGTGGTCCTGGATTTCGGTCAGCGTGCCGAGCGTCGCGCGGGGTCGTGGCGTGCCGACGTTCTGCGCCACCGACAACACTGGCGGCAGGCCTTCGATGCGATCGACGTCGGGTCGGCCCATCTGTTCGAGGAGCGTGCGTCCCGCCGGGTCGCGTAGCGTGGCCAGATAGCGGCGTCGTCCCTCGGCGTAGATGGTGTCGAAAGCCAGCGAGCTCTTCCCCGAACCGCTCGGCCCGGTGACGACGATGAGGTCGCCGCGAGGCAGGTCGAGGTTCGCATTATGCAGGTTATGCGTGCGCGCCCCGCGGATTCGGATCCATTCGTTGTCAGAACGCATGAAGTTTTGTTGACCGAGGGCCGAGCGGGGGGAATGGTTGAATGGGGGAATCGGTTTTTGGATTTAGGCTTTTGCCGTTCGGGAGACTGCAATCGTTTTAGTGTTTCGGCTTCCGAAAACCTAAGACCGAACGCCCAAAACCAAATGCCGTTCGTATCGGATTTGCTCAAGGCGCGGGCTGTGCCGATCCGATGAGTTCTGATGCCGTACGGTGCGTCGAGCGCCGGCGCCGCGGCATGGATTGCGGAGAAACGACAATTTGCGTATCGCGGCGGCAATGCTGCTGACGCTGCTGCTTGGCTTAGCCGGCTGTGCCGGAATGAGCCGACGCGGCAGCGACGCGCATGCCGCGAATGGCGCCCAACCCCGGCACTCCGCCCCCTCGCTCCCCACGGCCGATAATCCGAATCCTGGTCACAAGCTCCGTTCGGGCGATCCGCTGCTCGGCAGCGATCAACGTGCCCGTTCCGCCTGCTTCCGCCGGCATTCCGCCGGGCTCCGCGATTCTCGCAGGCCGCGTGATCGACGGCAGCAATCGCCCGCCGAGCAACACCGCCATTCAATGCGTCAACATCAGCGACAGCAAGGCATCGCCGCTCGATGTGAGCGTCAACAAGGACGGCTATTTCACGATTCAAGGTTTGAAGCAGGGCGCCAAGTATAAGCTGGTGGCTCGGGGCAAGCAGGGGGATCGCATGGTCGCCCAGACTGCCTATTTTACCGCCCCGAATGTCCGCGTGCTGATCCAGATGAGCGAGGAATTCGCAGGTTCCGCCACACCCGCTCCTCCGGGCCCTCCCGCCGTCGGCAAGAAGGACGACATTCCGCCGCCGAAGGAACCGACCGCGGAGATCCCAGCGGAAGAAAAGAAGACGGAAGAGAAGAAGGACGAAAAGTCGTTCGAAGGAACCAGCGCCATCAAGCCGCTGAATCAGGGCGGAACCTGGAGTCCCGGTGCTCCGGCCAACGGAAACATCCCGCCGCTCGGCCAATCCGCGGGAGCGAACGACGCGGAACTGCCTTTCAAGATCAACGTCCCCGCCGGCAATAACAACGGCCCGCCGCCGGTGTTCGTGCCGGGCGTGACGCTTGAAAACCGCCCTGGTCTGCCGGTGCTGGATATTCCCAATCCCAAGGCGCCGGTTCCGAGCCCGAGCATCCCGGATCCCGTCACGAAGCCCGCGCTGCCGGGAAACATCAGCTCCGGCCCGACCCGTGTGCCGTCGATCGTGCTCGTCGGCAACAAGCTGGTCAACTTCGCGCTCAACGACATCAACGGCGAACCGTGGGAGTTCAAGTCCAGCAAACGCGGCCGACTGATGTTGATCGATTTCTGGAGCACCAACTGCATCCCGTGCCGTCAGACGATGCCGGTGCTTCGCAGTCTGCAAAACCAGTATGGCCCTCGCGGCCTCGAAGTGGTCGGCATCGCCTGCGAAGGGGGCGACTCCGCCCAGGAAATGGCGTATCGCGTCAATTCGCTATCGCAGCGCTTGCAGCTCAACTACCGCCAACTCCTCTCGACCAGCCCGTCCTGCGTCGTTCGCCAACAATTCGGCATCCGCGCGGTACCGACAATGGTGGTGGTTGACGAACAGGGCTGGATCCTCTGGCGGCATGAAGGTGCTCCCGACCGTGCCACCACCGAAGAACTCGAACGCCTCATCCAACGCCGTCTCTCTCCCGGTTCCTCTTACTAATCGATGTGATTCCGCGACCAGGCGCAGCTTTCGTGGCGACACGTTGATCTAACTTGTCGAAATTGATGTGAGTAAAAGTGATTAAGAAGGTTGGTTGGTCCCGAAGGGCGGACTGCGAGCGCGTGGCCGCTGACCTTATGCGGAGCGTGAAGACCACTCTGGGCTTCCGATCATTTGCCCTTTTCGGCTATAACAGACGGCCCGCCGGAATGCGGGGATTCTGCGAAGGGATCGCCATGTCGGATGCAACCGCGAAGGACGACCTCGACCGTCGCTGTTTCGAGCCGCTCGGAAGAGCGAACCGCCCGCGCGCGTCGAAGTCGATGGCGAGACGTTCGATCTCGTCGAAATTCTGAAACACGATTCCTGGGCCGCTACTTCCATTTACGGCAATGCGGGCGGCAAGATTATCTGCAAGTTCAATCGCAAGCAATGGGTGCTTTTCATCCCGATGGGCTGGCTGGGACGTTGGCTGGCGTATCGCGAGGGCTGGTTCTATCGCCTGCTCGCCGATCTGCCGTGTATTGCCCCGCCGTGCGGGGCGGTGTCGGTCGATGGCGTCGTGCAAAAAATGCGGTGCGCATCGGTTCGTCGATGGGCATCCGCTCGGGGAGAAGGAAAACCCGAGCGACGTGTTTTTCCCCCGAGCTTGAGCAATGCCTCGCCGAGGTGCACGCCGCGGCGTCGCCTATATGGACTTGCATAAGCGAGAGAACATCGTCGTCGGCGATGACGGCCGCGGTTACCTCGTCGATTTTCAGGTGAGTTTTTACGCGAAGCCAAACGGGTGGAACCTGCCGAAGCTGGCTGCTGAAGCGATTTCAGGCCGGCGACCGTTACCACCTCTTGACACATACGCTGAAAGCGGTGGAAATGCCGCGCGAGGAAGCGCTGGCACTGATCGACCGCGAACGCCCGATGTGGCTTCGCGTCCACCGCTTTTTCGCCGCCCCGCTGCGCAATCTGCGGCGACGCTTGCTCGTGCTGCTCGGCATCCGCAAAGGCGATGGCAGGGCGCAGACGGAACACTTCACGGAAGATGGGCTTCGCGATCGCGCCTCCGCCGATTCGGAACGCCGCGCCGCGTAGTCGAAACCCAAAACGTAAGCGAACGCACGGTGGGGATCGGCGTTTCCATCCCGGAGTACGCTGCGCTTACCCTGGGGCTTTGGGTTAACGAACCGGATTAGCTAACTGCTACGATCGTCACTTCCCGAATTTTTGTTAGATCCGGCAAAAGTCGCTTAAAGCCCCCAATTCGTTTACGCCGATCCGTTCGTTAGCCCACATGCTGACCGGAACTCCGGAGGCCCGCCGTCGTTGGGCACCGCGTGCGCGGTGCGGAACCTCCTGGTGCGTGTATGCGAATCCAAACGTTTCTGCCCGCCTTTGTCATCATGATTGCGGTCTCTCGGTCGTGGTCGCAGGATCTGCCCGTGCCGCCGCCGGGACCACTTTCGCCGTACCTCCTGCCGACAGCGGCTCCGGAACCAGCTCCCCCGCAATCGCAGCCCTTGGTCGCGGGGGAATCCGCGGAGGATTTGCAGGCTCGGCTTTCGCTCATGGAGAAAAAGCTCGCCGCACTGGAGACGGTGAAATCTCCGGAGACGAAGGCGGCAGAGAAGAAGGATGGCCCCAAAGAATTCGAGGTCGGTTCCGACCTGAAGATGAACGGTCGTTGGCAGAACGGGGTGAAGTTCGAAACGGCCGACAAGGCGTTTAAATGGTCCGTCGGCGGTACGATTCAGTTCGACATGTCGTTCTTTCATGCGAGCGACAACATCAATCGCTCGATCGGCTCTTACAACAATTTCGCCGATCCGAACCTCGGCTTGCAGGATGGCTTCGAGTTTCGCCGGGCACGCCTGCGGTTTGCGGGCGAGATGTATGAGCAACTCGAGTTCTTCGCCCAGTACGAATTCGCCCAGGCGCTCGATCTGCGTCGCCGCACGCTCGGCATCAATCCTACCTCAACGACACCGACGATCAACGATTTCGATCCGAGCGACGATGTCGGCTTCAACGAAGTCTACCTCGGCATCATGAAGCTTCCGTTCGTCGGCAACGTCCGCGTCGGCCGGCATCGTGAGAGTTTGAACTTCGTCACCGCAACTGCGGACAACAACCAGGTTTGGCTGGAACGCGGTCTGATGTTCGACGCGTTCAATGGCGACTTCAACTTCTCCAACGGCGTGACCGTTCAGAACACGATTCTCGACGACCGCGTGTATGGCCTGTTCGGTTTCTTCCACAGCAACAACAACAGCAACCGCAGCTACTACGCGGTTGGCGACGGCGAATACGCTTACGACGGACGCGTGACCGCGCTGCCCATTTGGGATGAAGAAGACGAGAAGTGGGTGCACATCGGGGCCGACTACAGTCACCGCAATCCGCACGACAAGCAGCTTCGCTATCGTGCTCGGCCGATGGTGCGAACGGGAACGTCGTTTCAGACGCCGAACCTGGTGAACTCGGGAACGATTTTCACCAACGATTCGCAGGAGATCGCCAATCTCGAATTCGCGATGGCCTGGCATCGGCTGACGTTCGCTGCCGAAATCGCGACGAGTTGGGTGACGAACGCCTACACCGGCAGTCTGCCGAACGCGAACGGAACCCTGCCGACCGGAACGAAATATGTCGGCACGTATGCGACGCAGGGCGGATATGTGGAGTGCTTGTACTTCCTCACCGCCGATCATCGCAAGTATCAGAAGGACCGCCCCGGCTATGCCCGCGTAACACCGAAGCGGCAGTTCTATTTCCTTAAGGGCGAAGACGGCAACGTGATCTTCAGCCGCGGCGCATGGGAAGTCGGCGCCCGCTACGACTACGTCGATCTCATCAACAACGGCATCAATGGCGGAGCCAGCAACGCGGCCACGCTCTGCGTCAACTGGTACCTGTCGTCCAATGCTCGCATCCAGGCCAACTACTTCTGGCAAAACCGTGTCTTTTCACCGAACAACATCGGAACGCAATTGGACGGCGAGATCCAAGGTTTCGGCCTGCGATTCAACGTGGATTTCTAACACGATGCGCGACCAAAGGCTCGCAGGTTCCGAAGAAGAGTCCATTTGCGTACGAGTGCCGGGGGCGGCACTTGTTTGCGCAGCGTGCTGAGAAGAAAACCGTCCCAATGCAAACCGCCCGGTGAAGGCGCCGGGCGGTTCGAATCGTCTGCAACGGACGAGTTACTTTTCGATCGTCGCCTTCACAGCTCCTTCTTTCGAGAAAAGCTTGGCGAGGCTTGTGCCGACCTTCGAGGGGTCGCCGTCGATGAAGCCGAAGCGATTGCCGACAAGCGAGGTCATCTTTGGATAAACTTCGAGGAACTCTTTATTCGGCTTGTTCTTCGGTTGGCACAATTCGGACCAGACTGCGGCGATCTTCTCCGTCGGCATGCCGTCGAGGACGACCGTGAATCGCTTCTGGGCATTCGGCGGCAGCAGCGCGGCTTTCGGCTCAACGCCGGTGCCGGTGCCTTCGCGGGCCATGGTGAAGCCGAAGTAGGCCTCGTTGCCGTGTTCGCCGATGTCGAGGCCTTCGGTTTCTTCTTCAGCCGACACGCGGATGCCGACGGTGTACTTCAGGACGAGCCAAGCAACGAGGGACAGCGCCATGACGTAAACCGCCGTGTAGACGACGCCTTGGAGCTGAACCATGAGTTGGTCCATGCCGCCGCCATAAAAGAGGCCGGGCTTAAACGCGGCGTTGCCGGCTCGAGCGAGGCGGTCAGGGGTGGAGAATAGGCCGACGCAGATGGTGCCGAAGACGCCGTTAACGAGGTGGACCGAGGTGGCTCCCACGGGATCGTCGATGCGGAGGCGGTCGAACATCATGACGGCAAGCACGACCACAACGCCGGCAATGGCGCCGATGAGGATCGAAACTTCAGCCGTGACGAAGGCGCACGGAGCTGTGATAGCGACAAGGCCGGCGAGGCAGCCGTTGAGCGTCATGCCGATGTCAGGCTTGCCAAGGATAATCCAGGCAGTGACCGTCGCGGTCAGCGTCGCGGCGCACGCGGCGAGGTTCGTCGTGATCGCGACTTCGGTGATCGCGGAGGGGTCAGCGGCCATCGTGCTGCCCGGGTTGAAGCCGAACCAGCCGAACCAAAGTACGAAGCAGCCGATGGTGGCTGCGGTGATGTTGTGACCAGGGATCGCATTGATCTTCCCGTTGGGGCCGAATTTGCCGATGCGGGGACCCAGCACGATGACGGCGATCAATGCTGCCCATCCGCCGATCGAATGGACCTGAGTGGAGCCTGCGAAATCGACGAAGCCCTTCGTTTGGAGAATGCCGCCGCCCCAGACCCAGTGGCCGACGACCGGGTAGATTGCGATGGCCATGATGAAGCTGAAGAGGATGAAGGAGTGATACTTAATGCGTTCCGCGACGGCGCCGGAGACGATGGTAGCTGCAGTGCCCGCGAACACGAGTTGGAAAAAGAACTTCGCCCAGAGCGGTACGCCAGGCCATGAAAGACCGCCGTACGCCCCCCAGTAAAAGTCTTTGGTCATGTAGTCTTTTTCGAGCGTTTTGCCGCCCGCTTCGATTTTGACTGCGACCTTGTTGTCCACTTCCTTCTCGACTTCCTTGCCCTTTTCGTCCTTCTCTTTCGCTTTCACCTTGTTGCTGGTCGTTTCATTGAACGTTTTGACATAGCCTTCGACGGCGGCGACGACCTTTTCATTCGCCTTGGCTTCGCCTTCGTTGCCTAGGTCGATGCCGAGCGCCTCCTTGACGTCGGCTTTGAGCTGTCCCTCGAATCCGGGGATCGACGTCGCGGGGCTGTTGTCCGGGCCCTTGACCATGAAGATGTGGTCTTTGCCGATCCACTCGTTTCCGTTGGAAAACATCAATCCCCAACCGACTGCCCAGAAGCCGATGGTGGTGGCGGCGAAGACGATGAAATTTTTCGAGAGAATATTGACGCAATTTTTCGCCCGGCAGAAGCCGGATTCCACGCAAGCGAAGCCAAGGTTCATGAAGAATACCAACATGCCGGTGATCATGACCCAGAGCGTGTCGGCAGCTACCTTGGAGTCACCCTTGTAGGTCGCGAGATCGCTTGCAGTCTTGTTCAACTCTTCGATCGTTTTTTCGGCGTCTTTGAGACGTTCTTCGACCGATTTCTCTTTTTTCGGCTCCGGTGGCTGAGCCCACGTGGTGGGTACGAGGCATAGAAATGCCAGGAGGAGAGAAAGCCACGAGACGTGCCTCATGTGAGGTGGACTCCAATATTGGGTGTGAGGAGGGTTTCCGCGGAGCAGCGACGCCACTCGTTCGGCGTAAGAGACCAAACGTTCTGGAGATGGGAGGCCGTGGGTTGCAACCATGATGCCAGGGGTGGTTGCAGCTTTCGGATTGGGGTGTAAATCTCTTGGCTGCCGTAGTTTATCAATTCTGAAAGCAGCTTTTGCCCTACATAGAGCTACACGGTGTGCCTGCATACATGGCGTTGAATGCCCATGGTGTGAGCGAATGGGAATGGACGTGCAGTAACATACCGTAGCGTTTTCCGCTTTGAAAATCAGAGGCGGGTTCTGCCTTCCTTCTCAAGTCCCCATGTCTACAATCGCCGCAACGCCGCCTCTCCCTCGGCTTTTGCGAAAGCAATCTATGAGCTGGATGAATCCGGCAGTTGCCTCGTTTTGTCTGGCAGCCAGCGATGCGATTCTCGGCCAGGAGCCGGTGTCACTGCCGCTTCCGTTTTGGACCGTGATGCCCTTCTGCGGCTTACTGTTGAGCATCGCTCTCATGCCGGTGTTGGCAGAGAAGCTATGGCATGGCAACCTCCGCAAGCTGTTGTTTTCGCTGCTTTGGTCGGCGCCGATTCTTGCCTGGTTCGGCTGGCTTCATGTCCAGCACCACGAACATGCACTAGAGCGCATTCAGCACTCGATGATCGAATACGTCGAGTTCATGGTGTTGCTCACCGCCCTCTATGCGATCGCGGGGGGCATCGTCTTGAAGGGGGACATCAAGGCGACGCCGACGACCAACGCGCTGATTCTGTTGTTCGGCGCCGCCCTGGCGAATTTAGTTGGGACGACCGGGGCGAGCATGTTGCTGATCCGCCCGTTCCTGCGAATGAATCGGCTTCGTACGCGGCGGATTCATTTGCCGGTGTTCTTCATCTTTCTCGTCTCGAATCTCGGCGGATTGCTCACTCCGCTCGGCGATCCACCCCTTTTCCTTGGATTTCTCAAGGGAGTCGATTTCTTCTGGACGCTGCGGCTTTGGCCGATCTGGGGGACGGCGGTCGGGATCGTGTTGGTGGTTTTCTGGGTCTGGGATTCGCTTGCGTTTCGAGGCGAACCGCCGATGGATCCGACCACACCCGAACCGCTTAGCCTTCACGGTCACATCAACTTCGCGCTGCTCGCGGGGGTGATTGGCGTCGTTCTCATGGCAGCGGAGAGCATTGCCGGGCCGTACGCGATCCCTCGACCTTGGGGCAGCGTGGGCGCACTCGCTGGTCTTGCGCTGGCATCGGTTCTGCTCACACCCAAATCGCTGCGTAGGGACAATGACTTTACCTGGGAAGCGATCGTCGAAGTGGCGGTGCTTTTCCTCGGCATCTTCATCACGATGACGCCCGCCCTTGATCTGCTCTCCGCAAACAGCGAATCGCTCGGCATCACGCAGCCCTGGCAGTATTTTTGGTTCGCGGGCTCGTTGTCGTCCTTCCTCGACAACGCGCCGACGTATCTGGTCTTCGCGTCGATCGCGGCGGGGAGCGAGACCGCGATTCCGACCTTGCAGGCGGGAGCGCCCATGCTGCTGACGGCGGTAAGCGCAGGGGCGGTGCTTATGGGTGCTAATACGTATATCGGCAATGGGCCGAATTTCATGGTGAAGGCGATTGCAGACAGTATGGGATATCCGACGCCGTCATTCTTCGGTTACATGAAGTATTCGATGCTGATTCTAATTCCGACGTTTGTGATCATCACCTTTCTGTTCTTCCAACCCAGATAGTCATTTCGCATCCGCAGGTTACAATAACTAGATATATGTTCCGGCCAGCCGGCGTTCGCGCGTGTCGTGCTCTTCGCTGAGCGAGCAGACATGATTGCGAAGCCAAAGCATTCGCTCGAAGGTTACGGTCGCTTCCTCGCGGCGTCGAATAAGCGTCATGTAGTCGGCGAGCTGAAACAGCGTCCGAGGAACGCGCCTCCGCCGGGGGCACGATTGCGGCGAAAAAGTCGATAATCTCCCGCATTCACGGCTCGGCGGGAGCCTCGCCCTCCCGAATCGCAAGAGCAATGTCAGCGTCCCTTCAATACCTTCGTGAGGTCCTTGTTCTGGGCTGCGTTCCATGCTTCTTCGGTGCCGATGGGGAACCAGAAGGTGCTGCGGATCACATGGAACGGGCCTTGTGCCGCGAGTTGGCTGACGAAGTCGGTAATCTCATATTCGCCGCGTGGGGAAAGCTGAATTTCGAGGTCGAAGACACGGCGAGGGAAAAGGTACGCCCCTGTGTTCGCTAGCTGGGGGCCTTCCATTTTCGGCTTCTCGACCAGTTTCTCGAGCGTGCCGTCCGGGTTGCGGAAAGCGATGCCGTATTTTGTGGGATCTTGCACTTCCTGACAGATCACGCCCATCGGCGTCGCCGCGAGGGCGGCAAGGTCGACGGCGCCGAAGAGGTCGTCGCCATTGATGACGAGGAAGCGATCGGAGCGGACATGCGACTGGCATTTCCGCAACGCGTCCCCCGTCCCCTTCGGATCGCCCTGGGGTACGGTCACCCAATCTTTGATCCACTTCTGCCCCGCGAGATACGCCTCCACCTGCTCGGCAAGATAGTGAACCACGACGATCACGCGATCGACCGAAGGGGGCAGGGCGCCAAGCGTCCAATCGAGGATGGGCCGACCCTGCACCGGAAGCAAAGGCTTCGGCGTCGTCAGCGTGTGAGGACGAAGACGGGTACCCAAACCGGCAGCGAGAAGAATGGCGTCCATGAGAATCCTGGTACGTGATGGACCGGTAGCGGTTACCTGCGACGCGTCGCGGCTAACCTTGTTGCATTGTCTCGTACTCCCGACGCCTCCATCTTTACGAGAAACGCTTCCGCTTGGGCCTGGCTTTCCCATTTTTCCGCGTCTGACGAATTCGCCGACGCTTCGGATTATTCCTCAAGCAGCGATTCCCCCCATTCCGATGCAATAGGCGACGACAATGTCGATCGCGGAATCTCCCCGGGCTCCCCCAAGCCCGCTGTTCCCCCAAGGAAGGATCGTTCCCATGCGACGTGCCATGTATTCGCTTGTGCTGCTGGCCTTCTTCGCCGGCATGCTGACCGGTTGCCGACGTTACTCCGGCCTGTGCGACGTCTGCGGCGACCCCGACCCGTGCTGTGCCAAATCGCTCTTCTATGCCGGCGTCAACAGCCAGTGCGGCTGCGGATCGGGTTGCGCTTCCGGCGGATGCTTCTCCGGCGGCCACGCGGCCGGCGGTTGTGCGAACGGAGCTTGCGGCGGAGCCGTGAGCGAATCCGTCGCCCCGTCCTATGTCGCTCCCGCCCCTGCGACGAAGGGTTCGCTGAAGCTGTGATTCAGCCCTCACCCCCAACCCCTCTCCCGGAGGGCGAGGGGAGGAATGCGACAAGCGAAGCGAAAGACGCCGGAAGAAGCATGCAGCTTCCTCCGGCGTCTTTCGTCGCGCACCGCAGAGTGGTTAGTCGCGACGCGCAGCGGAGCGCGGACGGCATGCCGTGCAAATTCATTAGCTTGCATCTACGTGCGACCGTGTCAGCGATTCGCGGCGGCAAGAGAGGCGAGGGCGGATTCCTGGTCGCGTTCGATATGGAAGAAGCGTTCAAGCCCCGACGTGCGAATCACATTCAACGCGAGGGGAGGAACCTGCGAGAGGATGAGTCGGCCGCCGTTCGATTCCAGTCGGCGATGCAGATTGAGAAGCTTTGCGAGGAAGACGCTGTAAAGGCACTCCGGCTCGCGCGGGCCGAACACTACGACCAGCGATCGGCATCCGTCTTCATCAATGGGCCGAGCAAGTTCGGCGTTCATTTCGTCGAGGGTGAGGTCGTTGTATTCCCGGTGCGTGAGCCGTGCGACCGCGACATCGCCGATGCGTTCAACTTCCAGGTGTCGATAGGCTCGATCCGACATGACGGTTTCTCGCGGGTTTCGCGTATTGTATGCCACAGCGCCCACGATCGGCAAATGCCGCGATTTCCAACGAATCGAGCGAATCTCATTGCATGCGAGGTAGGCAGATCTCTACACTCAAATGCATCCATCCCCGCTCGCTCCAAGGCCGATTTCCATGTTGACTCGCCGTCAATTCGCCGGGACGCTGCTCGCCGGCGCAGCCGCCTCCGCTCTCCGCGCCGACGGACCGGCTGGGGCGAGGGTCGCGGTTTCCACCTGGTCGTTTCACAACTATTTCCCGAACACTCGCTACGGCAATCCGACCTTCAAACTGGAAGAATGGCGTGTCGAAGACGTCATTCGCCGGGCGAAGCAAGATCTCGACATCGACGCGTTCGAGATTTCCTCCGCTCACCTCGTTTCGCAAGAGAACAAATATCTAGACGACCTCAAGGAGTTCGTCCGTATGCAGAATTGCCGACTCGTTCACCTGAGCGACAATGTTCGCGGCCTGAATCTCGCGGCTCCGGATGCGCAGGCTCGCGAGGAAGCGACGCGTACCTTCGAGCGGCTTATCGGCGTCGCCCAACGTCTTGGCATTCCGAGCATGCGAGTGAATACCGGGACGCCGGATCCGAAGATGCAATGGGACATGGAGACGACGATCGCCAGCTATCGCCGCCTATCTCGCTGTGCGAAGGAGCGCGGCGTGGAGATCGTCATCGAGAATCACTTCGGCATTTCCGCCGATCCGCGGAACGTCGTCCGCATCATCGAAGCGGTCAACGACAACATCAGCTCCTGCCCTGATTTCGGTCTATTCCGGAATGACGAGGAACGCTGGTCCGGCTTGCCGCTGATGCTGCGTCATTGCAAACGCATCGTGAGTGCGAAATTCCACGGACTGGACAACGAGAACCGCCATGCGGCTTTCGACCTCGAACGATGCTGGCGCACGATGCGCGAATTGAAATTCACCGGTTACGCATCGCTCGAGTATGAAGGCAATCTCGAACCGATGCCGCAACTCCGCCGCATGGCCCAACTGGGCCGGAAATGGCTGGCTTAGTCTTTTTCGTTGACCTCGACCGTGTTCGGGGTGGCACACCCTGAGCAAGGCGAAGGGTGTGGAAACCCTCGGTGACACGACACCCCATTTGCAATAGGCCTTCGGGCGTTTCACCACACCCATCGCTTCGTTCTGGGTGTGCCACCCCGGTTTGATTTACGTTACTCAGCAAGGATGAAATCCATGTCCCTCACTCGACGACAGATGATCGGCGCCGTCGCCGCGACGACTGCGGTTGCTTCGACCACAGCGGCGCAGAATCCCGCCCCGGCGGCCCCTGCCGATCCCTTCATCTATTGCCTCAACACCAGCACAATTCGCGGCCAAAATCTGCCGATCACCGATGAGATCGACCTCGCCGCGAAAGCGGGATATCAGGCGATCGAACCGTGGCTAAGCGAACTGCAAACCTACGTGAAGAACGGCGGTGACCTCCGCGACCTCGCGAAGCGCATCTCGGATGCGGGCCTGCGGGTACCGAGCGCGATCGGCTTTGCGGAATGGATCGTGGACGATGAAGCGAAACGGAAGCAGGGCCTAGAAAACGCACGTCGCGACATGGACATGGTTCGCGCGATCGGCGGCACACGCATCGCCGCGCCGCCGTCGGGCGCGACGAATCAAAACGACCTTTCGCTGACCCGGGCCGCGGATCGCTACCGCGAATTGCTCGAAATCGGCGGCCGCATCGGCGTCGTTCCGATGGTCGAGGTGTGGGGCTTTTCCCGGTCGCTCAGCCGACTCGGCGAATGCGCGATGGTGGCGATCGAAGCCAAGCATCCACAAGCATGTATCCTCGCGGACGTCTACCACCTGCATAAGGGCGGCTCGGGCTTTGAAGGCATGAAGTTGCTGGCCGCCGCGTCGATGCATGTGTTCCACATGAACGACTACCCCGCACAGCCTGGCCGAGGCGAGATTACTGATGCCCACCGCGTCTATCCCGGCGACGGCGTTGCCCCGCTGCCGAGCCTGCTGCGCGAGCTACGCCAAACCGGCTACCGCGGGGTCCTTTCCCTTGAACTATTCAATCGCGAGTACTGGAAGCAGGACCCGCTCATGGTCGCTCGCACCGGCCTCGACAAGATGCGTGCCGCGGTCCGCGAGAGCTTGCAGAAGTGATGTCTCAGGTTACTTCGCGTTATGTGAGGAACGCCCTCTGAGGCGTTCCGCCGAAATGGACGCGTCCGAGTGACAGTGTCCCCAATCGAAGATGTGCGTTTCCCGCTTGCGGCTTAGCGTTCGCGCCGAGTTATCGGCTCGCTAAGCCGCAAGCGGCAGGCGAATGATCGAGGACTTACTCCGGACGGCTGGCCGCCTGAATGTCCACGCGTCGCGTGGGCAGGCCTTGCAACTGGGCGAGGCGGATTTGGGCGGATTCGGCTTGGCGGGTGCCGGGGAATGAATGAACCACACGCTGTAGGTAGAATTCGGCTCGCTGCGGCTGGCCTTTCTTCAGCAGGGTGTCGGCCAACGCGAGATACACTCCGCCGAGGCGGTCGCTGAGCGTGTCGGCGGCGGCTTGCATCCATTCGGGATTCGCGCGGATTTCGGAGATCAGCACGAATGCGTCCTGTCCCTCGGTCATGTCCGAATAACCCGCCACCAGAATTTCGCAGCGGTCGAGGCAGAGCAGGTATTCTTTTCCTTTGTAGAAATCGCGGGCCTGCGTCATCAGTTCGCCGGCTCGCTTGAGCCGGGCGGCGTTCTTCTGTTCGGCAGTCTGCACATTTGCGGCTTGAGCCTTTGCGAAGGAGGTCAGCATGTCGCTGGCGTCTCGCGAGGCCTGGATGCCGGGGAACATGCTGATCGTCTCGGTGAGGAATGCGATCGCTTCCGTCCCTTGGCCCTTCTCCTGCATCTCGCGGGCTTTCGCCAATCGCTCGGCTGCTTTGCCCTCGACAAGTTGCAGCAGCTTGTACGCTTCCGTCGCCGCGGGCCGGCCTTTGCCTTCTTCCACAATCGTCTTCAAAGCGTAGATCGCGCGGCCATATTCGCCTTGGCCGACCCATTTTTGAGCGAGGTTAAGGTCGCGGAGCATCCAGTCCGGAGCGGCTTGCGAGGCGCCGAGGCGTTGCAGCAGTTCGCTGAAACGTGCCGGTTCGCGGTAGCCGACTTCCGTGCCGAGAATCTTGCCGTCTGGACCGGCGAACACCGTGGTCGGATAGCTGGCGATTTGGAGCGCGGCGGCGAGTTTGGTTTCCGTGCCGCCGTGGACCTTCAGCGGGATGAACTTTTCATTGAGCAGAGCGACGATCGCTGGGTCGGCGTACGTCGTCGTGTCCATCTTCACGCACCACGGACATGGATCGGTGAAGAAGTCGATGACAAGGGGGCGGTTCTTTTCCTGCGACTCTTTGCGGGCGGTCTGGTAGTCGCTGCGCCAGGCGATCTTGTCTTGCGCGAAAGCATGCGACATCGCCAGGAGAGAAATGACGATGGCGATCGCGGGGATGCGGAATCGGCAGAGCATGCCAAGGTTCCTTGTTTTCACGGACTGACCCTCCTGGTAGGGAGCCCATGCCTCTCCAAGGCGCAGGCACGGCCGCGGTCGGCCGGGTGATTCAACATGCACGCTCTTGCGGCGTGCTCAGCGCTTCTTCGCGGCTTTCGCTCGCGGATGCGCCTTCTGGTAACTTTCCTGCAGACGTGCGGTCGTCACATGGGTGTAGATCTGCGTCGTCGTCAAGCTTCGATGTCCGAGCAGCTCCTGCACGCTTCGAATGTCGGCGCCATGGTCGAGCAGGTGCGTCGCGAACGAATGCCGCAAGCTGTGCGGACTCGCCTTCGATTCCAAACCCGCGCCATGCCGATGCTTCGCCACCATCCGTCCCACGCTCCTCGTGGTCAGGCGTGTGCCGTTCTTGTTGAGGAAGAGGGCATCCTTCGCCTTGGCCGCATTCCCGGCGATCAGTTCCTTGCGTGCGGCGATCCATTCCTTGATCGCCTCCAGAGCTTTGCCTCCGAGAAACACGAGCCGTTCCTTCTTCCCTTTGCCTCGAACGGTCGCCACGCAATCGTCGAAATCGAAATCGGCCAGGTTCAGGCCGACGAGTTCGCTGACGCGGAGCCCGCCCGAATAGAGCGTTTCCAGAATCGCCCGGTCGCGGACGCCGAGGGCCGATTCGTCGGTCGGAGCCGTCAGAAGCTGCTCCATCTGTTTCTCGGGGAGAAACTTCGGCAGCCGCTTCTCCTGCTTCGGCCCGCGCAACCCTTCGGCCGGGTTCGTCGTCAGCTCGCCGCGTCGGCAGAGAAACCGAAACAGCGAGCGGACGGCCGCGATGCGCCTTGCGATGGTCGTCTTGGCGTACTGCTGATCATGCAGGTACACCAGGAAACCACGTAGATGCCGGGCGGACACGTTTTCGGGTCGCATCTCCTTGTTCAGCGTCTTCAGATACTCGATCGCCTGACTCAAATCCTCGCGATACGACTTCACCGTGTGCTCGGAAGAGTTCTTCTCCAGAGCCAAGTGCTTCAGGAATTTCGCAACCGCTTCGTCCATGGTTCGAATCTTGCTAACCACAGAGGCACAAAAAATGCAGAATTGAGAAGTAAGAATGCAGAATGATGGTGATCTTAGTTCTGCATTCTGATTTCTTCTTTCTGCCTTTCTCTGTGTCCTCTGTGACTCTGTGGTTAGATAACTTCGCTACCTCACATGCGAGGACGAGGACCGTTGACGGTTTCGTCCGTTTCGGTTTCTTCCTGTTCGCGAGCCTTTTTCGTCAGCACCAGCGCATCGAACCAGGTGAGGCTCAGGTGCGGGTTGGCGGCCAAATCCCGGAACGAATCGATCAGCTTGGCGCGGCTTTCGTCGTCGAAGACGAAAACGTAACGTTCGCTGCCTTTCACCAGGGCCAGCACGTTCAGTTCGTGGGCCACGAGGCACCTCACTGCCGCCAAGGCGCAAACGCCGGGATGTGGATTCTTCATCCTCCCTATCGGCCCGGAGAAATCAGGGACTTGTCGTCGAGTCGGCAAACGAGGTAGAAGAGGGGCTTGCAACGGCGGCAGGACAGGACCAAATTGCCTAAACTCGCACCCCACCTCTGGCCGATGACGACCTCACGTCGCGCCAAGGGGTATGCCCTCCGCGGCGTTCCGCTGCACTGAACGCGCCCGAAAGGAATAACCCAAATCGCATCGCCTGTCTTCCGCTTGCGGCTTAGCGGGCCGAAATCGTGGCGCGACACGCTAAGCCGCAAGCGGAAATCCGACGATCGTATGTTGGATACCTCTCTCGGTCGCGCCCAGCTTATCGAACCTTCCCCGCGGGCGTTTGTTACAAGACGCGATAATTTCGCAACGTTTCAGGATCGTTGGATGTGGTTCGTCTACCTGCTGCGATGTGCCGACGATTCGCTGTACGCGGGCGTGACCAATGATTTGGATCGCCGTTGCCGTCAGCACAATGCGGGGAAAGCGTCACGGTATACGCGCTGCCGGCTGCCGGCGGCGCTCGTTTACCATGAGCCCGCGGCCAACAAAAGCGAAGCGCTCAAACGGGAGTATGCGCTGAAGGCGTTGCCGAAGCGGGCGAAAGAAAAGCTGGCGAAAGGTCAGTCGCGGTCGAGTTCCTGATCCATCTCGTTGCGATAAGGCGTCGTCTCGCCTTCCGGCGTTTGCCGGCGATAGCGGGTATAGCGAAGCTCGAAAGTCCCGGCCCGATCGAACGTCGCATACCGGTCGTAGATGCTGTCCTGATCGATATCGCGTTCGCGGTTGATGAGCGATTTCGCCCCCAGGTCCCGCATCATGGTCAGCACCATGCGGTCCGGCGGGAAAAATGCCCGGGCCGACTTCTCGTTCGCATCCCGCGGCACGAAGCCCAGAAAATCGCGACCCAACGGCAACGTCTGCATCGTGACGACGACGAAACCCACCGCGAGGTATCCCGTCGCCAGTCCAACCACCCCCGCGCCGATCTGCTGCACATAGCCATCGAACTCGACGATCTCGTTCTGCATTTTGTTGGTGATCGTCCGCAGAATGCCCATCGTGGCCGCGAAGAGGACGGCCAGCGAAGGCATCCTCAATTGGCGAGAAACGTGCCTCGCACCATGTCTTCGAGCATGTCCGACATCGGCTCGAAGAAATTGAACGCGACGATGATCGACAGCAGCGTGTTGACGAGCATCACGAAGGCATTGAAGAACCCCTCGCGAAACAAGGCATACGCGACACCAAGCATCAAAAGTCCGGAAATCGCGGCTAGCATGGTTGCGTTTTCCTTTTCGTTTAGCGGGGAGCCGGAGGCGACCCTGCTGCAAACCGAGTCTCCGGCTCCCCGCTAAACGCTATTTGCTCACGCGGAACAACTCATCCACCGAGCTGACGCCGGTGAGCACCTGGCGGAGGCCGTCTTCGAAGAGGAATACGGTCCCCGCTTTCACCGCGGCGTTACGGATGGCGGTGAGGTCGGGGTTTTCGCGGATCATCTCGCGGAGCTTTTCCGTGAGGACGAGCAATTCGAAGATGCCGGTTCGTTTGAAGTAGCCGGTGCCGCCGCATTTTTCGCATACGCCGGGCTCTTCGCCTTCTTCATCGGGTTCGTCATCATCCGGTTTATGAGCGCGATAGAGGTGCTTGATCATGCCGGGCGGCAGATTCAATTTCTTCAGCGTCTCGGCGTCCGGCTTGTATTTCACCCGGCATTGCGGGCAGAGCATGCGGACGAGGCGTTGGCCGAGCACGGCGCTCAAGGCGCTGGCGATGTTGAAGGGCTGCACGCCCAGGTCGATGAGTCGGCCGATCGCGGTCACGGTGTCGTTGGCGTGCAACGTCGTGAACACCATGTGCCCCGTTTGAGCCGCCTGGCATGCGATCTCGGCCGTCTCCTTGTCGCGGATTTCGCCGATCATGATGACGTCGGGATCTTGGCGAAGGATGCTGCGAAGCTCGGAAGCGAAGGTCTTGCCCGCCTTCGGGTTCACTTCGATCTGGGTGATATTCTCGAGCTGATATTCGACAGGGTTTTCGATCGTGATGACGTTTTGCTGGAAGCGATCGATTTCGTTGAGGCACGCATAGAGCGTCGTGCTTTTGCCCGCACCCGTCGGCCCGCACACGATGAACATGCCATGCGGCTGGCGTACGGTTTCGACGACTTTTTCGCGAAGATTCGGCGGCATGCCGATCTGTTCGAGGCTGATGAGTTGGGCCGACTTGTCGAGGATACGCATCACCATCTTTTCGCCGGAAACGGATCCGGCCGTGGCGACGCGGAAATCGACCATGCGATCTTCGACCTGCGCGGAGAAGCTGCCGTCCTGCGGCTTGCGTTTCTCCGTGATGTCCATGTTGCAGAGGACTTTGAAGATGTTGATGACCGCGTCGCCCGTCGATCGACGAAACGGGTTGTCGTTGACCATGATGCCGTCAATTCGGAAACGGACGGACATTTCCTCTTGCGTGGGTTCCAGGTGAATGTCCGTGACTCGCCGTTTGACGGCATCGTAGACCATTTCCTGGGCGCTTTGATAGCCCTTCGATTCCTGGGCCCTCGCGATCTCGGCTCCGCTCCCTGTTCCGCGTGCGAAGAAGCGAACGGGCACGCGCGAGGGGCGGCCCTTCTTCTCCTTGGCGAACTGCATGCGCAGGGTGCGTTCGAGAAAAGCCTTGATCGCATCCTGGATGACGATGATGTCCGCCTCGCGCACCTCGCGGTTGCGGACTTTGACGTAGCCCACCGCGCCGCCGACGA
Organism: Gemmataceae bacterium; assembly: GCA_046350235.1. GTDB lineage: Bacteria > Planctomycetota > Planctomycetia > Gemmatales > Gemmataceae > JAIEPT01. The sequence goes on along the minus strand of JAXMAT010000025.1, from coordinate 19,480 downwards.
TCATGCCGAGCCAAACGAGCCAAGCGATCCAGAAGAAGGGTAACGCGAAACAGAGGATGACGCCGACGACGCCGATGGCGAGGAAGACGGGATTCCACAAGCTGTGGTTCAGCTTGAAATCCCGCAGATCCGAATCCGCCCACACGCTGAGCTGAATCCACAGGAGAAACGCCACGAAAAACGCGAGGATCCGCCACAGGCTGTAGTAGAACCCCGGCCCACGCGGAAACTCCGCCGCATCGAGCCCATTCGTCGCGGCGAGCACCATCGCGATCGCAAGGGGCGGAGACGCGCAGCGCGAAGGGAGCATCGTAAGGCGGGCGAGCGCATGCAGGAGCGAGGTGAAGACGGCCGACATGCGGAAATTGTACGGTAGCGTCGACGCCGCACAAGCTCTTTCGTGGGCATCGACGCTGCCGATTCGGACTGCTACTTCTTGATGGTGACCGTGACCTTGAGGACATTCACGTCCTTATCGCATTTCACCTGGACCGGAGAGCCTTCTTTGCCTTCCAGGAGATAGAGGCCATCGGAGCCGGAGGCTTCCTTCTTTTCGTTCCCTTGCATGATGACGAACTCGGTGGCCGGAGTGATGCTCAACTCGCGGTCAACGACTTCGTTCTTCACTTTCTGATTGACGATGAGAACGGCTTTCTTGACGTCGACCGATTTCACGGTCCCCTTCACCATCTGATTGTTCTTGACCTTTTGCGCGGCCTTGTCCTGGGCAATCCCGGACTGGCTCAACAAAGCGACCGAAACGAGAGCGAACACGACGGAAAGCAAACGCAGCATGAAAAATCTCCGTAGGGTCGTGCGAAACACAACCCTTTGAATGCACGGAGCCCGAATAAGTTCCGCCAAGGATCATTTCATTTCCGAAAGCGAGTTCGCAATCAATCGCCCTTGGGCCGGAAGAGATCGCCGATCTTCGGAATGGGAAACGGCGTGTTGCCTCCCTGATTTCCCGTCGGGATCAGATTCAGCGGGTTGCGCAGGATCTGGGCAACGACATCCTGCATCGCTCGCGGGTCGATGCGAGGCTTTTCGACGGTTCCGGTGACGGGCACCTTCACTCGCATCTTCGCGAAATTGTCGGGAAGGCGAAGGCCGCCGACGAGCTTGCTGGGGATCGGCATGTCGATGCGGAGGTCGAGGGAGCCGTCCATCCCGACGGAGCCTTCGGTCTTGAGGTTGAAGTTGTCGGGGAATACCAGCTCCAAGTTTTCATGGTAGACACGGCCTTTGGCGACCCGGATCGAGATTTGGTTCTCGCGGATCAGGCTGTACGGGGGCGGAATCTTGATCAGGCCCGCGAGTTCCTGCACCAGCGGGCCGGGGCCGATCTTCGCGTGATGCAGCGTAAGCGTGCCAGCGGCGTCGCTCTGTTTGACGTCCGCGAGCGGCACGCGGGCGCCGTGGATCGCGACCGATAGCTCTCCCTCGGCCGACGTCGCATTCGCCAGGATGGGCAGCGTGTGGCCCAGGACGCCGGCGAACATCGCGGGGGTGAGCTTCGCCTTCTCCAGTGACGTATCTTTACCTAGCACCAATTCACGCGGAATTGGTTCGATGCGGAGGTTCGGCTGCAGCTTCAGCTTGCCGCCGCTGATCGTCGTTTCGATCGGATAGGCCTGCACCCAGCCTTGGCGGAGCACGGCCTTGATATCGGTGGGGCCGACATTGATGCCATGAGCGCTGAGCAGCGTCCAGCCGACGCCCGCTTCGCCGACGAGCGACGCGAGTTCCACACCGGCATCCTTCACCTTGCCCGCCTTGGGCGCCAAAGGCCCGGCGATCTTGAACGCTCGCGAATCGCGTCCTTGAATCTTTCCGCCGGCGCCCAGCGCGGATTGAAGCAGGGGTTGGATCTTTTCGAGGTCGTAGCTGATCTTGCCTAGCAGATTCAGATCGCGCGTGGCGGAGAGTTGCGCGATTTCGCCCGCGGCTTCGGCGGCGAGATACTGCGCCTTCAATTGCATGGCCGCGAGTTGGAGGCGGTCTTTCGCAAGATCCAATTCGCCTTTCCCCGCGATTTCGACCAGCGGCTCGCGATAGGGGGGCGGAGTCGGCGGGCCGTAGCTCAGGTTTTTCACCTGCGACTTCAGATCGAAGGCGACCTTGTCCCCCTCGGTGCGAAATTCGATTTTCCCCGTCGCGATGCCCGCGAGCGGATCCATCGATGCGAGCGGCACCAGCCACTGCTGAAGCCGGGCCAAATCGCCGGCGACATCGATCGAACCCTCGGCCGTCTTCTTCGCCGCGGAGACGACGAGCTTCGAAGTCGTCGCTTCCAGCGCGGAGGCCGACAGCTTCGATTTGCCGAGTTCGAGCGTCGAGTCGGCAGTCCGCCAAACGGCAGCCGTTTGCAGGTCGAAGCTTGGTTCATTGCGGATGGCGAGCATTGGGCTGACGCATCCGAAGTTTTTCGCAGTGAATACCAGCGATTGGCATTCGATCCCGGCCGAGTTCGCTTTGATCCACGCCTGGCCATCGGCTTTGCCCGCGAGTTGCCAGTTGGCGAGCGCGGGAGCGAACGGCAAGGCTCGGCGACGCCAATCCGCGAGTTCTCCCTGGAGTTTCGCGTAGAGCGCACCCGTCGGTGTTTTCGCCGATTCCTGCCATGGCTCGCGGAGTTGAAGGTCAAGCACATCCGCGCCGCTCTTGACCTGCGCGGATCCCTCTTCGATCACCCGGCTGCCGTCCTTCGCGATCGAGCCCTTCCCTTTCCACTCGATCGCAAGGCGGTCGTCGTTGATCCCCTGGCCCGCGGTCCACGAAAAGCGGAATTTCTCGAGCGTGGCGGCTCCGTCCGCTTCGAATTTCTGATCCGCCTTGGAAGCGACACGCACCCACGCCTGCGCCTTTCCCGCGAGTTGCATCGTGCCGAGATCGACGAACTGCGACAGCGGGGCGGCGAGTTTCTCCAGATCGACGGTCGCTTGAATCACTGCTTCCGTTTCGTTCGCTTTTCCCGCCATCGAGAGAAACGTCGATTCGCATTTCACCGACTCCAGCGTCGGAATGCGGCGATTCAGGTCGCGGATGCGGAGGTCGAGCGTGATCGGTTCGGGCCAGGCGATGCGCGCCGCGTCGGCCGGCGAGAGGCGTCGTTTTGAGCGAGGTCTGCCAAACGACGGATGCGTCCTGCTTCAAGCTCCGCGCCTCGAATGCGATCGCTCCGGTATCGAGCACCACGTCTTCATGCAGATGCATCGTCTTGGGTGCGAGGCGGGCGAGCTTCGCGAGGTCGAGTTGGGCCGACACATTCCAACCCGCATCTTGGAGGTGCGATTTCGGATCACGGGAAAAATCGTAGGCTCCGACGACGGAAGCGGAGCCGACGTCGCAGGCCGCTTGCATCTGTTCGATGGCGAGCTTCGTGCCATCGAGCTTCAGCTTGAGCGGGGCCTTGAATTCGGCCAAGGCGAAGCGATCGGGGTCGAGAAAACCGCCTTGCAGCTTGGCGTCGCGAGCGGAGTTCCCCGGCAAAAGAGCCGTTCACCGCGTCGCCGACCTTCTTCCATGCCCTTCATGTCCCCTCGAACTTGCCTTCGATCACCATGTCGCGGTGAGCCCTGCGAATGATCGGCAGCCGCCATCGCGAGCGGCCAGGCTTCGAACTTGCACGTGAGTTCGCCGGCGTCGCCTTCCTGCCAGGCGAGATCGGCCTGCACCGAGGCGGGTTCCTCGACGAGTTTCGCCTGAACCTTGGCCGCGATCGGGCGGCTTGGCGTTTCGTTCAGCGAAACCGAGAGCTGGGCGTCGATGGTCCACTGTTTATTCGCATCGCGCATCGCGGACGGCAACGTCATTCCGTCGGCGATGATCGCGAGTTGAATCGGATGCCCGGCTTCTCGCTTTTGGGCATCGCATGCGCCGCCGTCTCCAGGTTGGAGCCGTCCTTTGCGAAAACGACCTCCGCCTCCGCCCCTTCGAGATGGATCGTGCCCGGAGCTTGGCGATTCCAAATCAGGCCCAACAAAGTCCGCTCAGTGCGAACCGTTTTCGCAGCTGCCAGCTTCGCGCCGTCGGCATCGGTCACTGCAATGTCGTTCAGTTCGATGGGTCGAATCCAGTTGAGCGACATGCCGCCGACGGTGACGCGGATCGGCAGGCCGTCGGTCGCTTTCGCGAGGATCCAGCCGCGCAAGGGCGTATGGGCGATGACGAAGGGGAGGGCGAGGATGACGAGCAGCAGCACGAGGATCGTGCCGATGAATTTGCCACGCCAGGAAGATCGCAACGACATGGAATCACCCCTCCTTGGCGACCGCGTTCCGCGATCGGCTGCCAGCTGGCAGCGGGGCGATCATAGCGTCTTGGCGTTGGCGGGAGGATGGCAGTTTGCGGCCGCGTTGTGGGGCGGTCGGAGACCGCCCCGCAACGGACAAACTCACCATACTAAAGGGCGAAAAGCCCACGGCGACGGTCGCCGAGGGCTTTTGAACATTCGTATCGACAGAGATTAGCGAACCTGGGCGGTTCCGGCGGGAGCGGTCAGGTCGAACTGCGCGGCCACTTCTTGGCCGGGACGGAGCAGGACTTGCTTCTCCTGGACGACCGTTTGGCCGTCGCGGACGACTTCGACGCGGAGGTCGTAGTAGTAGGTCTTGCCTTGCTGCAGCACCGGGGTCTGGAAGGTGCGATTCGTCGAACCGGTCTTCATCAGGTTACCGTCGATGTAGAGCTTGGCGTCATCGGGGACCTGCACGAGAATGCGAGCGCGGTCGTAGGAGCCGCTCATCTTCTCGCGAGGAATCGGGGTAGTTTCCTTGGAGGGAACCACGACCGAAGGAACGTTCGTTGCCGGCGGATTCACGATGACCGGGCTGGTCACCACGTCGCCAGCATAGACCGGGACGCCGTAACCGCTATGGCCCGCGTAGCAGCCGTAGCAACCGCTGCAAGTGTAGGAGATCGGGTAGCCAGCGTAACCCGAGTAACCTGCGTAGCAACCGTATCCGGCGTAGCTGCTGCAGCAACCGTAGCAGGAATAGCTGCTGTAGCAGCCATAGCCCCAGCCCGAGCAGGCGTACGACGAGTAGCAGGAATAGCAGCCGCCGCTGTAGCAGCCGCTGCACCATCCGGCGTATCCGGCATAGAAGCTGACGCCGGAGTAGTGGCAGCCGTAGCAACTGCTGCAGCCGCTGTAGCAGGCGTAGCAACTGCTGTAGCAGCTATGACAGCTGCTGTGACACGAATGATGGCGATGCCAGCAGAATTCCGGCGAAGCGGAACCCGAGGTGAGGGCGGCCATCAACACGACGCTATACATTTGCCTAGTCCTCCAGAAGCTGCCGAACAGGGAACGTCAGGGACAAGTTGTCCAATCTGATCCGCAGGAAGAGCTGGGTTCTGCGGAATTAATGGTAAATTCGACCCAAGTTATCGTCAAATAGAATCCGCCCGTTTTCTCCAAACCAACCTACTCGCCCAGCCGCTACAACCGATTCGCGTTTCGCAACATCCCGGCCAGGCGACGCTTGCCGAAGCAACCCGCCGCGGCGAAGGTTTCCCGCGGATTATTTGATTCCGCTTCTCTTACGCTTTCTCGCGCCCGACCTGAAGATGGGCGCTTTTGTGCAGTTGACGTTTCTTGGGAACGACATGAGGTGCTTGCTGGATTTGGCGCGCTGATGCCGCGATTCGTCGGACGTATGCAAGGACTCGCCCGCCTTGCGCGGACATCATTTGACGGGTTCTTTTCCGTGGCCTAGCCTTGTTCGGGATTTGCAGACTTTCCGCTGGGCCACCCATGTTCGAGCGAACTTTTACCTTTTGGCGTCGACTCATCGGCCAAGAGCCCGCCAAGTCGGCCGAGGCGCAAGACGATCGCCGGCTTTGGGTGCGTTATCCCGCCGACCTCACCACGAAGGTGCGATCGCAGGAAGACCACTCGAAGGTGGCGACGGCCCGCATCCGCGACATCTCGCGCGGCGGGGCCAATCTGCTGCTCGATCGGTCCTTCAATGAAGGCGAAATGATCTGCGTCGGACTGCCCGATGTCGAGGGCGGTGTGCTCGAGGTGCTTGGTTGCGTCGTCCGATGCGGCGAAGAATCGCCAGGCAACTTCTCGCTCGGCTGCGTCTTCTCACGCGAAATGGCGGACGAGGACCTGCTGCGTTTCGGCGCCCGTCGGGTGCGGACTGCTCCGGAAGACAATCGCACCTGGCTGCGGTTCGATTGCGATCTTCAAGGTAAATTCCATAAGGTGGGCGACCCAAATACGAAAACCTACGTCGCGCGGATCATCAACCTTTCGGCCAACGGAGTCGGCCTTTTGGTGGACGACCGCATCGAACCCGGTTCGTTGCTCAACGTGGAATTGCTGGCCCGCGATGGCCACACCGTGAAGTCGATCCTCGCCTGCGCCGTCCATGTTGCGGACAAAGGCCAGGGAGCCTACGGCGTGGGATGCAACTTCATCCGGGAACTGCCGGAAGCGGACATCAAGCAGCTGGTATGAGTCATTCGCTCGCCCCCTGAGCGCGTGCTGGTGGGAACGAATGGACTCGGACCCGAAACGGACAGTCGGAACACAGGCCTATGAATCTCCCGTCACAAACTTCGGCCAAACCTCGGACGCCCGGCAACCGCAACCGGCGCACGACCGTGCGTTACCATTGTGCCCCGGCCACGCCTGGCAAGGTCTTCCTTTCGGAGGACCAGGAATACCAGCGAGCATGGGTGGAGAACCTCTCGATCAACGGTGTGGGCCTGATTCTCGACCGCTACGTCGGCCAGCACACGGTGCTCACGTTGCGTATGCAAAAGACCGACAATGGCGAAACCGTCGATCTGGTCGCCCAAGTCATGCACATCGAACAACGTCGCGACGGCGACATCTACGTCGGCTGCGAACTGCTCCAACCGCTGACGCTCGAACTCCTCGACGCCTTGCTCGCGTGATTCGTCCCCGTGCGCAATCAAGCATTTGTCGGAGTGGGAAGCGAAGGAATCCTTTCGAGCAAATAGTGCAGCAATTGCTTGCCCATCTTTCGCCGAAATCAACGCACATCGCGTACGGGAGGCAGGGCGATTCTTGTGCGTGTCATTACTGGCTTTGTGGCTCCCGCAGCCGTCGGGTAGGATGATCCACTCTGGCATTCAGTCGCATTTCGGTTTAACGGAGTTTTGCAGGGGCATGGCGGTCCCCACAAGACAGCCGGCAGGCGAGAAGGTCGGGTCGCCAGAACCAGCGAAGACCGAGTGCGGCTTCGGTGAGAATATCGCCTGAAGAAGACAAATCGCCAAAGCGAAAAATGCCAAACGGATGCCGAAGAAATATGGAGAAAACCACCATGAAGTTGGGATTTGGTGTGGTTTCGGTCGCCCTCGTTCTCGCGGTCGCATGCCCGCCGACCGTCCGAGCGGAACTGCCTCCAGACGTATACGACAAAATGCGAAACGAAGCCCCGGAATCGCTGGTGGTGGAGATTGCTTCCGTCAAGACGCAGCCCGGCAAAGGAGGGCTGCTTCACGTGACTCTGGGAGCCAAGGTGCTCTTTGGTCAACGGACCAAGGCGGATCTGAAGAAGGATTCGAGCCTCGTCATCGAGTACGACTACTTCGACGGCGAAGAAGGCGAAGGAGGATTTACCGGAGCCAGCAGTCCACCGCTGTTGAAGATGGGGACGGAATATAGGGTTTACCTGAAGGCAACGAACGGCAAATCCTTCGAATTGGCCGCCGGAAGCGAGAGTTTTTTGCCCGTCGTGAACGTCAAGATCGCTCTGGCTGATGGACAGGTCCTTTCTGTTGCGGACGACTCCGAACAGGCTGGCGCCCAGGTTGTGGTCGCGAAGGACGGCGGCGGTTTGGCGCAGCAGTGGATGCTGATCCATGACGCCTCTACATGAAATTTCTAAATCGCAAAAGCGGCAAGGCGCTCAACGTCGCTGGCGGATTCGCCGAGGAAAACGTCAAGATCATCATTTGGGACGAGCAGTCCCCGAGTGCCGACAACGAGCAATGGATCTGGGTCGGCAACGGGCAGATCAAGAGCGTGAGCAGCAAGCTCATGCTTGACGTCGACGAGAAGGGAGACGTAGTCCAGAGGAAAGCCGACGGTAAGGCCAAGGGGCAGGTCTGGACCATCAAGTCGGCGCAGCTGGATGCGCCGCCCCTCGACGCGCTCAAGGTTGGTACGGTCTGGCAGGGAATGTGCGAGCAGACCAATCCAAACGCTTCGTACCCGATGGTGCTCTACATCAAAAGGCGCTCCGGAAACGCGTTTGAGGCAACCGCTTGGTATCCGACGGTTGCGGACGGGCTGGTCACGGTGAGTGGTAAGGTCGGCCCGAATGGGGCAGTGACCTTCATGGAGGACCAGGTGATCCACGGCGAGGGTGCTGCCGGTCGGCAGGGCGTGTTGGCTGGCGGAAGGTTCACGGTCACGCTCGACAGAGGAACGCTAATGGGGACCGGGGAATGCCAGCATCCCGAACTGAAGGGGACAATGACGCTCAAAGTCTCTCTGAAACTGGCTCAGTAAAGGCCTCTGCAATAATGCTCGGCCAAGCGAACAAAGAGAGATGCGAAAAGATGATCATCGAGCGAATGAGTTCGTGAGGACCATCATCGACGTACTCTTTCGTGCGCTCTTGAAGCATTTTGGTGTCGCAGCGACTGTACGGATTGCTGGAGCCGCTACGGTTGCAGGTAGGAAACGTGCGGCCAGGTTGTTCGTGAGAGTCGGTTTTCCCGCCTATTCGATTCGCGACAGGTAAATTCCGCGAAGCGGTTGAAAGTGGTGGTGTCTTCGAAAATGTTCGCAGTTGTGAGATGCGCTCCGAAGCAGAGATGTAGTTGAAAGAAACTCTTCCAGCATCTGGCGAAACTTGCGTGCGAAGCGTGTTTTGACGTGCGTCTTCTTTTCTGTCGCCTGATACCTGTGGCCAGCGCGATCAACGTATCCATCATCCCAAGTAATTCCGCATCACTCGCTTATTCAGCTTGCTTGGCTGCTTTCGCGGGCGAGCAGACGGCCAGGCACGAGCACGCGGACGGGGGGACGTGCAGGCTCTTCGATGCGATGCCGCAGCGAACGTACGCATTGGCGAGCCAGTTCGGTTACTGGGAATTCGTAGGTTGAAACACCGAAGGAGAAGACGTTGCCTACCGGAAGGTTGTCGAAGCCGACGACGGCCAATTGCTCGGGTACGCGGACGCCGCGCTTAAAGCATTCGAGAATGATCCCCATGGCGACATAGTCCTGGTAGCAGACCACTCCGTCTGCCTTCATCTCGATGAGCCGCTCCGCGAGTTCCATGCAGCCTTCGCGGAAGGGGAGGGTAGCGGATTGCCGAAGGACGGCGGGATTGAGCGGCTTCTCGGCGTCGAATCGCGAAAGCTCATGCATGTAGCCGGCCACGCGATCGAAGTGGCTGCTCACCGCGGAGGCAGCGACAAAGACGATGCGTCGACGACCCAATTCCAGCAAATGACGAGTGACGGCTCGGCCCGCTTCCAGATCGTCGGAACTGACCAGATCTCGCTCCAACGATCGGCGATCACCAGGCAAATTGCGCTGATAAAGGATCGTCGGCAACCTTTGATCGTCGCAAGCCTGGAGAAAGGCTTCGTCCTGTTGCAGGCGGCGGTCGCCGGTACGTGAGGGAAGGAAGACAATCCCTTCAATCCCAGCGTCCTTCGCTTTGCGGACGCTTTGATCGAGGTCGGGAGCGGTCGCATCATCCGGCCAAGCGATTGCGTCGTTGGAAAAGCGGACGCCTAGACTGGAATCGAGCGAATCGAACCCTGAATGCGCAACGCGGACGCTGGCCTCATGCCAAGGCCCCGGAGTGATCCGCAGCACTAGGGCCAGCTTCTGCCTGCTGCTCTCCCGATCGATCACGTAGGCGCCTGAGCGTTCGACGGTCTGGACCAACTTCTTATCGCAGAGAACCTGGAGTGCACGCGATGCGGTCACGATCGAAACGCCGTAGTCTTTGGCAATGGCTCGGACGCTAGGGACTTGCCGTCCCCAGACGCCGTCGGCAATCTTTCGTTCCAGTTCTTCAGCCACCTGGATGTATTTCGGGACATCAACCATAGTGGGCAGCGGACCCTGCAAAGAGGTGGCGGGGAGATGCGTGCATTAGGGACCGCCTGAATTCTGTGTATGCCGCGGTATCCGGGCAGCCAGTGCAAATCACTGGACAAATCACGGGTTTTTTCGAAAATCTGTGCAATTCATCAGGTTCGATTGGAGGACACAAGCTCTTGAACAGTCGGAAGTTTCGCGATCCCGTAGAATAGGCGACATGGAACGCATCAATAAGTACTTGGCCCATGCCGGCCTCGGCTCGCGACGGCATTGCGAAGATCTGGTCCTCGCCGGACGTGTCCGCATCGACGGCGAACCCGTGCGTGATTTGGCCGCCCGAGTTCGCGATGGCCAATCCGTCACAGTCGATGGAAAGTCGATCGAAGCCGAAAAACACGTGTATTGGGCGGTCCACAAACCGCGCGGCTACCTGTCCACGAATCGCGACCCCGCTGGCCGGCCACGCGCGATCGATCTCGTTTCGCATGTCGGCCAACGGGTCTACACCGTCGGCCGTCTGGATGAGGACAGCGAAGGCCTGCTCCTCATGACCAACGACGGCGATCTCGCCAACAAACTGATGCATCCTCGCTATGGCGTCGAGAAGACCTACCATGTGCAGGTCGCCGGGTCCCCCACGCGCGAGGATCTCGCCAAGTTGACGGAAGGCATTTGGCTAAGCGAAGGACGCGTCAAGGCGCGCAGCGCAAAGAGGTTCAAGTCCCAGGGATAAGCGGCTTCGCATTGTGCTCGCCGAGGGGAAGAACCGCAATCCGCCGCATGCCGCCGGGCCACAAGGTCAGCGTCATAGCAGTCGGCATGGGGCCGATCGAACTCGGCAAGCTGAAAGCCGGCCGCAATCGTCCGTTGACGAACGTCGAACTGAAAAAACTTCGCCGCCTCGCCGAAGTCATCGCCGCCAGCGAGAAAGCCGGTGAGGAGGGGATCGACGAATAGTGCCCCGGTCAACCGGGACGTCGAGGTTCCTGTCGAGCCGCAGCACGCAAAACACGCAGAATCGTACATTTTTTTCTAACGGCTAAGCTCCCACGGCTCGGCGGGGAGACCAGTCCTCCCCAGCATCGGGCTGAACTTCAATGGTCCTCCGATGCTTCAGTGCACCGCCCCCGTCGTCGAACATTTCCGCCTAGCTCGCGATACTTATCGAGTTCGGCTCCAACAGCCGGATTTGGCTCGAGTGATCCGGCCGGGGTCAGTTCGTCATGCTGCGGTTGCCGGGGCGTTTGATCTGATCCTTGGGCCGGCCTTTTGCCCTCTACGACACCTATCTTCGATGCCGACGGCCAGCCCGCGGGAATCGACGTCCTATCTCGTCGTCGGGAAAAATGACCAAGCCATCCTGAAAGAGGTCGGGTCGGTCAATCGCTCGAAGTATGGGGGCCGCTGGGTCATCCGTTTCCGGAACCGACGGGGCAAACAGGATGTCGCCCTCGTTGCCGGCGGCATTGGGGGCAGACGCTGCTTCCACATCCGCGAGCTGCTCGGCACTCGCGGATATGGTGGATTGCCCGCTCGGCGACGCACCTGCTCGCGTTCGCCTCTACTATGGCGTCCGAACGTCGGAACCTGGCCGCGGGCGAAGGACTCGAGTCGGCGGGGCCGAGGGGGTGCATCTCGCGAGCAACGACGGCTCGATCGGCCACCATGGCTTCATCACGGACCTCCTCGATTCGCACCCCGCCCCGCAACACCTCTTCGGCTGCGGCCCCGAACCCATGCTCTACGCCCTCGCGAAGTTGGCCGAGCGCAAACAGATCCCCTGCCACGTCTCCCTCGAAACCCCCATGGCCTGCGGCGTCGGCATCTGCTTCAGCTGCGTCACCCGCGTGAAGACCGACGACGGCTGGGACTACAAACGCGTCTGCGTGGACGGACCCGTGTTCGAAAGCGCGAAGCTCTGCTGGGATTGATGCCATGCAACGGCAAACGGGAAACATGCAAAGTAGATTAGGTAGACAATGATCCGTGCCTGAACTTGACCGAAAGATCCGGCTCAGTTGGTGGAACAGGACTACCCGACAATAATGGCCGGGAGAATCTTTCGCGAGAATCGACCCCCTTCATCTTCTTCAGCCGCTTCGCGTACACTGCCGGAAAACTTCTCCTTTCGCGGGTGTTCACGCTATGTTTCGCTTTGCGGTTTTTTTCGTTGGGTTTGGCGGCCATCGTCGGTGTGACGGCGTCGGCCTCCGGCGCGGGAAGAAAGGGCCGGGCGAGAAGAAGGGCTTTCAGCTTGGAACCGTCCTGCCGCCGCATATCCAACAGGAACTAGACCTGACCGACGCTCAGACGCAGAAGATCAAGGCACTGGAACGCGAAGTGCGCAGCAAGCTTGAAGGCATCCTCACGCCCGAGCAGATTCAGAAGATTCGCGAAATCAAAGGCCCTCCGCGCAAAGAAGGCGGCCCGGACGGAAAGGGGCCGGAAGGCAAAGGCCCCGACGGGAAGGGAGACAAGAAAGGTAAGCCGCCAATGCCTCAGCGCAACCCGGACGGCGAGCAGTCTAAGCTCGAATGGGATGGCGGCGGCATCCAGTGGTATGCGACTTGGAAGCAAGGTTTGGCCGAGGCACAGCGTTCAAATCGGCCGATCCTTCTGGTGTCGGCGGCGCCGCATTGCTCCGGGATCTCGGGCGTTTGGTGACCCGGGAAAGAAGCGATGGACAGGAGTTTCCTGTCTCAACCGGAAGTGATTTCTGCCTCTCGTGCGTTCGTTTGCGTTCGCCTGGCCACCTATGAAAACGCCGAGGAAGCAGCGTTTCTGAAGGGGCTCGCCCGTACCGGTTCCGGCGAATTGGAAAACACCGTCTTCGGCATCATGGCCCCCGACGGCAAGACGAAGCTGAGCCGGGCAGCGCGTTCGCCCGATCATGCATTCCGCGACGCGGCCGACATGGCGGCGGCGTTGCAACGCATTGCGAAGCAATTCGATGCATCCCGGTACATAGGAAAATCGCTGCCTCTGGTTGCGAACGTCAAACTTGCGATCAACATCGCGGCCGCCGACAAGGACATGCTGGTCGTTGCTTATGCGACGGATGCGGAAAGCGTCCGCCAACTCGAAGATCGCCTCAATTCGGCCGTATGGAACGATTCGCTCATCGGCCGATTCGTCTTCGCCTCGACAACCGATGCGAAGCAACTGAATCTCGTCGAAGGCGCCAAGGCATCGGCGGGGTATCTTTTGGTCGAACCCGAACGCTTTGGCCGAAAGGCCGGCGTGGTGGCGCAACTCGAAGCAAACATCGCGAAGGCGGAACTGAACACGGCCTTGAAGGACGCGAATGCTGCCCGCCGACTAGGAGAACGCAACTACAAGGAACACATCCGCGAAGGCCAACGGCTTGGCGTTTTCTGGGTGCCGCAAACGCCAGTGACGGATCCGATGGAACGTCAAGCCCGTGAGCGTACGCTGCGAATGAGCCCGAAAAAATAATACGGCGAGCAGCCGCTTCGCTGCGGCTGCTCGCTGACGCTCGTGTCTAATTCTTGATGAATTTGACTGCATCTTCCCGCAGCTTTTGAAGCGAAGGCCGGTGGATGTACATCATGTGGCCCGATTCGTAATAGGTCATCGACACTCTGTCGGTGATTTCCTTGACGCCCGTCAGATGCGCGAAGGTATGTTCAGTCGCAAAGTAGGGCGTTGCGAGGTCGTAGTAACCGTTGGCCACCAGCACGCGGAGATGGCGGTTCGTCACCATTGCTTCGCGTAGGCGGCCCGTCACGTTGAGAAAGCGATTCGTTCCTTCGTGTCCATAGTTCCACGGCCGAACTCGGCCCGTGAGGATCTCATACACTTGGTCGCTCTCGAATTTCAGTTCTTCACGCAGATACGCGTTCAGCCCCGCGGTGTAGGCGCCATGCACGGCGGAGTAACTGAAGTCGTGCCCCGCGGCTTCACCAAGGGCGTTGCCGTCTTTGCCGTTCAGCCGGCTATCGAAGCGACCGACGCTGATGCCTTCCTTCCGCAGCAATTCCCGGCGAAAGCGCGTTGGCTCGATGCGGAGGTCGGATCGAAGCACATAATCTTCCGAGAGGCTGGTCAGCGACGCGAGCTTTTTCGCGACTACGAATTTCTCATCCTGTGTCAGTCGATTGCCTTTCGCCAGCGCGATCGGATATTCATTGAGTGCGAATTTTTCCGACTCGCCGAGGAGCTTTTTCAGGCCGTCCTTCGCTTCGAGTTTCTTGTGATAGTAGGCGGTCGCCGTGTACGTCGGAAGAAATACCGAATAAGGCAGGTCGTTTCCCTCGCTGAAGGAGAGCGTCTGAAAGTCGAGCACCGATGAAATGAGCATCACGCCCTCGGCATAGATGCCATGTCGATCCTGCAGATGCCGCGAGAGGGCGGCGGCGCGGGTGGTGCCGTAACTTTCCCCTGCGAGAAACTTTCGGCTCTCCCATCGTTTCTCGCGCGTCAGATAAAGGCGAATGAATTCGCCGATGGATTCGACGTCTTCCTCCACGCCGTGAAATTTCTTCGCGTCTTTCTCGTCTGCCGCGCGCGAAAACCCGGTGCTGACCGGGTCGACGAAGACGAGATCGGTGACGTCGAGAATCGAGCCTTCGTTCTCGACCAATTTCGGCGGCCCCGCAGGCGTTTCGCCGACATCGGTCAGCAGCACCCGTTTTGGTCCGAAGGCTCCCATATGCAGCCACACGGACGAGGAGCCCGGGCCGCCGTTGAAACAGAAGGTGAGGGGACGCTTCGCCTTGTCGGCATCGACTTGGGTGTAGGCGATATAGAAGATGCTCGCGGTGACTTTCGATTCCTCACGCAACGGCAGCATGCCGGCGACCGCGTCGTACTCGATCTTCTTGCCGCTCAGCGTGACGCTATGTCTCGTTCGCACTTCCTTCGACGCATCCGCCGGCTTGCTTTTCGCTTCCGGGGGCGATTGAGCGTGCGATGAGTTCACGACCGTCAACCAAGGCGAAAACAGCGATAACGTAACGAAAAGTCGAATCATGGGTAAACCTTCTTGGGTTCGAATTCATCGCTGGAGGTATTGGGTTCTTCCTTGTTTAGCAGGCGAATCATCTCCCTCATCAGTCCTATGGCGCCCGTCTCTGCCAAAAAGGTGGGGGTTCACGATGTCCAGCCGTGGGTTCGGCGGACGGCCTCGCGCCAAAGAAGTCGGCGTTCGCTGATGGATGTGGCGTTGCTTTGCGGATCGAAGCGGCGGTTGCTGGCTTGAACAGGCGGAAGATTGCTGATGCCGCGCCAAACGCCGACGCCGAGGCCGGCGAGCAGGGCGGCCCCAAGGGCGGTGGTTTCGGATTGTGCAGGGCGAACGATGGGAATACCGAGAAGATCCGCCTGAATCTGCATCAGCAGATCGTTCTTGACAGCCCCGCCATCTGCGAGCATTTCGCGGATCGGCAGGCCGGAGTCGATTTGCATGGCTTCGATAAGGTCCGCAACCTGAAATGCAATCGACTCCAAAGCGGCCCGTGCGATGTGGCCTCGGTGAGTGCCGCGCGTCAACCCGATGAGCAGGCCGCGTGCAGTCGAATCCCAGTGCGGAGCGCCGAGGCCGACGAATGCAGGCACGAGAATCACATCGCCGGAATCGGGGACGGACGCCGCGAGGGTGCCGACCTCTTCGGATCGCTCGATGATGCCCAGGCCGTCACGCAGCCACTGCACGACGGCGCCTGCGACGAAGACGCTCCCTTCGAGGGCATACGCGAGGTGATCGCCCGTGTGGTATGCGATCGTCGTAAGCAGTCGATGCTTCGATGCGATCGGCGTCTTTCCCGTGTTTTGCAGCAGAAAGCAACCGGTTCCGTAGGTGGTCTTGGTTTGGCCCGGCGCCAGGCAGCGATGGCCGAAGAGTGCAGCTTGCTGATCTCCCGCCAAACCTGCGATGGGAATCTCGCGATCGCCGAAGAAGCCCGGTGCGGTCAGCGCGGCGATTCCGCTGGAGGGACGGATCTCAGGCAACATTGAGCGGGGGATATCGAAGAGTTTCAGCAACTCGTCGTCCCATAGTTGCTTGTGGAGATTGAAAAGCAGCGTGCGACTTGCGTTCGTCGGATCGGTGACGTGCGATCTGCCGCCAGAGAGATTCCAGGCAAGCCAGGTTTCGACGGTGCCGAAAGCGAGTTCGCCTCGCTCCGCCTGGATTCGGGCGTTAGGGACATGGCTTAGCAGCCAAGCGATCTTCGTTGCGGAGAAATAGGCATCCAGTACCAGGCCGGTGCGATCGCCGATGAAGTCCTCGTATCCCTCTCGGCGAAGCCGATCGCAATGGTCTGGCGGTTCGGTGATCCTGCCAAACGATCGCGCTGTGAATGGGCCGTCCCGTTGATCACGCATACGATGGTTGTTTTCGCGTTGATTCGCGATGCCGATGGCAGCGATATCGCTGGGTCGTAGCCCGGCTCGCCCGATCGCTTCGATTGCCACGCCGAGTTGCATGGTCCAAATATCGTTCGGATCATGCTCGACCCATCCAGGCATTGGGTAATGCTGCGGCAACTCCTTCTGAGCGACCGCGCGAACCAGTCCCGCGTCATCGAACACAATCGCCCTTGTGCTGGAGGTCCCTGCATCCAGGGAAAGAAGGTGGGGCATAGTTCGATTCCTGGAGGCGGCCGCTTCAAATCGCGGAGGATGTGCGCCTACGCACCGTCGCTTCGCTTCTCGGATAGTGATATGCCGCCAGCGGGACGAATTGGCCAGCCTGCGGATCGTAGGCGAATACCTCGCCTGATTCGATCTTGTATACCCAACCATGCAGGTGCAAGTCGCCCCGTGCTAAGCGCGACGCCACGGACGGCAGCGTTCGCAGATTCTCCAGTTGCACCAGGACGTTTTCTTCCACAGTGGTCGTCAAAAGGCGTTGCTCGTCGAGATGGCGGTAGTTGTCGTTCACGATTCGGCGAGTCGCCTCGGCATGCGAAAGCCATGACGCCATGGCAGGCAGCTTGGCGACTTCCTCAGGATGGAGCAGGCCATGCATGGCGCCGCAGTGCGAATGGCCGCAGATGATGATGTCCTTCACGTCCAATTTGGCGACTGCGAACTCGATCGTCGCGCCTTCGCCTCCGCTCGTGGCGCTATGCGGCGGGACGATGTTGCCGGCATTGCGGAGAATAAAGAGTTCTCCTGGCTTCGAGCGAGTGAGCAAATTCGGATCGATGCGTGAATCGGAGCACGTGACGAACAGCGTCTCCGGATTCTGCCCTTGGGCCAACTCTTCGAACAATCCCTGCAAGGGGCGAAAGTCCTTCTCGCGAAATTGGTGAATGCCGTGGATCAGTTTCTGCATCACGTCTCCTAAATTCGCTGCGCAACGACAAGCCGTCGAGACACGCTGGGCGTGTGTCTCGACGGCTTGATTCCGTCGTGCCATGTCGCTCGGGGCGGATCAATGAAATCGGATGGAAGCATTTTTCGGGCTGACGTCTCTCGACTGCCGCGAACCGTTTGATCGCTCGCACGCCATCCATCATTGTTCAGATTTGTTAGATGGCTCGGCCGCGCGCGTCAACATCCACTTCCCATCGTTGGAGCAGACATGCTGCCTGATCGAATCGGCCGACATCCGGCAAGAAGCGTTCACGATACCGAGTCGGCAGTCGTCGGAGATGGTTTTTTGGTTCCGGATCTGGAATCCCGGAGAGCTTTCGCAGGTAGCTCGCCGCAATGGCGTCGCATCCGACGGAATTTGGTGTTGGGCTATTTACTCTCGCTTCTCCATAGGGTAAAAGAATTGACGTCCACCCATTTCGGATGATGCATGTCTCAAAATGCTCCGAACCCGCCGATTCCTGCGCGGCTCGGCCCTTATGTTTTGGGCCGACGGCTTGGAGGGGGCGGCATGGGGGACGTATACGAAGCGACGCATCTTCTGATGAAATCGCGTCGCGTCGCCTTGAAGGTTCTCAAGCCTCAACTCGCCTCCAGGCCTGAACGCATTCAGCGATTCCTTCGCGAAATCGAAGCGCTTGGCGTCTTGAAGCCGCATCCGAATGTGGTACGAGCCGAGTTCGCCGACATCGTCGACGGCAATCCTTTTCTCGTCATGGAACATATCGAAGGGGTCGATCTGGGTCGGATCGTCAAGGAACGCGGTTCAATGGAGGTGGCGGAAGCGTGCGCCTGCGTGCTGCAAGCGGCGGATGGACTCTCCGCGATTCATCAAGCGGGGCTCGTGCATCGCGATTTGAAACCGTCCAACCTAATGCTCGCTCCCGACGGACTTGTCAAAATCCTTGATCTGGGCCTTGCACGGCTCCAATTCGACGACAACGAAGATCGCACGAAAGCCGAAGAACTCACCAGCGCGGATGCGATCTTGGGCACGCTCGACTTCACTGCACCGGAGCAGCTGGAGGATCCGCGCGGCGTCGATATTCGAGCCGACATTTATAGTCTGGGGTGCACGCTCTACAAACTGCTGACGGGGGCGGCTCCATTCGCCGTGTTCACGACGCCGAGCCAAAAGATCCGCGCTCACGCGGTAGAGACATTCCCGCGCCTGCCCGAGTCGGCTCCCTTGGAATTGCAAGCGATCCTCGACCGGATGACCGCTCGCAACCGCGACGAACGCTATGCGTTACCTGGCGATGTGGTCGAGGCGATCTCGCCGCTGTGTCGTCGCGATTCCTTGGAGGCGACAGTTTCGGCCGCGAAACGGCTTTACGCAACTGGTTTCGGACTGAACCCCGCGCCGCCCGTGAAGGAGCCTCCAACTGGGCAGACGCCTGAGGATGCGTCTCCGACAGCGACTTTTGCGCGACCGCAACAAAAGCGAATTTGGGGCACATGGTTGCTGGGCCGAAACACTGCGATCGGCTCCATAGTGATGGGGCTGGCCATTGCAGCCATGATCGCCGTTATCCGTAGGTCGGATTCAGGGCCAGTGGATATCGATTTACTTGAGCCCATGAAGTGGCACTCCCTTTTCCTGCGGGAACCAGAGAAGATTCTGTGGCCTGTAGCAGATCGGACTGCACACACGACGTTCGACAAAGAGATTCAGCATTTTTTCGTAACGACCAACGACATAGCCTACTTCAAGCTCGCATCGACCCGGCTCAAGAATTTCAAGATCCAAGTGACGATGAACACAGCTGCATGGGAGCGAGTCGGATTGTTCATTGCGTATCGTTCCAAAGAACAGGAAAAATCGC
Organism: Gemmataceae bacterium; assembly: GCA_046350235.1. Taxonomy (GTDB): domain Bacteria; phylum Planctomycetota; class Planctomycetia; order Gemmatales; family Gemmataceae; genus JAIEPT01. The sequence goes on along the minus strand of JAXMAT010000025.1, from coordinate 262 downwards.
TCACGGGGACGCAGAAAGCAAAACTTCACTATGTGTCGTTCGCGACGCAAGGCGTCCCCGAGACGCCCATTCTTGAGCGCGGCGTTTGCGTATTCGACCAGCGCAAGGATCGAACGGTCCCTAGGGCCCAAACTCTGAAGCAAGTCAATCTCGCGCCTCGCGCTGGAGAACGAGTTTTGGAGATCGAAGTCTCCGAAGACAACCTGATTCGAGTGTTCCTTGACAACGTTCCGATGAACGGTTTGCGTGAGATCAACAACGA
>JAXMAT010000024.1:0-66791 GCA_046350235.1 Gemmataceae bacterium | reverse complement strand
TCGGCGTTTGGGCGAGGGTCTGCCAAACGACGCAGTAACGTTTCGCGAGTTTGACGAGCGTTTCCAGTTGCTCCTGCGGCGCCTCCGCATCGATGCCGAAGTGCAAGCGGATCTCGCGAAATCCGACGGGTGTTTCCTTCGAGACTCCAAGCGTCCCGCGAAAATCGAGGACTCCCTCGGCGGAAACATCGGCTCGTTTCAGGGTGATGCCCATTGCGGTCGCAACTGCCGCCAGCGTCGTGCCCGCACATCCGACCAACGCTTGCAGCAGCATGTCTCCGGAGCAAGCCCATGAACCATCGCCTCCCGCGGCGGGATGCAGACCGGCTGCGATCGCACCTTGGCGCGATTCAACGTCGCAATGTACGCTCTCCTGTACTACGTGACCTCGCGCTTGCATCGTCTTCAGCGCCGAGTTCGGATTGTCGCGGTAGCTCTGCTTGATCGACGCTTGCATTGCTTTGAGTTCGTCGGCGTTCATGGTCTGCCTTTCGGAAAAACGCTTGAGACGAATGATACTCGATGTATGCATCATGAATGCGACAAGCCGCAATTTCGATGGTGAGGTGCATTCGGCAGCGGGCGCGATTGTTACGTGAGCGTGCGCGTGGTACGCTTCCCTTTGGGGAAGTTGGGGAGGACACGCCCGTATGCGATGGATATTGCTCGCCGCCTTGGCCTTTGCGCCTACACCTGCCCGCCTTGCTGCTCAAGAAAAGAAATCGCCTGAAACCAAAACCCCTTCCGCGTCGGACGTCAAGGAAGTCGGCGGCCGGACCGTCGATGCGTGGATCAAGGACATCGGTTCCAAGGACCCCGCTAAGCGGACGATCGCCATTCAAGCGATTCAGCAATTTCCTCGCTTGCAAGCCATCACCGCTTTACCGGCACTCGTTGCGGAACTGAAGCGTCATACCTCGACGAACGCAATCGACATCAGCGTCCGTGCGAATGGTTTGCACGCGCTTGGCGCCATCCTCGCCGACGATACGGACCTCGATGCCAAGATGGAAGGGGAGGCGATTCAGCTCATCACGAAGTTTCTCAAGGACCCGCAGGTGGCCGTTCGATTTCGCGCGGTGCATGCCCTCTCTCGCATCGGCAAACGCGCGAAGCCTGCTTTGCCCGAATTGGTTCCTTTGCTTCGCGAAACAACGGCATACGAGGTTCGCCTCGCAGCATGCCATGTGATCGCGCAAATCGGTTCGGACGGATCGAGCGGAGCCAGTCCGACGGTGATGGGCGGACTCAACGGTTTAGTCAACGACCCTTCCCAGCAAGTGAGGTTGGCTGCACTTCAGGCCATGACGATTCTTGGTCCAAGTACGGATGCGCAACAGCAAACGACGATCGTCAAGAACCTCGTCACGGTAACGCAGAAAGAACCGGATGCCACGATCAAAGTGTGGGCGCATATGGCGATCATGGGAATGACTCTGGACATCGATGACGATCACATTGCGCCGATCGCCAAGATGGCGAAGAACGACGATGCGCGAAGTCCGCGTTCAGGTACTGCAGGCTTTGAAGCCGTGGGGTCGAAGGCAAAAGCCACGTTTCCTACGTTGATGGCTGCGGCTCGACGACACCGATCCCAACGTCGTCGGCGCGGCAATCCTGGAGCGGGCCGGTCCGAACGTTCCGCGGCCGGTGCCGATGCCCCGGTGGAGATGATTGCTGCGGATACGAAGTCGTCGGACCTCATCAAGAAACTTGCTCGAGACTCGCTCGAATCGATCAAGGAAAAGAAGAAATAGCTCGCCTAGAGCCGACCGGCGTACGGATCGGCATTCCGATCGTCGCGAACGTCGGCCGAAAAGGGCATTTCGCCGCGGACCATCGGCGGCGCTGCTCTTCGCGCTTCGTTTGGCGTTTTCTCGCATCGTCGTGATCCAATGCTTGCCGTTCTCGAAGGCAAGCGGGCGAACTCACCCATAGCGGCAGGAGGAAAAGTAGATCCGGCACATTGAGCTGCCGCCAGCGATGAAACGTGGCGCCAACGAAGGCACAGCGAGAAGAACAACGACGTGAAATACGAGAGCGCCCAGACCCCGCTTCGGCATGAGCCAAAGCAGAATCTCTCGGACCATGTCGCCGCCGGGTAGCGGCTGGATCGGCAGGCTTTTGTAGATCGTGTAGTAGAGGTTCACCAAATAAAGCTCTTCGACCATGAAGTCGACGAGCTTTTGCGTTTTGAAATCGCCCGGGAACCATCGTCCGAGTTGCGGCGTCACGAAACCTCGCAGCGCTTGGGCCAGCATCACTAAACCGAATCCGGTGATTGGCCCCGCAGCGGCAACCCAAAAACGTTGCCATCCAGTTAGCCGCGGATATTCGCCGACGGGCTGAGCGCCCATCGCCGAGAATTGCACTGCTCCCGGCATCCCGTATCGCCTGCCCATGAGAACGTGGGCCATCGTCTGCATCAAAATCGATACGAACGAAATGGCGACGAACGCAACAATGAACTTCCAGCCGCGAAATTGGCCGATGTCGTTTCGAGCGATGAGGAATGCAAGACCCGCTTCGAACAGCAGGAACATCACGCTCAGTCGGATCGGGATGCCGAACAAATTGAATCGGAGCGTGAGCGGCGTCAGGCCGAGCATAGGGGCTTCCTCAAAGCGGCACTCCGATCATTGTAGATGCATCGAACGCTGCTTGCTCCTTGATCGTTCAAGTTCGTTGTGCTTTCCGGAACGCGGCCGCCAAATGGGGCGGCATCGTTGCGACGGTCCCCAGTTTCGCCTTTTCGACGCGATTCGTTTTCCAGACGCGGACCATCAGCGTGTCTCCGTGCTGGTCTTCGAGATCTCCAGGCTGCATCCCCGCGGCGCGGGTGCGGACGAAGACAAGGTCTCCGTGCGAGAGATGGATCGGCATCACTTGGTCGGGGGTGCAGATGCCTCGGTCGCCGTCGTCGTAGGCGATTTCGAAGAATACATCCTCGCGAATGTCGCTAATCGTTCCGGGGAAAAACAAAAGTTGGGACGGGGGCCAAAAGGCGAATACGCGGTCGCCTTCTCGCCACGGATTCTCCTCTTCGCCGCGAATTACGCGCACGACGCGAACGGTCGTCTCCTCACGTCTTCCGTCGTCATACTCGATCGTGAGTTCGTCCCCCGAGAACCGGGTGATATATCCCGGGGCATACTCGGTTCCGCTGTTCCAACGGGCGAATACGCGATCCCCAACGCGGAGATCGAACGGAATTACCAGGTGAGGAGGGAAAACCCCTTCGTCGCCGTCATCGAAGTTCACTTTGATGCCGTGCGGATCCCGCGAGCCGACAGTACCGGGATACCAGAAATAATCCCAGCGGCCTAGGACACGGTCCCCGAATCGGAATTCGCCGAACCGAGACTTCACGGCATCAAGGTCTTGAGGACGAGCGGTCACCTGTCGCTCCGAGGCCGGCGACAACGCATCGTTCGTCGTGTGGCTGGCTGGCGGTAGACTTGTGGCGGCGCGCGGCCGCAGCGCGCTTTCGGGAAAGAGCCGATCGCAACGACGGCAGACCACTCGCCGCAAGGCCGGATTTGCGGCGCCGAGCGGGATGCCGAGAAAGTCGTGCGAACGACAACTTCTTGCAAGTCGTAGTCGGTTTCGCTGCGGCACTCCGGACATTGACTGCCTCGCCGAATGGGTGCGGATTTCCTTGCGAGCCATGGGCAACCTCCGCGAAGGCCTCTTCGCGAGAATAACCGGTCGCCGCGTGATCGCCAAGCACGAGCATACGACTCGACTTGAACTTTGAGTGAGGATATTGCCATCGGAACGAATATCGGCTGGAGATGCGCGCTCGATCCGATGTCGCCGCGCAATCGCTCACGCATGCTGGCGGCGGATTGAGACGCGGAGATGAGCCGAAGTGCGTCGCTTCGGAGCAGCGTGCCGCGACACTTGCAGTCGAAGCAGGAATGAGCGAGGCAAACGATCGCGTGCGATGTCGTTCACGTGGTGAAGCCGTCGAGGGAGCTTGAATTTTTAGCCTGCCCGGTTGCGGCAACGCTTGAACGATCATTTGACTTCCTCGATCGGCGCTCGCTTCTTGAGGTCGTAGCGTGTCCCGGCTTTGTAGGAGTCGTGGTCGGGGTCGTTCGCGTCGCGTTTCTTCGTCGCATCGTAGAAGTGGGCTTCGCCTGGACCGATCACCTCGGCGATGTGGCTCGACACGACGATGGCGGTGGCTTCGTCGAGGCCGATGCCGAGATATTGCGGATAGGTTTTCATGAGCGCCGTCATGTCGCCGAAGCGTTTGCGTTGGGCGAAGTGCTGGTCGATGGCAACGCCGGGCAGGAAGCCGAATGCTTTCTCGTATCCTTCGGCCATCATGATGTTCGGGCCGAGCGGGGACCCGCGGACGAGGTAATCGCCCTGGATCGTCGCGCCTGCGGAACTGCCTGCGATCACTCCGCCGCGGGCAAGCACGTCGTGGATCAGCGGATACGCCTTGGTGCCTTCATAAGCATCGACGAATCGCCACTGCCTGCCGCCGCCGAACCAGATGCCGCGGGCTTTGCGAAGCAGTTCAAGATTGGCGGGATCTTCAACGTCTTTGCGTTCGCGGGCATTGATGACGGCGACATTCTTCGCACCGGCCTTAAGCAGAAACGCATCGCCGCCCGTCTTGGGAAGCGGATCGGGCATCGACGTCGGCAGCACGACGATCGGCGCATCCGGGCCGCCGGCGAGTTCGATGAATCGCTTCAGGCCGCCCTTCGGCATGCCGCCACCGCCGATGATGATGAGCGTCCCCTTCTTCACTTCGGCCGCTTCGAGCTTGACGGGAGGGTAGGGCGGTGCGGTTCGCGCGAGTGCGGCCCGACGCCACTGGTTGAGGTCGGCTTCGTTTTTCTTTGTTAATCGTTCGATTTTGAGTGGCCTATGCTCGCTCGCGGCCAAGCCCAGCTTCGCGAAACCTTCGAGCATCTTGATATCGCGGTCGCGGATGACCAGTACGCCGTCGTCGCTGAGGCAATGCCGGAAACGCCCCGGTCCTTCTGCGAGCCGCTTCGGCGAAGGACTCGTCCGTCCTTCGCGTCGAAATCGATCCGCCCCTTCGGGTAGCAGCGTACGGATCGGTTTTCTTTGGGCGATGCCGATGCTGCCGCCGCGGTGCAACATGGTGCGAAGCATCGCGCCAAGCCGCTCGTCAATCTCGAGCCTGCCATCCTCGAACCACGCTGCTTCGGCATTGCCGAAGTTTTCCGCAGCTTTTTCGGGCGTGATCCACTCCGTTTTCGCGTTGGCAGCTTCTGTCCACGCTTTGAGCACGTCCGCCGAAGGTTTCGTAGCCGAGATGAGTAAAGTGTTCGCTTTCGCCTTGCCGACCTGCTTCAGAAACTCCGCTTTGGCGACATCGCCCGTACCGACGATCAGCGTGCCGCGAATTCCAGCGGGGCCGAAGGGTTCTGCGCCGATCGCGCGTGTCGTAAGAAGAATCCACGTTGCCGCGGTCCAGAGCATCTTTCGCATGCGAGGGCTCATCTTGTCCATGATTCATGGCGTTTTGGCCGCGGTGACATCCTCCATGCCTTCGGACGAGGACGCAAGCCGGAATTCCGCAAGAAGCGTGGCAGCATCGCACGGCGTTCGTGAGAAGTCTCGCGACGCTGAAGGGGATGCCTCCGTAACGAAAAAAGCCCCTCGTCATCGACGAGAGGCTTTGATTGCATCCGAACGTATTTCATGGGGACGGCGTTTGGCCATCCATTTTGTCCACCATTTGCGTGAAAATGGCGCTGGTCGTGTTGAAGTTGACCATGCGAACCGAGCCGTCGCCGAAGAGGGCCATGAATCCGGCGACATGCGGGCCGCCGATCTCGTAGCCGCTGACGCCGGTCGGGACATCGGGCATCGGCTGATCGCTGCAGCGGATCACATCCGGGTCCCAACCGTCGCACCACCCGCTGTCGTCATGCCAATCGCCTCCGTTGTAGAGGGTGGTATTGAGGCGTTTTTCGCCGATCATGACGGTGTTCGAGGTGCCGTCGACGATACTGGCCATGGTGGATGCGCGTTGTCCCGTCGTCATATTGGTGCGTACGATGATTCCCTTGTAGGGATAGCTCTCGTGCCCCGTTCCCCAAATATCTCCGCCCCAAAGGGCATTGCTGTCGCCGGGAGTCACCGCAGCATAATCGCCGAGATACCGGCCGTTGTATTGAGCCGAGGTACGTCGCGATGGGCAGTAGTAGACGGAGATGGGAAACGACCAAGGATTGGCGTTCTTGTAGACCTCCTTGTTCGATGAAGGGCAGAATCTGGAATCCCAGTTCCAGCACAACACCGCCTGGACTCGCGGGTGCGCTTGGTAGCCGTCGTTGCGAGGCCGGCCCAGGGATTGGAGCCGCCGGTCGGAAAAACCTTATACGTGTCGTGGACGCCATGAACGGCAAGTCCGATCTGCTTCAGGTTGTTGGTGCATTGGGTGCGGGCCGCCGCTTCGCGGACTTTTGGACCGCGGGAACGAGCAGCACGTAGGGACGGCGATAATTGCGATGACGACGAGCAATTCGATCAGAGTGAATCCGCGTCGTATCGACCACCGATCGCGAGCCATGATCTTCTCCACAAAAGATGTAAGGATACCTAATAACTCTTGGACATGAATCTTACTTGAGAGCCGCTTCGAGCGCGGCAGCATCCAATTCTTTTACTTCGCCTGCCCCGAGGCCGACTAGCTTCTTTCCGCCGACGCCGACCGCCTCGTGAGCGATGACGGGTTGTTGGCCTCCCATCGTTGGCTTGACGCCGTAACGAACGACATAGGGTTGCTTGTCGCGCGGCGAAGTCATCAGTTCGTCGAGATTTCGATTGGGATCGACTTTCTTAACGAATTCCTTGAGTGACTGTTCATTGGGCGGAGGCGATCCTTTATGTTGGCCCACATATCGCCCATAGAGGCTGACAAGCTGCGTCAGCGTCGGTTCATGATTCGGAGGCGGACTGCTTCCGCATCCGCCCAGGAAGACGAGAAGCAACAGGGGCGCCGCATGGTAGAAAAAAGCACGTAACATGAGCGCAAACCACAAACGAGAATGGGGAGAATCGCCAAGCCTGCAGATAGATAGGGCAACCGAACGACAAGTTATCATGAGATGATATCCAATTCCAACAATTCTTCTGCCGAATCTTCCGATGCGTTCGCCTTGTTGTTCTTCTCGCTTCATGGTTTGGGAGAGCGAACTACATCGACGTTTGTTCAATCGACACCGACGCCTAGGCAAAAAAACTTCGGGTATCCGCCATCATTCGCAAATCGGAACTAAGCTTCCGCATAGACCGCTTGGCGTCCATCGCTGGCGCCGCGCCGTGCGCCTGGGCGGGCGTGAAAATCGAATCCAAAGAGTCTGGGCTTCTGTACATGTGCGGCATCGCGGGCATCCATACCGGCTCTCGGGAAGTGCCTGACAAACAGGTGCTCTTGTCGATGGCAGGCGAATTGCTCCATCGCGGGCCCGATGGGGTCGGTCTCTATACGGATGCCGGCTGCGGCTTGACCAATACGCGCCTTTCCATCGTCGATCTCGCAGGAGGCGATCAGCCGATCAGCAATGAAGTCGGCGAGTGCTGGGTGGTGCAGAACGGCGAAATCTACAACCATCTCGAACTCCGCGCTCAACTTGAATCCCTCGGCCATCATTTCAGCACCGATTGCGATACGGAGGTCATCGCCCACGCTTACGAAGAGTGGGGTGAGCGGTGCCTCGAACGATTCAATGGCCCCTTCGCACTCGCGATTTGGGATCGCCGCGACCGAAGCCTGTTCATCGCCCGGGATCGATACGGCGTGCGTCCGCTGTTTCTCGGGCGGTATGGCAAACATCTAGTCTTTGCGTCCGAGGCGAAGGCGATTTTTCGTCATCCCGACGCCGTCCGCGAACTGGACCCGCTTGGACTAATCGACACATTCTCGCTGTGGGCTCCCTTGCCTGATCGTTCGGCATTCAAGGGGATTCGCGAACTTCCGCCGGGGCATTGGCTGAAGGTTCGAGCGGACGGAACATCGGAAGAACGCAGGTGGTGGGATCTTCCGTTCCAACCGAGCGACGCACGTCGAACCCAGAACGAAGGGGCACTTGCCGAAGAATTGGGCGCACTGCTCGAAGACTCCGTCCGGTTGAGGCTGCGGGCTGACGTGCCGGTTGCGGTCTACGTCAGCGGCGGCCTTGATTCCTCAGTCATCGCAGCGCTCGCACATCATGTCGGCGGCGCGCGGCTTCAAGGCTTCGCCGTCGGGTTTTCCGATGCCCGGTTCGACGAATCGGAGCATCAAGATCGCATTGCCGACAAACTGGGCATCGACCTGCATCGCGTGAGGGTGGGGCCGTCCGACATCGCGAACTTGTTCCCCGATGTGATTCGCTTAGCCGAGAAACCAATCCTGCGAACCGCGCCGGCTCCGATGCTGGCGTTGTCGGCGCTTGTACGTCGGCATGGCATGAAATGCGTGCTTACCGGGGAAGGGGCTGATGAGATTTTCGCAGGGTACGATCTTTTCCGCGAATCGCAAATTCGGCGTTTTTGGGCTCGCCAACCCCAATCGATTTCGCGGCCTCGGCTTTTCGATCGCATCTACCCCTGGCTTACTCGTCGCGCGACCGGCAGCCCAGCTTTCGCTCGTCAGTTCTTCGGGCAAGGATTCGAGGACGCCGGCGATCCGTTCTACAGCCATCGCATTCGTTGGGGCACGACATCGCGGCTGCTGCGATTCCTCGATCCCGCGCTCGTTTCTGGCATCCATTTCGACGAGGCTCCGGCCACGCGTCTTGCCGCGAGTCTGCACCCTGATTTCGAACGATTTACCGGCTTAGGCAAAGCTCAACATCTGGAAATCGTCACCTTTCTGCACGGCTATCTACTGCACAGCCAAGGCGACCGCATGATGATGGGGCATGCGGTCGAAGGGCGTTTTCCGTTTCTCGATCCGCGCGTCGGCGAGTTTGCGGCATCCCTTCCGGATTCCATGCGTCTGCGCGGCTTACAGGATAAGTACCTGTTGCGGAAAGCGGCGGATCGATTGCTGCCGCCGGAAATCGCTGGTCGACCCAAAAGGCCGTATCGAGCACCGATCCTCAGTGCGTTCGTCGGTCCCAATGCACCGGACTACGTCGAACATCTGATGTCGCCGCGTCGCATTGTCGAGACAGGCGTGTTCGCATCGAAGACGGTGGGACAGCTTTGGGACAAGTGCGTGCGGAACGCGCCCAACGGCGTCAGCGAGATGGATGAAATGGCGTTCGTCGGCGTGCTGTCCACGCAATTGCTGCATGAGCATCTCATCCGTCGCCCGACGCTCGCTCCATCGCCGAAACCGACTCGCGCGGCGCATGGAGATCATGTGGTCCAACCGGCGGCCTTGGCGGGAGTGTCTTGATGGCATCGCATCATCATCGCTTGGTTCAGGATTCGTTGCTTGAATCGGCTCGCCTCTTCGGCGGAAAGGAAGCGCTCGTCGCCGAAGGCCGTAGGCTGAGCTACTCGGAATGGCTCGATCGATCGCTTCGTTTGGGGAGATCGCTTCAGGATTTGGGTACGCAACCGGGCGATCGGGTTGCCGTGTTCATGGAAAACGGCGTCGATGCCGCGATTTCCATTTACGGAATCTGGCTCGCAGGCGGCGTCGTCATGGTCGTCAACCCTCAGACGAAGGCCGACAAGCTGGCCTATTTGCTTGCCGACAGCCAGGCGCGCATTGTCCTGACGCATGCGAACCAAAAACGGATTGCCCAACGGAGCCTGGAAGCGATGCCCGCGGGATCAATCGCTCCAGTCGTCGTTGTTTTGGATGCGAATGGAGACGGCGAGCGTTCCTTCGCCGACGTATTGCAGACAACCCCTCCCGAACCACGCGATCCGAAGACGCTCGCAATCGACTTGGCCGCGCTGATCTACACCTCCGGAAGCACGGGCAATCCCAAAGGTGTGATGGTCACGCACCAGAACGTCACGTTCACCCTCGGTAGTCTGACTGAGTATTTGCGTCTTTCGAGCGACGACCGCATGCTGAATCTTTTGCCGCTGGCGTTCAATTACGGCCTTTACCAACTGCTGATGGCCGTGCGCATGAGCGCCACGCTGATTCTCGAAGCGGGGTTCGGCTATCCCGCAGTCATCGAACAACGCATCCGCGATGAAGCCGTCACCGTCTTTCCTGGCGTTCCGACCGTCTTCTCGACATTTCTGAGTCGGTCGGGAACGTCGCTTCCGTCCGTGCGCCGCGTCACAAACACTGCGGCATCGCTTTCGCCTGGCCTGCTTCCGGCCATTCGCGAGAAATTTCCGCAGGCGCTCCTCTTCAAGATGTACGGTCTTACTGAGTGCAAACGCGCGTGCTACCTGGAACCTGAAGAAGCGTTTGACCGCCCCGAGTCGGTCGGAAAGGCGATTCCTGGAACGGAAGTTTTCCTCCTGGATCATGACGGCAATCCAGTCGGACCGGATCAGCCAGGCATCCTCCATGTCCGTGGCCCGCATGTCATGGTCGGGTACTGGAACAAGCCAGCCGAAACCGCCCATATGTTAAGGCCCGGCCGGAATGCGGCAGATCGCGTGCTTTGCACGCACGATGTCTTTCGCATGGATAAGGACGGATACCTTTATTTCGTCGGTCGCACCGACGACATCATCAAAACGCGTGGCGAAAAGGTAAGCCCCGCCGAAGTTGAGAACGTCCTCTACGGTATTCCCGGCATCCGCGATGCGGCGGTCATTGGCGTGGCCGATCCGCTCTTGGGCGAGGCGATTCGTGCTTTTGTCTCCCGCACTCCGGGATCGAACATCAGCGAACGGGAAATACGCCGGTGCTGTCAGGAGAAACTCGAAAGCTTCATGGTTCCGAAGGAATTCGTGTTCCTTGAGGATTTGCCGAAAACGGACACTGGCAAAATCCGGAAGAAGAACCTCGCTGCCTTACAGCCGAATTCCCCCGCGATTTCCGATTCCACCACCCCAATCTTGGTGACGAAATGACTTCCGTCGAACCGCCTTTGCGAGCGTTTATCTGCGAGAATTTCTTCACGGACGACGCCGATCTCACGGGCGATGTGTCGCTGACGCGCTCAGGCATCATGGATTCCACGGGAGTGATGGAGATCATTCTCTTTCTCGAAACGCAATTCGGCATGAAAGTGCCGGATCGCGACGCCGTACCGGAAAACCTGGATACGCTGAATAACCTGGTGCGTTACGTGTCGTCGCGTTTGCCGAAAGCGGTCGCCCCATGATGACTCACGCCAAGCTTGCCGGCGAAATTCTCGCGTTTGACCGCGATGCCGCCGTAGAGCAGATCACGAGGGCGTTGAAGGAACAGGTGGTGAAAAAGCTTCGTCGCCGCGGCATCGTGCTCGGGTTGAGCGGCGGCATCGACAGCACGGTATGCGCCGCCCTCGCCGCCCGCGCCATCGGCCCGGATCGCGTGCTCGGCGTCTTGATGCCCGAAGCACATTCGGCCGACGAAAGCCTGCACCTGGGCCAGCTCGCCGCGGATCATCTCGGCATTCGAACCGTAGTCGAAGTCATCACGCCGGCACTCGAGGGCGTCGGTTGTTATCAGCGGCAGACGCAGGCGATTCAACGCGTGCTGCCGCAGTACGGGGCCGGGTGGAGATCCAAAATCGTTCTGCCGAATGTCGTGGACAGCGACATGTATCGCCTATTCACTCTCGTCGCCCGATCGCCCGATGGAGCGGAGCACCGGGTGCGTTTGACGCCCCAGGCATATCTCGAACTCGTCGCGGCGACGAATTTCAAACAACGTGTCCGCAAAATGATCGAATACTTTCACGCCGATCGCCTTGCCTACGCCGTCGTGGGTACGCCGAATCGGCAGGAGTATGATCAGGGATTTTTCGTAAAGAACGGGGATGGCTCCGCGGACGTGAAACCCATCGCTCACCTCTATAAGATGCAGGTCTACGCCCTTGCGGAGCACCTCGGTCTGCCTGAGGAAATCCGCAGCCGCCCCCCGACGACGGATACTTATTCGCTCCCGCAGAGCCAGGAAGAATTCTATTTCTCGTTGCCGTACGAACTCATGGATCAGTGCCTCTGGGGCCTGAATCACGGCTTGAGCGAAGTGGAGACGGCCAGCCGAACCGGTCTCGCGGAAGAGCAAGTGGCACGCGTGTTCGCCGATATCGAGTCGAAACGACGAACGACGCGATACCAGCACGAACGTCCGCTGCTGATCGAGAAAGTGACGGAGATCGATGCGTGACGCAGGACCGCAAGAGGAGCGGATCATTCTCGTCGGGGCGGGCGGCTTCGGGCGGGAGGTGTTGAGTTATGTTCGCGATGCGATCAAAGCGTTGCCTCAGCTTCGCGTGAAAGGGTTTTTGGACGACAACGCCGATGCCCTCAACGCATTTCGATGCGACTATTCGGTGCTTGGATCGATTGAGGGCTACTCGGTTCAGCCCTCCGATCGCTTCGTCATGACGATTGGCGACCCGTCCACGCGGGCCAAGTTCATTCAGCGCTTGCAAGCCCGCGGTGCGCGATTCATCTCCATCATCCATCCAAGCGCTTACATCGCGCCGACCGCAACCCTTGGTCCCGGCAGCATCGTCGCTCCGTTCGCATCGATCGGCAACGAAGCAAAGGTCGGCAATCATGTCGTCCTGACATGGTACGCCTCGCTCGCACACGATTCGGTGGCGAAGGATTTCGCTGTGCTGTCTCCGTATTCGACCGCCAACGGTGGAGCGACGCTTGAAGAGGGAGCGTTTCTCGGCACCCACGCCGTCGTCAATCCCTTGATCCGTGTCGGGGCCTGGTCCAAGGTCGCCTCCGGATCGGTGGTGTATCGCCACGTTCCTCCCCATTGCCTTGCGATGGGCAACCCCGCAAAGGCCCGGCCTCTCATGCGCGCAAGTTCTTAGCAAGCTACGCCGAGACATGCTCGCGGGTTCCCGGAGCCGGTTGGGTTTGCCCGCGGAAACCAATGCCCGGTGCCTGATCGCGCAGCGTACTCTATGCAGGTCGTCACGCGAAAAATCCGAGTTTCCGCATTCCGTTCCGCCGCTCGTTCGGTACACTTGCGACGAAGGCTGCCCGTTGGCTGCTTCCGTTTCCTTTTTCGGCTGTTCCCATGAGCGTTCGCGCCAAACTGTCCGTGATGATGTTCCTCGAGTTCTTCATCTGGGGCGCTTGGCTTCCGCCCAGCTTCGGCTACTTCGGCTCAGGGGCCCTGAACTTCTCCGAATTGGAACAATTCCTCCTCAACATCGCCTTTCCGGTCTCCGCCATCGTGGCGATGTTCTTCGCGAACCAGTTCGTGGATCGTAATTTCGCCGCCGAAAAGTATCTCGCGTTCAGCCATCTCGTCGGTGGGCTTGCGATCCTTGGCTTCGGCGCATTGAGTTGGTTGACGTTCCGCGATACCACGGCGGAACGATTCAATTACTGGATCTTCTTCGCCTGCATGGCGATTCACTGCCTCTTTTACGTTCCCACCATCTCGGTGGTGAACAGCATTGCATTCGCCAACATCAAGGACCCGCAGCGTGAGTTCGGCGGCATTCGCCTTTGGGGAACCATCGGTTGGATTGCCGCGTCTTGGCCGTTCATCTTCATCCTTGTCGATTGGTCGAAGGTGCCGTCGATGAGCGAATTGGGCTTTGTGAAGTGGCTGGGGACGGCATTCGGCACCGGACTCGAAGGTCAGCCGCTCAACCAGGGAAAAAGCTGGGCATTCATGGCTGCCGGCATCGCGTCGCTGCTTCTCGCCGGCTTCAGCCTCGCGCTGCCACCTACCCCGCCGAAACCTGCGACCGGGGAGGAAAACTCGTTTGCCTGGCTCGAGGCGATGCGCTACCTCAAGTATCCGTTTCTCCTCGTTCTCTTCATCGTCACCTTCATCGACGCGACGATTCACGACGGCTTTTTCTTCTTCGCGTTTACCTACCTCGCCAAAGTCGGCGTGCCGGAAAACTGGGTGCAGGCGGCGATGACGGTGGGTCAAGTCGCGGAAATCGGCACCATGGCGCTGCTCGGCGTCGTGCTGAAGAGCCTCGGCTGGCGGACTACCATGGTGCTTGGCATCCTTGGCCATGCGGCCCGCTTCTCAGTCTTTGCATTTCTGCCGAATCCATATGCGGCCGTGGCGGTCAATGTGGTGCATGGCATCTGCTACGCCTTTTTCTTCGCGACGCTCTACATTCTGGTGGACGACGTATTCCCCAAGGACGCCCGAACAAGCGCTCAAGGCTTGTTCAACTTCCTGATTTTGGGCCTTGGCCCGATCGCTTCGCGCTACCTTTGGCCCGCATTGCAGGATCATTTCACGGTCGATGTGCCGATGGTCGGCAAGGTAGTGGATTATCGATCGCTGTTCCTGATTCCGACGTTCATGTCGATCGGCGCCGCGGTGCTTTTGCTAGTCTTCTTCCATCCGCCGAAGAAGGAACAGGCGGACGATCCCGCTGCGTTCCGAGCGGCGACACACTGACCGAGAATGCACGGAAACGATCCGCCCATCTGCGAAAGCCCGTTTCCGCCTTCTGAGCCCCGTAAGCGTGGTTGGAAGGGCATTCGCCAGGCGAACGGCATAGGTTCGGGGTGCTTGGCGGCCCTGGCGGTGATCGGCACCTTGCTGCATATTGGTGGCGTGTCGCCTGGGTTTGTTGCTGCGCATCCGGGGGAATCGGGATGGGATTTGCTTGCCAATCACATTCAGTATGATGGACCGCTACTGGTATTGAGTTGGCTGCTTTTTGCCTGCGCACCTCGCGAACGTCACTATTTGGTCGCTCCTTGCATTGCGACGTTCACTTGGACTATGGGCTTTTGGCTGATTCTACGTTAGGTGGTTGTGATGAGTTTGCAGAGCCGCATGGAACGCATCCGCTCAATGTTGGCGGATGAGCCGAACGATCCGGAACTTCGCTACATGCTGGCGATGGAATACGCGAGCCAGGGGGACGATGTCGCGGCCGTGGCGACCTTTCAGGACCTGATCGCGGTCGCCCCCACCTATGCTCCGGGCTACCACATGGGCGCCCGGGCATTGCAGCGGCTCGACCGGATCGTGGAAGCCAAGGCAATGCTGCAGAAAGGCATTCCAGCCGCGCTGCAGCAGGGCAACCATCACGCAGCTGGGGAAATGCAGGAGCTTCTTGGCATGCTCGACTAACTGGACGGTTCGCCAAACTGCCCTGTCTTCCAAGGCCTCGCTTCATTGCGAGGCTTTTTCGATTCGCCTTGATTCTTCTCCCCGCTCCGGGCATCTTCGCAGCATGGGCGAAATGGATTTCGCCGGCGGACGTTCGGCCAAGGACCGGCCATGCACCCTCTGACGATCGACGAACTGCTTCCTCTGGAAGAATATGTGCCGCGGCGGCGCGAGTTCTTCGATGCGCATCGCCGTTATCTCGAACAATGCCGCCGAGTCCGTGTCGGCCCGCGGATCACTTTGGTCTTCGAAAATCGTCGTACGCTGTGGTTCCGCGTGCAAGAGATCTTGCGTATCGCTCGCATCATCGAGCGGGATGAGATCCAGCAAGAACTTGACCTGTATAACAGCCTGCTCCCTGCCGACAATCGCCTGCAAGCCGCGATGCTGATCGAGATCGACAACGACAATTATTCCGAAGATTTGGCTCGCTGGCACAACCTCGACGGATCGCACCTTCGGCTGTGCGTTTCGGAGGAAGCATATCCAGCGACGCTCATCACCTGCCGGCCTGAAGACCGTGCTGCGGGGTCCGCGCATTGGGTGCAATTCGAGTTGGACATGCGTGGCAAGCGATTGCTGAAAAACGCAGAACGCCCCGCATGGTTCGCGTTCGACGACGCTGCCTACCAACACCGAAGCGATCCGCTCCGCGACGAAATGCGCGTAAGCTTGGCGGAAGACCTCGAATCCGCGCAACCGATGCTCCGGCTACGAGCGGGATAACCTTCGATCAAACAACGAAATCCATGGGTAGGCCGACGACCAAAAAAAGGACTGCACGGCCAAAATGGGCGTGCAGTCGCTACAAGGCAACCGACCCGCTCACTTCTTCACGTCATAGCAGAGCAGCAGGCCCTGGTCGCGGATGTACATGCGGCCGCCGGCGATCACCGGGTGCGACCAGGCGTTCTTGTCGCTGCGTTCGGGCTGATTGAATCGACCCAGTTCGACATATTTCGTGGGATTCGCTTCAACTAAAGCGATGGGGCCGCGTTCGCTGCGGTGAAAGATCAAGCCGTCGGCTAACGCGATCGAGCCTTTGCCGACGCTCTCCTTTCCGCCTGCTTTCCACGCGAACTTGCCGCTCTTCAGGTCGAGGCAGAGCAGAGCGCCGCCGTTGGTGCCGTAGAGGTAGCCGTTTTTGGCGATCATGCCGCCGTGGTGGTTTTGGAATTCTTCGAGGAAATAGGCTTCCTTCGCTTCCATGCCGTCGCCGGTCGTCTGAATCTTCGCGAGTCCGCCGCCGGTGCCGTACGCCGAGGCGGCGAAGACCTCGTCGTTGCCGACGATGATCGGGGTCGAGATGTTCGCGGTCTTGTTGGCCGGATGCTCGTAGTGCCAAAGGAGTTTGCCGTCGTTGGCACGCAATCCCACGACGCCGCCCGCGAGGAATTGCACGTATTGCTTCGTGCCGAGCAGATCCGCGATCTGGATGGAGGAGTAGCCCGCCGTCGTGTAGTTGCCGCCTTTTTTCTTGCCCCCCGCTTCGGGAAGGCCTGAAAGGTCGGCTTTCCAGATCAACGAGCCGTCCGACTTTTTCAATGCGACGATCGGCGCCGATTCTCCGCCGGGCGTCACAAGCACTCGATCGCCGTCGATCAGCGGCGATTCGGTGTAAGCCCAGCCGCCGAATCGGCCGCTGAAGTCCTTTTTGATGTCCTTCTTCCATACGACCGATCCGTCTGCGACCTTCGCACAGAGGAGCTTCCCGTCGGAGCTAAGCACATAAGCGAGGTCGCCGTCGATCGTGGGGGTGGAGCGAGGGCCTGGGTATCCGCCCGCCAACTTGCCGAACGGCGTGGACCAAAGAACGTCGCCGTTTTCGACCTTCAGCGCGAAGAGCGTTTCGTTCTTGTCCTTATCGGTGCCGACGACAAACACCTTACCTTGAGCGACGGAAGGCGTGGCGTAGCCTTCGCCGAGGTTGTTGACCTTCCAGATGAGTTTGGGACCCTCTTTCGGCCAACTTCGCAGCAGGCCGGTTTCTTTCGATTGTCCGTCACGGTTCGGTCCGCGCCACGCGGGCCACTCGCCGGGAACGTAATTGAGTTGAGCGGAAGCGGGGAGAGCGACAATGAGAACGGCCAGCAAGGCAAGCGATCGCATGGGTTCACCCAGAGCGGGACGACGGAGGCGGGATGCGGCTATGGTACGTGCTGTTTCCTTACGATGCCAGAGATGTCGTCGACGACAGCGCTCAGTGATTCGGGGTGTTGCAATTGCAACGGTTTGGAAGATAATGCGGAAGTTCCGCCCCAGCTCGAGGGATGTCTTGCATGCGTCGGATCTTGTTTCTTGCCGCGGCGACGATGCTGGTCAGCGTCTCGCCGCTCTTTGCCAACGTCAGCAACAGTCTCATGGACGTCGCCCTTGATGGGCAGCGTCTGCTCGTTGCAAATGCCGACAATGGGTCGGTCACGCTGATCGACATCGCCAAGGGGAAGGCAATTCGCGAAATCGCCGTCGGCGACAAGCCCGAAGGCGTGAGTTGGATCCGCGGAGGCCCATTCGCGATCGTCACGCTCTATGCCGAGCGAGCCGTCTGCATTGTTGATGCGGGCGAAGGCAAGGTAATCGCTCGCATTCCGACGAAGGCGGAACCCTACGGCGTGGTGACGAATCCGGCCGGCACGCGGGCCTGGGTCACGCATGAATACCCAGCAATCGTCAGCGAAATCGATCTGACCACGAACAAGGTGACCCGAGAACTCCCCGCAGGCAGCTATCTCCGAGGAATCGCGCTTGCTCCGGACGAGAAACGCGTTTACGTGAGCGAATTCCACACGGGCGTGCTGCATGCAATCGATCTCGCTTCCGGCAAAGTCGTCGATTCGTGGACGGGACACAGCACCGACAATCTCTGCCGACATGTGCTGCTTCACCCACGCCGGCCCAAGGCCTATCTCGCCCACATCCGCTCCATGGTCAAAGTCAATGATGGCCGCGGATCGATTTTTCCTCAGATGTCCTTCTGCGATCTGAAGCCAGGCGAAGGCAAGCGCCGAGTGTCGTTCGGCATGGATACCTTCAACGGCGTCTATGTGACGACCAATCCATGGGAATCGGAAATCTCGCCCGACGGGAAAAGACTCTATGTGATTTACGCCGGCACGAACGACATGAATGTCTGCAACGTGATCGACGACGATTACAAGGAAATCACGCGAGCGTTCAGCCCCATCCAGCTTGGCCTCAACCCTCGGGCGGTTCGCGTCAGCCCCGATGGGCAAATGGTGTTCGTGTTGAACGCGCTCGATTTCGCGGTGAGCGTCTTCAAGGCAAGCACGATGTCGAAGGTCGCGACGATCAAGACGTGCGATCCGCCGAAGACGCCGGAGTGGGTACTTGGAAAAGTGCTGTTCAATTCCGCGGTCCCACCGATGACGTCGCCGCGCTGGGTGGCATGTGCTTCATGTCATCCCGACGGCGGGCATGATGGTCGAGTGTGGCAACAACCCGAAGGCCTCCGCAAAGCCACGGCATTCTTCGGCATGGCACACACCCATCCGCTGCATTATTCCGCCGACCGCGATGAAGTTCAGGATTTCGAGTTCACGATCCGCAGTCCGCTGATGCGAGGAACGGGCCTGATTCGAGGAAGCATCAAGTCGAAGGTCGGTTATCACAAGGCGGAGCTTGAAGAGAAGACCTCCGGCCGATCGAAGGACCTCGATGCGCTCGCCATCTATTGCAATTCCTTCGAGCCGTTGCTCAGCCCGCATGTGGAGGCGCCAGGCAAGCTCAGCGCCGCTGCAATTCGGGGTAAGGAATTGTTCTTCCGCAAGGACGTCGCCTGCGCTACTTGCCACAGCGGACCCTATTACACGGACAGCACGCTGACGAAGCCCTACAAGCTTCACGATGTCGGAACCGGCGACGGCGACGACTCCGAAAAGATGGGGCCTCTCTACGACACGCCCACTCTCGTCGCCCTTTACCGCACCGCTCCCTATTTGCATCGCGGGCAGGCGAAGACCCTGCACGAAGTGGTGACGAAGTTCAATCCGAACGACAAGCATGGAAAGACGAGTCATCTGAAGGCGAATGAGATCGACGACCTGGTTCAATTCATGCTGTCGTTGCCGTATGACGCCATGCCCGAAAAGACGCCCAATACCGTCGAATTCCGCGTGCCGCCTCGCAAGTGACTTCGCTCGCCTCGCAAGCAAGTATTTGCCGGGTGCGGGATGAGAACGCATCCATTTGTGGGAGCATGTCAACACGTGCTTGCGCAGCGTGCTGAACGCGATCCTCGCCGGGCTATCTCCGATGCGGTTCCTCTCCATCATCTTGTTCGCACTTCTTTACGCGGATACCAAGGCTGCGGAGCCCGTGCTGGTCAAGGCGTGGGGCGAGCGAGGAAAAGAGGCGGGGGAGTTCTCGTCGCCCATCGGGCTCGCGTTCAACGAGCGAGATGAGTTGTTTGTCAGCGACGTCAACAATGCCCGCGTTCAGCGATTTTCCGCGGACGGCAAATTCCTTTCGATGTTCGACCTGCCTCGCGATACGCCGGATCGCAAACAGTGCATCGTGGGCGGAATCGCGGTTGGCGGCGAAGGATTGCTTTACATCGCATTCATGATGCAGCACCGCATCGGCATCTATTCGCAAGACGGCAAGAAGGTGCGCGAGTGGGGCGTCAAAGGAGCAGCTGCGGGCGAATTTCATCAGCCGGGCGGGATCCTCTTTCGCAAGGACGGCACGCTGCTGGTTTGCGATCAATGCAACCACCGCATCCAGCATTTCACGTCCGAAGGCAAGCATCTCGGCAGCTTCGGCTCGCACGGATCGAAGGCGGGGATGTTCGGCGGGCTCACGTCGAAGGGCTCGCGATTCGGCGGTCCGCACTACATCGCGCAGGATGCCCAGGGGAACCTCTACACAACCGAAGGCGTCGAAGGACGCGTCCAGCGATTCGCTGCCGACTTCGCGCATACGCTCTCATGGGGAACGAAAGGACAAGAATCTGGAGGATTCGGATCCTATCGGCTCGGAAAAATGGCCGACACATTTGGCCCGATTGGAATCCAGGTGGATCGCAGCAACCGCGTTTGGGTGAGCAGCCTTAACGACCGCGTGCAGGCCTATTCTCCTGAAGGCAAATACCTGTTCGCCCTCGATCTCAGCAAGGAGGCGCTGGGATTCGTGCACCCGCATGCGATGGCGGTGGACAGCAAAGGTTTCTTCTATGTCGCCGACTCCGGAAACCAGCGGATCCTCAAGTTCGAAATGCCGAAGTAGTTGACGCTACGTTCGTCCATTTAACGCAGCGCCTCAAGCTTCAACGCCGACATGTCGAGCTTGAGGCCGAAGACTTGGCTGTTGGTGTTCACGGCCCAGACCATGTTCCGATTCGGGTCGTACATCACGCCGATGTTGTAGCTGCCTTCTTTCGTGATCGGCGGGCGATCGCTGGGGATGTCGGCTTTAAGCCAGGCGTTCTTCGCACAGTCGTAGAAGAGGCCGGTCGCGCCGATCATCACCATATCGTCCTTCGCGAGGTAGATCGCTTCGCGGAAGTTCGCTTTCAGCTTTTCGGAACCTGTCGCCGTCAGAGCGTTGACCTCGCCTGATTCCAAGGAATACTCGGCCATCTTGCATCCCGCTTTGTCGTCGCGGACGAAGAACACCAGTCGGCCGCGGCGCGAATCGAAGGCGAAGCCGGAATTATCGACGAGGGGGCCGAAGAGCTTTCCCTTGACGGGCATCGCTTCCCAGGTTTTGTCCTCCGGGTTCAGCCGCCACAAGCCGACCGAACCATTGCGTGCATAAGCCCACGCCGTCAGGCCGCGCGAGGTGGTCGTCAGGTTCACGGTGTAGAAGCTGGGTCGGAAGGGACTGATCGCCGTGTTGCGCGTCCACTTGCCGGCCTTCGGGTCGAAGAAATACGTGTAGTTGTGCGGCGCGAAAACCATGCATTTAAGCGTCGGATCGTAGCCGGTGGATTTGTAGGTATGCCCCGTCATCCAGGGATTTCCCTTAAAGCTCCACTCGCCCGGCACCTGATCGTTGCTGAAGCACCAATCGATGGGGAATTCCGGAGCGAAGGGGATCGAGTAACGGTCGGTTTTGATGTCATAGACCTGCGGCGCCGTGCCGCTGTAGGCGGAATGCCCGCCGGAGAATCGTAGGATTTGGTCGTTCGCGGAATCGAACACGGCCGAGCCCCAGTCCATGTTCGGCGCGGGCCGCTTCGGCGTGGGGCGAAGCGTCCAGTGGTTGGCGGAAATTTTCTCGAGATCGGCCTTCACCTGCTCGGGATTCGCATCCGGCACGTCCTTGTACCATGCCGGATCGTAGGGCCCGGTCCGGCGTTCGACCGCGCCGGGCTTGACGCCATGTTTCGTCGTCCCCTCGTCATCGGCTTTCGAGGCATCGATCTTGCAAAGCCAAAGCTTCCGCTCGCCGTCCACGATCGCAACCTGATCGTCCGTATCGACGGCCGCATGGAGGATGCGCGTTCGCGGGCTGATGGGATTCGTCTTGATCGGCTCGAAACGTCGGACCAGTTGCCAGGCGTCCGCCTTCTCGTCGTACAGCCATGCTTCGAGCGGCAGGCTCTTGTAAGGATGGCTGCTGTATTCGGTCGTCGAGTTGACCGAATAGCCTCCAAGGAGCAACACCTTCTTCGCCTTCGGCAACCAGAGCATCGCATGTCCGGCCCGCGGCGAAGGGGAGAGGGCAGGGCGTTTCTGCTCCCATTGTTTGCCGTCGAAGGTCCAGGTGTCGGCAATCGTCTGGTCGAGTTGGTCGCCGCCGAAAAGGATGATCTTTTTGCTGGCCGGGTCATACACCATTCGCGCATTCGCCCGCTGCGGCGGTTGGCGATCCAGCTTTAGCTCACGCCAGGTGTTGGTCTTCGGCGTGTAGATCCAGGTGCCTGGCTCGCCGCGTTCGGTGTCCGAGTTTCCGCCGCCGAAAAGGACGACCTGATCGTTGGCTGGGTCGTAGCAAATCGAGCCCCAGAAGAGCTGCGATTTGAGTTTCGTGGAGTTCTGCGGATCGCCTGTCGGCGCCAAATCCTTCCACTCGCGTTTGACCGGATCGTAGCTGAAGGTGCTGCCGCTGACGTAGAAGAGAAAGGCGCCTTGCTCGGGCAGGTAGGTGCAATTGCCGGCAGCTCCGATGAGCCAATAGTATTCGGGCCAGTTGGGCCTCACATTCCCTTCGGCATCTTTGAATCGGCCGCGTCCCTTCCAACCGGGCGGAGTGCAAACGCCGAACTTCGGCCCCCATTCTTTGCCTTCGGGAAACCAGTTCTCCCATTGCCCACTCGCCGGGTCGTAGGCGAGTTCGTCGTAGGTGTAGGGCGCTCGCCGATCGTACATGTTGCTGATCCAACCCAGCGACATGAACCTCGCCACCTTCGGCGACCACACGACGGCGATCGGAGTTTCCGGGCCGATTTTGGCTTGGTCTTGGCGGACCCAAACATTGGCCTGACCATTCTGCGCGATGGCCGGGATCGGGAAGGCGAGAGCCGTCAGGAGAATTGCGGGCGTGAAGATATTAATCGATCGCATGAAGATTCGACGCCTGTGGGGTGGGATCGAAGATGCAGGGGGGGACCGCATCGTAGAGACGCCCGACGGCAGCCGCAAGCGAAAATGGCCGCCGACTTCGAGGTGAAGGCGACAGCCATTGCGTTGTATCGGCGGCGTTCAATCGCGGGCTTTGCCATAATCGCGAATGCCGTCTTCGATCGCCTTCATGCCCTTTTTGGCGCTCTCGGTTCCGAGACGCATGCCGGATGCTGCAGCTCCGTGGTTCCGCAGGAAGGATCCCACGATGCCATGCCCTGTTGCCGTCGCGATACCGCTCGCCGTCTGAGCGACGCCCATCGCAATCTTGCCGACCGCTTTCAACTTGTCCGACATCTCGCGACCTCCTCGTTCAAGAAGCCAGATCGATCGCTCCGACTGCGGAAACCGGAATCCGCGGGAAGCGATCACGAACGTTACGCGAACAAGTCGCCGGGAATTTTCACTGCTTTCTCGCGCGATTTTGCTTTAATCGGAAATGCGACCAAAGCAGACTTGGCGGTTGCGGATGGGCATGCCATGAGCGAGGCGAAATGGATTCGATCGGTCGGATCATTTCGATTCAGTCCCGAAATCCGCAAAGGCTCGCATCAGCGCCGCGATGGCGGCACGACGAAGTGGTGGCTCATCATCGACTGCGATCCGGAGTTGGGCCGGCTTTTTCGCCATCTATACATGTTGGGCCATTTTCGCACTCGAACGTTGCAACCGCCGCTCTGGGGGCCGCATGTTTCGGTGATCCGAGGGGAAGAGCCGGCAAACGCCGCATCGTGGGGTTTGGCGGCTGGGGAAGCGGTGGAGTTCGAGTATTCCTCCGATCTGCGGGAGACGGACGGCTATGTTTGGTGTGCCGTCGAATGTCCGCGCGCCCTCGCGATTCGTGAGGCGTTGAACCTGCCGCGTTCGCCACAACCGCCGCTGCATCTTTCGATCGGCAATAGTGTCGCAGGGCCGTAATCTCGCAAAAAGATGCGTTGTCGCAACGCCTCAGGACCGAATCATGCAATCGCTTGCCATCATCGGCATAAGCATCGCTTCCGCGATCGTTTATGGCATTCTGCACGACATGATTACCGTTCGGCTCTGTGCCGAGTACTTCACCGTCGCCCATCCCAATATCTTGAGAACGGAGGACCCGAACGAGCTTGCCCTCTTTTGGGGCATCGTCGCCACCTGGTGGGTGGGGCTTGGTTTGGGGGTCGGGCTTGCATGCATTGCTCGCATCGGCCAGATGCCGAAGCGAACGGCGCGCAGCCTGGTTCGGCCGATAATGAAGCTGATGGCGGGCTCCGCGGTCGGGCGACGCTTGCGGGGTGCATCGGATACGTCGCGAGTCACCTGAAGTGGATAGAATTGGCGCCGCCGTGGTCGCAAGACATTTCGGCGGAGCGACATGATTTCTTTTTTGCGGACGCCTTCGCCCATTCCGCCAGCTATTTGTTCGGAGCGGTCGGCGGCATCGTGCTGATGGTCCAGGTATGGCGAAGCCGGCAAAGGGCGACGGAGCAACGAATCACACTGAGCTTGGAGAGTTGACATGAACGCCGATTGGCGGACGCGGTATGAAACCGGGATTGACGCGGCGCAGAAGGCCGGCGATTTGGCGATGCAGTGGTTCGATACGGATGTAGCCGTTCAGTGGAAGGCGGACGAAAGCCCCGTGACCATCGCCGACCAGAGTGCGGAAAAGCTGCTGCGCGAAACGCTGCTCAAGCATTTTCCCGACGATGGCTTCCTCGGCGAAGAATACGGCGCCCAACCGGGAACTTCCGGCTATCGCTGGATCATCGACCCGATCGACGGTACCCGCAGCTTCGTCCGCGGCATTCCGCTGTGGGGGACGCTGGTGGGCCTCGAATATCAGGAACAACTGATCGGCGGCATCTGCTATATCCCGCCGCTGAAGCAGACGTATCGCGCCCTGCGCGGCGACGGCGCCTACCGCGATAGCCGACGCATTCGAGTGTCCGGCGTCGCTGACCTCTCGCATGCCCATCTCTACTACTCGAGCATCGGCTGGTTCAAGAAAGCGAATGCGGAAACCGAATTCCTTTCCCTTTACCACCAAACCGAACGTCAACGCGGCTTCGGCGATTTTTACGGCTTCGTGCTCGTCGCCCAAGGTGCGGGAGACGTGATGGTGGAGCACGGCGTGCATGCATGGGACATCGCCGCACTGATTCCGATTATCGAAGAAGCGGGCGGGCGAATGACTGCCTGGGACGGCGCG
This sequence comes from Gemmataceae bacterium, assembly GCA_046350235.1. Classification (GTDB taxonomy): domain Bacteria; phylum Planctomycetota; class Planctomycetia; order Gemmatales; family Gemmataceae; genus JAIEPT01. The sequence continues at coordinate 41,839 of JAXMAT010000024.1, read as the reverse complement.
ATCGATCTCGATCGGCCTGATGTGGTTGCCACGAATGGCATCCTGCACGATCAGATTCTGGGACGACTCAATACAGGGCAATCCGCGTAGGATTGCGATCGTCCGAACAACGTCGAGACGGTGCGGTCAATAGGAGTCGGCTTTCGGTTGGATCCGAGCAGGGCTATTCGTCCTGCCTGAGCCTCGATATCGGAAGCGGCTTCACTTCTTGTTGAAACTCGCATCTTCCTCGCGATACACGATTTGCCAGGGGTCCTTCGTATCGGCCTGCCATTGGCGGAGCCTTGTTCGAAGGCCTCGTAGGACGGTTTCGTGTTCGCTGTTGGCAGCGACATTTTTCAACTCGTTCGGATCATTCTCCAGATCGTAGAGTTCTTCCTTGGGCCGACGGAGAAACGATTCGACGGATTTTTGGCCCATCGTCTTCAATTTGCCGGCGCGGACCGATTGCCAGCTGGGAGATGACCACAGGTCGGAGGCGAAGGGAAAGTCCTTCTGATGGTCGAGGTTGACGACCAGTTTCCATCGTTGCGTGACGATCGTGCGCATCGGGTAAGGCATCGTGATCTCGTGCATCTGATGCGAGCCGAATACGGATTCACGCTCGGAGGTTTCCTTGCCCAGCACTGGCATCAGCGATTGGCCGGGCAATGCGTATTTCGGGCCTTTCACTTTGGCGTAATCGAGGATGGTCGGTGCGAGATCAATCCAGCTTGCAAGGCCCTTATGCGTGCCGCCATTGCGATGGCCGGGGGAGGACATGATCAGCGGCAGGTGAATCCCGGCTTCGTAGAGCGTGGTTTTGGCGCCGGGGAATGGGATGCCATTGTCGCTGATGAAGATGATCAGCGTGTCGTCGAGCAGGCCGACATCTTCGAGTTCCTTCAGCACCAGGCCGACGCCGCGATCGAGCCTGCTCACGGATTGGTAGTACTCCGCTAAATCCTTGCGCACCTCCGCGTTGTCCGGCAAATGCGGTGGAACCACGACCTTGGCGGGATCGTAGCGAATCTCCGCCGGGTCCTTGGCGAACGGCTCATTGCCGAATCCGACCGCCGCGCGATGCGGGTCGACGAAACCGACCGTGAGGAAGAAGGGCCGATCCTTGCGCTGCGTGAAAAAGTCCTTTGCATGCCGGGCAATGGCGACGTTGTCGCGACCCGTTCCCTTGGTGATGATTGTTTCCCAATCGTAGACCGACGTCGGGCCGACATGCACCTTGTCGATGATGCCGGTCCAATATCCGCCTGCCCGCAGCAGATTCGCGAGGCTCTGCACCCACGCATGCGACTGTTGGCTATGCGCGGCGTGATGGAGGCCGTACATGCCGTTCTGATGCGAGAACAGCCCCGTGAATATCGCGGCCCGGCTTGGGCTGCACGATGCTACCGTCGAATACGCCTTCGTGAATCGCACCCCCTTCTTCGCGAGCCGATCGAGGTGCGGCGTCTGAACGACGGGATGCCCGTAGCAGCCGACCTCCATGCCGAGATCGTCTGCGATCAGCAGTAGAACGTGCTTCTGCTTCGTCTGAGCATGCGACGGCGAGGCGAGAAATGCGACTGCGGCAAAAAGAGCGACGAAACGCATAGCGACACCACGTCAAGAAATGCAATGGCTCAAGCCCCGGGGCGAACGAAGTGACCTCCGGGGATTCAAACGACACGTGCCAAGTTTCATCGGCTTCTTCGCTCAAAGCAATCCCAGGAGCTCCCTACGGTCGCCCCTGGGCTTGAGTGCACGGCGAAATCATCCAAATGTCGGCGCGGGAAACTGCGTGCAGAGCTGTCTCACCTCGCCGCGGATGCGCTCGGCGACGCTGGGATCATCGGCATGCGCGAGCACTTGGCCGATCCAGGCGGCGATGGTGCGCATCTCCGTTTCCTTCATGCCGCGCGTCGTGAGGGCTGGGGTGCCGATGCGGATACCGCTCGGGTCCATCGGCGGGCGTTGGTCGAAGGGGATCTTGTTCTTGTTGATGGTGATGTGGGCTCGGTCGAGTGCTTCTTCGGCGATCTTGCCGGTGACGCCGCGCGAGGCGACATCGACGAGGAGAAGGTGATTATCCGTGCCGCCGGAAACGATGCGGAAGCCGAGCTTTTGTAGCTCATGGGCGAGCGTGCGTGCGTTGGCGATCGTCTGCGACGCGTAGGTCTTGAACTCGGGCTTTAGCGCTTCGCCGAAAGAGACCGCCTTGCCGGCGATCACATGCATCAGCGGTCCGCCCTGCAAGCCGGGGAAAACGGCGCTGTTGATCTTTTGGCCCCATTCCTGCTTGCTGAGAATCACACCGCCTCGCGGGCCCCGCAGCGTCTTATGCGTTGTCGTGGTGACGAAATCGGCGAACGGCACCGGGCTCTGGTGCTGGTCGGCAGCCACCAAACCCGCGATGTGGGCCATATCGACGAAGAGCAGGGCACCTACTTCCTTGCAGATTTCAGCGAATTTCGCGCAATCGATTTCGCGTGGATACGCGCTTGCCCCGGCCACGATCATCTTCGGTTTGTGTTCGCGGGCGAGCTTGGCGACCTGGTCGACGTCGATGCGCTCGTTTTTCTGGTCCACGCCGTAGCCGACGACCTTGTACCATTTGCCGGAAAAGTTGAGATGCATGCCATGGGTGAGGTGGCCGCCGTGGGCGAGGTCCATGGCGAGGATCGTGTCGCCGACATTGAGGGCGGCGAAATAGACGGCCATGTTCGCCTGGGCGCCCGAATGTGGCTGCACATTGGCGCGGTCGGCCTTGAAGATCTTGAGCAGCCGATCAATAGCGAGCTTCTCGACGACATCGACGAACTCGCAACCGCCGTAATAGCGTTTGCCCGGATAACCTTCGGCATACTTGTTCGTGAGAACCGAACCCTGAGCGGCCATGACGGCGGGGCTGGTGTAGTTTTCGGAAGCGATCATCTCCAGCCCTTCCTGCTGGCGTCGCTTCTCGCTTTCGATGGCCTGGAAGATTTCCGGATCCTGCGTTCGCAAAAGTTCCATCGCGTGGTCGCTCCGAAGGTGGGGAGATGCTTTTGTATGGGCGGTGATCGGCCATCCAAGCCCCACCGCAAGCCGCACGGTGGGGATCGGCGGGAATGCATATTGAAGACAGATCCTCACCGTGCGCTTGCGCTACGGTGGGGCTTGCGGCACATTCAGATCGCGACGCCCAACTCACGCAGCTTGCCCGCGAGGTCTTCCTTCGGCCGATAGAGGAGGCCGCGGAAGCCGAACGCTGTCGCCCCCGCAATGTTGTCCGGCATGTCGTCCACGAAGACGCTTTCTTCGGGCCGGCCTCCGGCAAGTCGGTGGCATGCGGCGAAAAACTTGGCGTGCGGCTTGCGGGCGCCGACTTCATGCGAAAGGACGATGCCGTCGAATCGGCTCAGGATCGGCTCGAATTGCTTGACGAAATGCGGGGCATGGACCGGGTTGGTGTTGCTCCCAAGCACGAGTCGAACTTTGCCGTGTAGCCGATCGATCAGTTCGCACACCTCGGGATTCGCCTCGAAGATGTCGGCGACCGCCTTGGAGAGAAAGTCGCAATCGCACTTCAGCCGGCAAAGCTGGATGGCCTTCTCGAGAAACTCCCGATCGCTGACTTTGCCGGTCTCGAAGTCCGTCTCAAGCTGCCCTTGATAGACCGTTTCGTAAATCTCCTTCGGCGCCATATCCGGGAGATGGGCAATGCGTTTCAGCGTTTTCCAGTGATCGAAGAACGCGATGACGTTTCCGAAATCGAAGATGACGGTTTTCATGGAGGCATCTTAGGAGCGAGGAAGAAATGGCGAAATATCCGATGGTTGCCGAAAACAACCGCAAGCCCAGGGGCGAACGCAGTGAACTCCTCGGATCGATGCGTCAGTCGAACCGGCAGATCCCAGGAGCTCACTTCGTTCGCCCCTGAGCTTGGGGGCACTGCTCGCTCCATTCGCGATTTTTCCCGCCCCGTTGACGGCATGCGCGCTCCATGCGACACTGAGCGTTCCCGCCGATAGGGGCGATTCGTCGCCGTCTTGCCGCATCCTGCCGTGAGGGTTGTTCCATGTCGTTCGTTCGCACTGGGCGTTGGGTCGTGGCTTCGCTGATGGCCGCGGTCGCGGTTTGGTGGTTGGCGCCTTCGAGCGAAGGGCAGGATAAGACGAATCTGCAGGTGATCCACGCTCTCAAGGGGCACACCGAACCGATCTACACGCTCGCTTTCACGCCCGACGGCAAGATGCTCGCCACCGGCAGCTTCGACAACACGGTGAAACTCTGGGACACCGCGACCGGCAAGGAGATCAAGAGCTACGGCGGCGCCATGGGGCATCAGAAAGGGATCATGTCGAGCGCCATTAGCCCCGATGGCCAATACCTCGCGACCGGCGGTTCGGACAATACGCTCCGCATCTGGGATTTGCCGATGGAAACGCCGGTGCGGACGCTTCCGCACACCGCACAGGTAACGAGCCTATCGCTGTCGGCTGACGGGACCAAAATCGCTTACGCGGGGGCGGATGGACAGGTCAAGTTCGTGAGCGCGGTCGACTTCAAGGAACTCGGCAAAGTGACGCCGCAGACAGGGGCGGTGCCTTCGCTGGCGCTGAGTCCGAATACGCAAATCCTCGCAACCGGTGGCATGGATGAGACGCTTCGCATCCACAATGTCGCGACGGGGGTGCCGTTGGCGGTGCAAGGTGCTCATCGCGGTGGCACGCTCGTCACCGCGTTTCATCCAAATGGCGGCTCGATCGTGACCGCGGGGGCCGATGGGTTGCTGAAAACCTGGCAACTGCCTCAGGCGGCGCCGAAGCCGCTTCCGGCGTCCGCGACGCCGATTCAGGCATCGTACTTGTCCGCGGACGGCAACGTTTTGCTGACCGTCGGCGAGGACAAGATCGTCCGACAAATCGCGATGCAGAACGGCGCCGAGGCGAAGGCGTATCCCGCCGTGCCCGCGAATGTGCGGAGCGTGACGGCGAATGTGCAGGCCACGTTCGTCGCCGCGGGCATGTTTGACGGCAATTGGCAACTCTGGAGTTCGGACGGCAAAGTCAACGCGAAGACGCCGGGCCATGTTGGCGCCGTCAACGCGGTCGCCATGAGTGCCGCTACGCCGACGCTGGCGACGGCGGGCGCCGATGGCCTGGTGCGAGTTTGGAATCTACCGTCTCAACCGGCGAAAGCGATGACGCATCCAGACGGCGTCCTTGTCGCAGTCCCGACGGCGGATGGGAAGAAACTTTACACTGGCGGTGCGGACAAGCTGCTCCGCGTCTGGGACGTCAGCAAGTCGGCTATCGAACGCCAATATCAGGGACACGCGGGCCCCGTTACCGCGATCGCGACGGTCGGCCCGGCGCTTGTTTCTGGCGGCGCCGATGCGACGATTCGATTCTGGAATCAGACGACCGGCAAAGACGCCGACACCTTGCTCGGCCACGCGGGGCCGATCGTCAGCCTGGCGCTCAATGGCGGCGGCAACCAATTGCTCTCCGCCTCCGAGGACGGCGTCGTCCGTCTGTGGTCGCTTCCGATCGTCGCCGGCAAGCCGATGGCGCATCCTGATGCGATCACTTGTGCCATCGCGAGCGTCGATGGCTCGAAGCTGATCACCGGCGGACAGGACAAAGCCGTCCGCGTCTGGAACCTCGGCAACTTCGCGAAGGAAAAGGAACTCGCGGGCCCGACTCTCGCCGTCACCTGCGTCGCTCAGAGTCCGAATGGCCAGTATCTCGCGGCCGGATCGGCGGATAAGACCTTGCACCTGTGGAACCTGGCGGACAACAAGCTGCTGCAAAAATGGTCGTTCGCCGCGCCGGTGCATTCGATCGCGTTCGCTCCGGACAGCCAAACGATCGCGGCCGGGTTGGGCGATGCGACGATCAAGATTCATAAAACGGCCGACCTGAAGGATCCGAAGGAAGTGCGATCGATTCCTGCCAATAAGGGGGCGATCTTCGGACTCGCATTCTCGGCGAAGGGGGATCTGCTCTTTGCCGCGTGTGCGGACAAGGTGATCCAGGCGTTTTCGCCGCAGGATGGATCGGCGAAGAATGCGTTCGCCCATGTCGGTCCCGTTGTCTCGCTGTCACTGAGCAAAGACGGCACGAAGCTCGCCGCCGCGGCGGACAAGGTCGCGAAGGTGTGGACGCTCGCGGACGGAAAGGAAATCGCCAGCATCGCTATCGCCGCGGAGGCGAAGAGCGTCGGCCTGTCGCCGGACGGGACGCGCATCGCGATCGGCAGCGTGGATAAGCATGCTCGCCTTTATGAACTCGATGGTTCACTCGTCGAAACGTTCGCCAGCGAAGGCCCCATCTCCGCAACGGTATTGCTCGACGCCAAACGCGTGATCGCAACCGGCGCCGACAAGATGGCGCGGGTCTGGACCTCGGCGGCGGCATGGCAGAAGAAGATGCCTGCGGCCGTGCGACAGGCTTTGCTGTCGCCGAAGAGCGATCAGATTTTCGTCGGCTGCGACGACAAGCTCATCCGTGTGCTCGCTCCCGCTGACGGCAAGGAACTGCGGACGATCGCCGCTCATGACGCCCCCGTCGTGGGCCTCGCGATTTCGGGCGATGCGACGCGTCTCGCCAGCATCGGCGCCGACAAGCAGGCGAAGGTGTGGAACCTGGTCCCCGCGAAGCCCGAGGATGCCGCCAAGCCGGTCGCTGCGATCGTGCTGCCGAACGCCGCATCGAGCGTCGCTTTGAATGCGAACGGCCAGCCGCCTCGTCGTCGGCGTTGCGGACGCGGCAAATCATCTCGCTCGCGTCTACGACACGGTGAGCGGCAAAGAGGTGCAGTTCCTCCCCGAGCACACGGCTCCGATCAAGAGCCTTGCATTCCTTGCCGACAACCGGACGCTCGTTACCGCGTCGCTCGATAAGAACGCGAAGCTGCTCGACGTCTCGGCCGCCGCGGTGATCGACGCACATCCGGGCGGCGTTTCGGTCGTGCAATACAACCCCGCGAACAATTTGCTGACCGCGGGAGCCGACAAGACCGCCAAACTCTGGGACCTCACCAAGATGGCGGCGCTGAAGTCGTATGGCCCATATGCTGCCCCGATCGTCGCCGGAGCGTTCAGCCGCGATTTCACGCAGGTCGCTCTCGCTTTCGGCAACACGGTGAAGGTCGTCAATCTCGCCGACGACAAGGAACTCGCGACGCTGACTCATTCTGGCGAGGTTCGCAGCCTCACCTTCAACTCGGATAAAACTTGGTTGCTCACTTCGGGCGCCGACAAGCAAATCCGCGTATGGGAAATCGCCGCCAGCAAAGAGGTGCAGCATCTGCCGCAAGAAGGCGATGTGCAAGCAGTCCACTATGCCCCTGCTGTCAATCAGGCGATGGCGGTGACGCCGAAGGGGGCGAAGCTCGAACATGTGCTGGTGCAGAAATGGGTCGTCGCCGATGCGGGTCCGACGCATACGGCCCTTATTTCGCCGAACCAAACGCATGTCTTCACCGGCGGCGCCGACAAGATCGTGAAGATGTGGAACCTCGCCAACATGCAGGTCGAGAAGACCTTCGTCGGCGCTACCGCCCCGGTGAAGGCGGTCGCCCTCGCCAAGAACAACACGCTGCTCGCCTCGGGCGGCGCGGACAATATCGTCCGTCTTTGGCAGCTCGCGGACGGCAAGGAAATCGGTTCCTTCAAGGCGACCGGCGAGGTTCGTTCGCTCGCGTTCACGCCGAACAACCTCGCGGTCGTTGCGTCGCTGGCCGACAAGACGATGGTCGGCCTCAGCGTCGCGTATCAGCCGGGCAATCCGATGCCGCCGGAATTCATGCTGCCGATCCAGACCTTCCGCACCGGCGAGGTGCTCAACGACATCACCATCGCCCCCGACAATCAGACGATTTGGGCCGCCGCCGATGCGAAGGCTCTGCAGGCTTGGAAGCTCGCTTCGCCTGTCCCCGTTCGCAATTTCGCGCATCCCAACAATGTGGATGCGATCGTGTTCCAACCTGGCGCGCCGATCGTCTTCACCGCGTGCCACGATGGAAAGGTTCGGGCCTACGATGTGGCCAAGACGGCCCTCGTCAAAGAGTTCCCTGCCCATGTGGATGCCAAGGGCAACGGTTCGCCGATTTACACGCTGCTGATTTCTCCTGATGGGAAAAAGCTGCTCACCTCAAGCTTCGACCGCACTCTGAAGCTGTGGGATGCGACGAGCTACGCGCTCATCAAGGAGTTCAAGGGGCATCACGAGAAGGATTTCCCAAAGGGGCATCAGGAAGAAGTCTACGCAGCCGCCCTCAGCCCGGATGGCGCGTTGCTCGCTTCCGCATCCGGCGGGCAGGAGCGCGTCATCAAGATTTGGAATGTGGCCGACGGCAGCTTCGTCCGCGATTTGCAGCACCCCGCGATGAAGCCGAGTTTCCTTGGCGCCGTTTCGCATCCGGGCTGGATTTACTCGCTGCGATTCCTGAAGGATGGCCGACTCCTCAGCATCGGCGATGCACCGAAACAGCAGGGTTTCGTCGCCGTGTGGAACCCGCGCGAAGGCAAGATGCTGACGGCCGAGTCGGTCCCGATGTCCGCTCTCTTCAGCATGGCGGTCTCGGCCGACGAGAAGCAGATCGCGGTCGGCGCCGGCAGCAAAGGCAGGCCCGATCCCTCGAAGAGCAACGCGTATCCCGTCAAGATTCCCGGAGTGAATTGACGGCCCGCCCCGCAACCATAGGATGGCGTTTCGCAAGCACCCAACCGGCACGACAGGAGTACCGACGATGGCTCACTCGACCAGCGCCGCAAGACGCAACGCAAACGAAACAACATCAAACGCCGCCGAGCGATCAAAAGCGAACGCCGCAAGAACATGCCGGCGTAGTTAGCACGCTGCGCAAGCAAGTGCGGGCACAGGTTGTTGCGGACGGATGAATCGCCATCCCGCAACCTGTGCCCGCAATAGCTTGCGCTGCGTGCTAAACGAGTTCGGGATGCCGGGGCCGAGGCGGAGTCGTGTCGATGGGTTCCAGCACTTCATAGGAAGGCAGTGTCACGACGAATCGTGTGACGCCGATGGCGGTTTCATCCAACCGCACATCGCCGCCGTGTTGGCGGATCAGGCGCCAGGCTGCGGGGAGGCCTAATCCGCGGCCTCGCCCGGCGGGGCGTCCGCAGTAGAAGGGGTCGAACATATGGCGTTTCGCCTCGTCGTTGAGGCCCACGCCGTTGTCTTCGATCGCGATTTCGACGGCGCCGTTTTCGAGCGTGCGGACTCGGATGGCGGCGAGCCCATCTTGCGGAGCGGCTTCGATTGCGTTCTTCAGCAGATTGGTGAGAGCCGTCCGCAGTTGGTTCGGGTCCGCTTGCACATGCAGGCTGCCGGCGACCTCGAGCGGAGCGATGCGGACCTTGCGTTCCATCGCCAGCGAGTTGTTCGCGAGCGTCACTTCGGAGAGCAGCTTGGCGAGCGAAATGCGTTGCAGGCGGGGCAGGCCTGGGCGGGCGAATTGCATCAGGTCCGTCAGCACATGATGGATGCGATGGGCTTGGCCCACGATCTTCTGCAGCGCCTGAGCCATCCGCCTCTGGAAAGGGGCATACGCATCGGAGGCGTCCGGATCTTCCATCAACTGCTCTTCGACCGATTCAAGCTGCTTCAGCACATACTGAGCTTGGCCCGAAATCACCGCGAGCGGATTGTTGATCTCATGACCCGCGCCCGCGGCCAATTCCGCGAGGGCGGCGAGCTTCATCGTGTGCAGGCGTTCTTGTTCGTCCGTGGTTTGGCGTTCCAAAGCAACATGCATTCCGTCGATGTCGTCATGTAGCCGAGCGACCAGCATCGCGCGGTCGTCGTCGAGTTGGTCGAGTTTCCACTTCAGGAGTTCCGCGAGGCAGCTGTTCGCATCCGGCGATTCCCAGGCCGGTGCTTCGATGCTGCGGACCGACGCGGATCGAGCGATACGCGAGGCTTCTTCCGCATCGATTCCGAGCGACGCGATCACATCATCTAGCGATTCGCCGACAGCGAGGCCCAGGCCGAATCCTTCGCGCTGAGCGAGGCGACAGGCGGCTTGCACCGTGCGGAACAACGGCGCATCGGCACCCAGCGATTCCGCGATTCCCACCGGCAGCCCGAGGTGGCCGACGATGGTCGTCAGCCAGCTGGGAAGCCGCCAGCTTCGCGCGAGTCGGCGAGCAATGGAGGCATGGTCCACGCCCCAGCGTTCACGTTGCCAATGCGAAGCATCCGCCGCATCGTCGCAGCGGAGCAGGTCGAGTTCGAGTTCATGCGGATCGCGCAGTGCCGCGGCGATCCAGCCGAGAGGAGCGAGCAATCCGCCCGCCCAGGCTTGTGACTTGTCGATGCCCCCAACGCGCTCGGCCAATTGTGCAGCCAGCCAGGCCTGACGCCGGCAGCGATCGAGCAGCAGTTTAGGTCGGGGGAGATTCCAATCGACGACGCCATCGCGCAGATGACGCAGCGAAAACGCCAAACCACGCCGATAGCGTTCCGCGGACAGCTCGAAGCTGTCTTCGGCCGACGCATCGCGCAGCAGAAGGAGAACGGCGCCAGGATCGTGGCGGATCGAATCGAAGAGATCGGATCGGTTCGGTGCGAAACCGGCAAGCGACGCCGCGGACGGGCACGCCCAAGGCAGGTCGATCGCGGCTTCGCCGAGCGCCTTCATGGCAACAACCGGGAAGAGGAGAAGTACGCTTCGTGTCGTCCTGACTCGAAGACAAAGTAGCTCGAAAACAAGATCACTAACCACAGAGGCACAGAGGACACAGAGGAAAGACAAAGAAGACTAAGAAATTGCATTAGTATTCCACTTCTGCATTCTGACTTCTTCCTTTAGACTTTCTTTGTCTTTCCTCTGTGCCTCTGTGGTTAAAAAATCCCAACCCCTTAGGCAGCGGCGGCGGATTCGATTTCCAGCATGCCGCACATGCGATCGATCAGCTGTTCGATCTCGAACGGCTTGTGCAGGAACTCGTCGGCTCCGGCGAGCTTCAGGTCCTGGATCTTGTCTTCTTCGATCATGCCCGAGATGCACAGGATGCGCACTTCTTCCAGCGTGTTGTCGGCCCGCACGCGGTGGCACACTTCCTTGCCGTTGATATCCGGCAGCATGACGTCGAGGATGATCAGATCCGGACGGTATTCCTTCACCAGCATGCCGGCATCGAAGCCGGTATTGGCCACGCGAGTCTCGAAGCGGCCGTCCTCATCGAGGACCTTGGTGATGAGTTCGACCAACTCGACGTCGTCGTCGACGAGCAGGATCTTGCGCTTGCCCGATTCAGGCGCGTCGGTCGGAATGCCGTTGTCCTTCATGAACTTGTACAGCATGTCGCGTGGGATGCGACGGAAGCGGGATCCGGGGACGCGGAACCCCTTGAGCTGCCCGTTGTCGAAGCAACGGATGATGGTTTGCTGGCTGACCTTGCAGATTTTGGCGGCTTCGCCGGTCGTGAAAACGGTCTTCATGGGTTCATCCACCCCTGCCGGCGTCGGCCGGCGTCGTGTATCTGGCCCCGCCCTTGCTTCCCGAAAGCAGGGGCCTGGCCGGAGATCCTCCGTGACTTGCCTTCATTTCCGAAGCAACCATGGCTTTGCCGTGGGTTTCTTCGGAAATCCGTTCTTCGCCAGCTTTTGCGAAACGCGAGGCTGGCGGGAGCGGGCCGGATCGATCGGGCTTGCCGATCTTGCCGACGACGGGGGATTATAAACATCTCCCCAAACGTGTCAACGCGAACCGAAAAAGGGCCAAATCCTCAAGCCCCGTAGTTTCAACACCTTGTGCAGACGGCATTTTGGGCCGTCGCGGAATGCGAAAGATCCGCGAATCCGCAACAGTTTCGCATCCGAATCTATTTTAGCTCAAACCCCAAGCTTGGCAAAAGCCCAGTTTGTTACCTGGTTTATCGGCCTTCGCTGGCCTGCGGGATCAGCTGATCGACTCCGTTTTTGTTTTGATTGGGGCCCAATCCAGAATTCAGGGCAGGTTTGATTTTTATTTGGAAATTACCAGAAAACTTATTACGGTGATTAGCGGGGTTCTTTCTCTAGTGTCTCTGGAGAGATAAGATGCCGCTTCTTTGGAAACGTTACGCCGTACCGGCAGCGCCCGTTAACGAGCAACCGATGGTTCAACTCATGGTGGAGAAACCTGCAGCTGGCCTAGCGGGGCCCATATACGAGATAACTCTGTACGGACCCGACGGTGGTGGTGCCGAAGTTCCCGGAAATCCGATTCCGCGCTGGTGGATTTGTGGGTATCAGGAGCTGCCGCTTGGCTACCATGGCATCGTCGAGCGGATTGTTTAGTGACCTCCAGTTCCTCGGGATTCGATTGGTTGGAGCCGAGTCATGAATATCGGCGAGTTTGCACTATGGCTATCTCCGTGGCTTCTCTTTGGTGTGCTAGTTGCCGCGAAGATCGCAAGTGGCGGAACGTACGACCTTACTTCGGAAGACAAGCATTACGACGTGTTAGGTAGGTACATTGGCTCTACGGTGCGAAAAACAGGCTCGGGCTACGTTGGCCCGAACGTCCGATTGGGCAGAATTTGGCTGGTTGTCTCCTTCTTGGTCTTTCTGGGGATGACGCTGTATTTGAAGTGGACCCCATGGCACTGGTCCAGAGCCGCTCAGTTGCGCGACCGGCTCACCAAAGCTGAGTCTGAAGGAAAGTCTGATGCGATCGGAGGCGCCAAGTTAAAGACTACGGGCGATGCTGAGTATGATGAGCGCTATAGGTGGGGATATTCGGCGGGAATTCGCAACAAACCGGCACGGATTCGATCAAGTGGTCAATTCGGGAAATTGAGCACTTTGCTTGTTAATGACAGAGTTTCTCTTTTTCTAAACCACAACCAAGTCATCGAAGTTCATTTAGGTGACATTGAAATACTGCCGACGTACACGGCTGCCTACATATCGGCGATGATTCCAATTGGCATGTCCAATAACGAGGCGTCGAGCTTCCTGTGGCCGTGCCCCCATTCCTCTGAAGTAGTTGGGGAATGGCCAAACCAACGGGAAATTTGGCGAACGCGAAACGCGACGATAACATTATTTGAACGTAGAGTGGTCAGCGTTTCTGCAACTCCCCAAGAATGAGCTGCGGCTGCTGGTCGGATCCTCAACTAGCATGAGCATAGCCGTCGCGTGTCATGCTTAGGCCGTTCCATGCGTGGAGCTGTCGATGCTTACACTTTCACCTCCCAAGAATGACCTCGACCAGAACTCGTGGGTTGCGGTTATTACGGTGAGTTTTCATGTTTTTTCGGTGGGAGCGTAAGAGTTGACTAACGCAGCCAAGGTTCCGTCGAAGCATGGCACGCGATCGCGTGATTTGATTTCCGAGAGCCGGGATGTGCGGGGCTTTGGAAGACCTTGGAGCGAACGGCGGCGTGCCATGCTTGTGCGGATCCTGGCGAGGGTCAGGCTCTTCAGCTCTCACCCGCACAAGCATGCCCCCAGACAGGGCACGAGTCGCGGGCAGAGGGCATGCTTCGCCGGTGGGAGCGGGAGGGGCGACGTTCCCAGCAAAGGTTTCGTCCAGAGCATGGCACTTGATCGTGTGATTTACTTTCGAATACCGGAATGTGCGGGGCATCGGAAAACCTCGGAGTTAACGGTGGCGTGCCATGCTTGTGCGGATCCTGGCGATGGTCTGGCCATTCCGGCTCTCAGCGCACAAGCATGCCCCAGACGGGACACGCGATACGGGCAGGGGGCATGCTTCGCCAGTAAGGAGCGGGAGGGGGTGACGTTCCCAGCAAAGGTTCCGTCGAAGCATGGCACGCGATCGTGTGATTTGCCACCAGAGCCGAGGATGTGCGGGGCTTTGGAAGACCTTGGAGCGAACGGCAGCGTGCCGTGCTTGTGCGGGTCCAGGCGTCTGGCCCCTTCAGCTCTCACCCGCACAAGCATGCCCCCAGACGGGGCACGGGGTTGCCGAGCAGGGGCATGCTTCGCCGGTGGGAGCAGGAGGGGCGACGTTTCCCAGCCAAGGTTCCGTCGAAGCATGGCACGCGATCGTGTGATTTGCTTTCCGAAAACCGGAATGTGCGGGGCTTTGGACGGTCTTGGAGCGAACGGCGGCGTGCCATGCTCGTTCAGCCGTTGAGCCAGGGCAACGGGTCCATGCGGATCGGCACGTTTTTGTCGCCTGACCAGAAACGGGCACTGGACCAGATCCAATCGGTGGGCGACGCGGCCAGGCCTCGGCGGACGGGGTTGTTGTGGATGTAATCGATCATTGCCTGCAGCGTTGCAGGCTCGAATGCGTTGCGATCGTAGCCGCCGCCCGCGTTGCCAGAAACGATAATGGATCTTGCCGTTAGGCTGAACGTCAGCCAGCACCGCGGCAGGAACTCCGGAGCATGACGACGCACATATCGAATCGCATGGATGCTGACGCCCAGCAACTTCAACGCGCTGCGAATCGTACGGATTTCATAGCAGGCCTGTCGCGGCCTCACGAGCACATGCACGTGCTCCGGCATGATCACATACGCCCACAAATCGAAGTCGCACTTCTCGCGTGCTCGCCCCCATCGCATCGACGAACCATTGGCAGGTGCGGTCCTTCGTGAAAAAGGGACTGTCGCTGAAAACGAAAACGTCAATTCATGAAACTGCTGACGCTCGTTATGGCCTTGACACGCTTTCGATGAGGTAGGTGCGACATCGCAGGCTCCATGAGCCGACAACGTACCTCAACGGAACATGGGCAGCGAGCAAAAACTGCGAGATTCACGGCAGTAGCCAGACGGGACGCGTGCCATGCTTGTGCGGGTCTGAGCAGTCCGGGCCTTTCGGCTCTCACCGCACAAGCATGCCCCCCAGACGGGACACTGGTTGCGGCGGGAGCATGCTTCGCCGGTGGGAGCGGAAGGGGCGATGAGCCCAGCCAAGGTTCCGTCGAAGCGGCACGCGATCGTGTGGTTGCTTTCCTGAAACCAGAATACATGAGGCTTTGGAAGACCTTGGAGTGAGCGGCGAAGATGCAGTATCCTGCCTCTTGGAGAGGGTAGCTTGACAGCCAGGCCGCATTCGCTCGCTGACGATAGCAAGAATTTGATAGCACTCGACATGATCGAGGCAGTCACTTACCATGGCTTGCTCATCCCTGGAGAGATCAGCATGCCGTCCTCACGTCGCGGGTTCCTGCAATCGGCGGGTGTTGCGAGTGCGTTGAGCCTTTCGGCACAAAGCTACGCTCAGGTCGCGGGCGCCAACGAGCGGATCGCCCTCGGCCTCATCGGGCCGGGTGGTATGGGTACCGCCCATCTGCGGACGCTGTTGACGCAGAAGGACGTCCGCATCGCCGCCGTCTGCGATGTGGACCGCGATCGCCTGGCAGCCGCGGCGAAATCGGCGGCGGAGGAGGGACGCGAACCGCAGGCGACATCCGACCTTCGCCGCGTCGTCGAGAATCGCGACATCTCCGCCGTCCTCATCGCGACGCCCGACCATTGGCACACTCCCGCGGCCCTCCTTGCGTTGGATGCAGGCAAGCACGTCTATGTCGAAAAGCCCGTATCTCACAACATCCGCGAAGGCCGCCTGCTGATCGATGCGGTTCGCCGTACGGGCAAGGTCCTGCAAGTCGGCACGCAAAGCCGATCGACCGAGCCGATTCGGGCTGCAATCCGGCTGCTGCGTGAAGGCGCCATCGGCGAGATTCTCTCCGTCCGCGTGTGGAACAGCCAGCTTCGCCGCAATATCGGCAAGGTGAGGCCCAGCGATCCTCCGGCGGTCCTCGATTACGAGACCTGGGTGGGCCCCGCGCCAATGACGCCGTATCGAACCAATCTGCTCCCCGGTTCCTGGCGTTGGTTTCACGCGTTTGGCTGCGGCGATATGGGGAACGACGGCGTGCATGACCTCGACATTGCCCGCTGGGGCCTCGGCGTGGACGCCCATCCGCAACGCATCACCGCGCTTGGCGGGAAGTATTTCTTCGACGACGACCAGGAATTTCCTGACACGCAAACCGTCGTATTCGAGTGGGACAACATCGGGACGCCGGCCCGCACCCGGCAGATGATCTTCGAGATGCGGATTTGGACGCCCTACAAAATGGAAGGCTACGAAAACGGCGTCGCTTTCTACGGCACCACGGGCATGATGCTGCTCGGCAAGGAGGCGGGCTGGAAAATATTCGGTCCGCGCAACGTGGAACGTCAAACGGGCGCCTGCCGACCCGACCTTGCCGCCCATCACCGCAATTTCTTCGAGTCGATCCGCAACAGCCGCACGCCTAATGCCGACGCGACGACGGGCCATCTCTCCGCGGCGTTATGCCACCTCGGCAATATCGCGGTTCGCTTGGGCCGCACGCTTCGGTTCGATCCGCGCGCGGAGGAATTCGCAAACGATAAGGATGCTCAGGCGCTCGTCAGCCGCGAGTATCGCAATCACTGGGGCCGACCGCGCGGCGCCTGACCTCGATGCTCCATCCACTCGTCCGCCGTCCACGCGGCGGCTTCTTGTCCGAGCAGGCGTTCGACGACGCGTAGCGCGCCGTCGATGCCGGCGGTCACTCCCGCCGTGGTAATGACTTTGCCGGCATCGACGAAACGTTTGCCCTCGACGACCTTACACTTTGGTGCGACTTTCCTGAGCCGATCCATGCCCCAGTGATGCGTCGTCGCTTCGATTTCGTCGAGCAGGCCTGCATCGGCGAGGAGCATGGCGCCGAAGCAGACGGACATGGTGATTTCCGCATCCTTTGACGCTTTCTTGATCCAGGCGATGCCGTCTTTGCTCACGGATCGCATGTTGCCGCCGGGTACGACGACAATGTCGGCTTTCGGCGCATTCGTGTAGTCGTAGTCGGGCGTGACCGTGATGCCGCCCATCGTTTTCAGCGTCTTCGTCGATTCCGCCACGGTCACGACGCGAAACGCCTTCCCTTCCGCGGCGACGATGAACACCTCCGCCGGCCCTGCGAAATCCATGAGTTCCACGCCATCGAAGAGCAGCACGGCAACGGTTTTCATCTTCAGTTTCGCTCCCAGACTCCGCGACTTGGTCGAGGGCCGCGGCGCCGGCTCAGTGACGGGAATTGGGCGATGGCGCTGCACCATCGCGCCGAAATCGCCAAGGTTGTACGGCCCGACCTGGTGGGCGTTGAGATCGACCTCGGCAACGACCACACTGCCCCACTTTTCGCCTGACGCGAGCACGCTTCCATCGCGGCCATAGATCGCCGAGAGCATCCATCCGGACTTGGGCGACATATAGGTGCTGCTGACGACGAAAACCCGGTTCTCATTCGCTCGAGCCTTCGCGAGCAACGGATCGCAACCCCACACGGGCCATGCGATCACTTCAGCGCCTCGATTCGTCAGTTCGCGAGCCACCTCGGGGAAAAATCCGTCGTAGCAAATCATCATGCCGACTTTGCCGAACTTCGTCTCGAACACCGGATAGTCGTTCCCCGGCATCACGCCTCGCTCGATCTCGGCGTGCGGCAGACACACCTTGCGATACTTGCCGATGATGCGTCCTTCCGGGCTGATGAGCAGCGCGACGTTGTAGACGACACGGCCTTCGCGTTCATAGAGGGAAACGACGAGATGCACGCAATGCTTCTTCGCCAACTCGCAGAAATAGCGAACGCACGGACCATCGGCGGGCTCTGCGACTTCATGCGGCTTTTTGCGAAGGCCGACATAGTGAACCGTCTCACCCAAGACGACAAGGTCCGCTCCCTGCTTCGCCGCGTCCGCCACGAGCGGAGCGAACTCCTCGCAATTCGCCAGCGCGGATTTTCCGCTCGGCATGTGATGGATCGATGCGAGTTTGACATTGCGCGGAGCGACCGGCGTCGTCTCCTCGAAACGAATGTCGCTCCACCACACCTTGGCGTTCGGCGCCCATTGCAGATGCAATTCGATCACCGCCTGCGTCGCGTTCTCCGGCGCCCGGTAAACGCCGGAAACGCTCGTCCATCCATCCTTGTCCTTCACTCCATCACGCGGATGTTCAGGCTCCGCCGTCGGCACAGGCCGGCCTTCGCCTCGCAAAGCGCCTGGCCCATCGAACGGAACAAGGCTTCCCTTTGCATCCAGCCAAACGATGCGGACGGGCGTGCTTCGCCGCGGCGACTCGACCCCTTGCGTTTGCCGCATGGCCAGAAACCGATACGTTTTCCCGCCAACGAGGGGCACGACTTTGCGATACCACCCATGTTGACCAACCTCGCCATCAGTCTCAATGACGAGCGATCCGGATTGCTTCGCCCCTCGCTTCTCTTCGAAAGAAAACGTCGGCCGAATCTCTTCGCGAGGCGAAGCGCCGACCCAACCCTCGAATGGCTTTGCATGATCGCCCGCCACCAGGCGTGAAGTTGCATAGCCAAGCAACAACAGGCAAGCAAAGGTTCGAGGAGCCATGGCGTCTTTCTCCCATCGATTCATTACCGTGCGTCATGCGGAGCGCCGACGCATCGGGAAGCCCAGTCATTGTTCGCGACGACGGGTTCCATGTCCACAACTCTCGTCGGCAGTCGCCTCTTGAGCCGATTTGCCAACCGCAGCATGCGCGAGCGAAGCCTCCCGCTTGCAAACCGAACCGAAGACGGTAAAATCCGGTATCTTTTCCAGCGAGCGAAGCATGCTGACCATCCTGAACCATGTGCCGGCCGGCTTCCGTCCATCCCTGGATCGCCGGGGGTTTCTCCGCATCGGCTCGCTCGGTCTGGGCGGGTTGACGTTGCCGAACTTGCTCGCCGCTTCCGAACGAAGCGGCGGGCGACGCAACGACACGGCCGTCATTTTGTTTTGGATGGGCGGCGGCCCGAGCCAGCTCGATACCTGGGATCCGAAGCCGAATGCTCCGGACATCGTCCGCGGGCCGTTCTCCTCCATCCCGACCCGCACGCCGGGTATCCGCGTTTGCGAGTTACTTCCGAAGCAGGCGGCTCAGTCCGATCGCTTCGCCCTGGTTCGCTCGTTCACGCACCATGAATACAACCACCCCGACGCGTCGCATCTGGTGCAGACGGGATATCACGAACCCAACGTGCAGTTTCGCGGGCAGATCTACCCGGCCCAGGGGTCCATCGTCTCCAAGCTTCGCGGCGCCAATCGCCTCGGCATGCCGCCCTATGTCTGCATCCCGGATGCGTATTTCGCCCGGCAGGGATTCTTCCAACTCGCGACGTATCTCGGCAAGGAATTCGATCCCGCCAATGCCGGCAGCGAGCCGACGACAGTTCCACGTCCCCACGCCTTCGTTCGCTGGGCCGAGGACTTCGATCGTTCGCACGATCGCCGCGAACTGCTTCGCCGCATCGATGCCGCCCGACGTTCAGCCGATCGAAATCGAGAAGATGGCGGCCGTATCGTCGAGCGTATGAGTTGGTGACCAGCCAGCAGACGCAAGAAGCGTTCGACCTGAACCGCGGGCGCAGCATCGCGGGACAAGTACGGGGCCAACCCGTGGGGCCGCAACGGCCTGCTCGCTCGCCGATTGGTCGGCAAGGGACGACCTTCGTGACGATTAATCACTACGAGGCTGACGTCGATTGGTGGGACGACCATTACACGATCAGGGCGAACCTACGGGCGCCGGCTGCCGCCGTTCGATCAGGCGTTGGCCGCGTTGATCGAAGACATGCACGAACGCGGTATCGCGGAGCGCGTGCTGCTGGTAGCGATGGAGAGTTCGGCCGAGGGACGCGGATCCGACTCGAATGCGGGCCGAGACGACGTGGGCCCGGACGATGTCCGCCCTCTTCAGCGGCGGCGGAATCCGCGGCGGCCGCACCACCACGGTTCCACCACCTCGGACGGCGGCGAACTGCCTCCGACGCATGCACCCCGCACGATGTGCTCGCCACCATCTACCGCCACCTCGACATCGACCCCTCGCAGATGTTGCCGGACCGCCAGAATCGGCCGGTTCGCATCGCGGAATCCGGTAGACCGCTGGAGCGACTATTTACTTAGAATGCGTTGCGCATCAATCGTAACGCGCACAGCAGCAGTTCCCTACAGCGCGTATGCGTTGGTGCGTACGCTGGCAGCGATTCCCACGCTTTGATCGCCAGAATCGCGTAGGCCGAACCCGCATTCGCGATGTAGTGGGCGCGATCCGCACTGATCGAACGCGTGAACCATCGCCCGGACTCGCGCTGGTTGCTCGTCAGCCAGGCCAGGCCGCGATCGATGGCGTCAGTTCGCTTCGCATTCGTTTGCTTCAGAATGTAGAGCATGAAGCCCGTGGCGTAGCCGTCGCTGAGGGTCTCGTCGTTCGCGGTCCCGTCGTGCCGTCGCCACTTTACGAGTGACGGCAGATTCCAACCGCCGTCCTTGCGCTGAAGCGCGATCACCTCCTGAATCGCCTTCGCCTGTTCCTCGGCGGACATGAGCCCTTCTATCTTCTGAGCGGCCCACACCAGCATGAGTCGGTGATGCAGGTTAGGGGCCTCGTGCTTGTTGAGGTATGCGCGAAGTTTCGCGACTCCCTCCTTCGCGGCTTCACTGCGACCGTATCCCCCGGGAGCATGGCCCACGCCGATCGCCGCGTAGACGGCGCCGTAGTACTCATCCAATTCTTGAGGCGGGAGTCCATGCTGATTCCAACCCCAGGCACCGTCTTTGCGTTGGATGGTCCAAATGCGATCAAGAGCACGCTTGGTGCGATCGTTCAACTTGTTTTCGACCTGCACGTCGTTGAGCGCAAGCGTCGCCGCGGTGGCCACGACCTCGGTGATCGCTTCGTCCTCTTCCTCGGGCAAGCCCTTGTTTTTGCCGCCTTCGTCCCACCCCATGACGCGCTCTTCGAGATAACGCCGCATAATCCGCGCGGCGGGGGCGTTCGCATCCAAAGCGGTCTTGGCGAGGAGATGCGGATAGTTGGTATGGCAACTCGCGCACTTCTGCTCCCGGAGCCAGGTCATGGAAGCATTATCCAGAAACGTACCTGCCCGTTCGATCGAGAACTTCGCGATCTTCGCCTCCTCTGCCTTCGCCGCTTTGGGCCGAGGATAGGTTTCGCGATCGTTGACCGGATCCTCGGCTTGCAACGACGAGGCGTTGAAGAGAAGCACCAAGAAAATCACAGGTTCGAAAAGGGTCTTCGTCATGAGACTGCCTCCGGAAAAACCAAGAGGAGAACGAACGGCGAGCCGCCATTCTAACGCTTTCGCACGCCATGATGGCAGGCTGCCGAAGGCTCAGAATTTCTTCAGAACCCCAGTGCATTCGGGTTATCGGAGAATAAACCACACGATTCGCGTGCCATGCATGGTACGCCGCCGTTCGCGCAACGACTTGCGGCGAAGATGCGATTGGAGGGAGAGTAGAGCCATACGCGCCATCGCGAGTTGACGATCAATAAATCAACTTGCGTGATTCGGCAGCAAGGTGGCATGACTCGCTGAAGGGAACGTCCACCGTGGCGTTCCCTGTGGAATGTCATGCTTCGTTCTCGCTAGGGCGCTCCCTTCGTCGAAATCGTCTTCGTAATGGCTGATTTCTCTTAAGGACGACTTAGCCCTGGGGGCAAAGTACGAAATCTAATCGTATGTAGATAGCGATAGACCGAGATAGGTCGTCATCGCGTCCAGCACGTTCATGGAAGTTGCGGCTTCGTACCTGCGTTGGCCAATTTAGCCCGATCGCGAACCCCGCTGTCAGGCGAATCGATTCGTATGATGGCTATCATTTATCGGTGTTCTTGGAGCGTTGGCAGGGCCACACTTCCAACGCTTTGTCTCATTAGACTAATTCTTCCACCGGATTGCGATCGTCCAGCAAGTAGATCAGCCTGCCGGTGTGGTCGTCGATGTGGTCTCAGGGTTGATGCCGAGAGTGCGGTAGAGGGTAGCGAGGACGTTTTGCGGCGTGTAAGCGTGGCCGCGCGGGTTTTCGCCGCGAGGGTCGGTGGCGCCGACGACTTGTCCGGTGCGGATGCCGCCGCCGAACATGAGGGCGAAGCCGGACTGGGGCCAGTGGTCGCGGCCGCCCGTCGTGCCCGACTGCGTGCCGATCCGAGGCGTGCGGCCCATCTCGCCCCAGACGACGACGGCGACATCGTCGAACATGCCGCGTTGACATAGGTCTGTCACTAAGGCGTAGATCGATCGGTCGAGTTGCGGGGCCACGGTGCGAAGGCAGCGAAAAATGTGATCGTGGTGGTCCCATTCGCCGTTGCACATCGGGCCTGGCGCTCGATTCCGCGGCGTCAGCGTGACGATCGGCACGCCAGCTTCCACCAGTCGGCGTGCTTGCAGAAACTCGGTGCCGGGACCATAGAGCCGGCGAATCGGTTCCGGTTCCTTGTCCACGTCGAAGGCGTCGCGTGCTCGATCGCTCGTCATCATCTGCATCGCCTGGCCGCTGAACGCATCCAGCGGCGACGAGTTGTCCGCCCGCATCCAGATCGCGACGCATGCTGTCGAACGCGGTCAGCAGATGTCGGCGATCGGCTAGGCGGTCGAGCGAAATTTCGGACGATCTCCCCAGGTTCGTCGCGCGAGGTCGGGCTGGTACGGCCAGCGGGCACCTCGAAGCCGGATGCGGCACATGGTTGCCGTCGCCGAGCGCGACGAAGGAGGGCAGGGGATCGACGATACCTGAATCTCGCCGCAGCTTGCTGACGACCGAGCCGATGGAAGGCCGATTGCCGTTGAGAAAGCCCGTGTACAGTTCAGGCGAAGTGTGCCCCTGTTGCTTGAATCGCATGTTGCGGATGATCGCGAGCTTGTCGGCGATCTGAGCCTGCAGGGGGAAGAGTTCGCTGATGTCGATGCCGGGCACATTGGTGCGGATAGGCCGAAATTCGCCGCGATACTCGATCGGGGCGTCCGGTTTGAGATCGTAGAGATCCATGTGGCTTGGTCCGCCGTTGAGGTAGACCATGATGATCGCTTTGCCGCGCGTGCCGGACGGACTGGGTTCCGCAGCGCGAATCCGCAACAGGTCGCCGAAGGTGAGCCCTCCAACGGCGAGAGCACCGGCGCGGAGAAAATGACGGCGTGCCTGGCGATCGCAGAAACGGCGAGCCGGGCCGAAAAAATTCAACATGCGATAGTCCCCCTGAGATCGCGCGAGCGATCGCTGCATGTCGTTCGGATCGGCTCATTGTCGCACTTAGGGCGAAACAGTGCAATCGATTGGACAAAGGGTCATGGATTGCGATCGTCGCCCAATTCGCGTCGGAGTTTTTCAAGTTCCGCCTTCAGTTCGCGGATCGCCTGCGCGTATTGCGGCTCGTTGACGACATTCCGCAGTTGCTGCGGGTCTTGCTGGCGGTCGAACAACTCCCATTCCGGTTCCGTCGGCTTGTTGACGGCACCCTTCATGCCGAGCGGCTGGCCGTAGAAGTTGATGAGCGTGTATCGTTCGGTGCGGACGCCATAGTGAGCCGGCACGCCGTGGTCGGCGAGATGCATGTAGTAGCGGTAGTACATCGATTTTCGCCAATCCGCTGGCGTCTTCCCTTCGAGCAGCGAGCGGTAGCTTCGGCCCTGCATCTCGTCCGGAATCTTTCCGCCCGCGAAATCCAGGAACGTCGGCGCGTGATCGATGTTGATCACCATGTCGGTGTTGACCTTTCCCGCGGGAATGGCTGGCGGGTAGCGGATGAGGAGCGGCGTGGTGAGACATTCCTCGTACATAAAACGCTTGTCGTAGTAGCCGTGCTCGCCGAGGAAGAATCCTTGGTCGGACGTGTAAACGACGATGGTGTCTTCGGTGAGTCCTTCCTTGTCGAGATAATCGAGCAGCCGGCCTACGTTCTCATCGACGGCGGCGATGCAGCGTAGGTAGTTCTTCATGTAGATCTGATACGCGAATTGACGCAGCTCATGCGTCGTCATGTTCTTCGGCACCGGTTGCCCCAGATCGCGGGCCGTCATGTGCTCGCCGATCACGAGCGTCGTATTCGCAGCGGCCTTCGAGCGGTTCTTGTAATCGTCGAGCAGCGTCGGCGGTTCGGGCAGCTTGTCGTTCTTGTACAGATCCTGGAATCGCGGAGCCGGATCCCACGGACGATGCGGCGCCTTGAAATGGCAGCAGAGGAAGAAAGGTCTCGTCTTATCGCGTTGCTTCATCCAATCCATCGATTGAGACGCGATCACATCCTCGGAGTAGCCCTCGAATTCCCTGAGCTTCTCCCCCTTCGCCCGCAATTTCGGCTTCAAGTACACGCCTTGGCCCGGCAGGATGCTCCACCAATCGAAGCCTGCCGGGTCGCTATGCAGATGCCATTTTCCGACGAGGCCGGTTTGGTAGCCAAGGGCTTTCAGCAGATGCGCAAGGTGGATGCGGTTCGGATCGAGGGCATCGTTGAGCGTGTAGACGCCGTTGCGATGGCTGTATTGCCCGGTGAGAATTGCGGCCCGGCTCGGCGTGCAGATCGAGTTCGTCACCAGTGCATTCTTGAAACGCATTCCGCCTTTCGCGATGCGATCGATGTTCGGCGTATGCGCGTATTTTCCGAGAAATGAGCCATATGAGCTGATCGCCGCCGACGCATGGTCGTCGCTCATGATGAACAGGATGTTCGGCTGTTTCTTCTTCGCCGACGCTTCCTGAGCGTGAAGCGAAGTGCTTACGGCGATCCATGCAGCGAACGAACAGAGCAATATGCGCATGCGGACGTCCCCGAAAAGGATTGGGCGACGCCATTAGAGCATAAGTTGCGACGCCATGTGAGGTCGATCATGCATTTCGTGGCGACAAGTTTATTAACTTGTCGGAATTGAATTCAGAAGCATTAAACACGTTAATAAACTTGTTTCCACGTATGCAGGAGGACTCATCCGGCTTCCGCGTCGCCGTCCATATCGAATTTCCGCCAGATCATCAGGCGAGAAGGAACGGTTCGATTTACGGCATTACCTGGCCGTCTTGGAAAATGCGTACGCTGCCGGAAGATTGGCTGACCGCGATGGCGATCGCTTTCGTCTTCTTGCTGATCGCAGCCCCGGCCCAGTGGCGCGTGCCCAGTCCGCGACTGAGAGTGATGCCTTCCGCGGGGGCATCGATGTACATGCATGCGGCCTCGGCGATACCGTCGCGGCGGATGATGATGGCTCCTTCGAGTTGCGCGATGTCCTTGATCTGCTCGCGGACCCTGCGATCGCGGACGTCGCGTTCGTCGGGAGCGTAGCCGCGGAAGGGGTTGAAGTTCAGCGGGCGGGACATGGCGAGCACCTTCTTGGTGTCGCCGACGACGAACATCGTTCCCACCGGTTGGCCTTCGCGTCCCTCGCGCCCGATCTCCGCCGCCATATCGACGACGGCCCGCAACACCTCCAGAGGAACCTGCGTATCAAGACTTCGAAGGTCCTGGGCGCTGAGCCGTTCGAGGTGTTCGCCGAGGTGGATGAGGCTGATGCTGTCCACTGGTTCCGGCATGTCTTCTTCGACGCCGATGCCGTTATAAAGAGCGACGACGTGTGCTCCGGTCCGCAGCTTCTCGGAGGCGATCGCTTCGAGCAGCGCCATGCTCATCAGCTCTTGCGTGGGCGACGGACCCGGATCGATGTCGAGTACGGTGAGATCGCCGCGCTGGCGGAGGGTATCGTGGATTTGCTTGGTGCGGGCGACGATCAGGAGTTTTTCGGCGGGGATATGCTGCTGCAGTTCGTCCCAATCGAGTTCGGTTTCGGTCAACAAAAGGATGGCATCCGCAGCGAGTTCGTCGGCTAGCTTTCGAGCCACCTTGAGCAAGGCGGTTGTTTGAAACGGCAGCGGCATGGCGTGCAGCAGATTCCATCTTGACGGGGACAAGAACCTGCGACGCCCTCTGCGTTAAGGCCGCGTCGCTGGGGTGTTCTATCCTAATCGTCGCTTCGGGATAGGGCAATCAAACGAATCGCACCGAAAATCGCAAAACAAGACAAAGTCCCCAGCGATCGCCCAACGCGAGGTGGGTAACGCTTGGCGTGCCGTTCCGCAAACCGGAACGAGTCCGAAGGAATGCATCCGGCGGATCCACCCTTCGCCCTCCGTTCGCGGCGAACGATTGGAAATCGCATTACATTCAGCGTTCCCTACCTCGACCGAAACCCAATACACTGACCGCATGGCTAACGAAAGCGATCGGCTGCTCGTTCAGCAAATCCGCGATCAAAACCCGCAGGCGTGGCAGGACCTGATCGCCCGCTACGAGGGGCGGATTACGGCGTTTATCGCTCGCCGCATCAAGGATCGCTCGGCATGCGAAGATTTGGTGCAGGAGACGTTCATCGGGTTTCTTACCAGCCTGCCGAATTACGATGATCGCCGCGAACTGCAGACCTATCTGTTCACGATCGCATCGCACAAATTGACGGATCACCTTCGCCGAACCGGCCGGCATCCCTTGCATCAGGCCCCCGATGGGCCGGACGATCCGCTCCATAAAAAGCCCGACCCGAATCCCGCCGCCTCCAGCGTGGCTCGCGGCCATGAGAAACGCGATCTCGAAGACGAAGCGGTGGCGCGGGCGATCAGCCAACTGCTCGAAAGCTGGCGAGACAAGGGCGACTACGAACGCATCAAAGTACTCGAACTGCTCTTCGCCAAAGGGTGGGCCAACCGCGATGTGGCTTCCTTCCTGAAGATCAGCGAGCAGCAGGTGGCGAACATCCGATTCGCCGCCGTTCGAAAAATCGCCGAGCATGTTCGGCTGGCCGGTTTGCCGGGGGATGTGTTTCCGGAACTGCAAGTCGGCGAGGAGGCGTAGCGATGACGGCCATTCCCAAGGAGACGTTGGAAGCCTACCTCGACGACGCGCTTAGCGATGCCGAAACCGCTGACGTGGAGCGAGCGATCCGCGATTCGGAACCCATCCGCAAGCAACTCAAGGCATTGATGCAAAGCCGTGACAGGGGCGAGCATTCCGTCGGAGCCATCTGGCGGCGACATCACCTCAGTTGCCCCTCGCGCGAGCAACTCGGCAGCTACCTGCTTGGCGCGATGGACGCGGACATGTCGGATTACGTGCAATTTCACCTGCAAACCGTCGGCTGCTCCGCATGCCTCGCCAATCTGGCGGATCTGCAATTGCAACGTGCGGAAGAACCGACGAAGGCGACCACGCGGCGGAAGCGATACTACGATTCGACCGCAGGACTGCTTCGCCCCGCAAGAAAAGGATAGTCTTCGATCAGAAGACGATTCGCGTCATGATCACGAACGCTCGCAAGGCTGCCAAAACGAACGCGAACAGAATCGGGATGGTCAGCCTGGTTCCTCGTCAGGCATCGCTTTTTCGGTGAGCAACCGTACCCCAGGCCGCCGATCGATCCGACGCCCAGTCCGTTGGCTCCTGAGAGGAAGGCACTAGCCGGATTGACGGAGCCTGGGTCTTTGATCCCAAGCGTGACGAGATAACCTGCCGAACCACCGGCAAACGCGGCAAGGAAGAGCAAACCATAACGTTGCAGCGGCTGGTTTGACACCGACATCAGGGCGTCCTTGATCGCTACGAATGAAAGTTGCCTAAACAAACGCAACAAGCCCTAGACTGCGTGTGCCGTCTAGGGCTTGCATCTGCTCGTGCACTTATCGCTGAAATATCGGCAGCGTGCCTAAATCGAGTTGCCAGATGGTGCGGTAGATCGCGGTCGAGTAGACAGGACCGACACGAAGCCCCCGCCGCTGGGCCAACTGCCGTCGCCGACTTGAGTACGCTTAAGCATGTCGAACATGTCGTGCCGATAGGCGGCGCCAGGTCACTTTTTCGTTGGCAGGACTGTTGGGGAACATCTTCTGCCAGCCGTCCTCGCCGATGAAATAGCAGGCCTGCGCTTGGTAAAAATGCGTGTATTCGTCGTGACCCATGCGGACTCCGCCGCCGCGGCCGCGATCAGGTTGCGGATTGGCTGTACTTGAACCACTTCATGATCAGCTCATCCTTGTACTCACCGGCGGAGAACAGGCAGGCGATGGCCGCAGCGGTGAGCAGGGCGTTCACCGCCGGCCGGAGCGCGTTGCCGCCGCGACCGAGACTATAGACGACGCCGCCTCGGGGCGTCGTTGAATTTGAGTAATCGTATCCCTTCTTCATGATCGCCTTAGGCACCGGGATACCTGCGTTTTTGCACGCGCGTAAGGCCTGCATCTGCGTCACGGTCACCGAGCCTTCGTCCTGATCGTGGCCGTCCTTCGCCGAGGTATAATACCAGCCGCCTTGGGTGGATTGAGCATTGCCGATGTGCTTGGCGGCCCGAGTGAGAATGTCCTTGAGCCGTTCTTGACGGTCGCGGTCCTCTTCCTCGCCGTACGCCAGCGCGAGGGCGATAAAGCCTTGCCAAAACCGTGGCCATGCATGTATCGGCCAGCTTCGATCGGATTGTTCGTGTCGCCGATCAAGCCGTCACGTTGACCTCGCTGGCAGCGGTCCATCATCCAATCGACTGCTCGGCGGATCTCGTTCGAATACTTGCCCTGGCAGATCGTGCTTCCTTCAGCCATGAGCGCGACTGTAGCCAACCCGGTCATCGCGACGGATGCTGTTCGCCTTGAGCGGCCCAATGGCCGTCTTTGGCCTGCGTCTTTTTAAAGATACTCGAGCCCTTTTCGAACGGTTTCGCGATACTCTTCCGGGGATTTCGTCGGCTCGGCCGACGCCTCCGATCGCCAGCAGGCAACTCAACGCCGTTGTCGCGATCACACCGACCCGCCAGTTTCGAGTATTCATGTCCAATTCGCTCCGCGATGGAGTGGCCGGAGAGGCGCTGGTTTGGAACGGCAAGCGGTGCGAGCGCAATGCCGCTACTGATGAATCGACGACCACCCCTGGCAAAAAATAACCGGTTTTCGCAGATTAGCGCTCTTCGGGGACTGGAATGGCCGGTTGTATCCTGCCGACGGATGATTGGCGGCCACGTTGATTCCCGGTTGGGCGATCCCGATACCAGGCTGAATGCCGACGCCGGGTTGTGGTTGCGGCTGCGTCTGTCATGCCGGTTTGCGTGTTCGACAACGGTTGAACAGCACGGCCGTCATCGACGTAAATCTGAACCGAGCCAGTGAATCCGAGGAGGTTGGTCGCTCCCCCTTGGAATCGATGGCGAAGGTGTGGAACTGCGGGGCGCCGTTCGATTGACGAGGAGCAGGCTGGAAGTAGACGGTTTTGCCGTTCGACTTCTGATACGCCTCGGTGTTGAAACCCACCGATTCCCGACCATGCCGATGCCGCCTGGCCCGCCGATCGGTTCATTTCGGCGTGAGGTGAACAGAACGACGGGCAACATGTCGAACTGATCGACGACCACCATCTGGTTTTCGATTGGCTTGTGGAGCGTCCAGGCCAGATCGCCTCGCTTCCACTGCGTGGTCCGCTCGCCCGACTTGCGTTCGCCGTCCGTACGGTGAAACGCCGCCGACCAGCCATTCACCATGCGAATGCGACGCCGTTGGTGAAGTTGTTCCGCGAGCATTCCGCCCGGAACCTTGTTGTTGTCGATCGGCTGATTCAGCGCACGACGTAAAACCGGTTCGCGTCGGCCAGGAGCAGCGGATTGCTGAGGACGTTTTCAAGTACTCGGCATCGACCCGGCCCTGAAGGACGGACGACGTCATCAGTTCCTTGCCGGTTTCGACGCGGACGACGGTCATTTTGCCGTTCGGTTTCGATGACTCCTGTATAGTCGTCGTCTTCGCTTTGGAGGGCGATCGCACGAGGATCGAACTTATGTGCCCACACGTCTTTGCCGGACGGGATGTCGTACAGCCGAAGAACCAGACCACCCTGACTGGGACCAGCAGCGAGGATGCGACGGCCTGCGATGCGGATCTTCTGCTGATATGCGATCGAGTAATCCGGCACGTTGAGCTGCTCGCCGTCGCTGGCCACCCAGGGTGCGGCCCGCGCCGACCGAACCGGCGTCGCTGCCTTCGATCAGGAACAGATACTGATCGTCGCCGAAGCAGCGGTTTTCGGGACCGACATCGGCCTTCGTGTAAACCGTCGCTCCGCGGAGCGGGTCGACGACGTGCAGCCCCTTCGCGGTGATCAACGCGACATATGACGGAGCGACCGCGCCGATGTGGCCGATCGGCGTGCGGGTCGGTTGACCGTTGAACTGGTTGATCATCACCATGACCATGTTCCCTTCCTGGTCGGTCAGGAATTGCTGGAGGAACATGCCGTTGCCCATTTGCTGGTTGGCGGGCATGTCGATGAGCGCCTTCTGCCACAGCACCTTTCCCGCTTCGAGATCCAGGGCGTACACATTCACGCCGACCTGAACGATGCCGACATGGCCCACGACCTGGCATTCGCGGTAGCGGCCATCCGATTGCACGCGTTGGCGGACGTTGATGTTGACGTTTTGCTGATGGTACAGGTGGTTGAAGAAGTGGAAGTTCGGAATCGCTCCCAGCGACAGCGACCATCGCGATTGGCCGGTGGCGGCGTTGACGAAGCGAATCACGGGGCTGTTGTTGACCGGTTCCAGCACCAGGCGGTGACGCTTGATTGAAGGCGATAGGTCGCCTTCGAGGCGGAACTGGAAGCTCGCGGTGCTTCCCATCATGGGGCTGCCGCTGGTCACGTCGCGGCCATTCATCTTCGCCTGGCTCCACAGGGTGGTGGATTCTTCCAGGTAGGGGATGAACCGCTTGTCGGCGGCGAGTTCGTCGAAGAGGTCGCTGCCGGTGCGGGCGGTCTCGCCCGAGCCGCGAACGGTGGCTGCGGGGAAATCGCGGGCCAGCTCGCGGTAGTAAGCGGCGGCTTCCTTCATCGCTTCGGCCGACCGCTTCTTTTCCTCGAGCATGGCGAGCATCGCGAGGCTGCGACCGCCGGCCGAGGCGTCGTGTCGCAAGTCGAGGTTGCGGAGTTGCAGCAGGCTGAGTTCCGCTTCGAGGAAGCTGCCGAGGTCGTTCTTTTCGATCAGCGATTCGGCGAGGCGGAGGCGGGCTTCGCGGCCCACGACGAACGGCACATCGAACATGCCGACGAACGCACGGATCGCATCTGGATCGCGTTTCGCTTCGACGATCTTCCATTCCTCCGCGATCTTCCGCTCGAGCGGATCGCGCTGTTGCGGCGTCGCACGGCTCATCATCGCCGAGACTCGGCCGCGGAGCCACACGTTGGTCGGAACCTTGTGCGACGGATCTTCGGGCGACACGATGCCACCGTTCTTGCGATGGATCGGCAGCGAGCCTAACTCGCGATACATGGTGAAAGCTTCGACCAAATCGCCCTGCTGCTCGCGGCCTTGGCCGACGATGCGGAAGTAGCGAGCGAGCTTCGTCTGCTTGTCGTCGTCATCCGTGCCGAGGTTACAAAGCTCACGGTATTCGGAGAGGTACTTCTTCGCCGTCTTGTCGAAATCGATCTGCAAAAGATCGGTGAGGGCGTCGTAAAGGCGATTCTTCGCGCGGCCCTGAAGCGGGTCGGCGATGTTCTGCGCCAGGGCGGCCCGCAGGTCGTCGACGGCGGCTTGCACCTGACCGTCAGCCAGGAGCAGTTCGCCGCGATTGACAAGTTTTTCCGGGTTCTTGGCGTCGTTCGCCAGCTCCTTGTTCGCGACATCGAGGCGAACTGCGAGTTGCGGGAATGCAGCGAGTTGCGTCGGGGTGGCCGAGAAGACGGCGCCTTCGGAGAAGACGAGGTTGCCGAGGGGCACATTCGGCACCTTGGCGCGATTGTGCGCTTTCACGAAGCCGCGTTCGACATCGATGGCGAGCACTTCGCCCTTCTTGAGCGGCAGATAGTAAATGTTCTTGGAGGAAACTCCCTGTCCTGCGGGCAGATCCCCTGTCGAGACCGCCCAAGCTTGACGGCCGGTGTCGAGATGCAGGGCACGAACCATATTCCGGCCCACGATCAGCGCCTTGCCGTCCACGACCCCTGCAAAGAAGAGGTCGCCGTCCATCTGCTTCTGCTTCCACACGGGGATGCCGTCGCGAAGGTTGATGCAGTGGACCGAGCTAGCGTCCGGAGCCGTAAAGATCACCTTGCCGTTGACCAGAGCAGGCGGAGCAGACTTCCAGGTCGCGTTCGGCGACGTCGTGAAGTTCGGCTGCGGACGAGGAACCGGGCGGAAGACGGGGCCGCCGATGAACTGTTGCGGTGGGGCCTGTTCCCGATAGGGATACGACCAAGCGAGCGTACGGTTCAGCAGATCGATGCCAAGCACTTCGCCTGCATTGGTTGGGCAGACGAGGATGCCTTCCGCGTAGCCCAGAAATGCCGCATTGGTTCGGCGGCTTGAATCGTGCGTAAATCGGGATTGAGCCTGTACCGTGCCGAGGGTCAGGACCGGTTCCACCACGGTGGGTTGGCCGTTCTGAACTTTGTTCGGATCAACACATACCAGTCGGAGTTCGGCATCTCCGGATACCCCCGGATTCTTTTCATTGAGGACATAAAGCTTGCCGCCGACCGAAATCGGGGCGCCGAGGAAGTGGCTGTCGGCGAACGCATCCTTCTTACGAACATCGCCCAGCGTCCATTTCAAGGCGCCCGAACTGATGTCGATTGCGTACAGACTATTCTGCATCACCAACGGCTTGAGATCCTGAGAGAGGACGTTGGGCATGCCGTTGAAGGCGAACTGTTGAAAAATGTTGGCGGGAGCGGGAATCGCCAGATCGTCCACGCCGTACACATTGCGATGGTCGGACGAAAGCGCTCCGATAGTCGTGTTTTCGTAGAGGAAGCTTAGGAAACCCGGGACCGCCTGATATTGGGAAAGCCACTGATCCAAGTTGGGCCGAATCTTCGGGTTGTCGAGGACGCTGGTGAGGCCGCCCTCCATATCGACGGAACGCCAGGCCAGGGTGCCTGCCTTGAAGACTTGATCGCCGTCTTTCTCATCGAACAGCCGGTACGCCCGCACATCGCCATAGGACCGGATGACGACGTACTTGTTTGCCACGATGGGGAACATGCCCGGGAGAACGGGGACGTTGTTCAGCGACTGCACTTGGCTAACCGTCGTGTCGATGCGTCCTTTGGCGGGACCTTCGTGATCTTGCACGAGCTTGTCGACCTGACCGGTCTCGTCGTCTTTGTCCAACAGCAATTGACGTCGCCACAGTTCCATGTCAAGGAGCGGTGGGCTGCCGATGGCCTGGGCGACGTGGGCGTTGTTGCCGCGGATCAGGGGCCAATCGGCGGGATCGAGGGCGGCGATTCGCGGTTGGTCTTCCAGCACCCGAGTCAGCACGTCGAGGCTGACGAATTGTTCTCCGAGCTTGATCGCTCGGCGATCACCGAGTTTGGATTCGAGTTTTTTCCAAGCGTCATCCGCTTTTTTCGTGTCGCCGGCCCGTTTATAGGCGAGTACTGCCTTGAACATCGTCAGTTCGGAAATCTTGTGGCGATCAGCATTGAGTGTGCCCATTTTTTCGAAGCGGAGGGCAGCGAGGAAGAATTGGCCGCGGTCGAGCAGCGAGGTGGCGAGCAGGTCATTCGCTTCGGCGCCAGCTTGAGTGTGGAGATACCGGGCGGCGACTTCGGCTAGAGCGGAGAGATCGCCGGACGCTTTCGCATCGTCGAGCATCGATTTCGACTTGCCGCCGAAGAGCGCAATTCGTACAAATCGAGCCCTTCGGCGGGCATTGTCGAAAGCAGGTTGTTCGCCTCGAATTTCACGCTTGCCCAACGCGTGACCTGCCGTCCCGCAGCGTTCTTTTCGCGAAGCTGGACGTAGCTGTCGGCCTTCTCATCCAAGATCGTCTGGATCGCTTCGATCGCATCGTTCCACGCCTTGTCTTGAATGCAATCGCGAGCGACCTGAATGAATTGGCGGAATTTCGGTTCTTCCACCAGCTTCACGGCACTGAACTGAGCTGCAGTGCCGCGGTCTTTCGGATTAGGAGCAGGGGTTGGTCCGCCGTCGGGTCCAGGGAAGGGCAGCGGCTGAACCTGGAATTGAACCGCCGGCATCTGGACCGCCGCCACCTGGGCGAGCGGCGGGACCGCTGATCCACGACAGCCACGCCAAAACAATGGCGAAAAAGCCGACAAGATACGGGCGCTGGAGGCGTTGCATCGCGAAGGTCTCCTGCCGGAGCAGCTGACTCAAGCCGAATAGCAGAAACAACTTGGTGATTCTCGCATGGCGCTTTCCTTAGGACAAGTGTAAAAGCTTGCCCTGGAGCGCAATTGCATACAGCTAGGACGAACGTGACGATCCGATCCAACTTGGCGGATTTGGCGGAGTCGCTGTCGACTCGCCTTCCGGTGGCCGCATTCTTAGGATTGGGGCATGTCTTTGCAGTTTCAACTCTTGGCGACGGACGGCGCTGCTCGGCGTGGGCGGATGACGTTGGCTCATGGTGTAGTCGAAACGCCCGTCTTCATGGCGGTCGGCACCCAGGCGACTGTGAAGGGGCTGACCGTCGACCAGCTGGAGTCGATCGGCACTCAGGTCATCCTCGGGAATACGTATCATCTGGCATTGCGGCCTGGCGACGATCTGATCGCCCAATTGGGCGGATTGCATCGCTTCATGAACTGGAAGCGTCCCATCCTTACCGATAGCGGCGGTTATCAAGTGTTCAGTTTGGCCGCCAACCTCAAGATCGACGACCGGGCGGCGGTCTTTCGATCCCATATTGATGGGAGTTTGCTTGAACTGACGCCCGAGCGGGCAGTCCAGATTCAGGAGAACCTCGGGTCCGATATCTCGATGTGCCTCGACGAGTGCCCGCCGTCCGACGCCGAAACAAAGGCGTTGCGTGAGGCCGTCCAACGAACCGTTCGATGGGCGGAGCGGTGCCGACAGGCTCATCGGCGGACGGACCAGGCGCTGTTCGCCATCGTTCAGGGTGGTTTGGACGTGCAGCTTCGTGCCGAGTGCGCCTCGCAGCTGAAAGCACTCGACTTCCCCGGGTACGCCCTGGGAGGATTCAGCGTCGGCGAAACGGCAATTCAAATGGCTGCGGCTTTGGGGCCGGCTGCGGCTGAACTTCCAGCGAATAAGCCCCGCTATTTGATGGGGGTTGGCCGGCCGGAAGACCTGATCGTTGCCATCGGCCGCGGCATCGACATGTTCGATTGCGTGATGCCGACCCGGCATGGCCGCAATGCGATGGCGTTCACCGCGGACGGCACGTTGAAGCTGCGAAATGCGGCATTCAAGCGAGATTCGGCACCATTGGAGTCCGATTGTCCCTGTCCGACGTGTCGCAACTACAGTCGGGCGTACTTGCATCATTTGTTTCTCGCCCAGGAGATGCTGGGACCGACGCTGCTGTCGTTGCACAATGTGGCGTACTACAACCGGCTGATGGCGGAGGCGCGGGAAGCGATCGAAGTGGGGAGGTATGCGGCGTTTTCCGAGGCATGCCTTGCCCGGTGGGGCGCAACAACTTAAGATACCCCCTTTCCTTGAACCGGCCTTGCCGGCGTTAGCGGTTTTGTCGGAGATGCCACGCGAATGCTGATAGCCGCACTGCTTTGGGCTCAGGACGCCGCGCCGAAGGGGGAAAGCCCCGCCACGCCGTTCAATCCGATGTTTCTGATGATCGCCCTTTTCGCGATGTTTTATTTCATCGTGATCCGGCCTCAGCAGAGAAAGGAAAAAGAGCATCGCCGGATGCTCGAAAACAACCTGAAGAAAAACGACGAAGTAGTGACGAACGCAGGCATCATCGGGATCGTGCACTCGATCAAGGAAGGATCGGACGAAGTGGTGCTGAAACTGGAAGACAACGCCAAGATGCGGATTCTTCGCAGCAGCATCAACCGCATCAACAGCAAGGAATCGGAGAAGACCGACGCCATTCAGGTGGCGAAGACGGACGCTAAGTAACGCGAATTCATAAAGATCGGAAGTTCCGCCGGTTCGGGATCTGCCACGATGGCTCTCCCGCTTCGGCGATTAATTCGGAATGCCAAGCGCCATGAAGAGCTTTTTCTGGAGAACGGTCATCTGCGTGGTCCCGTGCCTTATAGCGGCATGGGTCGTATGGACAGCCGTGTCGAGGTATCTCGCGGGCGATTCCGGCGGCTTCAAGCTCGGCACTGACCTCGTGGGCGGCACCAATCTCGTCTACGAAATCGACAAACGCAAGACGGCTGAAGACGCACCGGAAGGCAAGGAAAAGACGACGGATGTCGGCGTGCTCGCCGAGGCACTGAAACGCCGCATTGATCCGAATGACCTTTACAACATCACGATTCGCCCCGCCGGCGGCGAAAACCGCGTAGAAATCGTTCTGCCCACCGGCGGAACGTATCGCGCGGAGAAGGCCGAAAAGGCTTGGCGCAAAGTCGTCGACGACGTCACGAAAAAGTATGAGGTAGAGGGGGTCGATGTCCCTCGCGGCCGCACGCTCGAATTGGTGGATCGCATTCAGATCGCCAAATCGCAGAAAATCTGGGATGAAAAGCTCTTCAGCAATCCTCAGACCTTCAAGCGAGCCAAGGAATACTCGATCAACTACTGGGCCGAACTCGACCCGAACGTCGGAAACGCCGAGCGGAAAAAGGAGTTGGCCGAAGGCTGGAAGAAGCTCGAAGACTCGAAAAACGAGCGTCTAAAGAACTTCACTCAATTTCTTCGTAAGGAATTGTCGCCGTTCGATGTGAACGACAAGAGCATCGACATCTTCGTCAAGAAACTTGCTTGGAACGAGTTGATCGAGCGAGTGAAGGCGAATCCGGATTGGAAGAACCTGAACCTTCCGAAGGAAGAGTTGGCCAAGATTGCGCCAGATGCCACCGAACAGCTCATCGCGCTCATTCAGGGCCGCGGCACGCCCCTAGGCTTGGCCGGCATCACGATTATCGAGCAAGTGCTGGGAACCGGCATCTTCCCCAAGGATGAAGACAACATCGATCGCGAGACGATTCTCGCATTCGTCAACGAAAACTATGGCCCGAGCGGCAACGAAATTCTTCGCGACATCAGCAAGGCGTCGGGAGTTTCCGGGTCCGAGTCGAAGGACCTCACCGTTGAGGAAGTCCAGCGCATCAAGGACCTCGTGTCGAAAGTCGGCAGCTTGGAATTCCGCATCCTTGCCAATGGTAAAGACGACAAGGACGCAGTCGCCGAGGCCGAGAGCTACATCAATACGAAGGTGGATCAGGAGGAGTTGAAGAAACTGGCTGAAGCCGGTCTGCCTCCGCCGACGGTGATGGATCCGAATGAGCCGAACAAAAAGAAAGTTTATCCGGTCAACCTCGCTCGCAATGAAAAGAGCCAGGTGAGTTACGCCTGGGTTGAACTTGGCCCGCAGGAACGCGCTCAACTCAACCTCAGCAATGCCTCGAAGAACGATCCGGCCCGCAACCGCCTTTGGCTGGAAGCCGATCGCAAGCGAGGCAAGGCGACGCAGTTGCCGGACCCCTACGTTCAGGCCGGGAACAAGTTCATTCTCAACGGCGCGCTGTTCTACAGCCGCCCCTGCCTTGATCGCAATTTGCCGGAGGAAGAACGCCGTGCGAAATCGATCGAATACTTCGTCCTCGCTCGCGATCCGGAACTCGGCCAGGACGGCAAACCGACACCGACGATTAGCGGTAAGTACCTCGTCTCGGCTTTCCCGAGCCCGGACAGTAACGGCCGCATGGTCGTCAGCTTCACCTTCGATTCGACGGGCGGCGACCTTTTCGGCAACCTTACCGGCAAGAACGTGCCGACCGGCGATGGTCCCGAAAAGATCATGCGTCACCTCGCCATTGTGCTCGATGGCTTGGTAATGTCGGCTCCGACGATCAACTCGCAGATCCGTCAGAGCGGTCAGATCACCGGCAACTTCACGCAGAAGGAGACGGAAAATCTCGTCAACATTCTGCGTGCGGGCCGTCTCCCTGCGACTCTCAAGCCGCAACCGGTGAGCGAAACGACGATGGGACCGACGCTCGGCGAAGACACGATCCGAAAGGGCGTGTCGTCCGTTCTGTTCGCGTTCCTCGGCGTGCTCATCTTCATGATCATCTACTACCGCTTTGCCGGCCTCGTCGCCAGCATCGCGCTGATCGCGAACTTGCTGCTCACCGTCGGCTTCATGGTCGCGGTTCAGGCAACGTTCACGCTCCCAGGTCTCGCTGGCCTCGTGCTTACGCTTGGTATGGCGGTCGACGCCAATGTGCTGATCTACGAGCGACTTCGCGAAGAACGGGAGCGAGGCGCCTCGCTGATCCTTGCCCTCCGCAATGGCTACGACCACGCGTTGCCGACGATCATCGACACCCACTTGAGTTCGATCTTCACCGCGATCGTGCTTTACATCGTCGGCAACGATCAGCTCAAGGGCTTCGGCGTCAGCCTCACGGTCGGCCTTGTCATCAGCCTCTTCACCTCGCTGTATATGACGCGGCTCATGTTCGACTTCTGGCAGCACAAGGGCTGGCTCACCAAACTCAGCATGATGCGCCTCTTCGCCAAGCCCAGCGTGGACTTCATGGCGATCCGCAATGCGATGTTCACGATTACTCTCGTCGTTTCGATCTTGGGACTCGTGTTGTTCATCGCCCGTATCCCTGGCGTGCTCAACATCGACTTCGTCGGTGGGACGGCATTCGGCGGCGAGTTGGTGAAGCCGCTGACCACGACCGAACTTCGCGACAAGGTCGACGAAAAGCATCAGGCGAAATCGCTGAAAGTCGCCAGCGTGAAGGAATTGGACGAAACGCGCTACCAGATCAACTACGAAGGCGGCGAAACCCGCGTGGTGTCGCTCGCCAACCGTCCGGCCGGCGATACGCGTGAAGCTCGCGAAGCGGATCTGAAGGCGCGTGCGGCTCAGTTGCCGGATGTGTCGGTCGAACAGGTTTTCCTTGCGAAGGGGAATTCGGAGGGGAACAAGTCGGCCAACTTCGTCATCCGCACGTCCGAAAAGGAAGCGGAACTGGTGCAAGCGTCGATCGATCGCTTGTTGACGGATGAAGCGGGCAGTTCATTGCTCAAGCGAACCTTCATCAAGGCCGATCCGACCACCAAACGCGAAGCGAGGTTCTACTTCTACGAAGACAAGGACCAGAAGACTCCGGCCTATGCCTCGACGAACTTCGTTCGCTCGCTGCTTCGCCAGGAACTCAAAGGCCAGGAGTTGCCAAGCTACGACCTTGTCGGCGAAGGCGCGACGAAGGAAGATGGCCGCAGCCAGATCGTTCGCTTCCGATTCGAAAATGATTTGAAGACGGAAAAGCAGCAAAAAGACGTTCAGGCAGCGGTCGATCAGGTGGTAGCTCGTTTCAACGAACGGCCGCAACCGGATCGGCTTGAAAACTTCGACAGCACGCTGGCCCGCGAGACTCAATTCCGCGCGATGTACGCTATCCTCGCGAGTTGGGCGGCCATCCTGCTCTATCTGTGGTTCCGATTCGGCAGTTGGACCTTCGGTCTCGCCGCCGTACTCTGCCTCGTCCACGACCTCTGCTTCACCCTCGGCGCCGTCGCCGTGTGCCATTACTTGCATGGCACGTTCTTTGGCGACCTTTTGCTGCTCGACGACTTCAAGATCGATCTTCCCGCAGTGGCCGCTTTGCTCACGCTCGTCGGCTACTCGGTAAACGATACGATCGTGGTCTTCGACCGCATCCGCGAGGTGCGAGGCAAAAGTCCTGAGTTGACCCCGAAGGTGATCAATGATTCGATCAACCAGACTCTGAGCCGCACCGTGCTGGCGTCGTTGACGACATTCATTGTGGTGCTCGTGCTCTTCATCTGGGGTGGCCCGGGCGTCCACTTGTTCGCCTTCGTCATGGTAACGGGCGTGCTCGTTGGAACTTATAGCTCGATCTACATCGCGAGTCCCTTGCTGCTCATGTTGGGCGAAGGCGTCCCGCAACCGAGTAAGTTCTCGACCGCAATCAAACCGGCACCGCAACCAGCGTAGAGTTCCACCGATAGCACAAAGCCGCGAGCGGTCGGGCATCATGCTCGGCCGCTTTGGTTTTTCAGGCACGTTTGAGACTCGGAGTGGCAAGTCGGCACTAGTGTCCGTCGCGAGTCGGACTCGACGAACGGAATCCATATTCGTCGATGCAAGTTATGTTTCGGTGGTCCCAATCTCCTCTAAAATGACGACATGAATGCGGATCAAGTGTCGGAAACGCTACGTAGCCGATTGGCGAGCATTGAGAGCCGGATCGTCGCGGCTTGCCAGCGAAGCAGTCG
This sequence comes from Gemmataceae bacterium, assembly GCA_046350235.1. Classification (GTDB taxonomy): domain Bacteria; phylum Planctomycetota; class Planctomycetia; order Gemmatales; family Gemmataceae; genus JAIEPT01. The sequence continues at coordinate 1,849 of JAXMAT010000024.1, read as the reverse complement.
TCGGCGCGAGGATGTGACGCTGGTCGCGGTAACGAAGACGGTGCCCGCGGAGATTGCCGCCCTGCTTCCGTCGCTCGGCATCCGTGATCTGGGCGAGAATCGGCCGCAGGAACTGTGGAGCAAGTCCGCGGCGCTGCCGGCTGATGTTCGCTGGCATTTGATCGGACATTTGCAGCGAAACAAGGTCGAGCGTACGCTGCGGCTGACGCATCTCATTCATTCGGTGGACAGCCTGCGTCTCGCTGAGGCGATTTCGAAGGAAGCGGTGAATCAGAACCGCATCGCTGAAGTGCTTCTGGAGTGCAATGTCAGCGGCGAGAGCAGCAAGCAGGGCATGAAAACGGAGGCCGCCGCGGAAATTTCTCTGCAAATCGCCACATTGACGGGCCTGCGCGTTCGCGGTCTGATGACGATGGCTCCCTTTCATGATGATCCGCAGAAATGCAGGCCTGTCTTCGTCGCTCTGCGGCAGCTACGCGACCGCATCGCGACGCACCTCAATCCATCGCACCGTTTCTTCGAACTTTCGATGGGCATGACCAACGATTTCGAGGTCGCGATCGAGGAAGGCGCCACGTTGATCCGCGTCGGCACTGCGCTCTTCGAAGGAATGTCGTCGTGATCCGCATCGACGCGCATGCCGAAGGCTGCGTCCTTAGCGTGCGTGCTCAACCTGGAGCGAAACGAAACGCAATCGTCGGCGAACATGGCGACGCGCTGAAGGTAGCTGTCAGCGCTCCGGCGGATCAAGGCAAAGCGAACGATGCTCTCGTCGAGATCTTGGCGAGGACGCTGAAACTGAAAGGTTCGCAGATCGAGCTACTTTCGGGCCGGGCCAGTCGGGACAAACGGTTTCTCATCCGCGGAACGACTGCTTCCGATTTGCAGGAACGGATTGGTCGCCACGCGAACGGGTGACAATCTTGTCAGGGTGTGCTTCGAAGTCTCGAACCTGCCATGCAAAGGTGGCTGGGGCTTGGATGCGGTCATAAAACATCACAAGACCCCGCGGTTGCAACTTTCATCCTTCATCAGGGCCGCTCATGACCCCAGTCGGCGTACGCCAATTCAAGAAGTTGATGGTCGCCAACCGCAGCGAAATCGCCATCCGCGTCTTCCGCTCGGCTCACGAGCTCGGCATCCGCACCGTTTCGATCTATGCCCATGAAGATCGATTCGCCTTGCATCGCTTCAAAGCGGACGAGGCGTATCGCGTCGGCGAACCGGGCGAACCGCTGCGGTCCTATCTCAACATCCCGGCCATCGTCGCGTTGGCGAAAGAACACGAAGTCGATGCGATCCATCCGGGTTACGGGTTCCTCTCGGAGAATGCGAGTTTCGCTCGGGCCTGCCGCGATGCGGGGATCACCTTCGTCGGCCCCGATCCCGAAGTGTTGGATAAGCTGGGCGACAAAATCGCGGCCCGAAAGATCGCGCATGAAGCCAAGGTGCAGATTCTTTCCGGAAGCGACGATCCGATCAAAGACAAAGGCGAGGCCCGCAAGCTTGCGGAGAAGCTCGGCTACCCGGTGATGGTGAAGGCGTCGATGGGCGGCGGCGGTCGCGGCATGCGCGTCGCTCGTTCGCCGGAGCAACTCGACGAAGCCATCGATCAGGCCCAGCGAGAAGCGGGCACGGCCTTCGGCATCGCGGATGTGTTTCTCGAAAAGTTCGTCGAACGCGCTCGCCACATCGAAGTGCAGCTCCTCGGCGATCATCATGGCGGGCTGATTCACCTCTTCGAACGCGATTGCTCACTGCAACGCCGCCATCAGAAGGTCGTCGAAATCGCTCCGTCGCCAAACCTTCCGGAAGAGACGCGGAAAGCGATTTGGGACGCCGCGCTGAA
>JAXMAT010000023.1:0-67429 GCA_046350235.1 Gemmataceae bacterium | reverse complement strand
TATCGCCGAATCCGCGAACCGACGCCAGCCCGCATTACTGCTATTTCGGCTCCCATGCATGCGCGAAGAAGCGCACGCCTCGGCTCTTTTCCCAGGCGTCCGGATGATTGCGGAAGCCGGCTCGCAAGGTGGTGTTGGCCGAGTTCTTCATCCCGGCCTGAACGATTGCGGGGCCGTCATTTTCGATGTCCTGATCCGTTCGCGAGTCCGAGGGGCGGACGAACGCGATGTGCCCCGGCTTCTTCGCATCCGCTTCCTTAAACGATGCAACGACGAGATAGCCTTGATTCGCGAGATCTTGCGCCGCCTTCGGATCGGCGACCGTTTTCCAGCCGAACTTTTTTCCTTCTTCTCCGTGCAACCAATCGAACTGCGCGTTCGCCAGCAGCGTTTCCTTATGCGGCGTCGCGCCAGTCGGATCGTCTTTCCTCTTCGGCCGTTGAATGTAGACGCCCAGTTTCATCGAGGCGGCCGCGACGAAGGCGCTGCAATGGGTGTGCGGCTTGCCGTCCGTCACTGGCTTCGGCAGCGGTTCTCCGGTGTCCCATCTCACGTAGGCGCCCTTGAGCCACAGCTTTTCCACCTCCATGCGATCCAGCGCGCTGGCGAGTTGTTTCCCTTTGGGCGTGACCGGCTCAACGGCGGAAACATGGAGCGAACCGAACAGCACGGCAACCACAATAAGGCATGGGCGGATCCACATGGCGCATGCTCCATCGTTGCGGGCGAGGCATCACTCAGCCTGAGACGGAATGGCCGGCTCGTCAAGCACCTGCCTCACCTTCCGCAACAAGCTCGCCGGCGTGTACGGCTTCTGAAGAAACGCGACTTCCGCTTGGAGGATGCCATGTCGAACCACGGCGTCGTCGGTGTAGCCGCTCAGGAAAAGCAACTTGAGCGAAGGAATGCGTGCCTTGAGCAGTTCGGCGACCTGCCTGCCGCTGATGCCGGGCATCACGACATCGGTCAGGAGCAAATCGATCTTGTCGTCGTGTTCGGCGGCGCAGCGCAGCGCGTCTTCGCCGGTGGCAGCGACCAATACGGCGTAGCCATGCGTCCGCAACACAAGTGTCGCGATTTCGCGGACGCCGTCTTCATCTTCGACGAGCAAGACCGTTTCCGTGCCGCGCGGAGATCCGTTCGGTTCGTTCGCGATCTGAGTGCTCAAGGTCCCCTGCACGGCCGGCAAGTAGATCTTAAACGTCGTTCCGATTCCAACCTCGCTATAGACTTCGATGTGGCCTCTGCTTTGCTTGACGATGCCGTGCGCGACGGAAAGCCCCAGTCCGGTCCCTTTGCCGACCCCCTTGGTGGTGAAGAAAGGCTCGAAGATGCGAGACCGCACTTCCTCGGGCATGCCGGTTCCGGTGTCACTGACGGCGATCATCGCATAGCGGCCTTGCTCGGCGTCCACATGGGAGCTGACGTAGCGTTCGTCGATCGTAATGTTCCTGGTTTCGATCGTAAGTTTGCCTCCCCGCGGCATGGCGTCGCGCGCGTTGACGGCGAGATTCATGAGGATTTGGCCGATCTGCCCTGGATCGACTCGGACGCGCCAAAGCGAGGGTTCGAGCGAGGTCGACAACTCGACGTCTTCGCCGATGATCCGCTTCAGCATTTTCTCCGTGTCGAGGACGATGGCATTCAGATCGAGCACCTTCGGCTCGAGCACCGTTTGGCGGCTGAAGGCAAGAAGCTGCCGAGTGAGGCCCGCTGCCCGACTGCCGGCTTCGCTGATCGCCGCCACAGCCTGACGTTTCATGTCGCCGGGGGGCAGGAGTTGCAGAAGGAGTTCGCTGTAGCCGGAAATGATCGTCAACAAATTGTTGAAATCGTGCGCGACGCCGCCCGCGAGTTGGCCGACCGCTTCCATTTTCTGTGCCTGTCGAACTTGCGCTTCCAGCGTGTGTCGCTCCGTAACATCCGCTTGGACGCCGACGAAGTTGGTAACCCGCCCCTGATCGTCTCGTACCGGCGAAATGGCGAGCGCATTCCAAAACGTCGAACCGTTCTTCCGGTAGTTCAGCACCTCTACGACGCATTCGACCTGATCGGAAATCGCTTTGCGAACCCGTGCAACCGATGTTCGGTCGGTCCCCGGCCCTTGCAGGAATCGGCAGTTTCGCCCGACCGCTTCCTCGGCGCGATAGCCGGTCAGGTTTTCGAATCCGCGACTTGCGTAGACGATCGGGTTGTCGGGCAAGTTCGGGTCGGTGATCAAGATTCCTTGCGACACGGCTCGCATCGCCCGTTCCATCAACCGCAACGCTTGCTCCCGTTGCACCTGATGCGTGATGTCGCGGATCACGCCCGTGAAGTGGCGTCGGTCATCGACGAGGAATTCGCTGACGCCAAGCTCGATCGGAAACGTCGAACCGTCCTTGCGCTGCGCGACGACCTGCCTGCCGATGCCGATGATCCGTGCGACCCCTGTCTGGAGGTAGTTCGAGAGGTATCCATCATGCTCGCCGCGATAGGGCTCGGGCATCAGCACCTTCACGTTCTTGCCAAGCACTTCCTCGAGCGAATAGCCGAATTGCTTCTCCGCGGTGCGATTGAACGATTCGATGTTCCCGAACGCGTCGATGCCGACGATGCCGTCGAGCGCGTTGTCGACAACGGCCTTGAGGAGCGTTTCCGAGCGATTGCAATCCGAGATGTTGCCGAGATCGAATGCTACGCCGACCAATCCCTTGAAGTGCTCGCCGTCGATCCATGGCGAAAGACACAGACGCACCTCGCGATACGCCGATCGTGCGTCTTGAAGGCGAAAGTCGATGTGGAACGCGTCTTTCGCCTCGAACCCATTGGAGATGTGTTGCCGGAGTTTTTCTCGATCCCGCGTGTGGACGCCGTCGATCCAGCCTTGACCAAGCTCCTGATTCGAAGTTCGACCGCGGAATGCAACCCAGGACGAATTCGCGAAGGCGCAAATGCCTTCCGGGGCCGATATCCAGAGCATGGCTGGAACGGCCTCGGCAAACGAACGGACGGATTCCTCGACAGGGCGGGCGAAGTCCATGTCTAAGCGACCGATCCAAACGGAAACCTATGCGTCCAATTCGCTGCGGACTGGGTCGTGGGGACTCGATTTCAATCGAACTACGGAAGATGGACGCATTTTCCGCAGATGCCAGGGCAACTCGGTCGAAAAAATACGCTATAACCTTTGCGTTTTCGCGAGGAACGTAGGATTCCTAAAGGAAACGTCGTTTATTATGAAGCGAATCGGAGGCCCATGTCTATCAGAAAATATGCAATGCGGGATGCGGTCACGAACTTCACTGCTTCTTCACGACCGTCAGCTTCGCCTTGTCGGCGATGAAGGTGCGGATTCCGGCTTGGCTGAAGCGGATCTTGATCTTCTTCAGCGCACCATTTCCGCTGATTTCCATGATCTGCCCAACGCCGTAACTGTCGTGCTGCACCAGCATGCCTTCGGCATACGCGGACGGATCGCCGGCCGGGCCGGTAGGAATGAAATGCGGCGTGTCGATGCGTGGGGCAGGGCGAGGGTCGGGGCGGGGCTTGTTGAAGGTGCCCGCGTCGTACCAGCCGCGGCTTGCCGAACTGGACGATCCGCGCCAGGCATCCATCGCGCGACGCGTGCCGCCGCCGCTGGACGAAAGGTCCACTTCCTTCACCTCGTCCTTCGGCAACTCTTCCAGAAACATGCTGCCGACAGCATAGAGCGTCTGCCCGCGGAATTCGCGCACGGGCGTGGGTGAGGTAAACTTCCTGCATCGTGCAGCGTGATGCCGACGAAGGCGAGTCGTCGCTCTTCCTCGAGGTCTTCTTCTTCGCGAGGCTGCGTTCGTGCGGGAGAATTCCCTGCTCCGGCTGCCAGCATGTAAACGATCGGAACTGAGCCCCTTGGCCGCGTGGAGCGTCATCACGGAGACGCAATCCTGCTTCTCGTCCCAGCCGTCCACATCGCTGGCCAGCGTGATGTTTTCCAGGAAATCCGCGATCGTTCGGCTCGAATCTTCCGAGTGGAATTGATGGGCAGCCGTCACCAATTCCTCGACGTTCGCCAGGCGTTCCTGATCGTCCAGGTCGCTGCTTTCCTTCAGCATGCGGCGGTAGCCCGTGCGTTCCAATAGCTGGCGAATGATTTCGTCCGGCGTTGATTCAAGCAGTTGCCGAAGGTCTTCGAGGATGAGCATGAAGCTCTGAGTTCGTCGATGCTTTTCCCTTGATGGCGGGAATCTTGTCGATCTGCCGAGCCGCTTCATGCAGCGAAAGCTCGCGAGGTTCGGCGTATTCCTGCAGGTGTTGCAGCGACGTCTTGCCGACGCCTCGCGCCGGTTCGTTGACGACGCGGAGGAAGGAAATGTCGTCGCGCGGGTTCAGCAGCAGGCGAAGGTACGCGATGATGTCCTTGTTTTCCTTGCGATCGAAGAACGCCAGGCCGCGGACGATTTGGAACGGGACCCGCTGATGCACGAATGCCGATTCCAGGTTTCGCGAGAGAGCATTCATGCGAAGCAGGATCGCGTAGTCTCGGTAATTTCGCTTGCCGTCCTCGACCTCGCGGCGAATGCGGCTCACCACCTGCTCCGCTTCGTCCACGCCGTTCTCGAAAACGAGCACGGCTACCGGGGCGCCGTCCTCCTTGTCGGTGGTCAGCGTCTTCGGTTTGCGTTGCAATGCCAGGGTGATGAGCCGGTCGGCGGCGCGGAGGATCGACTTGCGCTGCGGAAATTTCTCTGCGAGGTGACGACCTGGATGCCTTCGAAAATCACGCTCGAAGTCGAGAACAGCTTTTGATGTCCGAACCACGCCACTTGTAGATGGATTGTCCGGATCGCCCACGACGCACAGGTTCGGGAAATCGACCGATAGCCCGCGTGCGATGCCGTATTGAGCCCGGTCGTGTCCTGGTATTCGTCGATCAGCACAGCGGAAGCGGGCGTCGAGTTCCGCGCGAAGCCCGTGGCTGTTTTTGAGGTGAGGGCAGGCCAGTAGAGGAGGTCGTCGAAATCGAGCCGCGCGTTCACGCATTTTCTTCTCGTAGGCCGCGGCATGGCATTGCCGTTGGCGACGACGCAGCGAAGAAATCCTGCTCGGCCTGCGAACTGTTCGGCGAGGCGAGCCGATTCTTCGCCTTGCTGATCGCGGACTTCGATCGAATCGGGCGTGAAGCGGACATTGTCGATCTTGGCCGAATCGAGGGCGCTCGTCATGGTGAACGCGGTCCGCCTGATCGTAGACGGTAAAGGTGATCGAGCCCCAGGCGTTCGCCGTACCGTCGAAGCATAGCCGCACGCCGAGGCCGTGGAAGGTATGGAGATCCACATGCCGCGCTCCCGGCAGAATCGCCTCGACGCGCTGCTTCATTTCCCCGCGGCCTTATTGCAGGTCGTGGACGCCAGGATTTGATGCGGCCGAACGCCTGATGGAGACGAGATGGGCGATTCGGCAGGGACACGCGTGTCTTCCCCGACCCCGGCCCCGCGAGAACGAGAAGCGGCTCCTTCCATATGCTCGACCGCTTTCGCGCTGGAGGAGGCAAGGTCAGCGATGCGATCAAATCCTCCAACGACGCGCCATGCGAACAGCATCATGCAAACCCGAGGTTCCTCCTCGATTGTACGGCCAAGGAGCCCGCACGCAGTAAGCGGTCGGCAGGCGTTTGGCGAGAGTCGCTTCCCGCGTGCGAGGCTCTCGCGCCTACGCAGTCGGATGTCGGTTGCCGATTCCCTGAAGCGTATCACGACGGCACGAATTTCACCGACGAGCGTCATGTCGTCGAGAATGGTTTTGCCGCTCGAGAACACGTACACCGCGCTGTAGATGGAGCGAATGATCTCCTCGGGAGTTTGCTGCCGAAAGCGGGAAGCGACTTCGGCGAGGCGGCGGAAGGAAAACTGGTCGCCACGAACGTTCATCGCTTCAGTCAACCCATCCGTGTACAGAAGAAAAACGTCGCCGGCCTGCAGAGAATCCACCACCTTGGTTTTCAAAGCGGCCGTCGAATCGATCCCGAGCAATGTGCCTGTCGACTCCAGTCTTTCAACATGCCCGGTTTTTCGGATCAGCATGGCTTCATGCCCTGCGCCAACGTATCGAAGCGTTCGTTTGGCGCCATCGAGTTCTGCGACGAACATGCTGACGAAGGTAGCTTCAGGAAGGTCTTCGCAGAGCTTTCGATTCAATTCTTCGACCGCGAGAACTAGATCGTCGGCATCGCGCAGCAGCAGACGCATCAGCGTGCGCACCGCCACCATTTCGAGCGCGGGACCGATGCCGTGACCGCTCACGTCTCCCATCGCGACAGCCAGCTGACTTGGGGCACGGCGAATGAAGTCGTAGTAGTCGCCGCAAACCTGTGCCACGGGGACCGCGGCGCCTGCCGTTTCCAAACCAAGAACCGCGGGAGCCTGGCTCGGATACAGGTTTTTCTGAAATGACCGCGCCAAACGCAACTGGACTTCGGTTTCTCTCGCCCGCACCTGATCGGTGATGTCGGTGGAGATGCCCGCGATCGCTGCAACCGTTCCGACGGCGTCGAGTAACGGGAACTTCGTCGATACGTAGGTGTGTACTCCGTCATCCTGCGGAACCAGCTCTTGAATCGTGAGCCGCTCGCCGAGCTTCGCCACACGTTGATCGTTGGACCAGAACTGTTCGGCGACATCGCGCGGGAACAACTCGAAGTCGGTCAGTCCGCAAACCTCTTCCAAGGAAACCGAAAACAGATCGCAATAGCGTTGATTGACGTACTCGTATTTCCCGTCGCATCCCTTCACGTAGACGACGGCAGGAGTGTTCTCGAGAATGGCGAATTCTCGCTTGACTCGCGCCTGCAATTCGTCTTCGAGCCGAACTTGGTCCGTGATATTTCGCGCCGTGGCGAAAATCGTTCCGTCTTCTTGGACTGGCTGAGCGCTCCACTCGAACCAGTGGTAGTTGCCGAGGGCATCTCGGTAGCGATTTCGGAAACGAATCAGCGTTTCCGCGTCGGCCAGTTTCGCCATCGCCCCCAACGTGGCATGGACGTCAGCTGGATGCACGAAATCGAGGAACGGGTGCGACAGCAAATCCTCGTTCGAGTAACCGAGGATACGACTGAAGCTCGGATTCACGCGGAGGAAATACCCATCGAAACTCGCAATGCAGAACAGGTCGGCCGACAATTCGAAGAAGCGAGCGATATCGGAATCACCCTCGGAGCGAAAGCTGCTGGGACTTTCGATCGTCAGCACGGCTAACGCAGCATGGTCGCGAAAGACAGGTCGGATTTGGATCGACACTTCGAGAACGCGCCCATCGTTCCTCCGTCCTTCCAGGAGCGAATTTCTCGCGAGTACGGACTCCGCCGTCTCGAAAAAGGGCAATTCGGCTGGGTCTCCCGCTGGGCGTGCCAGCAAGGGCACCAGAAGGGACACGGAATGCCCGACGAGCCCAACGGGATCGTGGCCGAATAGGGCGTGGATCCCATCGTTCGCGAAAAGAACATTGCCGAACTCGTCGGCGAGCAGCACGCCCGATAGTCTCGGCGATTCGCAACGCCACTCGACGGGACGTGATTCGCTAGGACACGGCGGAACGCGGGTTTCGCCCGCGGAATGAGGCAAGCGCAACGATCTCCCCATAACGACCTCCGCGTGATGGGCGCCAAGCGGGCATCCTTGAGTTGGGCGAACCGAGGACGCGCATCTTAATCCTTTTTCGTAGAAAGAAACACAATATTTTTCGTACCGGCTTTTGAGCAAGGCGCTTCGGCCATGCGACCGCGCTCTAAACGCGATGAGTGTCGTGGCTCCCGTTGCTCTTGCTCGACGGAGGAAAGCTGAAAAGGCGGAGCGATCGCCTCGCCGTGGAAGACATCAGAAGGCAGGAAGTCGAACACGAACAGTCCGCCGATGCTGACTTGGACGTGTCGTGGAACGCGGGTTCGATGCGGTATCATGGACGGATTCAGCAGTCCCTCAGGAGATTGACGATGAAATTCGCAGTGCCGTTGTTGACGTTCGTTTTCGGCTTGGCTCAAGTGGAAAGCCCATGGCAGGACTTGTTCGCGAAAGAGGAGTGGTACAAGTCTGCCGAAGGAAAGGAGCAGCTGTTCAAGGGGAACCTCGAAGCCATTCCGAAGGGCGGCGGCATCGGCATCTTGCAGCGGACCTCGCATTACAAGTTGGGGGACCGCAAACTCTACACGGGAGCCCGCAAGCATTCGGCTCTCGACAATCTCGTCGGAAAGACAGTGGAGATCCGAGGTAAGGCGGTAGATTTCGAGTTGGAAGGGACTGCGGTTCGCGAGATATGGCCAGCTGCGATTCGGGAGCTGCCGCTCAACGCGAAGTAGTGACGCTTGGCGAAACTAGGTCATTTGCGTCCCAGATGCGGTCTGGGAAATGGCCAACGAAAAGTCGCATCGCGACATGAGCGAAATTGGTCTTGAACAGGCACTTCCGGGAAAAAAATGGAGAGGCTCTACGGGGCGGGCCGATGTTGAGTTCGGGTTGCCAAACCTTCGGTTCGCGGGTGCCTTGCCGGGCGGTCGCGGCCGAACGCAAGCCGATCCAACAGGGAGGTTCGTTCATGGCTGCGCATCTGCGTGTGTTCCCCGAATCGATGGAGGCGGAGAGTTTTGCGCCGCAGTCGCTGTCGGTCCGCGTTCGCCTGGGAGACCTCTTGCCGTTGATCGCATCGGCTCAGCGCCGCAACGCTCTTTGGCTGCGAGATTTCCTCGACGACGAAGTGTCCGTGACGTCTGACCTCTATGAGGTGCTGCGAGCATTCGCGTACTATCGTCCCTCGGCATAGCCCGCGTGGGATCCTCAATGAGTTCCGCGCCATTCGATTCCCCCGCCCGGAAGCCGCGTGCTTTCGGGCGGGTTTCCTTTTTCATCGCATTGAACGCATTTCCATGAGTTACGCCGAATTCCTACTGGCGTAACTCGAATTCTTCTGGCACAATACGGGCATCTGCGGTCGCGGTACTCATGCTACTTGTGCTGCTTCTCGTCCCGATGGGGCGGCATGGGCGTGTGATTGGCCGTGTTTCCATGGTCTGCGATTTGGTTTGGGCACGGGGCGGGGTTCGCTCTTTCGATGCTCCAAATGGAAATCGCCATGGCGCCGAGCGATCGGTAATCGCGATTCAGGGGGCTGGATCATGCTTCGTCTCGAACTGAATAACGAAGGACGCCGTTACTGCGATGGCTTTAGCCGTCGCAGTTTTCTGCAAGTCGGTGTCGCTGGACTCGCAACCATGGGCCTCAGCGACCTGATGCGGGCCAAGGCATCCGCGAATGCGGCCAGCAAAAACACTTCCGTCATACTCATTTGGCTCGACGGCGGTCCGGGCCACATGGACATGTACGATATGAAGCCGGACGCCCCAGCTGAGTACCGCGGCTTGTGGAAACCGATCCGCACGCGGGTTCCTGGCTTTGACATCACCGAGATGTATCCCAAGCAGGCCCACCACACCGACAAGTTCTCGATCGTCCGTTCCCTCCATCACAATACCGGCGATCACTTCGCTGGCGGCCATCGCATGCTGACGACCAAGGACATGGGCGTCAGCGGAGCGAACAACGACGGCAAGTTCCCCGGCATCGGTTCGATTGTGTCGCGCGAAGCCGGGCCGCGACGGGCCGGGATGCCCGCGTACGTTGGTGTCCCCAACGCATCGAGCATTGCCCTACGCCAGGATACTTCGGCGGCAACCTGGTCCGGCGCTACAATCCGTTCCAGACGGGCGGCGATCCAAATGCCCCGACGTTCAACGTGCAGAACATCAATCTCGCCGGCGGCCTTACGCTGAACGCCCTGGAAAATCGCCGCACGCTGCTCCGCTCCTTCGACGCATCGCGCCGGTCGCTCGAAGGCCGGGCGGACGTGTGGCCATGGATCGCTTCCAGCAGGAGGCGTACGACTTCGTGGCCGTCCAAGTACCGCGAGGCGTTCGACATCTCCAAGGAAGATCCGGTTCGAGATCGATATGGTCGCAACAGCCGGGGTCAAAGCGTATTGCTGTCGCGGCGTCTGGTCGAAGCGGGATCGACGTTCGTGACCGCCCACTTCGGCGGCTGGGATCACCACTGGGATCTGCAAGCTGGTTATGATAACTACCTGCCCAAGGTAGATGCCGCCGTGGCTGCCTTGTTCGAAGACCTGTCCGAGAGGGGCTTGCTGGAAACGACGCTGGTCATGCTCTGCGGCGAATTCAGCCGCACGCCTCGCATGAACGACGGTTCGGGCCGCGGCACGCCCGGCCGCGACCACTGGGGCGATTCGATGTTCTGCCTCATGGGAGGCGGCGGCATCCGCGGCGGGCAACTCTACGGAGCCACCGATCGCCTCGGCCAACGCCCCGCCGACAAGCCCGTCACTCCGTCGCGCATTCATGCGACGATTTATCGGGTTCTCGGCATCGATCCGAATCTCCAAATCACGGATCACACGGGCCGGCCGATCACCGTGCTCGACGATCCGCGTCCGATTGACGAGTTGTTCTAAGCAGTCGAGTTGCTCGCGAAAGCCGCCTGGAACCGGGCGGCTTTCTTTGTTTTCGGAGATGCATTTGCTTCCTCCAGGTCCGCAGCCGGCCTTACGCCGGCTCCGTAGTCCATCGGACCAAGGGAGCACCTCTGCAGCGGCTACGAAAAATATACGATGCAACATCCGCAGCCAAGCGACCGGCCCCGCCTCATAGAGCGTCGGTGCCCAAGATGCGGCGGGCAAAGCGTGCAAACGTTTTACGCTGCCCTTCGGACTCCGCCGCCGACATCGCTGCAGTGGGTATTCGGCAATAGGCAGGGTCGCCCGTAACCGTTTCCCGCCTAACGCTCAGCGGGAACTGGGGGCGGAAACTGTAAGCTATCCTTGCATCGCCCGGTTCGTGAGACTGCATCATGTCATTCTCGCAATCCAAGGGACCAGCACGCGTCGCTGTGGAGCGGGGGTCCTTTTCGCATATTGGTCGCGTGTCAGGCAAGCTGTCGCGTTTGTTCGGCGGCGTCTCCGCCGTGCGTGCGACGAGCCGATTCCTACGCCGCCAGTTGTGGGTTTGGCCGATCGTCGCCGCGGTCATCCTTGGCATCGCAGGTTGGATGGTAGACAGCAGCGTGCAAGCAGCTTTGCGTGACCAGCGCGTGCAGATGCTGAAAACCATTCTTGAAGCAGATGTAGCGGCCCTCCACGCGTGGACCAAGGATCATACCGGCAACGTGGATCTTGTCGTCACCGACGAACGTCTTCTTCCCATGGTCCAAGATTTGGCGAAGGTTGCAGAAGGCGAGAAAGATGCGACTCGCTTGCTTGTTCAATCGAAAAGCCAGGAGGAGATCCGAAAGCGATTGGGGGACAAGTTATTGAGGGAAGGCTACATCGGATTCTTTCTTGTCAACCCAAAAGGAATCGTGTTGGCAGCAGAGCAGGATATGCCCGTAGGCAAGCAGCTTGCGGATTATCGCTTCGAACTCTTCAAACCTGTCCTTCTAGGTAAGACTGCTGTTTCTAAGCCGTACCGTAGCCAACTGCTTTTGGCTGATGAGAAAGGAAATCTTCAGATTGGGTTGCCGATGATGCTGGTGGCAGCTCCCATCCGTGATATTGACGGAAAGATTCTCGCTGCGCTGGGCCTGCGATTTCGACCAGAGTCCGAATTCACGCGAATCCTTCAAGTGGCCCGTGCGGGACAAACCGGCGAAACGTATGCGCTGGACAGTAATGGAATCTTGCTGAGCCGAAGTCGCTTCGAGGAAGATCTCAAACAGTGCGGTTTGCTTGTCGACCAACCTGATGTGCAGTCGATCCTCACGGTTTCTCTCCGAGACCCGGGCGTTAACATGATTGAAGGCGAACGTCCGAAGCTGCGACGAGCGGATCAGCCTTTCACAAAATCAGCAACCGAAGCGATCGAAGGGAGAAGCGGCGTCGATCCAGACGGCTATCGCGACTATCGTGGAGTGCCGCGCGTCGGAGCATGGACTTGGCTGCCCGAACAAGACTTCGGCGTCATCACGGAAATGGACGCCGCGGAGGCGTTTCGGCCGGTTTACATCTTGCGACGGGCGTTTTTTGGGCTGATGACGCTCCTGTTTCTGAGCGCGATCGGCATCTTCGTCGCCATGCTCTACATCGCTCGCCAGCAGAAAGCCCTCCAGATGGCGACTCTGGAAGCGATGCAGCTAGGGCAGTATTCGTTGGAAGAAAAGCTGGGCGCCGGCGGCATGGGTACCGTCTACCGCGCTCGCCACAAGATGCTGCGCCGACCCACAGCGGTGAAGTTGCTCGACGTGGACAAGATGTCGGAGGCCGCGATAGCCCGCTTCGAGCGCGAAGTCCAAATGACCAGCTCGCTCACGCATCCCAACACGGTTGCGGTATTCGATTACGGCCGAACGTCCGAAGGCATTTTCTACTATGCGATGGAATACCTGGATGGCATGAACCTCGACGACTTCATCCGAAAGTACGGGCCCGTGCCTGCGGCGCGGGCGGCGCACCTCATGCGGCAAGCATGCGGGTCGCTCAGCGAGGCGCACGGCATCGGCCTGGTGCATCGCGACATCAAGCCCGCGAACCTCTATCTGACGCAGCGAGGCGGTATCCGCGACTTCGTGAAGGTGCTCGACTTCGGCCTGGTGAAGACGGTCGGCGCCGAGCAGGCGAACATCACTTCCGCGAACGCGATGATGGGCACTCCGCTCTACATGGCGCCGGAGTCGGTCAACTCCCCCGATGCCGTCGATGCCCGGAGCGACGTGTATTCGCTGGGAGCCGTCGCCTACTATCTGGTGACGGGACAGCCGGTGTTCAATGGGGTGAGTGTCGTCGAGATCTGCATGAAGCATGTCAGCGAAACGCCGGTGCCGCCCAGCGAACGAAGCGTCGGCAAGCTGGATGCGGCGTTCGAATCGCTGATCCTGCGTTGCCTCGCCAAGAAGCCGGAAGACCGCCCCGCAAACGCCGCCGACCTATTGCGTGAATTGGATCGGTGGACGAGCGACCAACGGTGGACCGCCGATGATGCCGCAACATGGTGGCGCGATGCCACGGCATTGAACGCCTCGTCGCCCCTGCTTCGTGGCAGCGGCGATTTGACGTCGCCCACCCCCGCTACCGCCGCAACGATCGACTCGTCGCATTGAAGGTAGTCCTCACGCTCCGCGTGAGGACTACCTTCCGCATCCGATTTCGCGACTTACAATGGTGTCATTCCGAAACACCGTGAGCAAGAGCATGCCTTTGAGTCTGAACGACATGCAGGAGCAGATTCGCGTCACCTTCGGCGCCAAGGATGCGCAGCGGGGGGTGGACGGCACCTTTATGTGGTTCATGCAGGAGGTCGGCGAACTGGCGACGGCGCTGCGGGGCGGCGATCAGGACGAGAAAACGCTTGAGTTCGCGGATGTCCTCGCCTGGCTTGCCACACTCGCGAACATCGCCGGAGTGAACCTCGAAGAGGCCATGCAGCGTAAGTATGGCAGGGGCTGCCCCGGGTGCGGCAAGAACCCTTGCGAATGCGGCTTCAAGGAGAAGCCGTGAATTCGCTCGCTTCGCACGTCTTTATTGCGGAAACGACGCCAACGATGAGGAACGCCGAACCGAGCCCCGCGCATCCGCTCATCGTTCGCTTCGTCCCTGCCTTGGTGCTGTTCGTCCTTGGCCTGATTCCGGCCCCATCGTTCGCACAAGACACGAAACCTCGCATCATCAGCGCCCGCGCGGGCTTCCCCTCCGCTCGCGAATCGAAGCCGAATGAAGTCGGCTGGAAAACCGAATGCTGGACGCCCGTCTATATCGAAGTGCAGGCGGGGACGGAGGCGATTGGCGGCGAAGGTTGCTACCTCGTCGCGGAATGCGAAGACCCCGAGGATGTCGCCACGCAGGTTCGCATTCCGGTCGAAATGAAGGCCAATGAAACGAAGCGGTACCTCACGTATCTGCGAGCCGGCACCCGAGGCGAAGCTCGCGTCGTGTTGCGGACGCCGAAGGGAGATTCGACCTTCACGTTGCCGGGCCGACCGCTTGAATTGCAATCAAACGTGTATCTGACGATCGGCGGAAAGACGCCGGGCATCGTCGAGGCGATGGTCGGCATGTTGCCGAAGGAAAAGCAGGCGGGCGATGCGGACACGGTGGATTCGTTTCCGCGTTTTGCTTCGGAGATCACGAATGCCGCCGAATTGCCCGACAAATGGATCGGCTATCAAGGCGTGGATCTTGCGATTTTGACGACGAGCGACAAGCAATTTTTGGCCGGCGTCACCCAACCGCAGTTCGCGGCCCTTGGTGAATGGCTGTCCCGCGGCGGACGCCTGGTGATCGCCATGAACCCCGCCACCGCCAAGACGACGGATCACGTCGACGGCGCTCCGGAAATTCCGATCCATCAACTTTTCGCGTTCAATCAAGGGACGCAGCCGATTTCGCGTCTGCCGCGGTTGGAAGAGTGGAGCCGAGTATCGAACAAGCGGTTCCCGGGCGGGACGTTTCTCAAATTCAATTTCCCGGAGGAATCGACGGCCGAGACGTTGCTGGAGCAGGACGGCAAACCGTTAATCGTGCGATGGAAGGTCGAACAGGGCTATATGGTCTTCCTCGCGTTTCCTCTCGATGCGCCCCCTTTCGCGCAATGGGACGGAAAGGCCGAGTTTCTGCGGGCGATGCTGTCGCGATTCGCACCCCGCGTGTCGGCCCCCACGACCGAGGGACCGCGTCCGACCGAAAGCGAAGACGTGACCACCGAACTGCAGCGGACGCTCAACCGATTCGACGTTCGGCCTATCTCGTTCGCCTTCGTCGCGTTTCTGATCGTCGCCTACATCCTGCTGATCGGGCCGATCGATTACTATCTACTCAAAAATGTGTTCGGCAGGTTGGAATGGACCTGGGCGACCTTTCCGCTCGTCGTCGGCGGCGCCAGCGTTCTGGCGTTGGTGACCGCGGATCGCATCAAGGGAACGGATCGGCGGATCAACCGCATCGATTTGGTGGATTTGCAGGTCGATGAACAAGCCTTCTTCGAGAAGGACAAAAAGGTCAAGAACATTCAGGCGGCCAAGATTCGAGGCAGCAGTTTCTTCTGCCTAATGAGCGCCGACAACGCAAGCTATTCGCTCGCCGGCGAATCCGCTCCCGGATTCTTCAACGAGAAGGGTCGGCCCAGGTCCGCTGAACTCATGACCTGGCTCGGGCGACCAGAAAACTACTACGGCGGTTCGGGTCGAGCAGGATCGGCCTCGTGGATCCGCACGCCGTATCGGTACGGGGAGAAAGCCTCAACCCTCCTGGATGTGCCGGTGCCGATCTGGGGCACGAAGTCGTTTTGGACTTCGTGGTCGAGAGAAGAAGAAAACGGAATCACCGTCTCGCCGATCCAGATCGATTTGACCTACCACCAAAAACAGCACAAGGGACGCGACGTCAAGATCACCGGCACGATCACGAACAAGCTGCCTACCGACCTGACCGATGCGTGGATTCTCTACCACAGCTACGCGTATCCCGTCGGCGACCTGCCGGCGGGCAAGGCGACGGAGATCGCGCTGGAAGCGAGCACCGGTCTGCTCTACCGCGACTGGGGCGCTCGGGCCGACAAGCAAGAAGCGACGCCGACAGCTCAGGGCGACTACGACCCGACCCGCACCGTGAAACGCATCTTCTTCCACGAGCGCGTGGACAACGCGAACGTTGTCCGCAACCACAGCCTTCGCCTACTCGATTGGAGTTGGCGCCTGCAGGAGGAGCCGCCTTCCAGCGTCCGCGACCCGCGCCCGCGCGATGCGATCCTTTATGCTCGGACTAAGCGCATCCAGGGCGATGCCGACGAGCTTCAAAAGGAGAATAAATCTCCCTTGAAGCTGCGGCTCGAAACGCAGCCCGGTTTCGGCACGCAGCCCAGCCCGCTGAACGCGAAGCTGACGCAAGACACCTTCGTCCGCGTCCTGATGCCGGTGAAAGCGCATCAAGGGGAATGAAGCCGCCAAGCCCAGGGGCGAACGAAGTGAGCTCCTGGGATGTGAATTACCTGTTGGTCGTCCGAATCCCAGCCGCTACGCTCGCCCCTGGGCTTGGGTTGGGGAAGGTTGACACGATGATCGAAACCCGCGATCTCACGAAAATGTACGGCGACCTCTACGCCCTCGATCGCCTTTCCATCAAGCTCGAGCGAGGCGACGTCTATGGCTTCATCGGGCCCAATGGCTCAGGAAAAACCACAACCATGCGCATCCTCGCCACTTTGCTCAACCCGAGCTGGGGCGAAGCGACGGTGTGCGGATATTCGATCTACAACAGCTCCAAAGAAATTCGCCGAGTCGTCGGCTACATGCCCGATTTCTTCGGCGTCTACGACGACATGAAGGTGATCGAGTACCTCGAATTCTTCGCCGCCGCCTATCGCATCCAGGGACCGGCTCGACGGCAGAAGTGCGAGGAAGTGCTCGAGATGGTCGATCTCGCCTACAAGCGAGACGCACTCGTCACCAGCCTTTCCCGCGGCATGACGCAACGCCTTGGCCTGGCCCGCGTGTTGCTCCACGACCCGCAGGTGTTGCTCCTCGACGAACCCGCCAGCGGCCTCGATCCTCGAGCCCGCATCGAGCTTTACAATCGGCTCAAGGAACTGCGGCGGATGGGAAAAACCATCATGGTGTCGAGCCACATCCTTCCCGAACTCGCGAAGGTGTGCAACAAGATCGGCATCATCGAACGGGGCAAACTCGAGTTCGATGGCGACGTCGAAACCGCCATCAAGCAAGTCCGCCCGCTGACGAAGATGCTCGTCGGCGTCGGCGAGGGCCGCAATGCGGAAGCGAAGACGGTGCTCGAAAAGGAAACCGGCGTCGTCGAAATCGAACACAAGCAGCCGGAGGATTACCTCATCGTCACCCTCGGCGAAGGAGTCAGCGACGGCAGCTTCATTGCCGATACGCTCATCCGCGGCGGTTATCGTCTGAAAATGTTGAAGGAAGATGAGCCGAATCTTGAAGACGTGTTCATCAGCATCACGAAGGGGCTGACGGCGTAGCCGATTGCTCAGGCTTTCGGCAAACGGGCCATGGCTCGGTCGAACCAATCTTTGACCGGCAGCCGAAATCCTGGCAACACGGGATCGCCCGTCAGCACGCCGGATTCGTCCAAGATCGTCGAATGATCTGGCGACGTGAATACTTCCACGCACCGCTTTTCGGGGTCCGCTTCCCACACCAACTGGCATCCCGCGTTGAAATAGTCCGCACGCTTCCGGGCCATTTCCTTTGCGGTGTTCGACGGGCTCAGCACTTCGACTGCGAAATCCGGCGGACAATTCAAGACCTGACCCGCCGGCAATCGACCGTGCTCGAACCGATCCCAGCGGATAAAGAAAAAGTCGGGCATCCGAATCTGTTCGGATTCCAACCGCGTCGGCGCCGCCTCTCCGAAACACGCGCCGATGGGGTTTTTCTCGAGATACGCTTCGACGAAATATCCGAGGATCAGCGCCAATCGCGACTCGAAGAAGCCCATCGCGGCCGCCTTCTTCACGAGGACGCCATCAATCAATTCGCAACGACGCTTCTGAAGGAGCAGATCTTGCTCGGTCGCTTCGCCCGGCGGCGGACGTAAAAGAACTCTATCTGCTGGGACACCCAGCTGATCCAGCAAATCCGCGACAGTCTCGAAGGCGACGGCTTCGGCGGTGGACATTTGGAATCTCCGATCCAACTTCGCTCACTCTAGCAAACTTGAATCCGAACATGAATGGGTGAAGACCATCAACCGGAAGGTGCTTCCAGCAGGTTGTTTCCCCGTGCGCCGACGCTTATATTCAACCGCAATCACCCCACGGCCCGATCGCGAGGTCTTCGCATGAGCACCAACGGATTCAAAGTCATCGGCACGCGCCCGATTCGCCATGATGGCGTGGATAAGGTCACGGGCCGAGCCCTTTATGGCGCCGACATTCAGATGCAGGGGCTTCTGCATGGCCGTGTGCTTCGCAGCCCGCACGCTCATGCCCGGATCGTGAAGATCGACGTCAGCAAGGCGGCCGCGCTTCCGGGCGTGGAAGCGATTGCGACTTCGGCGGACTTGGTCGATCCCGGCGACCGCATGGCGGAACTCGGCGAAGGCGCGGTCAAACTCGCGGACCTGAGCGCGAACTGCCTGGCCCGCGAAAAGGTGCTCTATCGCGGCCATGCCGTCGCCGCCGTCGCCGCAGCCAGCCCGCATGTCGCGGAAGAAGCGCTGAAGCTTATTCAGGTGCATTACGAAGTACTGCCTGCGGTGACCGACGTCGTCGAAGCGATGAAGCCGGGGGCGCCGATCCTTGACCCGGCGTTGCGGACCGAGACGCAGATTCCGGGCGCCAAATCGGATGGACAGACGAATGTCGCCAAGCGGTTCCAATTCCTCCTCGGTGATCCCGACAAGGCATTCGCGTCCGCAACGCATGTGGTTGAACGCGAGGTCCACACGGCCACCGTTCACCAGGGCTACATCGAACCGCAGAACGCGACGGCCCACTGGAACGCGGACGGCAATCTGACGGTGTGGACCAGCACCCAGGGTTCGTTCACCGCGAGGGCCCAAACGGGCGAAGTGCTCGGCATTCCGCAGTCGAAAATCAAAGTCGTCCCGATGGAAATCGGCGGCGGGTTCGGCGGCAAGATCCGCATCTATCTCGAACCGGTGGCGGCCATCCTCAGCAAGAAGGCCGGCAAACCGGTGAAGGTCACGATGAGCCGGGCCGACGTTTTCGAAGCGACCGGGCCGACGCCGGGTTCGTACATCCGTGTGAAGCTGGCGGCCGACGCCTCAGGCCGACTCGTCGCCGGCGATGCGTATCTCGCGTATGAAGCTGGCGCGTATCCGGGTTCGCCCGTCGGCATGGGCGCCATGTGCGTCTTCGCCTGCTACGACATGCCGAACATGCGAGTCGAAGGGCTCGATGTCCTCGTCAACAAACCGGCGACGTCCGCCTACCGCGCCCCTGGCGCGACGAATGCGGCCTTCATCGTCGAAGGCGTGATCGATGATTTGGCCCGCAAGCTGAAGATCGATCCGATCGATTTCCGTCTGAATAACGGCGCGAAGGAAGGCACTCGCCGCGTCGATGGTCCGACGTTCCCACGCGTCGGCTTCGTCGAAACGCTGGAAGCGGCAAAGAATCATCCGCACTACAAGTCGCCGCTCGGAAAACCCTCGCACCCCGCGGCGAAGCGTGGTCGCGGCGTCGCTTGCGGTTTCTGGTTCAACATCGGGCTCAAGTCAAGCTGCACCGCGAATGTGAACACCGACGGCACCGTCAGCCTGATCGAAGGTTCGACCGACATCGGCGGGACGCGCACCAGCATCGCCATGCAGCTCGCGGAAACGCTCGGCATCCGTGCCGAGGATGTGAAGCCCGCCGTCGTGGATACCGATTCCGTCGGCTACACCGACGTCACCGGCGGCAGCCGAACGACCTATGCCACCGGCATCGCGGCGGTGGAAACGGCGAAGGACATCCAACGCCAGATGGTGGCGCGAGCCGCTCAACAATGGAAGTTGGCCGAAAGCGACGTCGTCTATGCGAATGGCGGCGTGCAGACGAAGGATGGCTCCAAGCGGATGACGTTCCAGGAAGCAGCGGTCAAGCAGGCGCACAACGGCTTCATCGTCGGCCGAGCCAGCGTCGATCCGCCGTGGCCGGGCGGGGCGTTCGCGACTCACATCGTCGATCTCGAAGTGGACACGGAGACCGGCAAAGCGACCGTCCTCCGTTACACCGCCGTGCAGGATTGCGGCAAGGCGATCCACCCCAGCTATGTCGAAGGCCAAATTCAAGGCGGCGTCGTGCAGGGCATCGGCTGGGGGCTGAACGAAGAGTACGTCTACAACGCGAAAGGCGAGATGGCGAACGCGAGTTTCCTCGACTACCGCATGCCGACCTCGCTCGACCTGCCGATGATCGACGCCGTGATTGTGGAAGTGCCCGACCCCAACCACCCCTTCGGCGTCCGCGGCGTCGGCGAAGTGCCGATCGTTCCGCCGCCCGGCGCGTTAGGCAACGCGATGTTCGACGCCCTTGGCATGCGGATCAACGTGTTGCCGATGTCGCCTGGGCGTGTGGTGAAGACGCTGCAGAAGGCGAACAAGTGATTTGCGTTTCGTGGCGACAAGTTTATTAACTTGTCGGATTTTCCGAACATTCGTGCAAGTTCATAAAGTTGCAACCACGAGGACATAGCCATGCGAATCACGCTCGCGATTCTTCTCATTGCCGCATCATCCGCGTTCGGCCAAGACCCGATCTTCGAGCCCAATGCGAAGCCGGCGTTGGTGCTGAAGCATGGCGCCGGCGAAGGACCCGCGTGGCATCCGGAACTGGGCCTCCTGTTCTCCGGCGAGGAAGGCATCGGCCGACTCAGCCGCGACGGCAAACAGAGCGTGTGGCGAGCGAAGGCGGGGACCAATGGCCTCACCTTCGATCGTGAGGGCCGCCTGATCGCATGCGAACCGGGGCAGCGTCGCGTCACCCGCACCGAGAAAGACGGCACGATCAAAGTTCTGACCGACAAGTTCGACGGCTATCGCTTCAACCAGCCGAACGACGTCTGCCTCGACTCGAAAGGCCGCATCTATTTCACCGATCCTTGCTATGGCGACCGCAGCAAGATGGAGATGGTGGACGCGAAGGGAAACAAAGTCGAAGGCGTCTATCGCATCGATCCGGACGGCAAAGTCCAGCGCATCCTGACCCACGGCGAAGTCGATCGGCCCAACGGCGTCCGCGTTTCATCTGACGATAAGTTTCTTTATGTCGCCGACAATAACAACAACAAAGTCGGCGCCGCTCGCAAGCTATGGCGTTTCGATCTCAAGGCCGACGGCAGCGTCGACGTCGCCAGCAAGAAGTTGCTGCACGATTGGGGCACCGCACGCGGGCCGGACGGCATCAAGCTGGATGCGAAAGGTCGGCTCTACGTTGCCGGCGGGTTGAACAAGGAAAACCTCCCCTTCGAAACGAACGACAACAAAGGCGGCGTCTACGTCTTCTCGCCCGAAGGCAAACTACTGATGTTTCTGCACATCGATCGCGACGAAGTCACCAACACCGCGTTCGCCGGCGACGATCTGCGGACGCTCTACATCACCGCCGGCGGCTCGCTCTGGTCGATCCGCACTGCGGTCCCGGGCGACGTCTATTGGCCCGCAGCGAAGGGAGCGAAACCGGCGGGCAAGGTTTCGCCGGAGGCAAAGGTAAAGGGCGTGCCGTACGAATCGATCGTCGCGACCCTCGCCGAGGAGAAAGGCGACCCGGAACGCGGCGGTCAGGTCTTTCTCTCGCAGACCTGCAACAACTGCCACACCGTGAAGCCAAGCGAACCGTCGAAGGGCCCGTACCTCGGCGATCTTGGGAAACGGGCGAAACGCGACGAAATTTTAGAAGCGATCGTGAAGCCCGATGCGAAGATCCTACCCGGATATGAAACCGTTTCGCTGGTGCTGAAGACGGGCCAATCGCTCCAGGGCTTCGTGATCCGCGAAACGGACGACGAACTGAAGCTCCGCAGCGCTCAAGGCGTGGTGCTTGAGGTCGCGAAACGCGACGTGGAACAACGTGCCGTCCGCAAGCAATCGATCATGCCCGCGGAATTGGTGGACAACATCACGATCGCCGATCTGGCGTCCCTGGTCGCGTACTTCGAATCGCTGCAAACGCCCCCACGGAAGAAGTAATCCGATTTCAGAGAGTTGGCGGGCATAGTTCGCTGATCGTCTTGTAGAACTGGTCCATCGCGAACGGTTTCCGCAGGTATGCGTCCGCGCCAAGAATCTCGGCATACGCTCGATGTCGGCTGCCTTCGTTCGCCGTGATCATCACGATTTTGATGCCAGACTTCGGATCCTGCTTCAGTGCGTCGAGCACGAGGAATCCGCTCTTCTTCGGCATCATCATGTCCACGACGACGAGGTCGGGGCGGTGCGCCTTCGCGGTCTCGATGCCGGCTTCTCCATCCTCCGCGGTGACGACACGATAGCCTCGCGAAACGAGGAACGCTTCCAGCGCGGAGCGTAGCGCCTCGTCGTCGTCGATTACTAGGACGGTCTTGGCGGAAGACATGCGGGACCGAGGTTCTAGAATGATGCGGGCTTGATGAAACCGCTTTCACCATCTTAGTTGCCGAAGCATCCATGTCGCGAACCGCCACGTCTTCCGCTCCGCAGTTTCGCATGCCCGCCGAGTGGGAACCGCATGAAGCAACCTGGCTCGCCTGGCCGCATCACCGAGGCGATTGGCCGGGCAAGTTTCCGCCGATCCCGTGGGTGTACGCGGAAATCATTCGCCATCTGCACACGCAGGAGAAGGTTTATCTCCTCGTCAACGACGCGAAGGCCGAAGCAGCGGTGCGGCGGATCCTGAAACAGAATGCCGTCGATCTCGATCAGGTTCGCTTCTTCCATGTGCCCACCGACCGCGTCTGGACCCGCGACTACGGCCCCATCGCGACGCGAAATGCGGCCGGCAAACGCGTTCTCATGCATTGGCAGTTCAACGCGTGGGCGAAGTACGACAACTGGCACGCGGACAACGCCGTGCCGGAGCAGGTGGCTCCTGAGCTGAAGCTGCCGTTGCGTCAACCAAAGCGAAAAGGAAAACGGATCGTGCTCGAAGGCGGAAGCATCGACGTCGATGGCGACGGGACGATGCTGACGACGGAAGAGTGCCTGCTCAGCGACATCCAGGAGCGCAACCCCGGTCTCAACCGCGAGGATTACGAAGCGATCTTCGCGGAATACCTCGGCATCGGTAAAGTTCTTTGGCTCGGCAACGGCATCGCGGGCGACGACACGCATGGCCATGTGGACGACTTGGCCCGCTTCGTCGCTCCGGGCAAAGTCGTGCTCGCGGTCGAGGAAAACCCGGCCGACGCGAACTACCGCCCGCTGCAGGAGAACCTTGACCGCTTGCGTAGCATGAAGGATGCAAGGGGACGGAAGCTCGAGGTCCTACCGCTGCCCATGCCCACGCCCATCGTTTTCGCGGGACAGCGCCTCCCCGCCAGCTACGCGAATTTCTACATCGCGAACGGCAAAGTGCTTGTCCCTACGTTCAACGACGCCCACGACCGGACCGCGCTCGGCATCTTCGCCGAGTGCTTCCCCGACCGCGAAATCGTCGGCATCCATGCCGTCGATCTGGTGTGGGGATTGGGTACACTCCACTGCATGACGCAACAACGTCCGAGCTAATTTCAGATTGCAAATTGCAGATTGCAAATTGAGAGCGGGAGTACACTTCTCCGTTTCGGTCGTCCCTCTTCAATTTGCAATTTGAAATCCGCAATCTGCAATTCGCTGTTACGATCCGAACCATCCGCACGGCTTGCCTAGTTTTCCGCGCCGCTTGCCTGTTTTGCCTCTTTCCCCTCCGACCATGCATCCGCTGTGGTCGATACCTGCGTCAGACTCGTCGCCACGAAAGGCTTCGACGCATCCGCCATGAACGGTTCGCTACCCCTACGTCTGTTCCGCGCCGCGCTCATGACGCTCGCACTCGCGGGGTCACGAGGAGCCGCGTTCGCCGATCCGCCGACCGTGGTCGCGTTTTCCCGTCCCATTCCGAAGCTCGACGAACCCGATGCCGCGCTGAACTCGCATCTGAACCTTCTTGGCGTTTCGCGCTGGCATGCGGGCGGCTACGGCGGCCAGGGCGTGAAGGTGGCGGTGCTCGATACCGGATTCCGCGATTGGCGGCGATCCGCGGGACGCGAGATCGCGGCGAGAACCGAGCTGGAAATCCTTCCGCAGCGATGGCGATCTGGAAGCGCGCGACAGCCGACACGGCGTCCTCGCGCGGAAGTGCTGCATGCGATCGCTCCCCGCACCCAAGCGATTTTCGCGAATTGGGAACCGGATAATCAGGCGTCGTTTCTGCAAGCGGTGAAGTGGGCGAAAGAACAGGGCGCGAAAATCATTTCGTGCTCCGTCGTCGTCCCCAGTTGGAGCGATGGCGACGGTGGCGGGCCGATCCACCGCGACCTCGAACGCATCCTCGGCGACGGCAGCCGGCCCGGCGACGTTCTCTTCTTCGCCAGCGCGGGCAACACCGCGCTTCGCCACTTGAGCGGCAACCTCGGCGTGGACAAAGACGGCTGGCATCATTGGCGGCCGGGCGAAGTCCACAATCGCCTGCAACCCTGGGGAACCGAACCGGTACTCGTCGAACTCTACGGCTCTCTTCGCCGAAATGTGGTGCTGCAGATCGTGGACAATGCCACCGGGACGGTGTGTGCCGAGGGCCGGCCTCGCTTCGAGTCCGCGGATCCGGCATGGACGCGGGCGTCCGTTCGCATCGAACCTATGCCGGGCCATAGCTATTCGGTGCGTTTGTTCGCAGCATCCGGCGGGACGGGAAATCGCTTCCATGTTGTGGTGCTTGGCGGCAATCTCGAGATTTCGTCCCCCGAAGGCAGCGTCCCGTTTCCCGGCGACGGACGTGGGGTGATCGCGGTGGGCGCCGTCGATCGCGAAGGCAAGCGCCTCGCCTACAGTTCCTGCGGAGTCGAAGGCGGCCCGCGGCCCGACATGGTTGGCGTGGTGCCCTTTCCCTGCAAAGGCCGCGAAAAGCCGTTCTCCGGCACCTCCGCGGCCGCCCCTCAAGCCGCCGCCATCGCCGCCGTGCTCTGGTCGCGCCACCCCGAATGGACCGCCGCTCAGGTCAAGCAAGCGCTGCGTCATCATGCCCGCGACGTTGGCCCCGAAGGAGTGGACAACGAAACCGGCCACGGTCTCGCGCGGCTTCCCCAATAGTCCCCGGTTGGCCGCGACGCGCAGCGGGGCGCGGTATGAGAACCAGGGCATCGCATGGCGCTCAGTCCGCGCTCCGCTCCGCGTCGCGGCTAACCAACAATCGCTTCACTTCCGCTTCCGTTCCAGCTTCGCATCTTTGCCAAGAAATGATTCCATCTGGGGCCCATCAAGCCATGCCTTGGCGGCCGCGTCGCTCTTGAGGTAGGCGTCCCAAAAGGTGAGCGACGTTTGCTTGATCTCCTTCTGAAATTTCGCGTCGGATTCAAGCCGCTTTGCTTCCTTCGACAGTCGGCCCGAGAAGATCATGTGGTCTCCCCCTTCGAACGTGATGAGCCACTGCTCGACGCCCTTGATGTGGTCGAAGGGAATTCGACGATCTTCCGGCTTGGTGTCGCCAATCGGGCTGTCGTCGAGCGTGCCGGTCATGTGCAGGCAAGGCAGGCGAATGTCGCCGTAGGCCCGATCGAGGTTCCCCTTGGCAGCGGGGGAACTCATCGGAACCAGTGCTTTGACGCGAGAATCTTTCCCCTTCGACTGCAGGAGCGGAATGCCTGGCGACAGTCCGCCGATTGCAAGGGTCGTGTGGGAGCCGAAAGAATGTCCTCCGACGCCGATGCTCTTCAGGTCGAGCTTCCCCTTGAGATCGGCATCGTCGCGGTTCACTTCTTCGAGTTTGTCGATGACGAACGAAATGTCTTTGGGCCGATCCATCGCATGGCGGGGATTCGCGGCGGCTTTCGCAAGCGCGTGCTTCGGATTCGCCTCCCCCTTCCAGACCGTCTCATCCGAACCCGCATGTTGCGGCAGCACGACGAGGTATCCGTGGCTCGCCCAAAAGTCCGCGAGATAGCGATACCCCTCCCGCGAGCCGCCTAGCCCATGCGAAAATATGACGATCGGCGCTGGGCCGTCCAGTTTCTTCGGACGATAGATCTTGACCGGCACCAAGCGGTCGCGTTTCGCATCTCTCCATTCCGCCGTCCGCGACGTGACGGCCTGAGGCCCCGGATCCGCTTTCGGATACGCCGACTTCTCTTGTCCGATAGCGACAGCGGAAAACACGAGGCCAAAGAAGAGCACCAGTCGGTTCATAGCAACACTCCGGCAGCAGGCGATGAAAGACGATACTCGCTTCGCGGTTCCAAGTTTCGCGACGGGCGGACGAAACGCGCACGCCACAGAAGTCTTCGTCCACCTCCCCATGTGCTTTCCGCGAAGTAAGATGACCGCCCGGACTTGGTCGGGTTTTCTCGGAGATTCATCGTGCCTTTGGTCGTGCAGAAATTCGGCGGGACGAGCGTGGCGACGGCGGAGCGGATCATGGCGGCGGCGCGTCGCGCCATTCGCTCCAAAAAAGCGGGACGCCAAGTCCTCGTCGTCGTCTCCGCCCGCGGCGACACGACCGACGACCTCATCGAACTCGCACGGGAAATCACCGATAAGCCGCCGGCCCGCGAAATGGACATGCTCCTCTCCACCGGCGAGCAAATCTCCATCGCTCTCATGGCCATGGCGATCGAAAGCCTCGGCGAGCCAGCCGTCAGCTTCACCGGCGCCCAAGTCGGCATTGTCACCGATTCCGCACGGCAAGGCCCGCATCAAAAGCATCTCGACCCAACGCATGCGCAAGGCGCTCGAAGGCGGATCGATCGTCATCGTCGCCGGCTTCCAGGGGATCGACGAGGATTTCAACATCACCACGCTCGGCCGAGGCGGATCGGATACGACTGCCGTCGCGTTGGCCGCGGTGATGAAGCATGATCCCGAAGGAGACGGCGACGTCGATTGCGAAATCTACACCGACGTGGACGGCGTCTACACCACCGATCCGCGCATCGTGCCCGATGCGCGGATGATGGATGCGATTTCGTACGACGAAATGCTGGAGCTAGCCTCCGCCGGCGCGGGCGTCATGCATTCGCGGTCGATCGAGTTCGCCAAGAAATTCGATGTGCCGGTGATGGTGCGCTCTTCGTTCAGCGACATCGAAGGCACCTGGATTTTGCCCGAAGAAGAGTGGATGAAGGATGTGGTCGTCTGCGGGGCGGCCATCGTGAAGGACGAGGCTCGCGTCACGCTGCAAGGCGTGCCGGATGAGCCGGGCGTCAGTCATCGCATTTTCTCCGCGATAGCCGAGGCGAACATCGCGGTGGATATGATCGTGCAGAACGTCGGCAGCGCGGGCGGGCGAACATCAGCTTCACCGTCCCTCACGGCGAATTGGTCGGCACGCTCAAGGTCGTCGAGCCTCTCGCGAAATCAATGCAGGCGACGGTCGAGCATGAGGCCGACGTCAGCAAGGTTTCGATTGTCGGCACCGGCATGCGGACGCACACGGGCGTGGCCGAGCGCATGTTCGCGGCCCTCGCGGATGCGGGCGTGAATCTCAAGATGATCACGACGGGCGACATCAAGATTTCGGTTCTCGTCGATAAGGACGACGGCATCAAGTCGCTGCGTGCGGTGCATCAAGCGTTTCAACTCGAGCAACCTCGCCCAGGCGCCGGAAAGAACGGCAGCAGCAAAGCGACGACTTTCCGTGCTCGGACCAAGCCGCTGCCCGAATCGAGCCGCGACATTGTGACCGTGTCGCAGAACCTCGCGAGCATGGAAGACATCCTCGTCAGCGACGTGTTGCTCGACGCCGATCAGGGTCGAATCACGCTGTTCGATCTGCCGAACGGCCCCGCTGCGGTGTCGAAAATTTTCCAGGGAATCGCGTCTGCCGGCATTGTCGTGGACATGATCGTGTTGAGCCGGGACAAGCAGGGGAAGGCGAATCTGTCGTTCAGCGTGCCGAAGGCGGATTTGGACCGCGGCCTGAAAATCGCGCAGCAACTCGGCAAGGAAGCGGACCCCGCGGTGCGCGTTGCGGCCGACGCGGAAATCGCCCGCCTGATCGTGATCGGCGTCGGCATGCGAACGCACACCGGCGTGGCCCGCCGCATGTTCGGAGCACTGGCCGAGAAGCAGATCAACATCGCGATGATCAATACGAGTGAAGTGCGCTTGAGCGTCGTGGTGGACGGTAAGCAAGGCACCGCGGCCCTGACGTCGCTGAAGGCGGCGTTTCAAATTCCGTGAGCCGCGACTCGATCCCTATGAGAAGCGAAAATCGGCACCTCTTGCGGGGTGCCGATTTTGATTTACTTGGAAGTGACCGTAAACGCCGGGACCTGCTTCGAGGATGCGGTTATGTCGACCGTCAGCTTTGATTCCGCGTTCCACGTCCGAGGCAAAATATTCACCTTGGGAGGCGGGGTCATCGTTTTGTCTTCTTTGAACCGGTAGATCTCCACTTTGTTCTTCCCTTCCGGCACCTCCCCGGAGTAAGCGCCGTCTTTGATTTCCAAGCTTGCGGGCGGCTCGGCCGGAATGCTAAAGCGGATTTCGCCGTCTGGCATCGGCTTGCCGTCCAACTCGACCGTACCTTCCACTTTGGCCCGTTTGCTTACGCCAGGACGCGTATCTGTGCATCCCAAACATATCAACGCACCGGCCACGAACCATGACATCCAAACATGTCGCATGAATATTCCCCTAAAGAATTAAGCAGCGCAAACAAGCCGGCCCCAGCGAATGTGCCAGGGCCGGCCGATATGCACGGCAAGGGAAGCGTTAGTTGATGGAAACCGAGACGCCGTCCGCACGGCCGCACGATCGCTTGAGCACGGTGATGTCCGTCGCATCGGAAAGGAATCGTACCGAACCATCCCCAAGGAGGACGTTGATTCCGCCCGTGTGATTCGAGCTAAGGGGAATATTTAAGCCCGTGTTGTTTCCGGTACCACCAGAATCGCTCATCCCTATCTGATTGATTTTATAAACGACCGTCGTGCAGTTGAACGTTCGCCCGCCATACGCATTGCCGACGGCAGTGCTGTCGGTCCCCATCGTCCAACCGTGAGGTCCCTGGCTTGTGATGGCAGTATAGGCGCCTGGAATTGGAGCGCGATTGGCGTCGCGTAGGTGATCGCTTTGCTCGCCGACGAGGATGGTGTTGCTGGTCCCATCCGTGATGCTTAGTAGAGAGATCTTGCTGGTGGCGAAAAGGCAACCGCCCGCGCTGTTAACGCCGTTTCCGCTGCTGTTCGTTGTGTCAAGATCAGAGCCAGCGATCCCAGTGTAGCTGCCGATCATCTGAATTGCGCCGTTGTTATTTGAGGATGCATAAAAGGCCGGCAAGACGGAAGAGGGACATCGATAGATGCCGATCGTTACGTTGTGCGTCAGCGGCATGTTAGTGGCGTTGGTGTAACCCGAATTACCAGTGAACTGCCATTTGCTGTACATCGGGCCCTGTTCGATGTAGGGCAGGATGAAGACCTTCCACGAACTTCCCCAACCGCCGCCTGAACCGTAGGGAGCCTGATCGGTCGTGCAGCCTGGAGGAAGGCCTTGGTAAACGTCATGGTATCCGTGCAGCGCTAGGCCGATCTGTTTCAGGTTGTTTTGGCACTGCGCCCGAGCGGCGGCTTCGCGGACTTTTTGGACTGCGGGGACAAGGAGGGCAATGAGGACGGCGATGATCGCGATAACGACCAGCAGTTCAATCAGGGTAAACCCTGACCTTCGATACGAGAGTCTCGACATGGACCAACCTCCGTACAACCGAGAAATGAAACTCGACGCCGAAGCGGCGTCGCGGATTCCGAGAAGGGTACTCGCTGAAATGCCGTAGGAAAAATGTCGGCAATGCTAGCTGAGCGTCTGAATCCTACTGGGCAGAAAAAGATCTGTAAAGCGAATTACACATTTTTCATAACTCCTCGATCCGTCGATGCAGTGTGGGGCGATCTTCCGCGAGAAGCAACGATCGGTCGAGTTTTGGCGGACGCATCGGTACGGCATCGTTTCGGTTTGCTTGCGAGATCTGCGACTCGGAAAAGAGAAACGGCCGCAGCGATTTCGATCGCCCGGCCGCTTTCCCTTTCGGAAGCATTGCCTTGTCTGCTACGCAGATAATTCCGAGACCTTCATGGTGTTGAGATGGTTGCGGGTCATCTCGGCTGCTTGTTCGCAGAGAACTTCGAGCTTGCGCACGACGGAGTTGTTTGGGTCGTCCCCCGGAGCGTGGCCGCGGATGGGGCCTTCGACGGCTTCGAGCACTTCGAGGACGGAGATCTCGCTCGCGGGCCGGGCAAGGCGGTAGCCGCCGTTGGGGCCTTTCACGGAGTGGAGCACCTGCGCGGAGACCAGGGGCTTAAGCACCTTCAGCAGGAATCGCTCGGGAATTTTGCGGTTTTCCGCGATGATGTGCGAGGCTGTGGGATTTTCTTTGTGCTGGGCCGCCATGTAGGCGACGGCCTGCAACGCATAGCTGGATGCACGGGTCAATTTCATCATGATTCGACGCCTCCTCGGGCATGAAGGCGGCGCTCCTTACTGGTAAAATCGTATGCCCACGCGGCGGACGGAGCCATGCGGGCTTCGGGTGGAAGGGGAATGGGATAGGTGAACATTCCTCACTTCAATCATAACCGACCTGACAAGTGCTTTTATCGCAAGATTCCGCGCCTGGATTCATCGTTTCTCTGCTCGAATCTTGGAGAGCGCCGTACCGCATTGATGCTCAAGCACGATCGAATCAACGCAATCCTGCTTGGCCCAAAGCTCGTGGCGTTTCGGGTTGTCGCCGAGGTTCGGCAGCCGATATCCTTCCTCAATGACCTTTGCAATTCAAATGCCGGGAAATAGATCGCACATGGCGTCCATCCGCGAGGGAGCCTGATGCGCATCTTCTTCAGCGTCGGCGAACCCTCCGGCGACATCCACGGCGCCAACCTGATTCGTGAACTGAAAGCGATCGACCCGACAATCGAATGCGTCGGCTACGGCGGCGATAAGATGGCGGCGGCGGGAGCGAAACTTCACTATCCGCTGGTGCAGCTTTCCGTCATGTGGTTCGCCCGTGTGCTGGCCAACATCACGACATTCCTGAGTCTTGCATCAAAAGCGGATCGCTACTTCCGCCATCATCGACCCGATGCGGTCGTTTTGATCGACTATCCCGGGTTCAACTGGTGGATCGCCCGGCGAGCCAAATTCCATGGGATCCCCGTGTTCTACTTCGTTCCGCCCCAACTTTGGGGGTGGGCGGGATGGCGCGTCGAGAAGGTTCGGCGATTCGTCGATCATGTGCTATGCACCCTCCCGTTCGAGAAGCCCTGGTATGCCGAACGAGGGGTGGATGCGACCTATGTCGGACACCCGTTTTTCGATGAATGTCCACGCCAGAAACTGGACGCCGACTTCATCGCACAGCAGCGGGCCGATGGTGCCCGCCTGATCGCGTTGCTGCCAGGGTCGCGGACGCAGGAAGTGGAGCGAAATTGGGCGACCCTTTACGCCGCCGCCGCCAAGATTCACGCGGCCCGGCCGGACGTGCGATTTTTGGTTCCCAGCTTCAAGCCTTCCCAACAAAAGATGGTGGACGACTTCCTCGCATTGCACCCGCCGCTGCCCATTCGGACGCACGTGGGCAAAACGCCCGAAATTATCGAATTGGCGGACGCATGCCTGTCGGTTTCAGGTTCGGTCGCGCTCGAACTGCTCTACCGCGTGAAACCGACCTGCATCCTCTACCGCATCGGCAAACTCGACCTGCGGGTCGCCCGCTTCTTCATGAAGACGCAGTTCATCTGCCTGGTCAACAAGTTGGCCGACAAGGAACTGTATCCCGAATTCCTCACCGATCGGGACGAATCGCAGCAACTCGCGAATCATGCGCTGCGCTGGCTCAACGACGATGCCGCGTTCGCGGAAGCGAAACGCGAGCTGACCGAATTGAAGCAGCGCTACGCCATGCCCGGTGCCTGCCACGCCGCGGCGGAATACATCATGCGTACGCTCCAGCCCAACCGTTCCCTAACGGCGGCAGCATCGTCCTGATAGAATCTCGCGTAGGCCGCACCCAATCCGAGGTTTGCATGGCGAAAGCCAACAATTCCCGCACTGCCGAAATCCGTCGCGAGACCGGCGAGACGCGTATCGTCTTGAGCCTCAATCTTGACGGCACGGGGCACTCATCGATCAACACGGGCGTCGGCTTCTTCGACCACATGCTGACGCTGCTCTCCAAGCACAGCCTGATTGATCTCAACGTCGAAGCGAAAGGCGATCTGCATGTCGATGCCCACCACACAGTGGAAGACGTCGGCATCTGCTTCGGCAAAGCTCTTGTGCAAGCACTGCACGACAAGGCCGGCATTCGCCGTTATGGCGACGCGACGGTGCCGATGGATGAGACGCTCGTGACGGCCGCGATCGACCTGTCGGGCCGCAGTTTCTGTGTGTGGAAGGCGGAACTTCCGCCGGAGATGCTGGGCACGTTCAACGCCTCGCTCGCCGAGGAATTTTGGCGAGCCGTCGCGGGCAGCGGATTGCTGTGCCTGCATGTGCTCTGCCACTATGGGCGCAACTCGCACCACATCGTCGAAGGCATCTTCAAAGGATGTGCCCGCGCCTTGCGGCAAGCCGTCGAACTCGACCCACGCGGCGGCGGTATTCCCTCGACGAAGGGCGTCCTTTAGCACCGAAGACGCGGAATCGCATGTTGGCTGTGAGTCGTCGCGCAGACGGCGGCGTGCCATGCTTGTGCGGATCTTTACCTGGACGAAGTTCCCTCGGAAGCTACCGCACAAGCATGCCCCCAGACGGGACGGCGTATCCGGCAGGGGGCATGCTTCGCCGGTGGCAAGGAATGTTCACGACTCCGGCGAGGGACCCGTCGAAGCATGGCACGCGCCGGTTATGCCGAAGAGCAGTGGGCCACGATGCACAAAGTCCAGCCTGCTGAATGATTGCTCCGTCGCTCAATATATTTGGTCTCGTCCGGAGATAGGCATGTCATCCAATGTTCATGTCAGCCGGCATGCCCTCGTGCAGCATTTCCTCGCGTCGCTGCGTGACGTCGCCACTCCGCCAGAGGTGTTTCGCGGGCTCGTTCGTCGATTGACGCAACTGGTTTTCGCCGAAGCGACCGCGGACCTGCCGCTCTCCGAAACACGCATTCGCACGCCGCTAGTCGAATGCGAGGCGGCCCGTTTGAAAGAATCGATCGGCATCGCTCCGGTACTGCGAGCCGGGCTCGGCATGGTCGATCCGATTCTCGAGTGGATTCCCGAGGCAAAGGTGCTGCACCTCGGTATGTATCGCGACCCGGAAACGTGCCTGCCGGTCCCCTATTACTCGAAGCTGCATGGTCAACGTCCACCGGATCGTTGCTTTTTGCTCGATCCGATGCTCGCGACCGGCGGATCGGCGGCAGCCGCAGTGACCATGCTGAAGGAATGGGGCGCAAAGCGCATCGTCTGCCTCGCCATGATCGGCGCCCCTGAAGGCATCGTGCACATGCGGGCCATGCACGAGGATGTGCCCATCTATCTTGCCGTCGTAGACGAACGGCTCGACGAACGCAGCTACATCGTCCCCGGTTTAGGCGACGCTGGCGATCGCCAGTTCGGCACCGACCACGCATAACGCGACAGAGAGGGATCTTTTCGCATTTCGCCGAATCGAATGCCCCAGTCGCTGTTTCCAATTTGCAAACGCCCGCTTACCGCTTAGCGATTGTCCGGACGAACGCTAAGCCGCAAGCGGAAGACGAGCGATCGAGTGTGGAACGCAATCCTTCGGACGCGTCCGGTTCGGCGGAACGTCACGGAGGGCGCCTCCTACGATGCGTGAGGTGATCGCAAGGGACGCACTAGAACATGCGGACGACCGCAGTCGCGGCGGCGGCGATGACGGCACAGGGGGGGATGGTAAGGATCCACGCCCACACGACTTGACCGGCCACGCCCCAGCGGACGGCCGAGAGCCGTTTCAGCGAACCGACGCCAACAATCGAACCGGTGATGGTGTGCGTCGTGCTGACGGGGATGCCGCCGAAGATGGTGAGAGCGAGCGTCGAGGCGGCGCCGGTTTCGGCACAGAAGCCGTCGACCGGGCGGAGGCGGATGATGCGTTGGCCCATCGTTTTCACGATGCGCCATCCGCCGAACAACGTGCCGATGCCCATCGCGATGTGGCACGCGAGGACCATCTCCGTCGGCACATCCTTGGGCGTTCCTCCCGCGAAGGCTTCCGGATTCGCGCCGGCGGCCGAGATCAGCAGCACGAAGATGATGCCCATCGTCTTCTGAGCATCGTTGCCGCCGTGTCCCAAGCTATAGAGGGCGGCGGAGAAGAACTGACCTTTGCGGAAGAAATTGTCGACCGAGCGAGGCGACGTGTTCCGCCACCAGCAAAACCAATGCACGATCACGGCGATGGCAAGGCCTGTGAAGAACCCGATCATCGGGGCCAGCAGGATGAAGATGCAGGTTTTTCCGATCCCCGCCCAAACCAAGGCGGTTGGGCCCGATTTCCACAACGCGGCGCCGATGAGCCCGCCGATGAGTGCATGCGACGAACTGGTCGGCAGGCCCCAATACCACGTGATGATGTCCCATAAGCAAGCTGCCAGCAGCGTACCGAAGATCACCGAGTTGTCCACAATGCTCGAATCGATGATGCCCCTGCCCATCGTGTTCGCGACTTTGAGGTCGAACAGCAGAAACGCGATGAAGTTGAAGAACGCGGCCCATGCGACGGCGGCGAACGGGCTCAGCACGCGGGTCGAAACGATCGTCGCGACCGAGTTGGCCGCATCGTGGAAGCCGTTGAGGAAGTCGAAGATCAGGGCAAGAACGATCAGCGCCAGGACGGCCCACGGCAACGCCATGTAGTTGACGTTGCCGAAGTGGTCTTTCATGTGGTCGAAAAAATGCATAGCTTCGTGCAACCTTGGCCGCTGCGTTTCGGACGAGGGAAGGGCGAAACTTCGGCAGGGATCACGTGCCCTTGATGACGATCTCCGAGATCACGCGCGCCACATCCTTGGCCGCATCGACGGTGTTCTCGAGCCAAGCGTACAACTCACGCCACTTGATGAGCGTAAGCACGTCGATCGAGCCCCCTTCGACGCCGTTGGCGACCGCCTTGGCGAACAGGTCGGCATCGGAGGCGCGGTAGATCTGGTCGGCTTCGTTCTCTAGGTTGCTGATCGCCCGCAGATGCTGCTGCACCGGATCGGCCGACTTCAAATCGCGAAGGGCACGCATCGCGTCGCGAAGCCGGCTGCAGCAATCATGGATGATCTGCGCGAGTTGCTTCGCCGCCTCGGAGGGCTTCTCGATGCGGAACACGAGGAGGCGGTGAGCCGTTTCCTCCATGTTGTCCATCACATCGTCGAGTTTCGCCGCCAGGGTGTGGATGTCTTCGCGGTCGAACGGCGTGATGAAGCTGCGGTCGAGCGCCTTGATGATTTGGCCGACGATGTCGTCGCAGGCGTCTTCCTCGATCTTCATGTCGCGGGCGCGTTTGGGCAGATCGTCGAAGCGTTGCACCATCTCGAGGAAGCGTGCGGAGCCACGTACCAGGATGTCGCCCGCCTGGTCGAACATGTCGAAAAACTTGGCTTCGCGAGGAATCAGGGAGAATCGCATGAAAAACTCATGGAGAGCAACGTTTGCGAACGATTTTTGCAATCCCTGGAAATCTATCGGCAAATCCCCGAACGGCACTACTGAACGCTCCTAAAAGCCTTTCCGGGGACCAGCTCGTACCGACAATCCGCGCCGTTTGCATTTCCGCGGCTGCTTCGCTATCGTGCGGACGAAACGTCCGTTCGCTGGACATTCGTCGCTCCATCTTTTCAGGGTGCCATGACGCGACTCACGATCTTTTGGCAGCTGTTCTTGGCCGCTGGCTTCATCATCGTCTTCTCGCTCGCACTTTTCGGCATCGTCGTCGCGACCCAGTCCGAAAAGAACGAACAGAAGGCAATCGAAACCGAATTGGCCGTGAAGGCGGAGCTGGTGCGCGAAGCGGTCCGCGGACGCAATGCGGGACAGAACGCGGAACTCGCACAAAGGCTCCGCCATCTGCCGATGCTCGAAGCGAGATTGACGCTGATCGATGCAAAGGGTGGTGTCCTCTTCGAGACCGACACCGACCCCGCCCGCATGGACAACCACGCGGAACGACCCGAAATTCAGCAGGCGAAGCTCAAGGGACTGGGCAAGGCGATTCGCCGAAGCCCGACGCTCGGGCAGGACATGCTTTACCTGGCATTGCGCACGGACCTCGACGATTCGGATGTCGCCTTCGTTCGCATCGCCGAGCCGATCCGCCAGGTCGAATCGCAGCTGGCGAGCTTCCGAAATTTGTCATGGACCGCCGCGGGCCTCACGACGCTCGTCGCGCTGGGCCTCGCCTTTTGGCTTTCCCGCAGACTCGCTCGTCCGATCGCGGAACTGACGCAGGGAGCCGAAGCGATCGCGGCCGGAGGCTACGGCTACCGAGTATACGCGCTCGACCGGGGCGAAATCGGCACGTTGGCTCGCTCCTTCAATCACATGAGCGAACGCCTTGCTGCCCAGTTTACGCAGATTGAAGAGGACCGCCATCAACTCCGCACCGTGCTGAGCAGCATGGTCGAAGGCGTCATCGCCATCGATTCCGAGCAGCGCATCCTCTTCGCCAACGACCGCGTGGGTCAACTCTTGGAAGTGCCCGTCGCTCAAGCCATCGGCAAACCCTTCTGGGAGCTGCTGCGCCATCGGCCGCTACAAACGGTCGTCCGCGAAACCTTGCAGGATGAGGTGATCCAAGTCCGCGAACTGCACTGGGAAGCCCCCGGCCAACGCAGCTTCCTCGTCCACGTCGCCCGCCTCCCTGGCATGCCGCCCCGTGGGGCCGTGCTCGTACTGCATGACACCACCGATCTGCGCCGGCTTGAACGGCTTCGCCAAGAATTCGTCGCCAACGTCTCGCACGAATTGAAAACGCCGCTCGCCGTCATCCAGGCCTCAGTGGAAACGCTGATCGACGGGGCGGCCGAGGATCCGAGCGTGCGGACTTCGTTCCTGCATCGCATCGCCGACCAATCGGAACGGCTGAAGAACCTGATCTTCGACATGCTCCGCTTGGCTCGCGTCGAATCGGAAACCGAAGCTTATTCGTTCGAGACGGTCGACGTCGCTTCGCTGGTCGAAGACAACATGGACCGCCATCGCACGCTCGCCGCCAACAAACGGCAAACCTTCGAGGCGATTGCGCCGCCGGATAACGGGGATCATCTGGAAGCATGGGCCGACCACGAGGCGCTCGATCAGATCGTCAACAACCTCGTGGACAACGCAGTGAAATACACGCCGGAGGGCGGCAGCATCCGCGTACGCTGGTATGAGGAAAACGACTATGCCGTGATCGAAGTCGAGGACAGCGGCATCGGCATCCCGGAGAAGGATCTGCCCCGAATCTTCGAGCGATTCTACCGCGTGGACAAAGCTCGCTCCCGCGAGCTCGGCGGCACCGGCCT
Organism: Gemmataceae bacterium; assembly: GCA_046350235.1. GTDB lineage: Bacteria > Planctomycetota > Planctomycetia > Gemmatales > Gemmataceae > JAIEPT01. The sequence continues at coordinate 30,318 of JAXMAT010000023.1, read as the reverse complement.
GGGCCTCGCCATCGTCAAACACCTCGCCCAAGCGAACCACGGCTCCGTGTCCGCACGCAGCGAAGTGGGCAAAGGCAGCATCTTCACCGTCCGCGTCCCCACGCCCACCTCGCCCCGCCGAGTCGTCTCGCAGCCTTCGTGAGGATTGAGGAGCCCGCTATTCGGATTTTTCGCGCAAGTTGCGCTCGTTGCGGCGTTGCTTCGTTGGGCGGCTTCTCAACCTTAAGGGGTTCCAGTCATGGTCCCAATTCGCAACGCGGTATTGCTTCTGACCACCCTGGCCATCTCGTCCGCATCGGTCTCCGCGCAGACAGTTCAGCGTTCGGCACAGATTCCGAAGACCGTCATCCTGCCGAGCTACGGCGGGTATAAGCCTTCATCGAACGCGTTCTCCGGGCTGTCGAATCCCTACGGGGCGTCGATCCCGAACTACTCGAATTACAACCCCTACAATTCAGCGTTTAGTTTCAACTCCAATCCTTACGCATTCTCCAATCCCAATCCCTACTACGGTTCAGGCTTCGCCGTTCCGCCCTCGTTTCCTTTCAACGCCGGGTTCAACAACTTCAACAACAGCGGCCTGAACTTCGGCTACAACCCATTCAACTTCGGTCTGAACAACAATCCATTCAACAACGGCTTCAACGTGAACCCGTTCAACAATCCTTTCGCGTTCATGCGGTAGGCATTCCGAACAGCGAAGCGACGCCGTGATTCGTCCCGACGTCGCGTTGTTTCTTTCGGCTGATCGTTTGCCTTTCAGCGAAGTCATGCCAATGGAAGTCGAAGTTGCAATCAAGAACACGCTGATCGGACTGCGGGACGATTCGATCTGGTTCAAGACAATGTCGCCAAGAATTCCAGCAGCGCCGCGTTGAAAAGTTCGGGACGCTCGATCATCGTCGCGTGGGCGGTTGCGGGGATGATTCGGATGCGGGCGGTGGGGACGGCGGCGGCGATGGCTTGCGCGTTCGCCAGCGGGGTGACGGCGTCCTGATCGCCGACCATCACGAGCAGCGGGCAGCGGATGTTGGGCAGGTCGGCTTTCGCGGAGCCTTCGATCAGCGCCTTGCACTGGGCGGCATAATTCGCGGGCTCATTGCAGAGCAGCATTTCACGATACAGGCCGGCCAACCCGGCGTTCGCCTCGCGCGTGGCCGGGCATAGGGCGCCGCCGAGCACCATGTCGGCCACCGGGCCCATGCCCTCCTTCATCACCGTCTCCATCCGCTTGACGAACGCTTCCTTCCCCGCCGGCGCGGGCTCGATCATCGCTCCGCAGACGACGGCTCCGCGCACGCGCTGCGGATACTTCGCCGCCAGTTTCTGCACGAGGATCGTCGTCATCGAATGGCCGATCGGAATGAAGCGATCCATGCCGAGGTGATCCGCCAACCCGACAACTTGGTCGGCCCACTTCTCCATCGAATACTCGCGCGGCGACCGATCTGATCGTCCCGAGCCAGGCAGATCGAGCGTGACCACTTTGCAGAACCTGGAAAGGGCCGCACGCTGAGCATGCCAGACGTTGCTGGTCGCGCCGAGGCCATGAACGAAGATCAGCGGAATGCCTTCGCCGACGACTTCGTGGTAGATGTTGTTGCCGAGAATGGTCGCGTGCATGCGAGGCTCCGAAAGTCGGGAGGCGAAAAGCGGCGGATGCTGGCCTATAAAATAGGGCAATGAGCAGCGTGGCGAAACAGGCGGAGTTTTTTCCGCTCGTCGAGGAGGCGACGGGGCTGGAACCGTGGGAGGCGTGTCGGCGTCTCGCGGATCGCCCGCATTTGATCTTCTTCGACAGCGCTCGCCTGCTCGAACACCTGGGCCGATACTCCTTCGTCGCCACCGATCCCATCGCCTGGCTCACGTCGCGCCACGGTCAGGTTCGCAAGAACGGCAAACGGCTTGCCGAAACCAATCCCTTCGACGTGTTGCAGGCGGAATCGGCTCGCTTTCGTCGCGCGTCGCTTCCAGGTCTGCCGCCGTTTCAAGGAGGCATCGCGGGGCTGTTCGGTTACGGCCTGGGCCGACACATCGAACGCCTTCCGCAGTCCGCGATCGATGAGTTCCGCGTGCCGGACCTGGCGGTCGGCATCTACGATTGGGTGATCGCTTTCGATCATCTGGAACGCCGATCATGGATCATTTCGCACGGCCTTTCCGGCTCGACGCGTAGTGAACGCCTTCGCGCGGCAAAGGAACGCATCGATCAGGTCCGCACATGGCTCGACCGCCCGCATCCGCCGTTGTCGGAGCTTTCGGACGATGCCATCGAACTTCGCACGCCGATGAAACCGACGCCGGTTCGGCCGGATGTTTTCAGCAATTTCGATGCGGCCAGCTATCGCGACATGGTTCGCCGCGGCATCGAGTATGTGCATGCGGGGGATTGCTTTCAGGTCAACTTATCGCAACGATTGGTTCGTCGATTCCGCGAATCGCCCCTCGCCCTCTACGAACGGCTTCGCCAACGCAATGCCGCCCCCTTTGCCGGATACTTCGACCTCGGCGACTTCGCGATCGCATCCGCATCGCCCGAGCGTTTCTTGCGATTGGAAGCCGACGGCGGAGTCGAAACCCGGCCTATCAAGGGGACGCGCCCTCGCAGCGACGACCTCGCGATCGATGTCGCCCGCGCGGAGGAACTGCGAAAGAGCGCGAAGGATCGGGCCGAGAATGTGATGATCGTCGATCTCCTCCGCAACGACCTGGGCCGCGTGTGCAAATACGGTTCGGTCCGCGTCGAGGCGTTGTGCCGGCTCGAGAGTTATCGCTATGTTCATCATCTGGTGTCGGAAGTGCGCGGGCAACTAAAGCCGGGCTGCGATGCCGTCTATCTGCTGCGTGCGACGTTTCCCGGCGGATCGGTCACCGGGGCGCCGAAGATTCGAGCGATGGAGATCATCGCGGAACTGGAGCAAGTGGAACGCGGCCCCTACTGCGGCTCGCTCGGCTGGATCGGCTTCGACGGCGCGATGGACACTAACCTGCTGATCCGAACCTTCGTCCTCGGCAAAGGCTGGATGCACTTCGCCGTCGGGGGCGGTATTGTGGCGGATTCCGATCCGGGGCGCGAATATGAGGAAACGTGGCACAAGGCCGAAGGCCTCCTGCGTGCGATCGATGCGTAGCTTCTGCGACGTGTGAATCGCCCCAAGCCCCACCGTTAGCGCAGCGCACGGTGGGGATCATCGCCCCGGTCGGCTGCATCCCCACCGTGCGCTGCGCTTACGGTGGGGCTTGGAATGCAAATACAAACGCACGAGTTCGACATGGCGAAGAAACCATCTACCGCGATCCAAGCTAAACGCCCGCTGCCGGCGCCGAAGCCGGACGGGTTGTTCGGTCCATCCAGTTGGATCTGGTATCCTCTCGGGGTCGTCATCCTCGCGGGCGCGGCCTTCGGTTATTGGAAGTTCAGCAATCCAACGCCACCCGAGCATGATCCGATTCCGTTCGCCAAAGGGGATGATGCTCCGCAAGCCCGACCTAAGCGAACGACGCCGCGATTGAATCCACGCACTCCGCCTGGCCCGGCGCCGCAAGGCATGGTGTGGGTACCGGGCGGCGAATTTTGGATGGGCGTCGAGGAGGATATCGTCGGCGACCCCGAGGCGCCCAACGACGTGTATGCCGACGCCCGCTTCGTCCATCTTGTGTACGTCGATGGTTTCTGGATGGACGAAACCGAAGTCACGAACGAGCAGTTTGCGGAGTTCGTCAAGGCGACCGGGTACGTGACCGTCGCGCAGCAGAAGCCGGATGTGAAGGAGTTTCCCAACGCGGACCCGGCCGCGCTCAAGCCTTTCTCCATCGTCTTTAAACAACCGGAATCGAAGATTCGCAACCTATGGTCCGCCGACGCGGAACGCATGTGGTGGGACCTGTCGTTCGGCGCCGATTGGAAGCATCCCGAAGGCCCGAAGAGCGACATCAAGGGTCGCGAGAAGCACCCCGTCGTCCACATTTGCTGGGAGGACGCAGTCGCGTATTGCAAATGGGCGGGCAAGCGTCTGCCGACAGAAGCCGAGTGGGAGTTCGCCGCGCGCGGCGGTCTCGATCGTGCTCCTTACACCTGGGGGGAAGAACACCTGCCGGAAGGAAAGCACCTGGCGAACTGGTGGCAAGGAGAATTCCCGGCCAAAAACACCAAAGCTGACGGATTCGGGGGCTCAGCTCCCGTTCGGTCGTTTCCGCCGAACGGCTACGGCCTTTATGACATGGCCGGCAATGTGTGGGAATGGTGCGACGACTGGTACCAGAAAAAGCACTACGACGACGTCGACCGCGCCCGTAGCCTCAAGGACGAACGCGCCGCCCGCAATCCCAAAGGGCCCGAAACTGGTTTCGATCCCCAGGAACCGGATCAGCCGAAACGCGTCCAGCGAGGCGGAAGCTTCATGTGCGGCGACAACTACTGCCGACGCTACGTTCCCGGCGCCCGCGGCAAAGGCGAGCCCCGCAGCGCCGCCAACCACAACGGCTTCCGCTGCGTCGCCGATCCGAAAAGGTAGAGAAGGTAGTCCTCACGCTCCGCGTGAAGTCAGCGGCGACATGTTCGTTTGCGGCTTTGCTCCCCTCTCCCTGTTGGGGGAGAGGGTTGGGGGTGAGGGTGTTATCCCCTGCGGACGCAATTTTCATTCGCAGATCAAAACCAGGTTGCCGCCGCGGGCTTTGCACCTCACCCCCAACCCCTCTCCCCAACAGAGAGGAGCCAGGGCTAAACACCCCGAGACCCTGTCGCCGCTGACCTCACGCGGAGCGTGAGGACTACCTTCTTACTTCCTTCCGCGTAGCGGTGCGTGTTGTAGGTCGGCCAGGACGAAAGCTTTGCGTCTTCGCTTCATCGAAGGCGGCGGCGATCGATTGACAGGCCCGTGTCACTTCGCGCTGCACGTGCTGCTTCAATTCGTCCGGATCGATGGCGACGCGTGCGTTCACGATCAGATCCGCCTCCGTCGCCTGGCTTCGCGACGGCAGCGAGAGCGTCACCGCGCCGTCGTTGCTCGTGAGATTGGCAACGCCGAAAAACCCTTCCCACAAGCCGATCGCCTTAAGATGGGCGATTTCCGCGTTTGCCGCACGGAGCGATTTCTGCAGGCCTTCGGTCACGTCGATCAGCAGGCGATCCAAGTCGAATGGTTTCGATGCCGTCACGCGGACGCTGCTGTTGAGCCAGCCGAGTTCCGCTTCACCCTCGGCATACACGTCGTAGTCGATGTCGAGAATCTTGCGGCCAAAGACGCCTTCCTGCTCAAGCGTTTGAAGCAAGGCATCGAAGCCGGCTCCGGTCTTCGCGGAGATCCGCAGAATCGGCGTGCCGGCATATTGATCCTGCAGTAGTGCTGTCAGTTCCGCGATGTCGGCGGGGGTCATTTCGTCGAGACGATTGATGGCGATGGCGTCGGCTTCCTCAAGCTGCTTGCGGAAGATGTACGCCGCCTTCGGAGAAAATCCCGACTTCGTTTCGTTCTTCAGAATCTTCAACCCATGGCTCGGCTTAAAGAGTACGACATACGGCGCCACGGAAAAACGTGCCCCGTAGAGATCCTTTAGCGGTTGCACGACGGTTGCAACCAAGTCGGTACAACTGCCGACGGGCTCCGCCAGGATGACGTCGGGCCGATCCGCGGTTTCGAGCGAGCCGACTTTGCTGATGAGGTCGTCGAACTTGCAGCAGAAGCAGGCACCGGCGACCTCCTCGACGGAAAATCCTTGCTCGCGCAGCAGGTGCGTATCGACGAGATCCTGAGCCTGATCGTTCGTGATGATGCCGACCTTTTTGCCCTGGCTCATGTAGTGCCGGGCGAGTCGGCCCATCGTCGTCGTTTTGCCGGCGCCGAGAAATCCGCCGACCATGATGAAACGAATCGTGCTCATGATGTTGTCTCCGTAAAACGCGCGAATGGCATCTTACGTGTTGGATGGAGACGCGGGCAGGTGTTCGCGAATACGGCGAATGGCGAACGCTATACGCCGCATCGCATCCGCGTCTTGCAACAACACTGGATGATGCAGTACGACGCAGCCTTGATGGGCACGTTCCGCCTCCGCCAGCGGACCCGTCGCGCGGTAGCGTTTCGGCGATCGGCCGACATGCTGTGATGCGAAGCTCTCGTCCATCGCAACGCCCTCGGCCCGCATCGCCGCAACGAACTTCTCGCGAGTCGTTCCAAACTCAGCGGCATCGAACTGGAAGCCGACTTTGTAGTAGGCGGCGCCATCCGCATGCGGGAACATCCGCAGCCCTGGCGCCCCTTCAAGTTGCTCACGCAGCATCGCGACACTTGCGGTTCTCGTCGCGTTGTTCGCTTTCAATTTCTTCCACTGCGGCACAAGCACGGTCGCTTGCAGTTCGGAGAGCGGATTGACCAGGTTGCAGCGGAGTTGGATCGTCTTCGCGCGTTGGGCGATTTCCGCGGAGGCTGTGACGATCGCTCCGCCGCGGCCTGCGGTCAGTAGTTTCGATCCGCCGAACGAGAATACGCCGACGTCGCCCCAAGTTCCCGCAGGTCTGCCATCAAACCTCGCGCCGGGACATTGGCAGGCATCTTCGACGATCGGGATGCCGAGTGTCCGCAACGACTTCATGTGCACGAGACCACCATGCAAATGCGAAGCGAGAATCGCCTTCGTGCGAGGCGTGACTGCGTCCCGCAAGCCATCGATCGAAAGCTGCCAATCGTCGACGCAGATTTCGTGCAGCACTGGCATCGCGCCGAGCGCGAGTACGGCGAGAATGTTCCCGGGAAAATCGAAGCTAGACAGGATCACCTCATCGCCCGGCCCGACTTTGAGCGCTCTCAGGGCAAGCTCCACCGCGAAGGTACCGCTGCCGCAAGGGACAATGTGCGGCACGCCGAGGTGCTCGCGTATCGTCTCTTCGAGACGCGGAACATGCGGCCCGTGGTACTTGCCCCACGAACCGTCGGCATACGCCTGGCGGAGCGCTTCTTCGATTTCCGGATCGGCAACGGGCCACGAAGGCGGCCCTTCGGGGAAGGCGGGTTCGCCGCCGAGATACGCGGGCAGTTCGCCCGGCTTACGCATCGGCGTTTTCCGCCTCGGGCTTGCCGCTGACGTTGAGCGTCGTCGGATCGCGAACGATCTCGACCTTCGCTTCCGATTCCTGCAGCGTCTTCAGCAGATGGCGGGAAATCCACGCATACATGATCACATGGCTGTCGCGCGTCTCCTGGCGATGCACGTCCGCATGGGCGCCGAGATACGAGATCAGCTTTCCGTCGGCCGCATCAAGTTCGACGCGGACATCGACATAGTCCGCACTCAGCATTTCCACGACCGCATTGCGAAGCTCATCGAGATGCAGCTTCTTCCCTGCACTGATCGACACGGCGTGCGGATGATGCTTCTGCAGCACATGCAAGACCGACGGGTCTTCGACGCGATCGACCTTATTAAGCACGAGCAGCGTCGGGCGGTCGGCGCATCCCAGTTCCTGCAACACGGATTTGACGGCCGTGATGTGCTCTTCCGCATGCGGGTTGCTGGCATCGACGACGTGGAGCAGCAAGCGCGCCTGCCGAGCCTCTTCGAGCGTGGCCTTGAACGACGCGATCAGGTGGTGAGGCAAATCGCGGATGAAGCCGACGGTATCGCTCAAGAGCACCTTGCCCCAATCGGGGATGTGCCATTGCCGGGTGCGGGTGTCGAGTGTCGAGAAGAGCATCTTCGACGTACACGTCGGCACCTGTCAGCACGTTCATCAGCGATGCTTTTTGCCGGCATTGGTGTAGCCAACGAGCGAAACGGTCGCGAACTCGGTGCGGCTGCGAACTTCGCGCTCTTTCCGAGCCTGCACCACGCGGAGGCGTTCCTTCAGATCCTTGATGCGACCGCCGACGAGTCGGCGATCTTCTTCGAGCTGCGTTTCGCCCCGGACCGCGCGTGCCGATGCCGCCGCCGGAATACCGCGACAAGTGAGTCCACATCTTGCGGGCGGGGAAGCGAGTATTCGAGTTGGGCGAGTTCTACCTGCAAACGCGTATTCGACCGAACGAGCCCGCGTCGCGGAGATGTCGAGGATCAATTCGCTGCGATCGAGCACCTTGACGCCGGTCGATTTCTCGAGGTTGCGCTTTCTCGCCGGCGAAGGTCGTTGTCGAAGATGACGACATCGGCGTTCTTCGCCTCCACCATCGTCTGCAGCTCGGCGAGAGCTTGCCTTTGCCGATGTAGGTGGCGGGAACGACTTCCTCGCGGCTTCTGCGTGACGCCGCCGACGACGACGGCCCCCGCCGTGGTGGCGAGGCCGCGGATTTCGTCCAAGGGATCGTGCCGACCCAGGGGCGGGAGGGAAGAGCGACCGAAACGAGGATCGCCTTCTCGAGATGGACGGTAGTTCTTCGCGTACGTTGTTCAAGCTTGGTTGAACCTTCGTTCGGCGTGAGAGGATGAGGTGAACTTCGCGCTCTGTATTGTAAGCGTCGAACGTTGCCAAGGTGCGGGAAATCACGGCTAATTTCCGCTATCCCATGCGTTGGTCGAGGGTAAGCTGCTCGATCTCCTGCACGTCGTCGCCGAAGGCGGATTTGTCGCTGCGGATGAGGGCGATTTTCGGATCGCGGAGGCGGAGGTCGCCTTCCTTGCCGTCGCGGATGATGCCTTCGAATTTCACGGTCACCACAATCAGAGGCCGAAACTCCAGGCCAGGCCGCACGCCGCTGGCGCTTGCCGCGTTCGATGCGTCGGCCGTGAAGCAAACCCAGCCGCATCACTTCGGATTGGATCTGCTGATCGCGAGCCCGGTCGAGCCCGGCCACGTCGCCGACGTCGTCGAATCCGCCCATCGCGTTGCAGGCGCCGATGACGTAGGAGCCGAACATGCCCGCGTTTTCCTTCGACGTCACCCGCGAGCACGCCGCCCAGCAGAACGAATTGAGCGTGATCTCCGGCTTCCGTTTCACCCGCGCGGGATCGCGCAGGGCGAGGTGGTAGGCGCCGTCCAAATCCTTCGCGATGATGCCCTCATAACCCTGATTGCGGAAGTGGTGGAACAGCCGATTGACGTCCTCGCGCGTCTCCGCCATCTGGCCTTCGGTGAGTTGCAACGGGATCGGCGTCGGCATCATCGCCATCGGCATCAGCAGGTTCGACAAAAACTGCCGCCGTCGATGCAAAGGCAGATGCGTCAGGTCGCTCCCTTGCAAATAGAGAACGTCGAATGCCGCGTACTTGAGCTGCACGGGCCGAATCGGCTCGCCTTGCAGCATCGTAAATACTTCGTAGACGGTCGCGGGCCGGGCGCCTTCCAGATCGACGACGATGCCGTACAATTCGCCATCCAAGATGACGGATCCGATCGGCAATGCCTGAATCGTCTGCTGCATGCCAGGAATCATTTCGAGCCAATCGCCGCGATTGCGCGTGTACGCTCCGCACAGCACGGCCCCGCGCGAGTCGGTCGATTTGTGCAGCAGCAGCCGAATGCCGTCGTACTTCCGCTCGACCCATACGGGGTATTTCTTGATCTCCTCCACCGTCCCCGTCGCCAGCGCGGGCCGCACCGGAGAGAGCGGCTTCAGTTGAATCTGACGCAACCCCGCGGCTCCTTCGGTCATCAGCGTGTTCGCGACATGCAGCGGATCGGTCAGCGCCATCGCATGTTCGATCTGCTCGGGCGGCAGCTTGAATTGCTCCGCCATCAGCTTGCTGAGCAACGGCCCCTGATAATCGAAGCCGAAACCCGCATTCCGCATCAGCAGCTTGGCGAGGAAAAACGCTTCAAGTTTGCCGCATCGTTCGAAGAGCGATCGGAGAACGACGAACTGCTTGTTGCGTCGCACGGTCGGAATGAAACGCAGCGTTTCCAACACCTCCAGCGCCGTCAGCGGCGGATTGCCTTTCACCTCGCTGCAGGACTCCGCGAACAACACGGCCACATCGCCGATCTTGGTGAGCCGATCGAGCAGCAGGTTGCGAGGCAGGAGTCGCATCGAGCGAAGCAGGCGAATCAGGCTGTCGCGGCGAAACGTGCTCCGCTTGCCGAGAAACGGATCGCCCAGGAGGCATGCGATCTTTTGCTTGAGCGTGAGTCCGATCTCCTTGTCGATGAATCGACGAGCCAAAGCTTCGATGTTCTCCGAACTCGGTTGCCAGGCGATGCCGAAGACTTGCGCGCAACGCTCGGACGACATCCCGCATAAGGGCAGAAACAATCCCCGGCACAAGCTGTAAAAGGGAATCGAATCGAACGCCGCGACATCGACCGGCCCTGCCGCCTCCTCAGCCTTCTGCTCAACGGCGAACTCCAGATGCACCGGCAAATCCGCCGGCGGCCCCGCATCTCCATCCCGATACCGATGCCCGATCGTCCGCGTAAACTCCGCGAGATCGCGAGCCTCGAGATACCAATTGCGAACGTCGTCCACCGAGACGATTTTCATGATGCGATCCGGCAAAGCGAAGGGGGCGCATCAGGATAACGGATGGCATTCCGACCGCAAGTGGCCCCAAGCCGAACATGGCGAGCGTCGTGGCGTAAGCCCCACGCGGATTTGTCCTTGGCGTGTTCAAACTTCGGGCGACCAAGAAGTATGCGTTGAAGAAGCCAAGTCGGAATCCGATTCCGTGAAGCAAACCATGTTTTTCTTCACATCGAACTCATCGACGAAAGAAGGTTGTCGAAATTTGTCGCCGTGGAAGAAAGAAGCGGCCGCAGCGTGTGCTGCGGCCGCTTGAAATGTATTTCCGGGGCTGTCGCGCAACCTTGACGGATTGGGGATCTTTGAGGTTCTTCGACCGAATCGGCATCTGCTCTTGCCGAATCGGCTTCGACAGCCCCGGTCGGCGTCAGCGATTAGTGCAAGCACCACGATGCCTCGCGCTGGCGGCTTGAGGCATCAATCCCTGACGAAGGCCTTCTCGGCGACCTTATCGAACTGCGGTCCGTGTTCGCCGAGATAATGTTTCCACTTGTCGGCGTCCCAAAGCTCGAGATGATCTCGCACGCCCAGGAGCACCACTTCTCGCCCCAACCCGGCCAATTGAGCGAGCCGAGGGGGGACGATGATTCTGCCTGCTTTGTCCAGATCCGCCGCTTCCATCTGAGCGAAGAACAATCGCCGAAAGACGCGTGCTTCGCCGTCGGCCGCGGGGCCTGATCGAGTTTGTGGGCCAGTTTCTCCAGGCTTTCGTGATCGAAAAGCCAAAGGCACTGATCCGGGCCGGGAGCGAGGAAGATCTGCGAGACCTGTTCGCCGAACGCATCGCGAATCCGCTTGGGCAGAGCCAAGCGATTCTTGTCGTCCAGCGAACGGGGATGAGTCCCGGTCAGAAGCATGGCGTGTCAGCCGGCGTCCGTCCCGGATTCCCACAGAGCCCCACTTGGCACCACAACTCTCCACAGGATAGCAACGCTTTGGGCGAAATCAAGCAAAAAGAAGGATGAACGAAAAAGGATGAGGGATGAGGGATGAGGGATGAAGGATGAAACGGCAGAAAAGCAACGAGGAAGACGTATCCAGGTTTCCCACTGTCTTTTTTCATCCTTCATCCCTCCTCGTTCATCCTTTGCAAAAAAAGAAAAAGCCCCTCCTTGGGGAAGGAGGGGCTAGATCGGGGGAACATTGATTTGAACTGTCGGGGGACCTACGGGGAACGGACTTGGGGAACTTGATTCCTTCCGAATCCCGGCCCACGGGGGATGGGCCTTGCGGGATTCAGAACCCAAGGCCCACGGGGGATGGGCCTTGGGTCGCAGGACCTGGCAGAGCATCGACGAACGGGAGAGCCTTGGGGGAAGGCTAGGTCGAACCGAGGGTTCGTCGTTTTTATCTGGCCGAGGAAGAGTAAAGCACGCCGTGCCAATGCGGGTAACTTCCGGTTCGATCCGATACCAAGTCTTTGCGGCGTTTGGGTTTCTGAAAAATGAAGCATCGTGACCGCGCGCTAGAAAACCTTGGTAAACCCTGGCAATGGGTTGGAATTTACAAGCGATCGATTGTAAAAATGTCGTTCGCTGGGTCTTTTTCCTTCAGTTCCGATGCACTTGGGCCGAGGTTCTCATGCTCGCGGATCGATTGGCTCGCGACCTCTACGTCGAACTCGCCAGGTTGCCGTTCGTCGATCCCCATTCCCACATCGACCCACGCTCCGCCCCGGCCCGCACGCTCGACGACATTCTCGGCTACCACTATTACACCGAGCTCGCCCATTCCGCCGGGATGCCCCAAGATTGCCTCGCTCCGGGTTTTGATCCCAAGGAGCGAGTTCGCACGCTGCTCAGCTGGCTCGATCGCATCGACAACACAGCCCAATATCGCTGGTTCGTCGAAATTTGCCGGGCGTTTCTCGGATTCAAAGGCGACCGCGTCACCGCAGCTGATGCGGACTTTCTTTGGTCGCAGGCAGAAAAAAGGATGGGCCAGCCGGGGTGGGAGGAGCAGGTTCTCAAGCAGACGAACGTCGAGAAGATCTTCTTGACGAACGATTTCGACGACCCTCTCGAGGGCTTCGACACCAACCGATATGTACCCTGCCTTCGAACGGATGATCTCGTCTTCAAGCTTGATGATCCCAAGGTTCGCGAGCGCCTCGCCAAGGCGACCGGCGTCGAACCGACGGATGCGGGTATGCTGCGGCAAGCGATCGGGACGCTGTTTCAGCACTTCGTCCGCAAGGGGGCGAAGGCGTGCGCGATCTCGCTGCCCCCTGGTTTCGCGCCGACGAAAATCGATGAGACGGTCCTTTCGCAAGCGCTGCTCGACCTGTCCCGCGGCGAAGCGACCTCGTCGATCAAGTCGCTCATCTCCTGGGGCGTTTTCTGGATGCTCGCTGAGCATTGCCAGGAATTCGATCTCCCCTTCGACCTGATGATCGGCGTCAATCGCAAAGTGTATCCGGCCGGCGTATTTCAGGGCCAGGATCTCTTCGATCAGCGAACGTCGCTCATTCAATTCGCGGATTTGTTCAACGCGTTTCCCAAGGTGATGTTCCCGATCTCGGTGCTCACGAGCAGCCAAAATCAGGAACTGGTGAGCTACGCCTGGATCTTCCCGAACGTCATCGTCAACGGACACTGGTGGTACTCGAATATACCGACGTTCATCCAGCGAGATCTGACGGCCCGGTTGCAGGCGGTGCCGAAGACGAAGGTCATCGGCTACTACAGCGACGCGTACAAGCTGGAGTTCATCCTGCCGAAGTTCGATATGTTTCGTCATCTGCTGGCGACGACGCTGGCGAACGATTTCGTTCATGTCGGCTCGTGCACGGAGTCGCAGGCGGCTTGGAATTGGGAGAACAGGTCTTGTGCGCGAACTCGAAGGCGATCTTCCGTGTCTAAGTTTCGCTGTTCGCCATGACCCCAACAGGGGAGGGCGGGCACGAGGCTGCGGTTTCGATTTTTGGTTGACGCTTTTTGGAACCGCTTCTAGAATTGCTTTGCGTTCGTGCCTCCGACCTTCAAGGTGCACTCAATGCAATTGGGACCGCAGCAAGGAAGCCGGTTGACGCTCTATCCGATCCGCGTCGGGTAGGGCCAAGCCTGAAAGGGTTTGGCTTTTGTTTGAACGAGGGGGCATAGCTCAGTTGGCTAGAGCGCAGCTCTGATAAAGCTGAGGTCCTTGGTTCGAATCCAAGTGTCCCCACTGAAGTGCGACGCGGGAATGGTCGAAAGAAGGGGATGTAGCTCAACTGGGAGAGCGTCGGCTTTGCAAGCCGAAGGTTACCGGTTCGATCCCGGTCATCTCACAGATGGTGATTGCGAAACCAAACGGACGGTGATCGAAAAATATCCTGATGGTCACGCACGATAGCCGCGTTCTCGATGTCGCCGACCGAATTTTGCACATGGAAGATGGCCGCATCCAGGGCGGTGTCTGATGGTTTTTACTGGCCTCCTCCCGGCGTCCCAAAAGAAAACCAAAGGGCGCAAACCCTTGTCCTTCATTGCGTTTTCATCCGTTCGACAAAAATCTTCGTCGAACCGTTGCCGATCCGTGTCTGCTTTCTAAAACTGGAAGTCCCGCAGCACTGTTGCGGGTTTGGCTCTTTGAAAATTTGGGTAGATGAAGGAAGTTGCATTTTCATGGTGCATTTTCTTTGGGTTGTCGTGCTCCGCGAGGGGTGGGATGGCTTGGGGAGGGTGCCACCGAGTTGAAGAGATTGCAAGAGCCTGAGGTAGAAGAAAGAGAACGTTACTTTTCCCCGCATCATCTGGATCAGGTGAGTGGGGAGGGTGGCAATCAAGTTGATTCTTGCCAGCCTGAAGCGTGAGCGAGGGGTTCGTCCCTGAGCGAGTGCGGAAGATTGGGCTTGGGTCGGGAAACTCGAAGGGCCGCGAGGTCGCGAGGGTTGTCCGGCGAGAGCAGGATCAATGCGGTTAAGCTACTAAGGGCATGTGGGGGATGTCTTGGCGCCAGGAGGCGAAGAAGGGCGTGGAAAACTGCGAAAAGCCCGGGGGATCGGTTAAACGCGAGTTGATCCCGGGATACCCGAATGAACGCAAACTGAATCCATAGGTTTGCGTGGCGAACCCAGGGAACTGAAACATCTCAGTACCTGGAGGAAGAGAAAGAAACCTCGATTCCGTCAGTAGCGGCGAGCGAACGCGGAAGAGCCTAAACCGAAGGGGCTTGCCCTTTCGGGGTTGCAGGGTCTGCATTTAGAGAGCTGGTACCTTAGCGGAACGATCTGGAAAGTTCGACCAGAGCGGGTGATAGTCCCGTACGCGAAAGGGGAAAGTTTTCGAGCGGATACCTAAGTAGGACCGAACACGTGAAAGTCGGTCTGAATCGGCGGGGTCCATCCCGCAAGGCTAAATACTCCCTGGCGACCGATAGCGAACCAGTAGCGCGAGCGAAAGATGGGAAGAACCCCGACAAGGGGAGGATAGTGAACCTGAAACCACATGCCTACAAGCGGTCGGAGCCCTATGCCCAGCAATGGGAATGGGTGACGGCGTGCCTTTTGCATAATGATCCGGCGACTTGCCGTCATGGGCGAGGTTAACTGCTTATGGCAGGGATCCGCAGCGAAAGCGAGTCCGAAAGGGCGAAACAGTCCAGGGCGGCAGACGCGAAACCACGTGAACTACGCATGGCCAGGTTGAAGTGAGGGTAACACCTCATGGAGGACCGAACTCACTAGTGTTGAAAAACTAGGGGATGAGCTGTGTGGAGGATTGAAAGTATCATCAAACGTGGAGATAGCTCGTTCTCTCCGAAATAACTTTAGGGTTAACGTCCGATGCTGATCAGCGGGGGTAGAGCGACTGAATTCGAATGGGGGCCTACCCGGCTACCCATCGAAACCAAACTCCGAATACCGCTGAGTGAAGTCGGGCAGCTAGACGGCGAGGGATAAGCTTCGTCGTCGAGAGGGGAACAACCCAGACCGCCTGCTAAGGCCCCTAAGTCATGCTAAGTGCGAAAGGAAGTTGGATTCCTGAGACAGCCAGGATGTTGGCTTAGAAGCAGCCACCATTTAAAAAGTGCGTAATAGCTTACTGGTCGAGGAGTCCTGCGCCGATAATGAACGGGACTAAGCATGACGCCGAAGCAGCGGATGAGCAGAGCTTTGGCTCTGTTCGTGGTAGGAGAGCGTCGCAATAGCCAGCGAAGGGAGACGGATAACGACTCCTGGAGGTTTTGCGAGTGATCATGCCGGAACGAGTAACGATAAAACGGGTGAGAATCCCGTTCGCCGAAAGCCTAAGGTTTCCTGGGGAAGGTAAATCCGCCCAGGGTTAGTCGGACCCTAACGCGAGGCCGAAAGGCGTAGCGGATGGACGGCAGGCTAATATTCCTGCACCATGTTCGAAGGTTGAAGACGTCAGGACGCTTTCCGGAAGGCGATCGCCCGAATAGAAGTGGGCGTGCCGCAAGGCCGAGGCCGCTTACGTTGCCGAAGTCGTCGGAAGGAGAGTCAAGAAAAGCCGACGTTGGACGACGGACATGCCCGTACTAAAACCGACACAGGTAGGCGAGATGAATATTCTCAGGCGCTCGAGAGAACGCTGGCGAAGGAACTCGGCAACATAGCCCCGTAACTTCGGGATAAGGGGCGCCTCTGAGGGTGTCAAAGCCCATGGAGGCCGCAGAGAAATGGGTCTAGCGACTGTTTACTAAAAACACAGGTCTGTGCCAACGCGCAAGCGGATGTATACAGACTGACGCCTGCCCGGTGCCGGCAAGTTAAGGAAGAGGGTTAGCCCGTAAGGGTGAAGCTCGCAACCGAAGCTCCGGTAAACGGCGGCCGTAACTATGACGGTCCTAAGGTAGCGAAATTCCTTGTCGGGTAAGTTCCGACCTGCATGAATGGCGTAACGACTGGACCACTGTCTCCGCCAGTGACTCGGTGAAACTGTAGTCGTCGTGAAGATGCGACGTACCCGCGACTAGACGGAAAGACCCCGTGAACCTTTACTGTAGGATAATATTGGGTTTAGGCCCGACATGCGTAGCGTAGCTGGGAGACTAAGACCGAGGACTTCCGGGTCCTTGCGAGTCGACGATGAAACACCAGCCTTGTCGTGCTTGAATTCTAACCCCGACCCGTGAATCCGGGCGGCGGACAGTGTTATCTGGGCAGTTTGATTGGGGCGATCTCCTCCTAAAGAGTAACGGAGGAGTCCAAAGGTACCCTCAGCCCGGTCGGCAATCGGGCAACGAGCGTAAAGGTAGAAGGGTGCTTGACTGCGAGACCGATGGGTCGAGCAGGGACGAAAGTCGGGCTTAGTGATCCGGCGGTTCCGAATGGAAGGGCCGTCGCTCAACAGATAAAAGGTACTCCGGGGATAACAGGCTTATCTCCTCTGAGCGTTCATAGCGGCGAGGAGGTTTGGCACCTTAACACATTGGGGTGCTATAACAGTAATGTTGTACCAACAAATCGGCTTATAACGGCGAAACCGTCCGTAGTGGCAGAAGGGTTGTGAATGGCGAAGGGCGCACGCTGCAATGGCGTAGGCTCCGAGCTAGTGGCCCCTCCGCGCTGCACGGCAACACCGTGGGAAGTCGTCGAGCAAGGATAAAGGCAGAAGGACGAAGGATGAAAATCCTGAATCCGAAGCTGGAAGCCTCATTCGATTGACCCCGTAACGACTGGCCCGAAAGGGCAGACTTGGATCTCATGGTCTGAAGCATTGGGCAAACGCCACACGCTTCGGATTGCACGATCCGGGTAATACGCCGACTCCTGTCAGAAGAAGTCAGATCATGCAGGCATGGGCTTGCTAAAATCGACGACAGGATGATGACATAGTCTGATGCCGCAGGAAACTGCGGGAGAAAATACGATGTCGGCTCATCGCATCCTGGGGGTGGAGAAGCTCCCAAGGGTTTGGCTGTTCGCCAATGAAAGCGGTACGTGAGCTGGGTTTAGACCGTCGTGAGACAGGTCGGTCCCTATCTGTCGTGGGCGAAGGAGACTTGAGCGGTTTTCTCTCTAGTACGAGAGGATTGAGAGGGACGAACCTCTGGTGTGCCAGTTGTCGCGCTTGCGGCAGCGCTGGGTAGCCAACGTTCGGCCAGGATAAACGCTGAAGGCATATAAGCGTGAAACCCTCCGCAAGATGAGGTCTCCTGCACTTTGGTGCGAAGGCTCCTGGAAGATCACCAGGTCGATAGGCCGGAGGTGTGCGAGCAGCAATGCTTTCAGCCGACCGGTACTAACAGCCGAACGCTTGACCGCATTGATTCTCTTCTTGTCCGGATCCATCCGCAGGGATGGCCAGGGCCATGCCCCCTGGAATTCCGATTCAAGAACTTTACTTGAGACTCTTGCAGCGACTTCCTCCAAATACCCAAAGAGAGCCTTCGGGCTCTCTTCACGAGCTTGCCGGTGACCATACCGAGCTGGAAACACCCGTTCCCATTCCGAACACGGCCGTTAAGCAGCTCGGGCTGATGATAGTGCGAACAGCGCGAAAGTAGGTTATCGCCGGCTTTGTCGAACCCCTCCCAGGGAAACCTGCGAGGGGTTCTTCTTTTTAATGGGCACCTTTTCATCTCTTCGCTTCAGCGTTTCGCGATTTCACGGAGCTTCGGTCTCGGCTCTCTGCAGCAACTGGCGTTACGCGGCCCGGTTTCTACCATACGCACTCGGCAAGAATCGCTTTGATTGCTAACGCGCGCAAATTACAATGGCGGCGCGATGCTCCAGGTAGGAGCATCGCGAACCCCGTGGAGAATTGCGTCATGATTCGATCGACCTTGGCATGCTTGGCCGTGATCACTTTGCTCGCCCTGGCACCCTTCGGCAGTTCCCAAGAAGCGAAAGACGGCTGGACGGACCTGCTTGCGAGCGGCGAGCTCTCGAAGCATTGGGCCACCAAGGGAAATTGGTCGTTGAAGGACGGCGTCGCGACGTTGACGCCGCAAAAGGGTCAAAGCGGATGGTCCCGCTGGGATCATTACCTGTGGCTCAAAGAGAAGCACGGCGATTTCGATATCCAATTCGAATATAAGGTGCAGAAGGGGGGCAACAGCGGCTTTTATTTCCGTACCGGAGATGTCAACAACCCCGTGGCTAAGGGCATTGAGGTCCAGATCTACGATTCCGGCAGCAAAGCGAAAGACGCCAAGCTCAATGATCACGACAGTGGCGGGGTCATCCCCGGCATCCCTCCGACGAAGAATGCCGCGAAGCCGGCCGGCGAATGGAACAAGTTCGAAATCACCGTAAAGAACGACAAGCTGACGATCGTGCTCAACGGCGAGCAGGTGAATGAAGTCGATCTCACTAAGAAACTTGCAGATCGTCCCAAGGTCGGAAGTATCGGTTTTCAAGATCACTCGTTGCCGCTGTCGCTTCGCAACATCAAGATCCGAGATTTGAAATAGGACCTGTGCTCAGCCGCCGGAGCGAGTTCCTCGCTTCGGCGTCTTTGGGATGAAACTTGCTTCGCTGCTGGAAATGCCTGCAGACAGGCGGTATCCTCGGCGAGTGATCCGTTCACGCACTCGCTTGAGGAAACCCCACATGAAACGCGCGTTCGCTCTGCTCTGCCTCGGCCTGTTCTCGGCTGTCTGCTCGGCGCAGGATACCTTCGGCACCATCGACCGGAAGGATCCCGCCTTCGACAAGCTCATCCCCAAAGACGCCAAGATCGAAAAACTCGCCACCGGATTCAAATGGGTCGAAGGCCCCGTTTGGATCAAGAACGGCGGATTCCTCCTTTTCTCCGACATCCCGAACAACGCCATCCACCAGTTCACCCCCGGCAAAGGTCTTGTCCGCGACTTCATCAAGCCCGCAGGCTACACCGGCAAAGCTCCTCGCCCGGGAACGTCGCCTACGGACGAACCCGGTTCCAACGGCCTCATGCTCGATGCCGAAGGCCGGCTGACGCTCTGCGAACACGGCGATTCCCGCGTCGCTCGGCTCGACAAGGATTTCAAAAACAAAGTCACGCTCGCTCACAAGTACAACGGCAAGAAGCTCAACAGCCCGAACGATCTCGTCTACCACTCCAATGGCGAACTCTACTTCACCGACCCGCCCTACGGCATGGTGAAGCACTATGAGGACCCGGCCCGCGAACTCGATTTCTGTGGCGTCTATCGCCTGAAGAAAGACGGCACGCTCGATCTGCTGACCAAAGAAATGACCCGGCCCAACGGCATCGCGCTCTCGCCCGACGAAAAATGGCTGTACGTGGCCAACTCCGATCCGAAGCTCGCCATCTGGAAGAAATTCCCGGTGAAGGAAGACGGCACGATTGGCGAAGGCAAGGTCTTCTACGACGCGACCAGCCTCGTCGGAAAAAAGCCCGGCCTGCCCGATGGCCTGAAGGTGGACGTGGACGGCAACGTGTTCGCCACAGGCCCTGGGGGCGTCTTGGTCTTCAACCCGGAAGGCGCGCTGCTTGGCTTGATCGACACCGGCGTCCCGACCGCGAACTGTGCCTTCGGCGAGGACGGCACGATCCTCTACATCGCTGCCGACAAAAGCCTTGCACGCATCCGCACCTCAACGAAAGGGAAGGGCTTCTAGTATTCATCTTCGGTGCGCAGCCGACCCACGTCGGCTGCGCGACTTCCGGATTGCGATGTATGCCTTGAGTCCAGTATCCTGAAGAGCATTGCCTGGTTTAATTTTCCCGCCTTGATCGCACTTTTGAGATAGCTCTCTATGCATGTTGCGAAGGTTTCGCTTCTGGGTCTTGCATTCGTTTGCCTAGCGTCGCCAGCAAGGACGCAGCAGAAGGAACTTGTCGATCCCGACCATGCAGCCAAGATGGCGAAGGGGCTGGATCTGTTCAAGAAGTCGGTGAAGCCGATCTTGATGGAGAAATGCGTTCGCTGCCATGGCGGGAAAAAGACCGAGTCGGAATTCGATCTCACCGACCGCGAAAGTTTGCTGAAGGGCGGGCTGCATGGCGCCGTCGTCGTGCCGGGGAAGAGCAAGGACAGTTTGCTGATGAAGGCGATTCGGCATGCCCGCGATCCGTTCATGCCGCGGAATGGGAAGAAGTTGCCGGACCAGGCGATCGAACAAATCGCGGCGTGGATCGACCTCGGCGCTCCTTATGACGACCCGCTGGTCGCGAAAGGGGAGCGGAAGAAATCGTCGTGGACGCAGCGGATTCTCGAACCCGAAGCGAAGCAATGGTGGGCGTTCGAACCGCTCAAGAAGGCGACGCCGCCCGCGATCAAGAATGAAGCATGGGCGAAGTCGGCCATCGATCGCTTCATCCTCGCGAAGCTCGAAACCGCCGGCGTCACTCCCAATCCGTCGGCAAGCCGCGAGCAGTTGATTCGCCGTGCGTCATTCGACCTCACCGGACTGCCGCCGACGCCGGAAGATGTGGAGGCGTTCGTCAAGGATTCGTTGCCCGATGCATGGCCGAAACTGATCGATCGATTGATGGCGAGCTCGCATTATGGCGAACGATGGGGCCGCCATTGGCTGGACCTCGCCCGTTTCGCGGAGAGCCATGGCTTCGAGCACGACTACGATCGGCCCACGGCGTTTCACTACCGCGATTTCGTCATCGAAGCGTTCAATCGCAATCTGCCCTACGACACGTTCGTGAAGTGGCAGCTAGCCGGCGATGAATACGAACCCGAAAATCCGCTCGCGTTGAAAGCGACCGGCTTCCTTGCGGCCGGCGTCCACAGCACGCAGATCACGAAGTCCGAAGTCGAGAAACATCGCTACGACGAACTCGACGACAAGCTTCACACCACCTCGACCGCGATGCTCGGCCTGACGCTTGGCTGCGCGCGTTGCCATGACCACAAGTACGACCCGCTGCCGGCCCGCGATTACTATCGCATGCTTTCGACGTTCACCACGACCGTCCGCAGCGAGGTGGAGATCCCGCTCGATTCCGCCGCGTTCGCAAAGGCCAAGGCTGCCTTCGACCGCGAGCATGTCCCCTTCGCGGATGCGGTGACGAAATACGAAGCTGAACAGTTGTCTGCGGGCTTTGAGGCATGGCAGAAGACGGAAGCCGCCAAGACGCAGCCGATATGGGAAATTCTGGATGTGCAGTCGGCGAAGTCGAAGGCGGGTTCGAAGCTGACGCTGCAGGGCGATGGTTCGTTGCTCGCTAGCGACAAGAACGGAAAGTTCGACACCTATACGATCGTCGGCAAAACGACGTCGCGGCGCCTGCAATCGATCCGCATCGAGGCGCTCGCCCATCCGTCCTTCCCCAAGTCAGGTCCCGGCCGCGCGGGGAACGGCAATTTCGCGCTGACGAATCTCAAGATCGAAACGACGCCTATCAATGATCCGAAAGCCAAACCAATCGCCGTGAAGCTGAAGAATCCGCGCGCGACGTTCCAACAGGCAGGCCTCCCGGTTGCTGCGGTGATCGATGCGGATGCGAAATCGGCCTGGGCGGTCGATGGGCAGATCGGCAAGGACCATGCGGCCGTATTCGACCTGGAGACGCCGCTCGATGCCGAGGGCGGATTCACCCTCACGTTCACGCTGTCGTTCGATAACAATGACGGCCATCAGATCGGCCGTCCGCGCCTATCCCTCGCATCCGGCGAAATCCCGCAAGATCTGCGTGCGGCGGGCGCGCTCGGCAAAGTCCGTGCGTTGCTGTCGATTCCGGCCGAGAAGCGGACGCCGGAGCAGAAGGCGGCGTTGCTCGATTGGTACAAGCCGCAGGACGCGGGTTGGGCGAAGCTGAATCAGGCTCGCGTCGCCCATGCCGCGAAAGCCCCGCAGCCGACGAAGACGAAGGTTCTGATCGCCACCGAAGGCCTCCCCGCGATTCGCCTGCACACGCAGGGGGACGACTTCCTCAAGGACACGCATTACCTCCGGCGTGGCGATCCCGACAACAAGGAAGGCGTCGCCGATCAGGGCTTTTTGCAAGTGCTGATGCCGTCGCCCGATGCACAGAGCCGTTGGCAGAAGCCGATGCCAAGCGGTTCGCGTGTCAGTGGCCGACGCAAAGCGATGGCGGAATGGCTGACCGACGTCGATCAAGGTGCGGGCCGACTGCTCGCGCGTGTCATGGTCAACCGCATTTGGCAGAAACACCTGGGCCGCGGCATTGTCGCCACGCCGAGCGATTTCGGCAACCGCGGCGAAGCACCCACGCATCCCGAACTGCTCGATTGGCTCGCCCAGCAATTCATCGAGAGTGGATGGAACATCCAGGCGATGCACAAACTGATCCTCACGAGCGCCGTCTATCAGCAAACTTCGACCAACGACGAAGCGAAGGTCAAACTCGACCGGGAGAACAAACTCTTCTGGAAGAACCCCTCGCGCCGCCTCGAAGCGGAAGTGATTCGCGATGCGTTGCTCGCCGTCTCCGGCGAACTCGACGCCAAAATGTTCGGCCCCGGCACGCTGGATGAGAAGAGCAAAAGGCGAAGCATCTATTTCACCGTCAAGCGAAGCAAGCTCGTTCCGATGATGGTGATCTTCGACGCGCCCGAAGCGCTCAATGGCGTCGCCGAGCGCCCGACGACGACGATCGCTCCGCAAGCGTTGCATCTGCTCAACAACGCCAACATGCGGCAATACGCTCGCAGCTTCGCGAAACGGATCGAGCGACCGAACACCGAAGAAAGCGTCCGCCTCGCCTACCGCACCGCGTTAGGCCGATCGCCAAGCGATGAGGAAGCGAAGGAAGGGGCCGCATTCGTCGAGCAAGAGATGGCGACCTACCCCACAAGCGATGCGGAACGCCGAATAAAGGCACTGGCGGATTTCTGTCAGGTGGTGATGTGTCTCAGTGAATTCGTCTACGTGGATTGATTCGGCAAATCGCGGGATGCAATCCGGAGTGGCCGCACCCTGAGCAACGCGAAGGAGTGTAGAGCATCAAGTGAACCTCGCCCCATTGCGACAAGCCTTCGGGCACTTCACCACACCTTCGCGTTGCTCAGGGTGTGCCACCCGCAGGTTGGTGCGGAGGTTGGTGGAATTCCTTCGGTCTCGTCCAGCTTGGCGGAACGCCACCGAGGGCGTTCCCTACGGAATGCGACGTCGCCGCGAGACGCTACATCGAACTGCAACGAGCTCTAAGTGGAATAGACCCATCGGCCCAGCCATCGCGCGGGTAACAGCAGCAAACCGATGACAAGGCCCCAGACGCCGACCAGCGCCGTGGCAAGCGTGGCGTCCAGCAGCGTCAGTCCCAACTCCGATCGTTTGACGGCGGCCTGTACTTTTTCCGGTGTGGGCCAATGGATTGCGGCGAGCAAGGCGATCGCGAGGTAAGGCGGCGAACAGCGGGAGCGAAGGGAAAGCCGATCCATGTCTCGGTGCGGGCACCCGTATCTTCCGCAGTGACGGCACGGCGAGGCCGACGATGAGGCCGCATGCCATGATCCCGGCGCCAAGTTGCAGCATGCCGCGTTCGCTTGTCTCCGCTATTTTCGCGAACCACGTCCGCCCACGATGTACAACCCCACAGCCAGCGCGGCACCAACCCCAGGGCGTGATCGAGGCTGCCGCCTGCGGAGAGGCCGAGGGCGACGTTGAGGAATCGGCACGTGCCCATCGCAATCGGGCCGATGGCGGTACGCTTCCAGCCAGGCGTCATACAGAAGAATCGCGACCAGCAACATGCCGAGGATCAACTTGCTGCGGCTGCCGGTGCATCGGCGTATTCAGGCATCAAGCCGAAGGCGATCGAACCGGCGAACAGCGGGATGCCGAGCCACATCGCGGTGGGGAGGTGCGGATGCAGCCCGAAGGAGCAGTCGCCCAGGAGCGTTCGCGAAGGTCGATTTTGAGATTGAACCAATCGTTCCAAACCATGCCGCCCAGATATGCCAAGCTCGAAGCGACCAGCAGGCAGACGAAGACGCCCGGCGAGTCGGCGATGGCGCCCACCGCCCGCCCCAAGCACGGTATCGCGGCCATCGCCGTGAAGGCGTTCCGGCAGACGCATGAGCTGAGCGAACGCGAGCAAACGATGCATGCGAAAAGCCTGAAGGAGGACTAAGGATTCGACCCGATGATACCGCTTGGAGCGAGCGGACTCAAGCATCTTTTTCCGCGGCGGGAGAAACGCCGAGAGCGATTCGTTTCGATGGCGGCGAGCAGTTGTTCAGCTTCACCGGATGCACCAGGATGCGGACGGAGCCATCGGCGAAGCGCCTCGCATTCGCTACCACTCTTCCTGATCCTGCCCGAGCATCGACACGCCGGCCATTCGATTTGGCCGCTTCGGCTTCCTTCATGAAACGCAGCAGCGTGTAGAGTCCATCCGTCCCCGTGGTCGCGGCATCGACGATGAACAGGTCGAACGGCTGCTGGCGGAATCGATCGCCACCTTGCGGCAGATCGCCATGCCGATGAACGCGGCCAGCCTTTCTCTTTCAGCTTCTCGCCGCTTGCTCCTGCAATCGCTCGTCCTTCTCGGCGATGAAAATCGTTTTCGGCCCCGTGCCGTCGGTCGAGAGATCGCGTCGCACGGCGCAGACGGCATCAGGCAGTTGGCCCGGCGTTTGGAATCGTTTGTCATCAAGACTCATCATCATGCTGACGAGCCGATAGAGGAAGGCGGTCCCTTCACTTCATCAGGGTTGAGCTGAGGCAGGCTGCGGAATCGTTCCGCCGCCATCCGCATCTTGACGCTACGGGTCATTTCAGGCGGAAATTTGCCATTGAGCATCTGATAGGCGACGCAGCCGAGGAAAAACAAATCGCTGCGCGTATCGCCATGGGGAACGCTGGTCGCTCGCTCCAAGCCCGCGTAATCGACGGTGCGATCGACATCCGGTTCGTTCGATTTCTCCGCCTTGTTTTCCATCACTTCGGCCAGTCCGAAGTCCACGAGTTTCGCGGTCCCCTGACTGGCGACAAGGATGTTCGACGCTTTCATGTCGCGATGCGTGATTCCATGGGAAAACGCGTAGGCCAATCCGGCGGTCGCGTCTTCGAGGATCTTCATCGCTTCGGGCGGATTCAGCTTCTTGCGGATCGAAAGGATCTCGCGAAGGTTGCCCCCTTCGACGAACTCCATCACGATGTAGTATTGCTTGGACGAACGATCGAAATTGACGGCCAGGATCTCGACGATGGCGGGATGACGCAGCGTCATGCCCACTCGGCCTTCGCGTTCGAAAAGCTCGATCTTCTTCTTATCCTCGCTCCATTTTTTCCGCAGCACCTTGATGGCGACGACGCGGCCCGTGGAATCGTCCGCGCGAAACACTCGGCCGAAGCTGCCGGACGCGATCTTGTAGAGGGATGCGGTAGCCGCCGAGGAAATAGCCGACGGCGTCCTTTGACGATCTTGCTGCTTTGCCAGGGGTGATGAAGCCCTTGCGTTCGACGTAGCGAAGAAAGGTTCGAGTTCCGCCCCAGCTCTTTCAAGTTCCTCCATGCCTGCTGAACCTGCTGAAGGTTCAAGAGCCCAAGCCGGGAGGCGCAGTCGGCAAGCAGTAGCGTCAGAGTTCCATGGAATGCAGACAGGAGAGTTGAACTGAAAAACTCGTCTATCACGGACTTGGGACGTGCCAAGCGCGTTACGCGACCAGAGCGGAACTCGTGGATAATGCTCAGCCGGGTCGCCGTGACCAGGACGAATCGCTCGTATTGTCAATCTGGCCCGAACACGTTCGCACCGCGAACGTTTCGAAGATCGTTGCGTAGTGAAGGAACCGTTGCCTCTTACGGTTTTCGTTCAGAGGTCGCCGTTCATGGCCGACAAAGAGATCATCGTCCAAACCCGCCCGTCTCACCAGACTTATCGCGATTTCTGGGGTCGGCAGAAGAAGATCGCCCTTCGCGCGCTCCAACCTCAAATCCATCGCGGAGAAATCTTCAGCCTGCTCGGGCCCAACAGGTCAGGTAAGACGACCTCCATCAAATTGCTCCTCGGTCTGCTCTTTCCGACCGACGGCAAGCCGCTTGTCTTCAACACCCCGGCCGCCGACGTCGCCAGGAACAGACGCATCGGTTCCCGCTCACCGGAAGATCCTCTCTACCGCTTCCTCAATGCGGAAGAGACGCTCGACTTCTATGGCCGGCTCTTCAAGCTCGACCCGGCCATTCGCGCAACTGGCCAGGCGCGAAGCTGATCCGGAATCGTCGGCCTCGACCGAGAGGATAAACGCATCCTCAAGGAATACTCGAGGCATGCGGCGGCATCGGCCTCGCTCAAGCAGCTCATCAACGATCCGGAACTCGTCATCCTCGACGAACCGACCTCCGGCCTCGATCCGATCGGCACCCGCTGGATGAAGGGGATCTGATCGTCGATCTCCTGATCGCGGCAAGACGATCCTCATGTGCAGCCATCGGCTCGAAGGGCCCGAATGCAGGACATTTGCGACCGCGTCGCCATTCTCAACGAAGGCGAACTGCAAAGCTCGACAGCGTCCGCAACCTGCTCGAAGACGTGCAGCGTCTCGAACTGCGGGCCAAGGAGGCGTGCAGATCAACGAGACCTTCGCCGCGAGCTGGAAGCCGTGATGGCGAAGCATGGCAGATCAATCGAAGGTTCGTCGGCCATCCGACGACGACGCTGGAAAAGCTGTTCCTCCGTATCGTGGCCGAGCAAGGCACACTTGAGCCGTCGCTATCTGCCGGATCAAGAAGAGATAGCCGGTGGCGGATCCAGTCAGCATGTGACAGCAGCCAAGCAATAGGCGTGGACTGCGGAACAGCAAGTCGAAGCGGCAATATCTTCAGGAATCCACTCGTATGCTGTTCGCTGCGTTCGTGCTTGAAAAAGAACCGATGCGATGGATGGATGTGCCCATCGGTTTGCTGCTGGCTGCAAAACGCGGGGTTCCACAACCCCCGCGCTGACAGTAGTGCTCGTCTATCTCATCCGCCGTCGCATGGCCCAAGGCGCGGGCCGGGCTATCCACGATTGGGCCGATCCGGGCGTTTCTCAACTCGCCGATGTCCGCGATCATCGTGCTCGGTATCGTCGGCATGTATGTGGCCGCGGGGGCGAGCTTCCTGCTCGGCATCCGGCGGGCTATTGGTGGGTTATCGATCGGCGATTTGCTGCTGATTGTTGCGGGCGGCCTGTCTCTGGTGCTGGTCCTCATCCCGCCGCTGCATGCCGTGTTGTTCAAGATTCGCTGGGGCCGTGTGTGGGCGATGGCTCGGCTGAGCCAAAAAGAGGCGATCCGCAACCGAGTGTTCCTTGTCTTCATGGCCTTTGCCTTGATCTTCCTCTTTGCCGACTGGTTTGTCGGCGGCAAGCCGGCGGATCAGGTTCGCAACTATGTCCGCGTGCTTTACTGGTCGATCTCGCCGATCTTCCTGCTTACCGCCGCGCTCCTCGGCGCCTTCAGCATTCCGAACGACATCAAGAACATGTCGATCCACACGATCGTCACCAAGCCGATCGAAAAATTCGAGGTCGTGCTCGGGCGATTCCTGGGTTATGCGGTCGTCCTCACGCTGAGCCTCATCGTGGTCTCGGGCCTGAGCCTTATCTATGTGGCTCGCGGCGTTTCCGAAGATGCTCATGCGCCAAGCGCAAGCCCGCGTGCCGGTGTACGGCGCAGGCGGCTTCTTCCGCACGAGGGGAAGCGTCGGACGCGAATGGGAATACCGAAAGTACATCGGCGGAGCCGGGGCCAGGCAGGGCAGGCACTGTTCAATATGCACGTGGCGATTCGACGATCTCGCCGATCTTTCGCAGGGCAGAGGAAACGCGCTCCTCGAATGCTCGTTTGACATCTTCGCCTCACCGAAGGCGATCACGGGATCGTGGCGTCTACTGCGTCTTCACGCTCGTCGCTGGGTTCGAAGACGACATCGAAACCATGGAACGGAAGATGGACGCCTATGTCGCGGAACACCCAACAGAATGCGATCAGCCGGCAAGGTGGTTGAGGCGACCCTCATCGCGAAGCATGGCATGTATCAGAAAGGCGATGAGGAAGTCGGCGACACCCGTCACCCAACGCCTCGGGGAACACCCGCGCGATCTTCGCCGAAGTCGCGAAGAAAGACAACAAACTCAAGTCATGAGTGAATATCGATCGCTTCAATGTCGGCAGCCGGCAGCAGATGCTCGGCGTCGCCAACCGCGATCTCTATGTCCTCGAAGGCGAACGCAGCTTCACTACGTGAATTTCATCAAAGGCATCGTCGGCCTGTGGATGTCGTTCATGCTGACGCTCGCGGTCGCCGTCTATGCAACACCAGACTCAGCGTCATCAAGCTTCCTGGCCGCGATCTTCTACTACTTCGCAGGCATGGTTTCCGATTACATCCTTCGCCTTGCCGAGCAACGCGAAGCGGGCAGCGGGCCCGCGGAGGCGGCGTTCCGCCTGTTCACGCGATCGTCCGTCGGCGGCTCGCTTCCAAGAAACCCCGGGGCGAGCCTCCTGCAGGGCGTGCCGCCTACCTGTGGAGTGCTGCGTCGCCTCGTCAACCTGGTGCCGGACGTCAATCGCTTCGATCTTCACAACTACGTCGCAAATGGGTTCGACGCCAGCTGGAGCCGCATTCTGTTCGTGGACAACTTCATTCCGCTGCTCGGATACCTGATTCCCTGGGCGGTGCTGGCGTATTACCTGATGAACAGCCGGGAAATTGCGAACCCAACGTGATAAGGGTTTTGCGAGCGTCGAGCCGTAAGGTCGACCAGCCCGCAGCATGGAATTCATTCGATTCGGTTGTCGATTTTGGCGGAGCAGGACCGATGATCAATCCGCATCAACAGAAAACGCGGCAGCGCAAGCTGATCTACGCGGTGCTGATTTTGGGGCTCTTCACTCTTTCGCTGATGCATCGCCGTTTCGTCGTCGAACCGACGGCCTACGACCTGCAACTCCGCGAAACAGCCCGCGGCGAAGTCGAACTCACCGGATCGGCGCTTCGCCTGACCCTCACCGGCTCGCGAGGGATCGCCATCGCTTTCCTTTGGCATCAGGCCATCGAAACGCAAAAGAAGCACGAATGGAACGAACTCGAACTGCTCGTTGGCTCGATCTCTAAGTTGCAGCCTTACTTCCTCACGCCCTGGTTGTTCCAGAGTTGGAACCTGTCGTTCAACGTCGCCGTCGAATGCGACCGGTCGCGAGATAAGTATTACTACGTGTCACGAGGCATCGAGCTCCTCAGCGAAGGCGAGCGCCGAAATCGCGGCGGCGAGAAGTTTCCCGGCAACCCCGAAATGCGGCATAACATCGCCAACACCTATCTCCGCAAGATCGGCTACTCCGACGAAAAGCAGGCCATGCAGAGCTTGCTCGACATGAGCATGATCGATCCGCTTAAACGCGATCCCCGCAAGCTCATGCCGACGCCCGGCAAAGTGGACCTCGACGAGTTCGCCATCTTCGTTCGCAACAACCCGCGCATGGTTCGCCGTCTGCACGATCGGCTAAGGCTACGCGATCCCGCGGAAATCGTGCGGTTTCTCGCGGAGAATCGCGATGTGCCCTCGCGTTTCGAGACGCCGGACTGGACATTGGCGGCTGGCGCTACCGAATCGAACATGCGGCCGCTGATCCAACAATTCCCCATTGTCCCGCCCGGGGAACGCGCTCCCGACTACCAAGGAAAGAGCATCGACGTCTTCCGCATCGGCCGAGCATGGTCGGAGTATTCGATCGACCCGATGCCGCCGGAGACGAACGATCCCTCGGATCCCCGCAAGAACTACGATCCCGTGAAACATCGCTTGCCGAAGGCGATGGCGATCGAAATCTTCCGAGGATACCCGGCACGTTGCGAGACCTTCTTTGCCGAGGGATTGCAGGAGGAAGGCTTTTTCGAAGGAGAAGGCTGGCAGACGCCGCTGCGTTGGTTCGAGTCTAAGGCGAATCTGCGTGAAGGGCTGCTTGTCGGCACCGAAACGAAATACGATTCGCGCCGCTCATGGGAGGAATCCGCTCGGCTCAACCGCGACTACGGCGTCAAAAACGGTCTGTATTTTTCGCCGGCGGAGGT
>JAXMAT010000022.1:0-69221 GCA_046350235.1 Gemmataceae bacterium | reverse complement strand
CCGTTTCGGGTTGATCCTGCGAAGTGGCTTGCACCTTCGTTGCAGCCCGTTGCAAAATGATGTGGCCCGTCGCCAGCAGCAACCCGATCGCGCACCAGGTCACGGTGCCGTACGACAGAATCAGGTCGCCTCGTTTCGTGCCGATGATGCCTTTCGCGGTCAGCGTGCCGAGCAGGATTTGCATCAGCAGCACGGCGCCGACGAATCGATCCCGCTTTCGCCAGACGTAATCCGCCAGGCAGAACGCCATTGGAAACAGCATCACCGCGAAATGCGTTTTAATGCTTGTCGGCGACAAAAGCACCATGCCGAGCAGCACCGCCGACATTTGACCGAAGAGAATCGTCGGTCGCTCCGCTTCGTTCACTTGGTCGGTCCATTTGCGCCTGCAGATCCAGGTCAGCCAACCGAGAACGGCTAGTTGGCCCACCATGATCGAATACTTCAGCGCTTTGCGATCGAGATGCACCAAATGCATGTCGAATTTCGCGGTGTGAATCACCTTGCCGTCATCGTCGATGTAAGCCGAGCGCGGGACGAAGGTGAAGAGGCGATGGAAGGTGCCGGGGATGCTCTGGTTCCACAGCGTCCACGCATCCCATGCCTGCGATTTGTCCGACTGGGCGCTTTCGCCGATCTCGATTTTGCGGATGAAGACTTCGTACCATGTCTGAATCCAAGGCTTACCGTCGTTCGCGCGGACGATCGCATCCGGCAAAAACGTGAATGCGGCTCCCCCGATCAGCATCGAAGCGACCGCGGCCCAGCGGCGCTGCCAGACCCAGATGGGCGCGTAAAGCAGCGGCGTGCATTTGAGGGCTGCGCCGAGGCCGACCCATATTCCCGCCGCCCATTCGCGCTTGCGACAGATCATCTCGATGCCGATGGCGCACGCAGCGAAGACCAGCAGGTCGTGGCTCTGATTTTCCAGCGGCGATAGCATGTGGCGTGCGGCCATCAGGAACAGCACGATGCCGAAGATGCGGACAAGGCGCACCGGTTTCCCGGCCGAAATCATCGGCTCGATGCGGCGGATCAACACCCAGAAAATCGCTCTGAGTGCCGCCAAATTCATCGCATACCAGGCGATTCCCTGCGCTTCCTTCGGCCAATTCAGGATCGGAACGAACGGAACCGCGAACAACGCAGGATAGGTGAAAGCACGCTCCAGCGGCGAATCCATTTCGCTCGGATAGCGATGCACCTTTTCGCCGGCGACGAACCGCTTCGTGCCGATGAGGTACACCTCCATCTCGTTTTCGCGAGCACGGGTCACGAACGGAATGCCGAGCAACACGACCAGCACGGCGACAAAAACGCCGAGGAGAATCTTCTGCCAAGGGAGCAGAATTGGCGGACGCGAATCGGACATCTCGAAGCTCCCGAACCACAACGCGGCAAAAAGCGTAAAGCTCGCTCCATCGCAAGGATGAAGCGAGCTTATAACGAAATCGGCCGAGAAAAACCAGCGGACCTGGGTTAACGGGGCAGGACTAGCTTTGCTCCCTCTCCCTTTGGGAGAGGGCTGGGGTGAGGGTGCTTCTCGCAAAGGGTCAAATCGCTCGCCCTCACCCCCGGCCCCTCTCCCGGAGGGAGAGGGGAGAAAGGCAGTTAGCGGGGCAGGAGATCGTCGCGGTAGAAGCGAGTCGTCTCATCCCGGCTTACGGCTTCCGTCATCCCCTCGGCCCGCACCTGGGCGCGGAACCGGCCATCGCCCGGCAACTTGCCGCGGACCACGACGCGGAAAATCAGATCCGCTCGCGGCGCCAAGCGGGCGGCCGGTTCGAAGATCACATTGCGGCCTTCGATGCGGTGCTTGAGACCCGCGATGCAGCGAGCGTCCTTCAGGTCGGCCTGATCGGGGAGCGTGCAGACGAGTTCGATGTTCGTCTCCACCTTCGTGCCCGCATTCAGCACGCGGATTTCGTAAGCCGTCTCGCCGTTGACTTCGACCGGGTCGTCCGTGTCGGCCACTTCCATGACGAGCGACGACAAGCCTTCGACGCGAGTGCGGACATCCTGTTCGTTCTTCACGCCGCGAGCGCTGACGGCCTGGATCGGCAGATGGAATTCGCCGGCCGTGGTCGGAATCAGTTCGACCGTCATCTCGCGCGCGATTGGCCCGGCATCAGATCGCCCACGGTCCACACCACCTGGCGAGCGGATTCGTCGAAATGGCCGCCGGCAGTCGCGTTGTGGAACTTGAAACCCACCGGCACCGCCTGGGTCACCACAACGCCCGCAGCGGGAGCCGTGCCCGGATTGCCGACCTTCGCGACGTATTGGGCAGGGCGTTCGACGTAGCGGAGCTTCGGGCCTGCGACGGCGACATCGAGTCGCGGCAGAATGATTTCGGTCTGAGCTTTCGCTTGAGCGCTGAGGTTGCCGTCGGCGAGGGCGACGAGCGTGACGTGCTGAGCGCCGGCCCCGCGGGCCATGCACTGTACCTGCACCGTCTTGCTTTCCTTTGGGGCCAAGGTGCCCACATCCAACTCGATATTTCGGCCACGCGGATGGTCGAGGCCTTCCGGCAGCATCGCGCGGACCTTCACGTTTTCCGTCGCACCGTCTCCGGGGTTGCTCACCGCGAAGGCGACCACGACCGGTTCGCCTTGCAGGGCCTTCTCCTGGGCACGGGCCTGGATCTGCAGCAAGGGTTCACGGAACTGAACCACCTGCGAGGTGGAAGCCGCGAACGACACGGTGGCCGGGAAGGTCAAGCTGCCGCGGAGCGTGGAGACGATCGTGAGATCGATCTTGCGGAAGCTGCCGGCCGCAATCGTGCCGACTTCCCAGGTCAACGCTTGCTTGTCCTGTCGCGCCGCCGGTTCGCTCGCCTTGAGCGATACGCCGGGGAGCAGATGGTGGCGAACGACGACGTTTTGCACGCCGACGGTGCCGTTGTTCTTCACGATGATTTGGCACGGCAGCGGATGATTGAGCCGAGCGTTCTGCGGCGCGACCCATTCGATGCTGACCGTAGGTTCCTGTTTGCCCGGCTTCGCATCGATGGCGGGGCCGAGGTCGAAGCCGCCATTCGGATCGACGGGAATCGGCGCGCTCGGGCCTTGTTCGGGGATGAGGACGATATTGTCCTTCGGTTCCGTTTTCGGCGTCAGTTCCAGGGAGGGCGTGTTGATGACCGGGGGAACATTCGGCTGAATCGGCAGCGTCGTTTCGGGCGTGTTGATGGCCGGCGGAGCGGTGGGGGCGATCTTGTTGCTCACCGACGGCGTGTTGACGATCGGCGGAATCGGTTCCTGCATCGGGAAAAATGCCGGCGGCATCGGCGCCGTCGAAATCGGCGGCAGCGGATTGGGTGTCGGCGTCACGGAACGCGGAGTCGCCGACTGCGGCGCCAATGGCGGCAGCGACGGCGGAATGGATGGAGGCGTCGTGACGATCGGCGGAAGATCGGGCAATGGTGGCGGCGTTCCTTGCCCGCGCACATGTTGACCTACGAGTCCGGCAGCCAGGGCGCAGCACGCCCCGGTCGCCCACCACATTCGCTTGCTGAGCATGATTCCCCCTCCGAAACGAACGCCGTTTCCCCCGAAACGAGCGCACCTGGCCTCACCCCCTGAGGTCCAGAGCGGGCGGACGATAACAATACCTAGCCATCCGTCAAGCCGCAATTCGCGACTTGCGCGAGAGGATACGCGGCTTCGCCGAAATTGCCGAGATGCGCCAAATTAACGTTGAGGGCGTAAGGTCGCTGCGATGAGCGAGTCAGCGCACGCAGTACGCGGATTCGTTTGACTCTACGCCGCGGCGGCTCCCCGCTTTCTGCGTGCGGCTCCTTCATCGCAGCGAGGCTCAGAAGCGGCGCGCAGTTTGTCGAGCAATACCGCCCCCAGGATGACCAACCCCGAGCACCACTTTTGCGTGTAGGCCTGACTCGGGTCAGGTTCATCCCATTGTTGATGACCGCGATGGTGAGCGCTGATGAGCGTGCTGAACATCTTGCTCTCGCTGCCGCTGAGGTTGGTCTCGCCGACCACGACGGCGGCGATGACGTAGAGTTCGTACATCGAGCTGAAGGTCGGCGATCCGCTTGAATTGCGACGCGAGGATGATGCCGCCGAGACCAGCCAGCAACGCGCTGACCAAGTAGGCGATGAGGATGATTCTCTTTGCACCGGCATGGATAACGGAAGCCGCCTCGAGGTTGCCACCGACGGCGTAGAGGTGCCGCCCGAGCGCATGCGCGACATGACGATGTAGCCGCCATAGAGAATCAGCATCAGCAGCACGGCATTCGGGATGCCGACCGCACTTGCCCCCTCGCCAAGCCAGACGAACGAATCGGGCAACTGATAAATCGATTCGCCGCCCGAAACGATACGCGGCCCCGCTAGTGATGAGCATCATCAAGAGCGTCACGATAAAGGGGCATCTCGAACAATGTGATCAACACGCCGTTCAGCGCCGACCGCACCGCAGAAAAGGACAGCCATGAGGCATGCGACGACCATTCCTGATGCGGTCGTCGAACCCGCCGAATGCCTGGCGGATGAAGTAGGTCCGCGAGCACGGCCGAGGAGCCGGCGATGAGGCTGCCGACGGAAAGATCGATGCCGCCCGTAATGACGAATCATTCGCCATTCCGATCGCCAAGATCGCAATGACGGCGATTTGATTGGCGATGTTGAGAAGGTTGTCCGCTCAAGAAACTCGGCCAACGGTAGCTGGCCGGCGAAATGTCGGCGAGGCCGAGCCGCGGGAAAGTCGGCGGCAAGATTCGCGAAGACAATCCACTCCGCCGTGGCAGGAGTGCAGGCGATGACGTCGAGCGAAGGACGTCGCTCCGCCCATTTCACGAGCGCGGCCCTCGCATCACGTGGCTCGCCGTGCACCACATCGACGACCTCCACGCCATGCTTCGCTAGATCCGCCTTCACTGTCTCGGCGAACTTGCGTTCGTCCGGCAGATCGCGCGTCGCGATCATCACTCGCTTCAAAGCAGGATCGCTGACGATGGTTTGAGCGACTTGATGCGCCGCCGCTTCGCCCGTCGGAAACTGATCGCTTTGCGTGAAGTAGGTGAAGAACGCGCAGACGAGGAAAAATGGGATCAGCATCCCGTAATCGGAAACGAATCTCGGCATTCGCGAACGCATCGTCTACGCCATGGCCAATCGCAATACTTGTTCCGGCGATGCGGTGCGTGCGTCCGCGATTTCGCCTGTGATGCGACCATCATGCATCACGAGAATGCGATCCGCCATGCCTAATACCTCCGGCATCTCGGAACTCACGAGGACGATCGCTTTCCCCTGAGCGGCGAGCGAGTGGATCAGCAGATAAATCTCGTACTTCGCACCGACGTCGATGCCGCGCGTGGGTTCGTCGAAGAGAAGCACCTCGCAATGGCGAGCCAGCCATTTGGCGAGGACGACCTTCTGCTGATTGCCTCCCGAAAGCTCGCCCGCGGATTGTTCGGAGTTGGTTGCCTTGATGTGCAGCGATTGCAGGTAGCCGGCGAACTCCTCGCGTTCCGCGCCGCTTCGGACAAATCCGGCCAGCGACAGTCGAGGCAGATTCGGGAGGGCGAAGTTGTCGCGCAGCGAGTGCTTCAGGATCAGGCCTTGCGATTTGCGGTCTTCAGTCAGCAAACCGATGCCCGCCGCAATCGCATCGCGTGGCGAATGGATCGCAAGCGTTCTGCCGTCGAGCCGAATGGCGCCGGCATCGCGGCGGTCGGCGCCGAAGACGAGACGAAGCATCTCCGTGCGTCCCGATCCGACAAGCCCCGTCACCGCGAGTACTTCGCCGGCTCGCACGGAAAACGAGACATCGCGAACGACATCGCCGCGGGAAAGATGCGAGACTTCGAGCCGCACGCTGCCGATCGCTGCCTCGCGTGGCGGAAACTCCGATGTCAACGCTCGGCCCACCATCATTTCGACGAGACGCTCCCGCACCGCATCGCGAACCGCCATCTCGCCGACATTCGCCCCATCGCGAAGGACTATGATGCGGTCCGCGTGGGCGAAGACTTCGTCGAGCCGATGCGTGATCGTGATGATGCCGATGCCCTGAGCCCGCAGATCGCGAACGATGGCGAACAGTCGCTCGGCTTCCGCGGAACTGAGCGCCGCGGTCGGTTCATCCAAAACGATGACGCGGGCATCGAACGCCAATGCCCGCGCGATTTCGACGAGTTGTTGCTGCCCCGGCGACAGCGTTCGGCACGGCACATCGACGTCGATCTGCACGCCCAGTCGCTCGAAAATTGCAGCCGTTCGTCGTCGTTCTTCCGCACGCGAAATGAATCCCGCGACACCCGGCTCGCGGCCCAGAAAAATGTTTTCGCTTGGCCCCAAAGCCGGGACGAGGTTGCACTCTTGATGCACGACCGCGATGCCCGCTCGCTGAGCCTCATGCGGATTGCGAAGCCGAATCGGTTGATCGGCGAGTCGGATGACCCCCGCATCCGCTTCCTGGGCTCCGCCGAGAATTTTGATGAGGGTGCTTTTCCCTGCACCGTTCTCGCCGAGCAGGGCAAGCACCTCGCCGCGATGCAGCGTGAGATCGACGCCGCGCAACGCCTGGACGCCGGGATACGATTTCGAAATGCCTCGCATCGAGAGCAATGGCGTTTCGTGAGACATGGCGAGACCCCGATTACTTGAGATCGGGGTCCTTTTCGCCATCCGCTTTGCGATAGAGCCTCGTCGGAATCAATGTCTGAGGCGGCAGCGTCTCGCCTTTGGAATGGCGCAGAAACGCCTCGACGATCTTCACGCCCATCTGATCGGGGAACTGAATCGGATCCGCGTAGATCTTGCCGTCTTTGATCGCCTGCTTCCCTTCCGGCTGACCATCGAATCCGATGACGAGGATTTGCCCGCTTTTCTTCGCCTTTTCGATCGCAGCGACCGCTCCGAGCGCGGAGGGATCGTTGATCGCGAAGATCGCACGCAGATTCGGATGAGTCTGGATCGCATCTTCCGCGGCTTTGAAGCCGATGTCCTTGGCGCCGGCCCCTTCCAACTCCTGCACGATGTTGACCTTGGAAGGCCCCTTCGCGTTGTGAGCATCAATCTCCTCACGGAATCCCTTTACCCGGAGGATGCACGACTCCGCCTGCTTCATGTGCAGAATGGCGACGGAACCGCCCGCTTCGCCGAGCGCCTCGATGACCGCCTTCGCCGCCTCACGCCCCCCGCCGACGTTATCGGTCGCGATCTGCGTCACGATTTTCACGCCCGGTTCATTGCACGGCAGATCGACGGTGAACACCGGAATGCCCGCCGTATTCGCTTCCTGAATGACGGGCACAATGGCCTTGGAATCGCAAGGACAAAGCACGATCGCGGTCGCCTTCTTGACGATGAAATCCTTGATCTGATTGCTCTGCTTCGCAACATCCCGATCTCCGCTTACGACGATCGTTTCGTAGCCGGCCTTCTTCGCCTCCGCCGTGATATGGTCGCCGATGACTTTGAAGAACGGATTGTCGAGCGTGAGGACCGAAACGCCGATCGTCCCCATCGATTTGGTCGGCGCCTTCATGACGCCCGGATCGCCCCCCTTGCAGCCGCAGACGGCCATGAGGCAGAGAGAGATACCTGCGAGGAGAAAGCTTGCATGGGTTCGGCGAAAACGCATCGACGGCATGGGACGCCTTGAGTGGAGAGAACTCGACAGGCTCGAGGAAGTGCGAGCATCGTAACACGGAGGTCGCGATTTGCAAGCTGCCGCCGAGGTGACGCTACTGGTTAAACATCAAAACCCGAGCGCCAGCGAGGGTTTCGCAGCATCCTTTGAGGACGAAGCGAAACCCTCGCTGGCACTCGGGCTCTGTTCGGAACGCGACGGTGGGCGTTGCCTAACCCACTAATTCGCTGATTGGCTTCGCGTGATCTTCCACAAGGTACTGCGGCCGACCGGTAAGGTCGTTGATCGTCGTGCGCGAAGCGTCGATGCCGAGATTATGGTAGAGCGTGGCGAACAGTTCGGAGAACCGCACGGGACGCGATGCGGCTTCGCCGGCGATGCGGTCGGTGGCGCCGATGGTTTGGCCGAGGTTCATGCCGCCGCCCGCGAGCAGGGCGCAGTTGACATTGGGCCAATGGTCTCGTCCGAGTTGAGCGCTGATCCGCGGCGTGCGGCCGAACTCTCCGAGGATAGCAACAGTGCAATCTTTATCGAGGCCACGGGTATGCAGATCTTCCACCAAAGCGCTGACGCACTGGTCGAAGATTGGGAAATCTTCTTGCTCGCGCGTGAAGATGGAGTTATCGACCCGGCCTTCGGTGTTGCGTCCGCCGTGCCAATCCCATTTGCTGTAGTTGAGGGTCACCACGCGGGCGCCTGCTTCGATGAGCCGACGGGCCATCAGCATGCTTTGCGGCACGCGCGGGGCGCCGTTGGCATCCATGAAGACACGCGGATCGCCGGTGCCATAGCGAGCGACGATGCGTGGGTCTTCCTTCGAGAGATCGAGCGCTTCCGCGAGGCGGGACGACGTAAGCAGACCAAACGCCTGCTGGTTGAACGTGTCCATGCCGTTGAGCATGCCGGAGGCGTCGACATCGCGTCGCATGCTGTCGAAGCTTCGCAGCAGGGATCGGCGATCTGCGAGGCGATCGACGTTGACCCCCTGCAAAATCATGTCGTTTCGCGAGGGCCCCATCGGGCGGAAGGGATTGCCCGAGGCGCCAAGGAAGCCGGGGCCGGGCTCGTTGTAAGGGCCGTGGGTGCAGGTGTAGCAAAGGCTGATGTAGGGGGGCGTCGCGGGATCGACGGGGCCTTGCACCTTGGCGACGCACGAACCCAGCTGAGGCCAACCGCCGTTCGGTTTCGGCGCCCGCGGATGAAAGCCGTTGAAGACCTGGATGGCGTCGTGGTCCGCCTGGTTGTTCACCAGCGAGCGGATGATCGCCATCTTGTCCATCTGACTCGCGAGGCGCGGAAACGCTTCGCACATCTGAATGCCGGTGACGTTCGTCGCGATCGGCCGCCAGGGCCCGGCGATTTCCGCGGGGGCGTGCGGCTTCAGGTCGAACATATCCTGATGCGGCGGTCCGCCGACCAGGTAGATGAGAATCAGCGATTTGTGCGACGACGTCCGCCCCGACTGGGCCTCGGCCTTCAGCAATCCCGGCAGCGTCAGCCCCGCGAACGCGGCCGAACCAATCTGCAGAAAACTACGGCGGCCCAAACGATGCGCACTGGCAGGCGACTGCGGCGGCATGAACGAAACCTCGACGAAAGGAACGAGCGGCGGGATCGGAAAGCACAGCCGGAGGGTTGTCTGATCGTAACACGCCGTCGCCGGGAACGCTAGTGCATGCGATCGATTTTGGACCGCATACGAGTAGACAGCGGCGGAATGCGAACCAAAAGCTCGCGACAGCCGAAATGTTGTAGAAGCCCGGTGTGCCCGGGCGGACCGGCTACATCGCTCGTGATTCGCCAATGTACCTGGGTGGGCGCCATTGAACGGCGACTGGGCCGCAATCGGTGAACAGTGAAGCGACCATGACGTCTCGGCGCCCGGAGCGGTTCTCTTTGGTTCCGAATCGCATCACATGAGGCGTGGCAAACGTAAAGCGATGCGTCGATTGAGCCAGCAACGCCTTGGCCTGGCCTGCGATCACATTAGCGAGTTCCCCCATGCAATCTTCGATGATGCCCGCGTCGAGGGTGCGATTCGCATTGCCCAGAACGCGACGCGTCAGGGCAAGAGCCGTGGCGTCGGTAGCTCCGAAGGCGATTGCGTCGAAGGTCTTCCCTTCGGTCATGATCTCCGCCGCGACGTCTCCGAGCCATCGATCGATTGCTTGGCGAAACGTACGGCGCACCACGGGTTCGGTATGAGCCATTTCTCTTAATGCCTGAGCGCCTGCCGTTGCGAACGATTCGGCCAGGTGCAACTCGGTTTCGGAAGTCAGCGGCGCCGAATGGCGATTCGACGTGAGCGCATGAATCAAGGCATCGTCGGTTTTGTCGTCGCGGAGCCATCCACCCTCGGCGTCGACTGCATTCGGGCCGGCATCCGAATCGTTGCCGACCCGAAACCATGGAATGCCCAAGAAGGCAAGCATCTGGCGAATATGGTGCATCGCGGACGGAGTGCGAACGCTTGGACCGTCGAAAAACAATGCGCCACAAATACGTTCCGTTGCGGGAATGTCCGGCGCGAACGAAGAGACCATCCAGGGAATGCCGCCCGATGCTCGCAATGCCTCGACGAATCGCTTGCCCCGTGGCGAATCGTCCGCACCGAAGACAGCGATCTCGATGGCCATTTCAACAAGCTCCTTCGATCCGCTGATAGAAGCCCGACTTCGCTTTTTCCACTCGCTGAAAGCAATTCACCAGGTTGAATGTCGTCTCTGCTCCGCCAAGCAAGAGATATCCATCCGGACGAAGCAATTCCGCTACGCGCGACAGAATCGACTTCTTGGATTCCGCGGCGAAGTAGATCATCACGTTGCGGATCAGGATCAGGTCCATGCGAGGGAGATCCGGCCAGGGGGCCGCGAGATTCATTTCGCGAAATTCCACCATGGTGCGAATGTCGTCGCTGAGCATCCATTCGATGCCCTGTTGCTTGAAGTATTTCAGCAGCAGTTTGATGGGCAAACCGCGATTCGCTTCGAGTTGAGTGAATCGAGCTTGCCGCGCGCGTGCAAGCACGTCGCGCGAAATATCCGTGGCGTATATGGAAACGCTCCATCGCTCCAGTTCGGAAAAGTGCTCGCGCAGAAGCATGGCGACGCTGTACGGCTCCTGTCCCGTGGAGCAAGCCGCACACCAAATGTTGAGGCGGCGTTCGTCTCTTCGGCGCGCGATGAGATCAGGCAACACGCTGGCACGAAGCGACTCGAAGGTGAGGGGATCGCGGAAGAAATAAGTCTCCGTCGTCACCATCGCCGCGACGACTTGCGCCGGAAGTTCCGCATCCGAACGCGAGCGGAGGCATGCCACAATGTCGCTGATGGAATCAAGGTTCCGCTTGCGAACCAGAGGCAGGAGACGCGCCTCCACGAGATACTCTTTGCCCGGTTCGAGAACGACGGCGCACCGCTCTCGCAAGAACGAGCACAGGTAATCGAAGTCCGAACCGGTCATGGAGGCCCTCGTGCGCTATCGAATCCTGCGTTCGGCGCGAACGCGAGAGGTGATCTCGTCCGCGATCTGATTCAACGGCAAGATCCGATCGGCAAGTCCCGCCCGCGCCACGAAACCAGGCATGCCCCAGACCACGGAACTGGCTTCGTCCTGCGCCAGGATTTGGGCTCCCAGAGATCGCAGACGTTCGCAGCCGCGTAGGCCATCTTGGCCCATGCCGGTCAGAATCACGGAGAGCGAGTTGGCGCCGTAGGCAACGGCCACCGAACGAAGGAGCACATCCACCGCCGGTCGGCAGGAATTCTCGGGAGGATCCTGGTGGAGCATGAGTCGTGTCCGCAACCCGTCTCGTGCGACGATCATGTGATGATCGCCAGGAGCGATCCACGCCTGGCCAGGAGTAAGTACTGTTCCAGGGGCTCCCTCCGCCACCGGAATCGCGAATTGAGCCGTCAACCGTTCGGCCAGCAATCGAGTGAACATGGGGGGCATGTGCTGCACGATCACAATCGGCACGGGCAGACTCGCCGGAAGCTTCGCAAAAATCTCTGCCAGTGCATTGGGCCCCCCCG
Organism: Gemmataceae bacterium; assembly: GCA_046350235.1. Lineage (GTDB taxonomy): Bacteria > Planctomycetota > Planctomycetia > Gemmatales > Gemmataceae > JAIEPT01. Next base: position 57,564 of record JAXMAT010000022.1, on the reverse strand, counting down.
TCGAGCAACCAATCGCCACGATGTCGACTCTCTCTGAAGTCGGCATGGCCGTTGGCGCGGATCGGAATGTCGCAAGCGAAGGAGCCTTCGACTGAGTTGCCGCCAAGGCCTTGACCTTGGGAATCAACTGATCGCGAACGACGGCGAGCGTGACCTCGGTTCCGGCCGCGGAGGCCGGCTTGGCGAAATAATCCGAGGCTCCGAGGGAAAGTGCCTCCAAGGTAGCCAGTGCCCCTCGTTCGGTCAGGGCGCTGAACATCACCACTGGCAGTTTCGGATGGGTTCGGCGGATCTCCTTTAGTGTGGACAATCCGTCGAGCTCAGGCATTTCGACGTCCAAAATGACGAGGTCCGGGTTGATCTGGGTGAGCTTCGCCAGCGCGATCCGGCCATTCGCCGCGGCGCCGGCAACCTCAAGCAACGGATCCTCGTTGATGACGTCGGTTAGAATCTTGCGGAAGACCACGGAGTCGTCCACCACGAGCACGCGAATCTTCCCCATCGCTAAGCCTCGCTCGAGCTATCCAACATGCTGATCTTCGCGACGAGGACTTCCTTCGTGAAAGGCTTCATCACATACTCGTTTGCTCCAGCTTTGAGCGCCCGATTCACCTGGTCGACATCCGTTTCGGTCGTCACCATCATGATCTTCATCGGGTCGAATGCCCGGTCGGCACGAACCGCTTCGATGAATTCGAGACCGTTCATGACCGGCATGTTCCAATCGACGAGCACTAGATCGATTTCCGATTGGCGTCGCAGCTGATCCAGCGCGGCCGCTCCGTCCGGCGCTTCGCACACGTCGATTCCAAGTTCGCACAAAATCGACGCGAGAATCGCACGCATGACTCGCGAATCGTCCACCACCAGGGCCCGCATGTTCGTCTCCCGCCGCCTTGCATCAGTCCGATCGTTCCGTGGACCTTACGATTTGAGCCTGGCGATGAGTTTCTGAAGATCGACGGCCACACGCGAAAGCTCGTCCGCCGACACCTTGGTTTGGCTCGCGCCTTCAGTCGTGCTCCTTGCTGCTTGCGCGACGCCGGAGACGTTTTGTGCGATTTCGCTGGAGCCTTTCGCCGCTTCCACGACGTTGCGGCTCATTTCGTTTGTGGTCGCCGTCTGTTGTTCCACCGCGCTGGCGATGGTGTTTTGAAGGTCGTTGATTTGATTGATCACCTTGCTGATCTGTGCGATGGATTCCACCGCGCCTTTCGTGTCGTTTTGAATCGCCTCGATCTTGCGACTGATGTCCTCGGTGGCCTTCGCCGTTTGTTTGGCCAGCTCCTTGACTTCATTGGCGACGACGGCAAAGCCTTTCCCTGCTTCGCCCGCTCGCGCGGCTTCAATGGTGGCGTTGAGAGCGAGGAGATTGGTTTGCTGAGCAATGGACGTGATGACTTTGATCACGTTGCCGATTTCGGCGCTCGATTCGCCTAATTTGGCAACGGTTGCGTTGGTGTTGTCCGCGACTTTCACTGCGGATGTCGCAACCCTCGCCGCGTCATGCGCGCTCTTCGCGATTTCCTTGATGCTTGCTCCCATCTCTTCGGTTCCCGTCGCCACCGTTGAGACGCTTTGGCTGACTTGTTCCGCTGCGGCCGAGGCGACACTCGCCTGCGCCGCCGTTTCCTCGGCATTCGCCGCCATCTGCTGGCTCACCGCCGTCAGTTCCGCAGCGGCGCTCGCCAACGCATGCGACGTTTCGTCCAGAGCAGTCTCCACTCCCTTGAGGGAAGTGACATCGGTCGCGAACTTCACCACCTTGTACGGACGACCGTTGAGATCCAGAATCGGAAAATACGAGCCTTGAATCCACACTTCGCGGCCACCTTTGCCGAGCCGTTTGAATCGCCCCGTGACCGGTCGTCCTTCGGCCAAGTCCGCCCACATCCTCGCATATTCCTGGCTGGCGGCAAAAACGGAGTCCACCAAGATGTTGTGTCGGCGCCCATGCAATTCCGCTTCCTGATAGCCGAACGCCGAAAGGAAATGATCGTTGGCAGACAGAATCGTGCCGTCCAGGGCGAACTCGATCACTGCTTGCACCTTCCCGATCGCGGCGATCTGGCTGGCGAAATCCGCGGACTTCAGCTTCGCGGCAGTCACATCCGTCGCGTATTTGACGACCTTGAACGGCTGTCCTGCTTGATCGAGGATGGGAGTATACGTCGCTTGTATCCCGATCTCGCGTCCTCCCTTGCCGATGCGTTTGAATTCTCCTGATTGGTGTTCCCCTCGGCTCAGTCGGGCCCAGAACTCCTGATAGTCGCGCCCGCCGCGCGCCCCCTCCTCGACGAACATACTGTGGTGACGGCCGCGGATCTCTTCGAAACCATACCCCATCGCTCGGAGGAAAATGTCGTTGGCCCCGACGACCGTGCCGTCCATCGCGAACTCGCAGACTGCCTGCGACTTGCTCATCGCCGCGATTTGGCCGGCGTAATCCAATTCGAGCCTCAAGCGTTCGGTGACGTCTTCCCAGCAAACGACGTAGCCGAGCAGCTTGCGATTTGTTCCATAGACGCCGTTGATTCGGGAACTCAACGTCACGTGGCCGAAGGTGAATTGCGTTTGGTGCGGTAAGGATTTGGCATCTCGCAAGATCTTTTCGACGCGTGCGGGGTCTCGGTGGAAGCGATGAATCGAGCCGCCGACGATGTTATCCGCATCCATGTGGAATGTGGAATGGATTTCCGTTTCCAGGCCTCGCAATGTTTCGAGAGCGCGCTCGTTTGCATAGACGATGTTCAGGTCGAGGTCGGCGAGAAAGATATTGGCCTGAACGCTCGCCAGGGTTCCGCGAACGAAATCGAGTGACTTCATGGGGGATGGCACGTTCCTCTTCGCGTTCTTTTTGGCGCTCGGAGGTGATTTCGCCGGGCGGGGTGTTTTCGGGGTCTTCATCGCGTGGCTCCGGTCGTTTCGAAATCGAGGCGGCTAGTCGGTCGTTCGGCGCGGGAATGGATCATGAACTTCGGGGTGATGCCAAATCGTCTGCTTCAGGAGGCAAATTCAGGAGTTTGTCTAGGTCCAAAATCATGAGCAAGCGTCCCTCGAGCTTGCAAACTCCGGAAACGAGTTCGCGAGTCGCAGCGGATAGCGTGGTCGGTGCATGTTCGAAGGCGTCGTCGGAAACCTCAATCACTTCATCAACGTCGTCTGCCATAAGGCTGACCGCGCCTTCTTCGGTACGAACAACGACATTGATCCGCGATTGATCAGGTGCTCCTTCAGGCAGACCCAGTCGTCGCCGAAGGTCGAGGGCGACGACGATTTGGCCTCGCAGATTAATCAGGCCGCGGATCGCCGGGGGAGCCAGAGGGACCCGTGTCATGGGCTGTTCGCGCATCACCTCCTGCACTTCCAGTACGTCGAGACCGCAGAAAAGGTCGTGGACGGTGAACGTGCAATACTGTCGACTCGATCCCATGTCGTGCCCACTCCTATCTCCGCGATTCTGGGGCGAACTCCGGGCGTTGCTCCGTTGCGGCGGCTATGACGGCTTCAACATCCAGAATTTCGGTAATGGCGCCTTGCAGGACGGCAGTGCTCGTCACGCCTGGGCGATTCGCTCTGGAACGATCGACCACCGCCTCGTGGACGATGTCCAGAACGCTCGCCACGACCAGTCCTACAAGTCCTTGCCTGGAGGCGCATACGACGACGTGGATGTTTTCCGTTCGACGACTGCGGCGACGGGGCGCGGGACGAGCGGGTTCGCCAAGGATTTGCGCATGCGACGCAGAAGTCTCTCGGCCGCCTAGCGTCTGCGCAAGATCTACCAAGGGCAGCACATCGCCGCGATATTGCACGACCTTTCCCGAGCCGACGCGTTCCAAAGTGGAGCGTGCAAATTCTTCAAGCCGGGAAACGGAGGAAACTGGGATGCCGATTCGCCTTCCGCGTTTCCATTCGCAGAGCAGCATTGCAGGGTGCTCCTCGGCCGAAGGAAGGCGAGTTTGGGATTCAACGATCGAACTGTCGTGCTTGCCGAGGAGGACTCGCGACCGTTGCGCTAAGGCGACGACGTCGAGAATGAGGGCGACCTCGCCATTTCCCATGATGGTTGCGCCGGAAAAGACGTGAAGGGTCTTCAATTGTTTTTGCAACGGCTTGACGACGATCTCCTGCGTGTCGTGGATCTCGTCCACAATCAACCCAAATTGCCGGTCCTCCGCTTGAAGCACCACGATGTAGACGTCGGATTCCGCGGCGTTTCTTTGCAATCCGAGTTGCTCGTCGAGCCGGACCAACGGCAGCAGGTTGCCGCGTAGGCGATGGACCGGTGCGCCGTGAACATATTCGATGCCGTCTTGCCGTTGGCAATCGATGCGAACCAGTTCGAGCAGGCTTACCTGGGGAATGGCGTAGCGATCTCCACCCGCCGCGACCGTGAGCGCGGGGATGATGGCGAGCGTGAGCGGAATTTTCATGGTGACCGTGACGCCTCGGCCCCATTGGCTTTCGACGTCGACCGAGCCGCCGATGCGTTCGATATTGGTTCGGACCACGTCCATGCCCACGCCGCGCCCGGAAAACTGGGTCACGCGATCCGTCGTGGAAAAGCCGGGGAGGAAGATCAGGCGCAGCAATTCGCGCTCGCTTAATTTGGCCGCTTGTTCGTGGGTCAGCAGCTTTGCCCCGACGGCCTTGTCTCGGACTCTCTTTGGATCGATGCCCGCGCCGTCGTCGCTGATTCGGAGGACGACTTGCCCTCCTTCATGGAACGCATGTAGGGAAAGACGTCCTTCGCCGGGTTTTCCTTTGCTGGTGCGTTCGGCAGGAGTTTCCAGGCCATGATCGATCGCGTTACGCACGAGATGCGTGAGGGGATCGCGGATGGCTTCGAGGATCGTCCTGTCCAGTTCGGTTTCGCGTCCTTCCATTTCCAGGCGAACTTGCTTGCCGCATGCTAGGGATAGATCGCGCACAAGACGGGGAAATTTCGCCCAGGCGTTACCGATGGGCTGCATGCGCGTTTTCATGACGCTCGATTGCAATTCGGACGTCAGAAGGTTGAGACGCTGTACGGTGTTGAGGTATGCCGACTCTTCCTGGGACGAGCTGAACTGCATGATTTGGTTGCGAGCCAGCACCAATTCGCCTACGAGCGTCATCAACTTGTCGAGAACCCCGACATCCACGCGAATCGCGGTGTCGGAAACGCCTGGCGTACCGGAATTGGACGCTCCCACTACCGAATGAGCCGATGCTTTTGGAGCGGAACGCTTTCCTAAGAAGGAGCGGGCGGCCTCCGCAGGAGGAGCGTCCGAATCGGAATGCAACGCGTGCAGAGCGTTCAGGCCATCGGCTCCTGCAAGAAAGGTTCGTTCTTCCGCGTGGACTGGCTGCCGGGAAATCGGTGCAGGCTTGAGAATCTCTGCGGCAGGCGTTTCCGAACGCGGCATTCGGACCAACGCTTCCAATGCATGAATTTGAACGCTGTAATCTTCGTCGCCGTCTTTCTCGGTGCGTTCGACGCATTCCAGCATGCGCCGCACCGCATCGACGGCGGACAATAGAGCGGTGGCGATGAGCGGATTGAACGTCATTTCGCCGGAGCGAAGTCGGCTTAGCAGATTTTCGGCCGAGTGCGCGACGCTTTGCAGCTTCATGAGCCCCAAGAACCCCGCCGTTCCCTTGACGGTATGCAGAGTGCGAAAGACGCGCGAAAGCGTCTCTCGCTCTGTGGGTTCCTTTTCAAGCTTGACGAGATCCAAATCGAGTTGCGCCAGATTTTCCTGGGTCTCGAGCAGAAACTCGCGAACGATTTCGTTCATGACCAGCCCGAGGAAGAAGACGCGCGCTGGCGCCGGCGCGAGTTAGCGACCTCGGAGCGTTCCTTCTCCGCGAAATGCCTATTGGGGCCGATCCGTAGCAACTTCGCAGCGCCGAGACGCACTGAAGTTAGAACACCGGATCCACGATCCTTCGAATATCGTCGGTCGAAAAACTCTTCGCGCAGATCGCGAGGACGCCCAGGGCGCGGACGGCTTCGAGCATTGTGGGATCGGTCTCCGTCGTGACCATCAGTACAGGGACGGAAACCGTGCTGGGATTATGCTTCACGAATTCTATGAAGCCGCGTCCATCCAGCAAAGGCATGTTGTAATCGGTGACGATTAGGTCGAATTTTTCCCGACATACGGCCGCCACGGCCTGAACGCCGTCGGTCGCCTCCGTGAAATCGACGAAGCCGAGTTGGTGCAACACGGTGCGTTCATGCAAACGGGCCGCGGCGCTGTCGTCCACGATAAGGACTCGAAGCTTGCTTCGATCCATGGTCGAGACGGACGGGGGTTTCGATGTCGTGCCGGACGGAGCGTTCGATGGCGACGTCAACCAGGCGAGCGACGGCGACGACCTGCCGATCGCTGCAGCGAGCGCGACTGCCGTGAATGGCTTATGCAAAGTGATCCCGACATCCTCGGGCAGCGAGTGCTGATCGGCATCCTGGGTGCAAATCAGCACGAATCCAGGGCGTCGAACGGGCGTCTGTTTGCGGATGCGATGAGCCAACTCGTCGCCATTCATGTCGTTCAAGAACATGGTGCAGACGATCGCGTCGGGGACGCTGGTTTCGCACTGCTTCAGAGCTTCCGAGCCGGAGCCTACTGTGGCGACCGTTACCTGTCCCATCGATTGAAGGTATTTGCGGATGATTCCCGCCTGCGTTCGCGAGGGTTCGACCAGCAGCACGCTCCAGGGCGGCGTTTCGGTTTCGCGCTTCGCCGCATGCGCGCTGTTTCCCGATGAAGGAGCCGTGGCGCCTTGCAGCGAGGCCTGAACTGTTTCCAGGCATGCGACGACCTCTTCCATCGACTGAAAGCGGTCCTCCGGCCGCTTGGCGACCATCCGGGCGAAGCATCGATCCAAATCGTCGTTCGCTTCCGTTCGCGAGGCTCGAATCGAAGGGATCGGTGCATCGCGGTGCTTGATCAGTGTCGCCATCAAGTTGGGGGCGGCATAAGGAGTCTTTCCAGTCAGCACGAAATACAACGTGCATCCGAGGCTATAGATGTCGGCACGGCGATCCGCAGAGGCGGCATCCATCGCCTGCTCCGGAGGCATGAAGTCGGCGGTGCCCATGATGCCGCCGACTTTGGTCAAACTGCTTTCCGCGGTTTCCTGATGGTTCGACGCGAGCGTGTTGATTCTTGCTAGGCCGAGGTCCGCAACCTTGATGTTGCCTGCCGAGTCCAGAAGAAGATTGGCGGGCTTGATATCTCGATGCACAATCCCCTGGCGATGGGCATACGCAAGGCCGCGCGCAGCTTCCAATATGCAATGCACCGCGGTCGGAATTTGCATCGGCGCGGCCCTGGCGACAAGCGTCGCGAGATCCTTGCCCTCGACGAACTCCATCACGAGGAAATGCCCGATCGCGGCCTCGTCCGCATCGTAGGCCATGACGATGTTGGGATGGCTTAGCGCGCAATCGTCTCCACTTCGCGCTGAAAACGTTGAACGAAGCTCGGATCGGAACTTAGTTCTTTGGCCAGCACCTTTAAGGCGACGATCCGTTTCATGCGCCGATGGCGTGCTTTGAGCACCGTCCCCATGCCGCCGGAGCCGAGGCGGTCGAGCACCTCATAGTTGCCGATCCGTAACCGATCGCCTTCTCCCTGCGCGATCGATTCGCATTGATACCAAGTAAGCGTTCCCGACTCGATGAGCGACTGCTTCAACTGATGAGCATCCGCCGTCGGGTTTGTCTGGTCCAGCATCTCAAGTTGCTGCTCGGAAAGTAGTCCGGAACGCTGAACCGCTTCAAGAAATTGCGGGCGAGAGAGCCCTTCGACCACCGTTTTCTCGATCATGAAAGCCGCTCCCGTGTCTCGAAGCAATCGCCGGTTTCGTCGAGTCTCATTCGTTTCGACTCTTCGAGAATCGTTCGTGGAAGCATCGAAAAGTGGCCAGATCGCGAGGGGAGACATCGCGCATGCGGTGCCGGGAACGCGATGGTCAGTCCACGGAATAATGTACTACGGTTTCATCCCCGCCGGCTAGGAGAACGATGGTGATTATCGTCGTTGAAGTCAGGATCCAAACTGAGCGTGTCAAAGGGAACCAGTACGCGAATCCGCACACATTGCGGACGGGCTCCGTTGGATTCGAAAAAATCTGCCCGGCGCGCTCAAAGCAAGGAAGGTAAGGAGCTTGTCGCATTCCGAAGCGAGTGCTTCATGAGCGGCATCGCAAATGCGACGGACGATCCGATTGTGTTGACTTGGGCCCGCAGCGCCGATTTCCAGGTATGCGGAAATTGCCGATCGCCGTCGTCACATGAGGACGCAGAGATGATCGCAGTGCGGCAGCAGCGTGCGAAGATCTATGTGGACCGAGCAAGCCAACAGTGGGTTGTGTTGGACCCCGACGGCAACTTTTGGAGCCTGCCAAGCGTAGAACATCCCTGGGATCAGCGTCTTCCGTTTTTCCCGACGGAAGGGACCGAATTGGAGTCCATTCCGGGCCATTACAAACATGTTCTAAGGCTTCCGTTCTAATCAAATCAAGGTGCGCCATGACTGCGGAACAAGCCCGGCTTGAGCAGGCACGCGAGAAGAAGGCCGATTGGAAAAAGTGGGGTCCGTATCTCAGCGAACGCCAGTGGGGGACGGTGCGCGAAGATTACAGCGAGGGAGGCAACGCTTGGGATTACTTTTCTCACGACCAAGCCCGCTCACGCGCCTACCGCTGGGGCGAGGACGGTTTGGCCGGCATCTCGGACGATCAGCAGCGACTGTGCTTCGCGATTGCCCTTTGGAACGGCAGAGATCCGATTTTGAAAGAAAGGCTTTTCGGCCTCACCAACAGCGAGAGCAATCACGGTGAGGATGTGAAAGAGTACTACTTCTACCTTGATAACACGCCCACCCATTCGTACATGAAGTATCTTTATAAATATCCTCAGTCGGCGTTTCCCTATGCCGATCTCGTGAATACGAGCCGTGCTCGAGGCCGTAGGGATTTCGAGTATGAGCTTCTTGATGCCGGCGTTTTCGACGAAGACCGCTATTTCGACGTGCTCGTCGAATACGCCAAGGATACTCCCGAGGATATTCTGGTACAGATCACGGTTTATAACCGCGGCCCCGACGCTGCCGAACTTGATGTCTTGCCGACGCTTTGGTTTCGCAATCAGTGGTCTTGGCAGGGAGCGCCCGACAAACCGTCCTTGCAGCAGGCTCCAGGAACGGCCGGTTGGAGGGGCGTGAAAGCGACGGATGCCCAGTTGGGGGAGCGGCACTGGTGCTGCGAAGGCGAAGTGCCGCTGCTCTTCACCGAGAACGAAACGAACACCCAGCGGATCTTCGGCGTGCCGAATCGGACTCCGTACGTGAAGGACGGCATTGACGCATTTGTCGTCCAGGGGAAAGTCGAGGCAGTGAATCCGGAGATGAAGGGTACAAAGGTCGCTGCCGTATATCACCTAAACATGGAGGCGGGCCAAAGCAAGTCGGTTCGGATTCGACTCAGCGACACGGCGTTTGGGCGCGGAAACGGCAAAGCCCCGCATCCCTTCGCCCAATTCGACAGCGTTATGCAGGCCCGTCGCCGAGAGGCCGACGAATTCTATGCTGCGGTCATTCCGCGCACGCTTGATCCCGATCAAGCCAATGTCATGCGCCAGGCTTTAGCTGGCATGCTGTGGAGTAAGCAGTTTTATCATTATGATGTGGACAAGTGGCTCGAGGAGAGAGGTTCCGATCCGTTTCAGGCGTCCCGCAAGGCGGCGCCTCGAAACGAGCACTGGCACCACATGTACAACGGCGACATCATCTCCATGCCGGACAAGTGGGAGTATCCTTGGTACGCGGCTTGGGACCTGGCTTTTCATGTCCTCGCCTTGACGCTTGTGGATGCGGATTTCGGCAAGCAGCAGCTTAAACTGATGCTCCGCGAGAGGTACATGCACCCCAACGGGCAGATCCCAGCCTATGAGTGGAATTTCGGCGACGTCAATCCTCCGGTACATGCTTGGTCGACGATCTTCACGTATCGCCTCGATAAATCGCAAAAAGGCAAAGGCGACACGGAATGGCTCAAGAGCAATTTCCAAAAACTGCTTTTGAACTTCACCTGGTGGGTCAATCGAAAAGATCGAAGCGGGCGGAATATCTTCGAGGGTGGCTTCCTGGGATTGGACAACATCGGCGTCTTCGACCGCAGCGCCCCGTTGCCGACCGGGGGATACTTGGAGCAAGCCGACGGCACCGCTTGGATGTGCTTGTACTGCCAAAACATGCTTGAAATCGCGTCGGAACTGGCACTCACCGATGCGGACTACGTCGATATGGCGCTCAAGTTTTTGGAACACTACTTTTGGATCGCGTCGTCAATGACGCATCTGGGCGGCGAAGTCGGAATGTGGGACGAAGAAGACGGATTTTTCTACGACGTGCTGCGCTTGCCTGATGGCAGCGCTCAGCGGCTGAAAGTTCGGTCGATGGTTGGTCTTCTGCCGCTGTGCGCCGCCACGACGTTCGATGGCGAAGTGATTGCGAAATACCCTGAAATAGGCGAACGGATCAGGCACTTCCTCGATGCGCGACCTGAAGTGCGGGCGGCCATCCATGATCCCGCGAAAAAGGGGTTCGGCGGCCGAAAGCTTGCGTCGATTCTCGACGAATCCAAACTCCGTCGCGTGCTGTCCAAGTTGCTCGACGAAAACGAATTCCTTAGCGATTTCGGCATCCGTTCGCTTTCGCGCTTCCATGCCGAGCATCCATACGTGTTCCGAACGGGCGGCCAAGAGTATTGCGTTTCGTATTTGCCGGCCGAGTCCGACACCGGCATGTTCGGCGGCAATTCCAATTGGCGCGGCCCAATTTGGATGCCGGTCAACGCTCTAATCATCCGCGCTTTGATGCAGTACTACGGCTATTACGGCAACGAGTTCACCGTGGAGTGTCCCACCGGGTCCGGCACGCGAATGACGTTGTTCCAGGTTGCGGAGGAAATCGCGCGCCGGCTTGCCAATATCTTCCTCAGGGATCAAGACGGGCGCCGTCCTGTCTACGGCGGAACCCGGAAGTTTCAGGAAGACCCGCACTGGCGCGATTGCCTTCAGTTCTTCGAATATTTCCACGGCGATAACGGGGCGGGTTTAGGCGCGAACCATCAGACGGGTTGGACCGGCGTGATCGCACGATTGATGCATATGTTCGCCAGCGTGAAATCGGAAGCTGTGTTGGCTGGCGGCAAGCGAGCCATTTTCGCGACCGATGGAGGAGCGGCTGCCGCAACCGCAGGCAGCTAGGCTCGTCATGACGGCATGTTGCATTCGCCGCACGTAGCCTGGAGCGCATCGACTCGCCTAAACGCTCTCTTGCTCGGGGGCCTACGGCCATGACATCCCCACGTTATCCTTCGCTGTATCAGATCAATACTCGCGTATGGCTGACGGAACTTTCCAAGTCACTAGGCCGTCGAGCCACGCTGGACGACGCACCTGATGCGGACCTTGACGCACTGGCAGCGCGCGGCTTCGACTGGATCTGGTTGCTGAGCGTTTGGCAGACGGGGCAGGCCGCGCAGGAAGTGTCGAGAAGCAATTCCGAATGGCGTCGGGAATTTCAAGAAACGCTTCCCGATTTGCGAGACGAAGACATCCTCGGCTCCGGTTTCGCGATCACCAGCTACACCGTGCATGAGAATCTTGGAGGCGATGCCGCGCTCACGCGACTGCGAGATCGCCTCAAACAACGCGGACTCAAGCTGATGCTCGATTTCGTTCCGAACCACATGGGGCTCGGACATCCGTGGGTGGAAACCCATCCCGAGCACTTCGTTCGAGGTACGGAGGCCGACATTATTCGTGCTCCGCAAAACTACGTTCGGGTCAAGCGTCAAGCCGGCGACATGATCTTTGCATATGGTCGCGATCCCTATTTTTCAGGTTGGCCGGACACGCTCCAACTCAACTACGCTGCCCCCGCCGTTCAAGAGGCGATGATCGGCGAACTGACGAAGATCGCCGGACAATGTGATGGCGTGCGTTGCGATATGGCGATGCTGGTGCTTCCCGATGTTTTCGAGCGAACCTGGGGCATGCGGGCTCCGCTCTTTTGGCCCGAGGCGACGCGCCGAGTGAGAGATCGCTCGCCCGGCTTCGTCTTCATGGCGGAAGTGTATTGGGACCTGGAATGGACGATGCAGCAACAGGGCTTCGACTATGCCTACGACAAGCGTCTTTACGATCGCCTTCGTGATGGACATGCGAAGCCGGTGCGCGACCATTTGCGAGCGGAACTCGAATACCAAAACAAGCTCGCTCGATTCTTGGAGAATCACGACGAACCCCGGGCAGCCACGGTATTCACTCCCGATGTCCATCGCGCCGCGGCGGTCATTTCCTTTCTTTCCCCCGGTTTGCGTTTCTTCCACCAAGGACAGTTCGACGGGTGCAAAAAACGCATCTCGCCCCACCTCGTTCGAGGCCCGACGGAGCCGATCGATGAGAGTTTGAAAGAGTTCTATGGCCGGCTGTTCGTGGTCCTGCGTCGACCGATCGTCCGTGATGGCATGTGGCAACTGCTGGATGGCGCTGCCGCGTGGGAAGGGAACTGGACAAACGACTGTTTCGTCATTTCCGCTTGGAGAAGTTCCGAGGGCGAGGTTCTGGTTGCAGCAGTGAACTACGCACCGAATCGGAGTCAGTGCCTTGTCCGTCTGCCGTACGACGAAGTTGCCGGCAAGACATGGCAACTTCAGGATCAGCTCAGTGCGGCAAGCTATTCATGGAACGGCGACGATCTGCTGAGGCGGGGGCTGTTTCTGGATATGGCGCCATGGCAAGCCTGCGTGTTTTCCTTGATGGAGCAGGGATGAATCGATTGCGGAGTCGCGAACCGGTTCGAGAACCGACCAGGCTAAGGGTTATCTCGCTTGGCATCGTCTTGGATTGCACGAGATACGGATGCCGTTCGCGACGTTGAAAGGGTGAATTGGCACTGGAGTGGAATCGACGTTGCTGAATAACTTGTAATGGAGGGGTCATTGTCGAGGGATGATATTGAATCGGCGACGCAGGCGCGCGACGATCCTTTCGGTAAGGCAAAAAACTTGGGCCGGTCAAGCGCGTTCCTCGCGAGAATTCAACAATGTCCTTTGTGCAATGTCCTCGCTGCCACGTCGCAATGACCGCCGCGGAACGGGTTGCAGGGGCATGCGGCCGTTGCGGGATGGCGTTGCTGCAAAGCGAATTGCAGCAGCCTCTGGAGATCAAGGCGCCCCCACCACTCGCGCGCCGCCCGTCGATAGTTGGCACGGCGATCCGAATTCTGTTTAGCGTCATGCTGTTGGCGCTAGCGATCGCTGGCCTCATTGCCAAAACGTATCGCGTCTTTTTCGAAGATCGCACGATTCAAGTGCCTCCTGATTTCATGGATCGAGTCCGGAAGGAGTCGCCCGAATTCAAGAAAGCAATGGCTGATCTGAAGCGAAATAGGGCCAAGGTGGAGCCGCAACAGCAGTTCGCCGCGGAGTTCGTCCAGCGCATTCGTCAGGGGGAGTTCGCTCGAGCGCATGCATGTCTTACGCCGAAACTTCAAGCGGACCTGCCGCGGGAAGCCTTCGAAAAAGAAATCGCCAGTGCTCCCTGGTTCAAGGAGCCGAGAAGAGGAATCCTTTTCATGTCCGTGCATTTGGATGACGGCACGCTCATCGACATGGCGCTGGAGAGCGGAAACGCCGGCTCAGCGACCATCGGCGTGGAGACGATGCCAGGCGGTCATTTCGCTGTCGGAAAATTCGAGTTGCGCAACAAGGAGTGACCGCGCAAGGTTCCATGCCTTTGCACGCCTGGCGATGCATGGGACGCATCTTTCGGACGAAATCCGATTCCTTTGATTCAGAGGCATGAGAATAGATCATTCGAGAACTTCGACAGCCTGAAGTGCTCCATTGAGTCGAATCCGATTTCCTTCGCGAATCTGCGAGAAAATACCGTGGCAATTGACGATGGCCGGTTTTCGGGCCTCGCGCAGCAAGATGGATGCGTGACTGAGTTCTCCGCCTAGTTCAGCTACGACTCCGCCGACTCGAGCAAAGACCACCGCCCAAGAAGGCTCAAGCGTCGGGACCACGAGAATTGCATCGGATTTCAGGACGGCCTCTTCCGCCTCCCGCTTGAGCAATTCGACGAGATCATGCGCTTTCACCACTCTGCCTTCGACGTTGTGCGAGGTCAGAGCAATTCCAGGAAACCTCGTTCGGGTTTCTGTTGCTCCTTCGCGAAACATGGATTCGACCATCAAGCGTCGCACTTCTTCTAAGGAGGCGGTTGATGGCACGATGACGCTTGCGGCTCGTTGCCAGTCGTTCTTGCCCTTCGCAACCGCCGATTTCAGGTCCGATGCGTCGAACTCGCTAGGCCGCAAATAGAAGACGTCTTCCGGCGATTCGAGCTTTCCCGCTTCCGCCCATCTTTTCGCTTCGTCTTGGATGCGTCGCCGCAGTTGGAGCCAACGCCGCATCATCTCGTCCCGAAACCACTCGCGAGTCTCATCGATTTTCCAAAACACGCTCGACCAACTGGGCCGATTCGGCTGCGAGGTCTTTTCCGGAGCCGGAGGTGCTTCGGTCCCTGACCGGAGGTCAGCCCAGAGCACATCACGCAACTCGATGAAACGAGGTCGCGACAGATCGCTTTCAAGTGGGCCTCGGTGTCCGTATTGCTGAAGCCAACGATCCAGCGCTGATTCCCGTTCCCTGAGGGGAACGCGGCGAAGGTTCTCGTAGTCGTCCATCATTTCCTGAGTGACCACCCGTGCTTTCCCGCCGATGCGCAAGAGGCGCCGCACACGGCTCGCGCCTGAGAGAAATGCATTGATGGCGAAGTTGCCGCGAAGGGCAAGGCGAAGCCCATCCGCCGTTGCCTCATGCAGCGACCTCAACGTCGATGCGGCAGCAATGGTGCGGTCGAGCCGACGAAACTCCCGCTTGAGCGTCGGGAGTGTTCCCAGGCAGCAGAGCTGAAACCATACGAGACGCGGGATCGAGCGCAGAAAGCGAGTCGCCATCATTCGTTCGTCCGCTGGTCCCTCAGTTTGGCCGCCGACTCCTTCGGTCACCATGCTGCGAGGCAAGCCGAAATGATCCATCCAGCGATACCAAAACGAAACGTTGAGCCAAGCGCGCTCGCCCGCCTCGACGGCGTAGGCCTCGTCCCATTGGGCGATCGCAGGATCGGCGAGGGCGGGAAACGACAGGTCCTTTCCCGCTTCCACCAGCGCCGCCACCATCCAACGGCTGGGCGGATCGCCGAGAATCTCCTTGTGATTGGCCAGGGATAACGTCGGATTGCGTGCGACGGGAAAGAGAGCAGGGCGGACCTGCAGGAGAACATACCCCGCCGCGTCCCTGCCGAATTCAAGGTCAGCGGGCATCGCCGTGCGGTTGCCGAACTCGATGGTGCGGCAAGAAAGATCGACCGGGCATCTTCACGATTAAAGTGCCCCCGGGTGCCTCTCCTCGGTCTTGGCCGGAAGTCAATCCTTCGTTGCTGCCGTGCGTCTGGAGTGCGCTCCAGTAGAAGCCATCATAAAATGCGACGCCCGCTTCCCTCCGCAGCCACAAGCGGCTGCACGAAGCGACGCCGATCAGTGCGCTGACCATCGAGGCAAAGCATCGACCACGCGTTTCGCGGAAGCGGCATATTCATCGTCGATCCGAACTGGAAGCGACAGCAGTTGTCCCGCGTTCGATGTGGTGCGAGTGTCTTCCGTCAGCGAAGGCCGGATCGGGCGATCGGCGAAACCCGCATCCTTGCGGCGGCGAAAACGCACTGCGGAACGGACCTCGTCGCCGCCGCCCGCAAGTCGTCGGCACCCGCAATTTGGCGGCGGCTGCCCGACCTGGGGTGTTCAGCTTCGGAACTGAAGCATCATCGAATTAGCTCAACGGCTTCCAGTGCATCGGCAGGGTCGCCCATCCACGTATCGGGCACGTCGATCATCCGGAGTACAATGACCCCAGTCCGGAAATTCGCGGAGCGGGATCCGAATGCCAAACGCATGTTCGGTCGCTTGCAGCTCGTCGTTGCCGACGACGCGTCCATTCGGCCCCACCACGCTTCGAGGTTATCTAAGGCGCCAGGCACGGCGTGGAGATCGCGCTCCAGACTTCCGTAGCAGGCTCGGGCGGATCCGATCGAACAGATCCGTCGCCGCCGAACATTGCTGGTAGCCGTCGAAGAAGCGGTTTCGCTCCGTGTCGCTCAACGATCGCTCAAACTGCTTGCAGGCAAGTCGACGGCGAAACCACTCCGCGCCGGAACAGCGACTGAAATCCCCCATGCGCACGAAGCTCGAACGCATGAGCCAGGGCATCCATCGGTGTTCGAGTCCCCAAGCACCGCGCCCCTTGGAGGATCAACTTCGCCGGCGGTGGTCTCGGGCACGCAGGCAGAGCGCAGAAACGATCTGCCGATGCCCTGTGCATGGAGGCGATCCGTCAGTCGACGCCGGCAAGTGCATTCCGAATCGAAATCGACACGACATCCAAGAAAAAGTCCAAGTTCCGCTCGCGAGGCCGATTTCGAAACCTGGATACGGGACGTCGAACAACTCGAAGCAGCGATCCTTCAGGCAACGACTCCAGCAGGCACGGGCTGCGGAAAGACGCATAACCGGCAGCCGTTACCGCCTCCCATGCTAGATCACCCGGCAGTTCATCGCGGTTCGCTCCCGATGCACGGCGGTAACCGGCTTGCTGCAATGCTTCCAGAGCTGTTTCGCTCCGAAAAACTCGTATGCGGTGCAAGCCCCGGTGCGAAGCGGCGGATCGGCGGCGAGCGACGCCGCGACCAGTACGGCGGGCAGCGCCGCCGTGCAACGACCGTCGCGTGGGCCCCAACGACGCGAATCGTGCGACGCCGCTGAAAAGTTCCGTCATGACGGCCCCGCCAGGGCGCTGCCGATCCATCCAGATGAACTGGGCAACTCGATCGCCCGAGCAGGCCACGCCGAGTTGCTGGCGCCCAAGAAAGAAGGTACGGCGAAAGCGTAGGTCGCGAATCGCAACTCGAAGCCAACCTTCGACCGCCCTGCTGGCGCCGAACAAGGAAGCGAAAGGTCGTAGTCGGGTGACTCGAAGTTGAAAACGCCGCGATTCCCAAAGGGGCTCGGCAGACGGACCACTTCCCGATCGCGAAACCCTCGGAGCGTTCCTTGAGGGCGCCGCAATGGGTTTCTAGACCGCCCGAAGCGATCGAATCGCTGCGATCCCTTTGGCATTCCGATTCCCGATAAATGGCGTCGATCGCACCCGGCGCCGGACTTGTCGCGCTGCGCGCGAGGCCGGGGAGCGCCCGGAAATTGCCGGAGCAGGCTCGAGCAACCGTAGACCGCCGCCAGTCCTCGCTCGGCGAACGAGGTGCCCCTACTTCGGACGTTCGCCGCGTAGCCCTCGGTCGTCCGCGATATCCATCGGCGAAGCACGATGCGTTCCGGGCGTGGCACCAGGAAGCGTATCGTCCAAGACGCCCGAAGGAGCCCCGCGGCATGCACGGCAACATCATGTCCTTGCAAGGCGGCAAGGCACGAATCCATCGTGCCGAGGTCCGCGCCCAGGCCTCGCGGCACGAGACCGCCCAGGGGCGCGACGAGTTACCGCGCTCGTGCCGAGTCGCGTCCGGCCGCGATGGTTGGGATATTTCGCTCGAGCAAGGCACGCGTGATATGCTGAACCCGAATACGCCGTAGCCGCCGAATACGATGACGCGTTTCATGCCGTCATGTCCGCTCGTGCGAGCGATCGGGCCGCAAGCAACGTCCAAATGCAGAACGCCAGGATCGTCGGTCCCGTGGCGGCAGCGGCATGCCAGGGATCGCCCGTCACCCCCGCGGCCGCCATCATTCCGCCGAACACTCCCACGCACCAACCGACCTCGCGCGTCCAGCGAACGGCGCCATCGCGAGGCAACGCTTCGCTGACGCAAACGACGCCGACCGTGTACAAGCCGTTGGCGATGGTAAGGCTGACGATGCCGGTGATGCGTTCGACAAGCAAAAACAAGGTCGGATCATGAGCGTGGACGGCCAAGTCGGGAAACACGACGATGTAGAGCGCGTCGCAGGTCAGGTCGAATCCGAATGCCACGATGGCGAACGTCAATCCGATGGACGCGAGTCCCGGCCGAGGCAACCTGCATATTGCGATGCGTCCAAGAAACGCCAAAAGTGCCGCAGCGCAAGCGATCCACACGCACCAGGCGACTCTCCAACCCCCGGGCGTTTCAGAAAGAAATCGAAGACGCGATTCCAAAGGTACAAGCGGCGTGCCGGACGACACGTACAAGCCAGCAAGAGCAAGGCCCGCAACGTGAGTGAGAATGTTGAGCCACACGAGGCGATGGAGTGACCACATCAAGAAGTTGCTCGGCGTTCAATGCTGTCGCAACGTATCCCTTTCGCGTGCCGTTTGCAAGGAATTCCTCCCGAGAACGGGGTCAACTTTTGGTTCGATACGAATGTCGACATTGGCTGCAAAACCAAACATCGTCGAATCCGCCGCAGGGTTCCCCACGCTCGTTCCGGCCGCTCCAGTAGGATCTGCCTTGATGCGTCCCCTTGGTTCCGCATTGCGGGCAGTCGTTTCTCGTCTCATAGGCCCGGCGGACTTCGGCTTCGCACTCCGCACAGTAGGCATGATTGTTGACGCTTCTGGGAGCTTGCTGTTTGCACCTGGTGCAAATGATCCCACGACCAGTCGTTCGCCGTTTCGGATGCATCGGGGCGACCGCCGGCTCCGGCTCGGAATTGCTCCCACCCAGTAGCGTCTTGATCCACGCGAACATTCCGGCATCCTCCGAACACAATGAGCAAGCGAACGATGAGCCGAGAATTCGGTGACGATCCTTGTTATTCCTCCTCGAAGCGGTTTGCAATGGGAACCTGCTTTCCAAGCCACGCATCGATCGCCGTCCACGCTGCCGGACGTTTGCCCGTGTAGAAGTGGTCGGCTTCGGGGATGATGTGCAGGCCGAGGTTTGGTTGTTTCGTTTGCCGTTCCGCGATCGCTTGGGGGACTTCCGTGAACGCGGGGTTGCTGCGGATTTCGTTGCCGCCGTAGAGAAAGAACGTCGGCGTGCGGACGAGGCGGAGGAAGCGCAGGAAGGCATAGCGCTCGTCCGGGCCGTATTTTTCCACGTAGCCGGCGGCCGAGATCAGCATCGGCAGCGGGATGCGCACCTCCAGCAACGTGTTGCCTTGGCCGGACGCGACGAGTTCCTCCGCTCGGCGAAACGATTCGAGAAAGTCGTCCCTCAGATCGCTGCTGCAGAACTTCTCGTAGGAGAGCATCGGCGGCGAAATCGCGAGGATCGCCGTCGGTTCCAGTCCGCTTTCATGGGCGACGGCATAGAGGCTTTTCACGGCGCCGAGGCTATGGCCGCCGATCAGGATGCGAGGGCCGAACTCGCGTTTCAGAAAATCGAACCAGCCCTTCAGATCGTGCCTGCAATCGTCCACCGTTTCGAAGGCTGCCCCCAACCGCACGCCGCCGCGAGGGAAAGAGCTATGGCTGATCCCGTCATGCCCGCGCGTGTTGCCCCGAACCGTCGGCACGCCGCGATCGACCAGGCCTTGCGAAACCGATTCCAGCAGCGATGAGCCATAGAAATTGCTCCCGGTGCCATGGAAGAGGCAAGCCGCATCCAGGGCAAGCGAGCAAGGCGCATCCGACCGCTGCAAGGCGCCGTGCAGCACGCAGCCATCGGGTGCGGTGACGGAAACAAGATCGACAAGCATGGCGTCCGCTGTCCTTTATTTCAGGTCGGCAACAGGCCGACGCAGGCATGCCAGTATACCCGGCATCTAGACATGACCCCAGTCGACCATGCCTTTCGCTTTCATGACATCGAATGGCCCGCAGCTCAATCGGAGTCGGCTTCGTACGTGAGGCGAGCGGAGATTTGCATGCCGCACACGACGACGCTTGCGCCGCCGATCGCGAGCGCGATCCAAGGCGAAAGACGAGTCGCGATGAGGACCAGGCCGGCCGCGGCCGAGCTGGAGTTTGTTCGACAAAGAAAAGGGGGCAATCATGTTTTATATGCGACTGTTAAACATGTATGTTCCCTTTTATTCCCCGCTGGGCAACTTGGAAAGGCTCGGGACACCTTGAGACGAGCCGGATTGAACGACGCTCAACGGAAAGCTGTTCTCGACGCATTCGGGACGAACGCTGACGATGTAGTGGGGCTAATCGGCCACGAACGGGCAGCGGCCCTTCGGGGTGCCAATCCTGCTTTCGATGCTGAAGCTGCACACGTTGCGAAGCGTCTGAACGCCGGAACCGTCGAGGATGTAGTGGCAGCTCAGGCAGCGCTCAGAAGGATGGGTGTAGACGCAGATTCGGTCGCCGTTCGTCAGTTCATGGCCGAACGCTCGATCTATGGCACGAATCGGCAACGTCCACGCATGACACCGGCGGACTACCGGGAGATCTGGGAAGGTGCAAAGGTGAAAGATCCCTCAAGTCCCGAGTTCGGAAGGGTATTCGACGAGCGTGCGCCGGGCGGGCCGCGCGAACTCATCTGGGACGGCAAATCGTCGATAGACGGCATCTGGGACGCGGGGCATATTCGAGGGTCTACCTGCCACGAACTCCACCAGCAGTTTTTGCGAGGTGAGATCTCTGTCCAAGAACTTGTTTCTCAAACCACCGATGTGCGATACTATCGCCCGGAAGTTCCCAGCGGTAATCGGAGTCGTCGCAACCGAGAATAATATGGCGCAGCAGCTACAGTTGCTGCCGTCATGCAAGAGCAGTCCTGTGGCGAAGAACCAGACAACGTCGGAAAAAAGGGGGCAAACATGTTTTATATGCGACTGTTAAACATGAATGTCCCCTTTGTGCGCCGTGCGACGCTACAGCCGCAACTCTTGGAACACAGGGATGTACTCCTCGATCACGGTGTCATCCGGCGCGCCGCACGTTCGAAGGCACTTTCGGATTGCTTCGAGTCCGCGGTCACGGTCGTTCACGACGATATCGATTCCACAGTATTCGATGCTGTTGCCTTCACCAAGCTGCGACCCGCCCCCTGTGACATCGCCTAGATGTCCGAGTGCCGCAGCAAGAGGCTCCTCATACTTGTCGCCGCGATCCATAGGGCCGAGCGGCTCGCGGATGAGCACGTAGAAAAAATGCTGACCCCGATCCGAGGCGGCCTCGGCCATGTCGCGCATCACTTGTTGCCGGCCATCGAGTCGCTTCCGCTTTTTAGGCACGAAAATCTCCGAATGAATCAGGATGCCGAGCAGTCATTAGGCATGAAAATGGAGGCCTCGGTATTCGGGCAAAAGCACTTCGAATTCCGAACGAAGACTCATGGTCGTCCTTGCATCAAACGATAGAGTTCTAGGCGGCCTGCTTCGCGTGCAAAGGCAAGATACCCCGACACATCACGTCGGGGGCGCAGCGTGCCGCATCGAAGCAGGTTGAAATGAACCGCGGCCTTCGCCTGATTCACGAGCGGCCCGCAACTCGGCGATTGCACCCGACGCATCGAACGCCGCGATGGTGAGGCGTATTCCGGAAAAAGCTCCTTAACCATAGTCCACACCTGGTCCTGAACCGGATCGAAAAAGCCACCCCAACGCCCATTCGGCCCAGTGACGATCCACCCCACGCAGGGCCTATCGATCGTGACAGTCACATAGCAGTTTTTGCTGTGCAATCGAAAAAGCGCAGCCGAGCGTGGCAGACATCGCTTCTTGGCGAAGAACCAGGACCGCGGATCGAGGAGCATCTGCTTTAGCTTCGATAGCTGCTCTGAGGCCAACTCGCGTGGTGGAGCCAATGTGACGGGGTGACGCTCTTCGGCTTCCGGGTCGAGGATCTCACACGTCGCCGTAGAAGATAAACGGATCGCGTCGATCGTCGAGGCGTCGAGGATAGAGTCGATCGACGAATGCACCATCTGCGGCTGATCCCTTAAGCGACCAACAATGATCCGATTTTTCCCGGCATATCATACTATGCGAGAAAAGCCTCGCAAGGAAGAATATGGATTTCTACTTGGAGGCGGTGATGGAAACCTTGCGATCGCTTCTTTACGCCAAGGGCGTTGCATCTGACAGCCCTGGGTTGGCGACCGCAGGAGCCTGCCTACCCTGGGTGGCGGGTCGCGAACAAGCCAGCTACCCCGACGAAGTTACATCGCCATAGACGGCCGGGTCGACCCCGTTTGGGTACTACCGTGTGTGGGTGGAGTTACCCAGGGTAGGCTCCCTGCGGTCGCCAACCCTGGGCTGTTGGCTGCAACGCCTTTGGCGTAAAGACATCGTGTTGGTCGATTCTTCCGCGTCGCCGCCGCCGTTAGGCTGCTAGATCCAATGCCTTCGGCGTAGTGAGGGGGTGAGGGCAAATGTCTTGGTCTCAGTCTCTTCGATCGTATCGCCGCCTGCCGGGATATGCAAAGTCAGCAGCGGTAAAACCACCGACTTTGCAAATGGAGGGTCCTCCGGGTAGGGTGGTCTTCTGGGACCGTTCACGCTCGGTGTGGGATTTCGGCGGATTTTCGCCGTCAGCAAACCGATTCGTGCCGAAAGCAAACGGTGTTTTTTGCCTTCGAAAACCCGGAAGGATGGGTGAGTTTACTAGGTTGGTGGTTAGCGGCTGGATTTCGGAAATCTTCACATGTCGCGATGGCGGGGTGGGGGGCAAATGGAACCGAAATGGAACCACGGGAACTCGCAACCCGTTCCCTCGTGGTTCCTTTGGTCGGCCTATCTCCATCGAACCGTAAGCGAAACGGAACCGGGTTAGGCCCGTTTGGCAACGCGGGGTTCCGGGGTGGCGGTTTCGGTGGGGGCGGAGGGGATGGTTTCCTGGCAGAACTTGTAGCCCTTGGGCACCACCACCACGCCTTGCTCGCTGACCGTGAATCGCTTCGCGTCTTTGGCGAGGTCGTAGCCGATGGTTTCGCCGGGCGGGATTTTCACTTCCTTGTCGATGATGCAGCGGCGGAGCTTGGCTTTGCGGCCCACGGTGACGCGGTCGAAGAGGATGGAGTCGAGCACCTCGGCGGCTTCCTCCACGCGGACTTTGGAGCTAAGGATGGAGCGGCGGACGGTGGCGCCGGCGATGACGCTGCCGGAGCCGAGGATCGAGTTGACGAGGATGCCGTCGGCCCCGGATTCGCCGGCCACCATGCGGGCGGGCGGGTTTTGGTTGTGGTAAGTGCGGATCGGCCAATCATCTTGGTAGAGGTCCATGGCGGGGCTGGGCTTCAGCAGGTCCATGTTGGCGTCGTAGTAGGCGTCGATGGTGCCCACGTCGCGCCAGTAGCGGTCAGGCGTCACCCGGCCTCGGGTTTCGCCGAAGCGGTAGGCGAAGACTTTGCTTTCCTGGATGAGATGCGGGATGATGTCTTTGCCGAAGTCATGCTGCGATTCGGCCCGCTCATGGTCGTTCTTCAGTTCCTGGCAGAGCAGGTCCATGTTGAAGACGTAGATGCCCATGGAAACGAGGGCGGATTTGGGATCGTCGGGCATGCATTTCGGCGCCGCGGGCTTTTCTTGAAATTCGACGACATGGCTTTCCGCATCGATTCCCATGACGCCGAAGGCGCGTGCTTCCTCGAGAGGGGTTTTCATGCAGGCGATGGTGAGGGCGGCGCCTTTCTCCTTGTGGAACTTCAGCATCTCCGCATAGTCCATGCGGTAGATGTGGTCGCCGGAGAGAATGAGGGCGGTCTCTGCCCCGCTACGCTCCAGCAGATAGAGGTTTTGGTAGATGGCGTTTGCGGTGCCGGAGTACCAAGTTTCCCCGGTACGCATCTGGGGCGGGATCGGCGTAATGTATTCGCCGCACTCGGGATTGAAGATGGACCAGCCGTCGCGGAGGTGCTTCTGCAGCGAATGCGATTTGTACTGCGTGAGCACCAATACCCGGCGAAGGCCGGAATGCAGGCAGTTCGTCAGCGTGAAGTCGATGATGCGATACTTGCCGGCGAAGGGGACGGCAGGCTTGGCTCGTTCGGCGGTCAGCGGATGCAGGCGCGTGCCGACTCCGCCGGCGAGGAGGATGGAGAGAGTCTTGTCCAGCATGGTTTGAGGAAACTCCGAGCGTGGGGACGCTCGCGGGAGGGAGAGAGTAGACCGGCGACAAAAACCGGAGTTGCAGGGGCAAAGGCAAATTGCGGGCCTTTTCGCTAAGTCGATGCGGGACAACGTGTGCGAACGCTCCGGCTTCGGTGAGGCAAAGCGTGGATGGAATCGAGATTTGCGTGGAGAAACGGCAGGCGGACCTGCGGCGGAAATTTCAGGCAAAACGCTCAAGTCACGAGGATCAAGCGTCGAAGTCAGGCCGTATCTGCATGGGGATCAGGCGGAGCGTGATTAAACGTTAGGCATCGTTTCGAGGTTTGCCACGGTTCGCTTGCTTTTCATGGATTCGAACGGAAAGATGACGTGATTCAAATGGTTGCCCGCACACGTGATGCGGCATTCCATGTTTAGCACGGAGTGAGCGGCGGCCGCAGGGGGCACAGCGTTTGCCCAGGGATGCGTGAGTCGCTCTTGTTCTTGAAAACTCGGGTACCGCCATGGCTCCAACGGTTGCCGCCTCCCAGGCCCGTGCGCCCTTCGCTGGTTACAATGCGCCTCTGCTTTTTGAGGAGTACCAGACCCATCCTCAAGCCTACGACGAACTCTTCGCCGGGGCGGGGTCGCCGCACCCTGCTTTCCGCGACCTGATCGGCATGATCGGTCGGCTGACGACCCCGGAGTTCATGGACAAGCGAGCGCTCGCGGACCTGGTCTTCGTCAACCACGGCATCACGTTTTCCGTCTACTCCGACCGCCGCGGCGTCGAGAAGATCTTCCCCTTCGACCTGATTCCGCGTCCGGTCTCCGCCAACGATTGGAGCAGCATCGACCGCGGCCTTCGGCAACGCATCCTGGCGTTGAACTCGTTCCTCTACGACGTGTACCACGACCAGCGCATCCTCAAAGAGAAGGTGATCCCCGCGGAGTTGGTGCTGAAGTCGAAGGGTTTCCGCAAGGAAATGGTGGGCTTCACGCCGCCGGGCAGGCAGTATGTGCACGTGTGCGGAACCGATCTCGTGCGGGATGCGAAGGGGCAGTTTCTCGTCCTCGAGGACAATGGCCGGACGCCGTCGGGCGTGAGTTACGTGTTGGAAAACCGCGTGGTCATGAAGCGAGTTTTCCCTCAGCTTTTCAAGCATTGCAAGGTTCGCCGCGTCGAGGATTATCCGCAGAAGCTCCGTGACGCCCTCGCGTCCGTCGCTCCCGAAGGCGCCGGCGATCATCCGACGATCGTGCTCCTCTCGCCCGGCCCCTACAACTCGGCCTACTTCGAGCACAGTTTCCTCGCCCGCAACATGGGCATCGAATTGGTCCTAGGTCAAGATTTGTACGTCGAAGACGACCGCGTCTACCTGAAGACGACGCGCGGGCCGAAGCAGGTGGACGTCATCTATCGACGGCTGGACGACGACTTCCTCGATCCCGAAATGTTCCGCCCTGACAGCCTCCTCGGCGTTCCGGGGTTGATGCGAGCGTACTTCAAGGGGAACGTGACGCTTGCGAATGCGGTCGGTACCGGCGTATGCGACGACAAAGCCGTGTATGCGTATGTGCCGGATATGATTCGCTTCTATCTGAGCGAGGAGCCGATCCTGTCGAACGTGCCCACGTTCATCTGCGATCGCGCCGACGATTTAGCCTACACGCTTGATCATTTGGGCGAACTGGTCGTGAAGGCGGTGAATGAATCTGGCGGATACGGCATGCTTATGGGGCCATCCTCCACCGAAACGCAGCGGGCCGAATTCCGCGTGAAGCTGAAGGAGAATCCGCGCAACTACATCGCTCAGCCCGTCGTGACGTTGTCCGCATGCCCGACGTGGACGGATGAAGGCATGGGCCCTCGCCATGTCGATCTGCGGCCCTATATCGTCAGCGGAACCGATACGTGGGTGCTGCCGGGCGGCCTCACGCGGACCGCACTCACGAAGGGATCGCTGGTGGTCAACAGCAGCCAGGGCGGGGGCAACAAAGATACCTGGGTCATGGAATCCTCTCCCGTCGCCGACAGCAAAGCGGGAGGGAGCAACCCATGATTTCGCGGGTTGCCGAGCATTGCTTCTGGATGAGCCGATATCTCGAGCGCGCGGAAAATTCGGCTCGCATTCTCGAAGTCAACCAGACGCTGCTGCTCGATTTCGAATTGCCGCTGGATCAGCAATGGAAGCCGTTGCTGACGATCTGCGGCGTGCATGATTACGCCGCCTCGCTCGAATCGGAGGCGGTGCAGGCGTTCATGACGTGGGACAAGGAAAATCCCAGCAGCATTACGTCGTCGATCGCGCATGCCCGGGAAAACGCACGCATCATCCGCGAGATCATCAGCGCGGACATGTGGGAGCGGATGAACTACTATTATCTCTGGATGCAGAACCAGATATCAAGACATCTCTACGAAAATAATCGCAGCGACTTCTACGGCCAAATACGCCGCATCAACCAACTGCTGCACGGCATCGCCGAGGGAACGATGCTGCATGGCGAAGCGTGGGAGTTTTTCCAGTTAGGCAAATATCTGGAACGCGCCTGTCAGACCGCCCGCATCCTCGACGTCAAGTATCACATGGTGGCAGGCCTCAGCGAGCCGAGCACCTTCCACATGGAAAATGCCCACTGGAGCGCGATTCTTCGGAGCTGCTCGGCGTATGAGCCGTTCCACAAGCAGCATCATTCGCTCGAACGTCGGCTTGGAGCATCGGTCGCGGAGTTCCTGGTCTTCGATCCGATTTTTCCCCGATCGGTCGTCTTCTGCGTCGAGCAAAGTCTTCAAGCCGTGCATGCCATCTCCGGCAACCCGCGATCGAAACCCAAGACCGACGTCGAGAAGATGCTTCGCCAACTTTCCGATTGGCTGCAAGCCGCGACCATCGACGGCCTGATGGCGTCGAACCTGCACAAGGGCCTGACCCACGTCGTCGATTCGATCCACGAGATCGGCGATGCCTGCAGGCGAACGTTCTTCGACTTCCAACGCGAACCGCCCGCGGCGTCGCAGACGCAGGAACAGAAGGGCCAAAGCCAAACGCAAACGCTTCTAGCTCCGATGAGAGCTGGGGGTGAGGACTACCTTCTGGCGCATCAATATGGATTCGCCGCATGGTGCCGCCCCCTCACCCCCAACCCCTCTCCCCCGAGGGGAGAGGGGAGCAAGCCGTAAGGCAAACCAACCGATGAAACATGCAGGACGCAGCGTTCGCCAGGGATGGCGTCTTTCGCAATAGGTGGTCGTTCATGTCGATTCGCGTCGCCCTGCATCATAAGACGGAATACCTCTACGATCGGCCCGTCCAGTTTTCCCCGCATATCGTGCGTCTTCGGCCTGCGCCGCATTGTCGGACTTCGATCGTCAGCTATTCGCTCAAGGTGGAGCCTGCGGATCAATTCCTCAACTGGCAGCAAGACCCCTACAGTAATTTCCTCGCTCGCTTCGTCTTCAACAAGCCAGCCCGAGCGCTGAAGGTCGAAGTGGACGTCGTCGCCGAGATGGTGTCGATCAACCCGTTCGACTTCTTCCTCGATCAAGATGCGAGCGATTTCCCCTTCGGCTACGAGGCGCGTCTCGCCAAAGAGTTGGCTCCCTTCCTCGAAGTGTCCGATCCTTCGCCCACGCTCAATGTCTTGGCCGAGAAGGAACGCCGATCGAAGATTCGCACCATCGATTACTTGGTGCATCTGAACCAACTCGTGCAAGGGATGGTGAAGTACGTCATCCGCATGGAGCCAGGCATTCAGGCGTGCGAACACACGCTGAACGTCAAGAAAGGCTCATGCCGCGATTCGGCTTGGTTGCTCGTTCAACTGCTGCGTCGCCTCGGCATCGCGGCTCGTTTCGTGTCGGGCTACCTCATCCAACTCAAGCCGGACATCGCGGCCCTTGATGGGCCCAGCGGCAGCGATCGTGATTTCACCGACCTGCATGCGTGGACCGAAGCATTTCTGCCGGGCGCGGGCTGGGTCGGGCTCGATCCCACCTCCGGCCTGCTCGCTGGCGAAGGGCACATCCCGCTCGCCTGTACCGCCGATCCGCAGGATGCGGCGCCGATCAGCGGCAGCTTCACCTGGGAAAAGACGCCGGGCACCGAGGAAGAACTGGGCAACGACTTTCGATTCGAGATGTCGGTCCAGCGCATTTACGAGGCCCCTCGCGTCACGAAACCCTACGACGACGACCAATGGCGGCACATCGACGAACTCGGCAAAGCCGTCGATCGCGAACTCGATCTGCATGACGTCCGCCTGACCATGGGCGGCGAACCGACCTTCGTCTCGATCGACGACAAAGACGGCGAGGAGTGGAACACGACCGCACTCGGGCCGACCAAGCGCGTGTATGCCGACCGTCTGTTGCGTCGCCTGCATCGCCGATTCGCGCCGGGCGGTTTTTTGCATCATGGCCAGGGGAAGTGGTATCCCGGCGAAAGCCTGCCACGTTGGGCGTTCGGCGTCTACTGGCGCAAGGACGGCCAACCGATTTGGTCGCATGAGGATTTGTTCGCACAGGAAGACCGCGACTACGGCCACACCTTTGCCGATGCGGAGAAGTTCGTCGCCACGCTGGCCCATCGGCTCGGCGTCGATCCGAAGCATGCGATTGCCGGCTACGAAGATGTCTGGTACTACATGTGGCGTGAGCGCAAGCTTCCTGCCAACCTCGATCCGCTCGACAACAAGCTGGAATGGAAGGAAGAGCGCGAGCGGATGGCTCGCATCTTCGACCAGGGATTGAAGACCGTCGTCGGCTACACACTGCCGTTGCGGCGAGTCGCGATCGATGGCCGCGCGACGTGGCAGAGCGGCGAGTGGTTCCTTCGCCGCGAGCATCTGTTTCTTATCCCGGGCGATTCGCCGATGGGCTATCGCCTGCCGCTCGATTCGCTGCCTTGGGAGCCGGCCGAGAAACGCGATGCGGTGAACGAACGTGACCCGTGGGATCGGCGTGGACCGCTTTCGGATTACAACGACCCCGCGAAGATTCGTCCGCAATTTCCCGGATACAAGAATCCGCCGAGGAAACATGGCACGGACGCGCTCGTCCGAACCGCCATCTGCGTCGAACCGCGTAACGGCCGATTGCACATCTTCATGCCTCCGGTGGAGACGATCGAGGATTACCTCGACCTCGTCGCCGCGATCGAAGCGACCGCATATCAGTTGAGGATGCCGGTGCAGCTTGAGGGCTACACGCCTCCTTATGATCCGCGCCTCCAGGTGCTGAAGGTGACGCCTGACCCCGGAGTCATCGAGGTCAACATCCATCCGTCCGCCAGTTGGCAGGAACTCGGATTCAACACCACCGCCCTTTACGAAGAGGCTCGGCTCTCGCGGCTTTGCACCGAGAAATTCCAACTCGACGGGCGACATACGGGCACCTGCGGCGGTAACCATGTCATCCTCGGCGGAGCGACTCCCGCGGACAGCCCGGTGCTGCGAAGGCCGGACTTGCTGCGGAGTTTGCTTTCGTATTGGCATAATCATCCGTCGCTGTCGTACCTGTTCTCCGGCCTCTTCATTGGGCCGACGAGCCAGGCGCCGCGTGTGGACGAGGCACGCAACGACAGCCTGTATGAACTCGAAATCGCCTTCAAGCAACTGCCCGAACACGGCACACCGCCGCCCTGGCTCGTCGATCGGCTGTTCCGCCATCTGCTGACGGACCTCACCGGCAACACGCATCGGGCCGAGTTCTGCATCGACAAGCTTTACTCGCCGGATTCGTCCACCGGCCGGCTCGGACTCGTCGAATTCCGCGGTTTCGAGATGCCGCCACATGTGCGGATGAGCCTGGTGCAGCAACTATTGCTGCGAGCATTCGTCGCCCGATTCTGGGTTCGGCCTTACCGAGCGAATCTGGTTCGCTGGGGGACCGAGCTGCATGATCGATTCATGCTGCCGCATTTCATCGCTCAGGATTTCCGCGATGTGCTCGGCGAGATGCGGCAGGAAGGGTATCCCTTTGATGAACGATGGTTCGCCGCGTTCCAGGAATTCCGCTTCCCGAAGATCGGCGAGCTGAATCGTCTCGGCGTCCATCTGGAAGTGCGTCAGGCGATGGAACCCTGGCATGTCCTCGGCGAAGAGGGCATGGTCGGCGGCACCGCGCGGTACGTCGATTCCTCCGTCGAACGGCTGCAAATCGTCGTGCAAGGTATGGTGGATGGCCGGCATGTCGTGACCTGCAACGGTCGGCGCGTGCCGCTCACCTCGACGGGGACGAATGGCGAGTATGTGGCGGGCGTCCGCTACCGGGCGTGGCAGCCGCCTTCGTGTCTGCATCCGACGATCCCAGTGCACACGCCGCTGAAGCTCGATTTCTACGACACCTGGTCGAAGCGGGCGGTAGCGGGATGCACCTATCATGTGGCTCATCCTGGAGGACGTTCGTATGACACGTTCCCGGTCAACGCGAATGAAGCGGAAGGGCGCCGTATCGCACGATTCTTCGTGCACGGTCATACGCCGTCCGCGTATGCTATCCCTCCGGAAGAGCACTCGCCCGAAGCCCCGCTGACGCTCGACCTTCGCCGCCTGCCGACGAAACTGGTGGTCCCCGCGGAAGCATTGCACGAAGCGCCGCGAACGCCGGAACCCAGCACCAACGGCCACGCCCGCGCCGCGTCTCAGAAACTGGGGGCGTCTTGATTCATCCGCGTTCAACCGGGTATGATCCCAAGGGTACACTGCGATCACCCTGGTTGTTGGTGGTTTTGCTTAATTTGCAATTTGAACTTTGCAATCTGAAATCTTCGAGTCGCATTTAGCCTCCATGCCCCCATCCTCTCCCATGTTGGGTTCCCTGGCGGGCGAGTCCGTCTTACGCCGCTACCGAGCGCCGCTCGGCGGGGGCTACGACGAGATGA
Organism: Gemmataceae bacterium; assembly: GCA_046350235.1. Taxonomy (GTDB): domain Bacteria; phylum Planctomycetota; class Planctomycetia; order Gemmatales; family Gemmataceae; genus JAIEPT01. The sequence continues at coordinate 26,642 of JAXMAT010000022.1, read as the reverse complement.
TCGACGGCGATGGCCGCATGCGCGACCATTGGCTCGGGTTCGGCTCGTCGATCGACAATCTCACGCCTCAGGAATTTTCCGGACGCTGGGACGACGCCCAAAAAGTGCTGCACGCCAACGGCGTCAGCTACAACCTCCACAGCGATCCGCGCAGCGCCCATCGGCCATGGAAACTCGATCCCATCCCGCTGCTGGTCGCCCAGGAAGATGCCGACCGCCTTGCGAAAGGACTGATGCAACGGGCGCGATTGCTCGAAGCGATCCTGCGCGATTTGTATGGTCCGCGCCGCTTGCTTCTCGAAGGCGTGCTGCCGCCGGAGATCGTGTTCGGCAATCCTGCCTTCCTGCGGGCGTGTCACGGCATCACGCCGCCGTCCGGACGATTCTTGCACATGCTCGCCGTCGATGTGGGCCGCGGGCCGGATGGGCAGTTTTGGGCGCTAGGTGATCGCACTCAGGTACCCAACGGCGCCGGCTACGCTCTTGAGAATCGCATCATCCTGTCGCGGATGCTCCCTGAGTCGTTCGGCGACTGCAACGTGCAACGGCTGGCGATTTTCTTCCGCACCTTCCGCGACATGCTCCGTTCGCTGGCGCCGCACCATCGCGAAAATCCGCGGATCGTCCTGCTCTCGCCCGGCCCTTCGCATGAGACGTATTTCGAGCATGCGTATCTCGCTCGCTATCTCGGATACACGCTGGCCGAAGGGGCGGACCTCACGGTGCGGGATAACCACGTCTACTTGAAATTCCTGGATGGCCTGCAGCCGGTGGACGTCATCCTGCGTCGGCTGCGGGACGAATCGTGCGATCCGCTGGAGTTTCATTCGTCGTCGTTCGCCGGCATTCCGGGATTGGTCCAGGCGGCGCGTGCGGGGAATGTTGCGATCGCGAATGCGTTGGGATGCGGCCTCGCGGAATCGCCCGCGTTTCTGCCGTACCTCGGCGCGGTCTGCAAGCATGTGTTCGGCGAAGATCTGTTGCTGCCCTCGATGCCGTCGTATTGGTGCGGCGATGCGAAGCAGCGGGAGAAGGTGCTCGCCAGCCTCGATTGCATGGTGGTGAAGCCCGCGTTTTCTCGCATGCGAAGCAAACCGATTTTCGGCATCCATTTGACCGAAGACAGCAAGCGGAAACTCGCCGATCAAATTCGCGCGAATCCGAATGCGTACGTCGGCCAACAATATCTGCCGCTCTCGCAGGCGCCGGTGCTCACCGATCGCGGCGTGGAGCCGAGGCCGATCCTGGTGCGATCGTTTCTCTGCGCGTCGGATCGGGATTTCTTCCTGATGCCCGGCGGCCTAACGCGATTCGCTTCCTCTCCCGAAAGCATGCTGGTTTCCGTGCAGGAAGGGGGCGGCAGCAAGGATACGTGGGTCCTTTCGCGCGGTTCCGTCAGCACCTTCAGCTTGTTGAAACCCGCACATGCGAATGTCGAAATCACGCGCGGCGGCGCCGACTTGCCGAGCCGATCCGCGGATCATCTGTTTTGGCTTGGCCGATACGTTGAGCGAACCGAAGGCCTAGTTCGCCTGCTTCGCGGCATCGTCGTTCGCCTGATCGAAAAACCAAGCGAGGGCGAGGCACCGGAGACGGCGGTGCTCTTCCGCGCGGCTCGGGTGCTCACGCACGGCGTGACGGCATCGAGCCTGCCCGATCCGATCGATCCCGAGGCGGAGGTGCGTTCGCTCGCCTTCGACCGCGATCGCGTCGGCAGCCTGGCGTTCAATCTGCTGTCCATCGGCCGAACCGCGAGCACCGTCCGCGATCGCGTGTCGATGGATATGTGGCGTGTGATTGCAAGTCTCGAAACGCCGATCGGCGCATCCGATCCGACGGAGGAGATCACGCTCGGCGACGTGCTCGATGTGCTGAACCGCGGCGTCATCACGCTTGCCGCATTCGCGGGGTTGGCGGGCGAAAGCATGTCGCGCGGGCACGGCTGGCGGCTTCCTCGACATCGGCCGCAGCGTCGAGCGAGCGATGCACCTCATCGTGCTGGTACGGACCTGCCTTCGCCACACGACGCAGCATGAGCCGGCCGTGCTGGAGGCCATGCTGGAAATCGCCGACAGTCAAATGACCTATCGCCGGCGCTATCTCAACACGCTCGATCCCGCAGCGGTGATCGATCTGCTGATGGCGGACGAATCGAATCCGCGTTCCCTGGTGTCGCAGTTCCTCCGCTTACGCCTCGACGTGGATTTTCTGCCGAACGGCCAAGCCGGCAGCCTGCTTTCGACCGAACGCCGCCTGGCGCTCGCGTTTCTCTCGAAGGTGCAACTCGCCGACATCGCCCAGCTCGCGAAAGCGGACAGCAGGGGAAAACGCTGGCAACTCGACGCGTTGCTCGAGTGGCTGGAGACGGAGTTGCCGAAGCTCTCGGAAGCGATCAGCCAACTCTACCTCAGCCACCTGCAACCCTCCCGCCACCTCGCGGGGACACGGCCATGATGTACGACGTCCGCCATGTCACGACGTATCGCTACTCGGAAGCGGTGACGCTTTGTCAGAACATCGCGCATTTGACGCCGCGGAATTCGCAACGGCAGACGGTTTACAAGCGGGATCTATGGGTTCGTCCTGATCCAGTCATTTTGGATGCCCATACCGATTTCTTCGGAAACACGGCCCACTTCTTCAGCGTGCAGGAGCCGCATCGTGAGTTGACGGTGACGGCGACGCATCGCGTGGACCTTCGCAATGCCGTCCCTCCGCCGCTCGATGCGACGATGCCGTGGGACGATGCGGCCGACTATCTGCGGAAGACGAAGTCGCCCGAAGCGCTCGATGCGTATCAGTATGTCTTCGACACGCACCTCACGCAGCGAAGGCCGCAGTGGCTAGAGTACGCGAGCCCTTCGTTCGTCGCGGGTCGGCCGATCGGCGAAGCGTGCCGCAATTTGATGGGGCGGATTTATAGCGAATTCCGCTACGATCCGCAGGCGACGACGGTATCCACGCCGCTGATCGACATGTTCGCGGCGAAGCGCGGCGTCTGCCAGGATTTCGCCCACTTCATGCTCGCGTCGCTCCGTTCGCTGGGCCTCGCCGCTCGCTACGTCAGCGGTTATCTGGAGACGGCCCCGCCTCCGGGAAAACCCCGCCTCGTCGGCGCCGACGCATCGCATGCGTGGCTCCAGGTATACTTCCCGGAACATGGCTGGTACGACTTTGACCCCACCAACGACACGATCGCCTGCGACCGCCTGCTGCTCCTCGCATGGGGCCGCGACTATGACGACGTGAGCCCCCTCAAAGGCGTGATCCTCGGCGGCGGAACGCATACGGTGAATGTGGCCGTGGACGTGGTCCCCGCGACCGACTCCGGCGGCGAAGTGGGCTTTGATGCCTAACGGTTAGCCGCGACGCGCAGCGGAGGCGCGGACTGGATACCATGCGTTTGCGTGACATCCAGTCCAGCGCTCCGCTGCGCGTCGCGGCTAACCAACGTTATCGGGAATCAAATTACCGTGATCGCCACGGCTCCGGTAGCGGCGCCGCCGTTGCCGTCGGAGATGGTGTAGGTGAATGCATCGGCGCCAGTGTAGCCCGCTGTGGGAGTGTAGCGGATCTTGCCGTTTTCGATCACGGCGCTGCCGTGTCCCGGTTGAGTGACCGTTTGGATGGTCAGCGTTTCGCCGGTGTCGGGCGATTGCGAGTCGTTGGCGAGCGCGTCGATCAGGATGTCCGCACCCGCGTTGACGTTCACGGTATCCGTGTTCGCAACCGGCGGAGCGTTGACGCGGACGGTGAACGACGTTTCCGTTGTGGCGCCGAACTTATCGGTGGCTTTGACGGTAATCGTCGCGGAACCGGTTTGGCCTGCGTTGTAATGCAGCTTCAGGCGATTGTTGTCGATTGTCGTGGTAACAAGATTCGTGTTGCTGTTCGACGTGACCGAGTAGGTCATCCCCTCGTCTTGCTTGATGATGACGACATCGTTGACAAGCACAAAGTTCGCCGCAGTTGCATCGGTCGGGAAGTTGCTGCCCGAGTAGTTCTTGAGCGGGAACGATGCGAACGGATCGTTCGGGTCGCCGCTGCCTTTGTCCACCGGAGTGATGCTGGCGATTGAACTGACGATTGCCTGATCAACGGCGCCTTGCAGTTTGCCGAAAACGGTGAATCCGCCGTTTTGGCTGTCGAGGTTGGACGCGTTGTTTCCGAGGTTGATGAAGAACTGGCTTGTCGCGCTGTTCGGATCGTTCGGCGACTTCGCCATGGCGATCGTCCACTGCGTATTGGAACGCGTGGCACTGAATTCGTTCTGCACGGCTGGGTCGGTCGCGATTTGGGTGAGGGTCGTCGGGTTGGTGCCGAGCGCGTAACCGCCGCCTTGCAGAACGAAGTTCGACACCAGGCGGTTGAACACCATGTTGTCGTATTTGTTCGCCTTGATGTAGTTGAGGAAGTTCGCGACCGTCTGCGGCGTCTGGCGGTCGAAAAGTTCGAAGTTGATGTTGCCGAAGTTCGTTTGGAACTGGACGACGCTGTTGGTCAAGTCCTGGTCGTCGAATTTGCCGGCGAGATCGATGAGCGTGTCGGCCGCGCCCGCTTGGACGGAGACATTGCTGATGGCGTTCTTCAGCGTCGGCAGGTTGTTCTCGCGATCGGCAGCCTTGGCGGTGCCCGAACCCGCGGTGCCGAAGAGGTAGGTGGCGGCGACAGGAGTCGATAGCAATTGACGCAACGAAACGAACGGAGGAGCAACGCCGCGGAAGCCGACATCTTTCGTGGCGGTTTGGCCCGCGGGAATGCTGATGGAAGTCGGCGTCGAAACGCCGCCGCCGAGCAGGCTGGCGACGGGATCGGTCTTGAAGGTGTAGGTGCCGGGCATCACGTTTTGGAACGTGAAATTGCCGCTTGCGTCCGTCTGCGTCGAGACGTTGACGGCGACGTTCTGATTGGTCGTGCCCTGAAGCGTCACGGTCACGCCAGGGAGCAAGGCCTCGCCCGCATCACGGGTGTTGTTGCCGTTGGTGTCGATGAACGCGGCACCCTGAAAAATGCCGGAGGCATTCGCCGGCTGGGCGCGTTCCTCCAGGCATTCGACGCGTAAGCTCAAGCGACGCGTGGGCCGGCGAGCGGGTTGGCGGTTGGTCTCGAAGAGATTCTTGATCGCACGCCAAACCATCGCAAACCTCGTGAGCGTGTCGTTCCGCGAAGTCCCTACATTCGCTCCTCCATTGTTTCGGTCGATACCCCCAAGAGGCAACAGCAGTTGCGTGATTTTAAGGATCTCTTCCTTATTGCGAGGAACCGGGGTTCGGAAACCTGACGCCTTTGCGGGACACTTGGTGGGTTGTTACGATGAAACCTCGCCGATTTTCTCAAGCTTCCCCCGGAGAAATATCGTGATCCGCCGAATCGCACTTTCCATGGCTTCGCTGGTTGTTTTTGTTCTGACAAGCTCCGCGCAGGAACGCTGGACCGCGGAGAAGGCGACCGAATGGGGCAAGAAGCAAACCTGGCTCGTCGGCTGCAACTTCATTCCCAGCAATGCGATCAATCAAATCGAAATGTGGCAGAAGGACACGTTCGACGCCAAACTCATCGACAAGGAACTCAAGTGGGCCGCGGATCTCGGCTTTAATTGCATGCGGGTCTTCCTCCACGACCTCGCATGGCACGATGATCCGGTAGGTTTCAAGAAGCGGGTGGATGAATATCTCACGATATCGGCCAAGCACAAGATTCGGACGATGTTCGTCCTCTTCGACGACTGCTGGAACGCCAATCCGAAGCTCGGCAAACAGCCGGACCCGCAACCGGGAGTGCATAACTCCGGATGGGTCCAGGGGCCAGGCGTCGCGATCGTCAACGATCCTGCGAAACGCGAATGGCCTCGCCTGGAGAACTATGTCAGCGACATGCTGACGACCTTCGGCAAGGACGACCGGATCGTGCTGTGGGACCTGTACAACGAGCCAGGAAACTCAGGTCAAAACGAAAAGAGCCTGCCGCTGCTGAAAGAAGTGGTGCGTTGGGCGCGCAAGGCGGAGGCAAGCCAGCCGCTGTCCGTCGGCCTTTGGTTTCAGAATGCCGCTCTCAATGAATACCAACTCAGCGTGTCGGATGTCGTCACGTTCCACAACTACAACGACGCGAAAAATCTGAAGAACGAAATCACCGCCCTCCGCAAGCACGGCCGACCCATCCTTTGCACGGAGTACATGGCCCGGAAGCAAAACAGCCGATTCGAGATACACCTTCCGCTCTTCCGCGAGATGAACGTGGGAGCGATCAACTGGGGCTTCGTCTCCGGCAAGACGAACACGATCTACCCCTGGAACTCGCCGCGCGGCACGCCGGAGCCGAAGGAATGGTTCCACGACATCCTGCGAGCCGACGGCACCCCCTTCTCTCGCGATGAAGTGACCGCGATCAAGAAGGCGACGGGGAAGGAGTGAAAGAAATAAGGATGAACGAGGAAGGATGAGGGATGAAAGAGAACGCTCTACTTGGGGTTCTCTTTCATCCCTCATCCTTACTTCTTCTCGACCGCCGCCGCTGGTCGCCAGAGCCAGCGGAGGGAATCGGGCAGGATGGCACCGCCGTGTTTGCCGTTGTGGCCGCCTTCGCCGTATTCGAAGCGGTAGTCGTAGCCTTTGAATTTCAGCGACAGCGCCATTTGCTGGTTGCCGAGGGGCCAGTTGCCGTGTTCGTTGTCGAGGTCGTTGGAGCCGTCTTGGAGGAAGACGCGGATCGGCTTTTTCGCCGTCTTGCGGATACGGCCCGGCAGCATATCGCCGCCGCGGATGTTGGTGAAGCTTCCGACATGCGACAGTACTTTGCTGAACAGGTCCGGCTTTTCCCACGCGGCGACGAACGCGCAGATGCCGCCCGAGCTGATCCCGCAGATCGCTCGGCCCTCAGCCTCTTGGCGTAGGTTGTATTTCTTGCCCACTTCGGGCAGGATTTCTTTCTCGAGGAAGCGGGCGTATTGATCGGAGACGGTGTCGTATTCGAAGCTGCGATTCGCGAAGTCGGGCTGGCCGTTCTTTCCGCCCTTTAGGTCACGGCTACCTGGGTCAATGAAGATGCCGATCGTGACCGGCATTTCTTTCTTGTGGATCAGATTGTCGAACACGATCGGCGTATGGAATTGGCTTTTTCGATCCGCATAGAAGCGAACGCCATCCTGAAACACCATAACCGCAGCCGCTTGATTCCCGTCATATTGCGCGGGCACGTAGACCCACACATCTCGCACCGTCTTGGGAAAGATCTCGCTCTTGTGGACGAACTTGTCCCACTTCCCCTTTGGAACATCCTTCTGCTCGATCGAATCCGCGCTGAGCGTGTACTCGTCTTTTCCTTTCGGCTGTTGGGCAATCGCAGTTACAGGAAGGGACATCACCAGCGCAACGACGATAGATCCTCGAAACATGGAACGGCTCCTCCAACGGTGGAATGGCGGTCGGAGCCGCCATATGAACGGAGCGACCTCGCGCACGCAAGAGGCTGCGAGGGAATCGGGACAGGTTCAGCCTGCGGGCCGCAGAGTGGAAGGAGATTCCGCCTTCTGTTTGCCGCTGTCCGGTTTCGCGAGGCCGCCGGTGCGGAACACTTCGACGAGGAGTGCTTTCGCCGGTTCGGGGAGCGGACTTTCTTGAACTGTCTGCACGGTTTCTTCGACCGGGTATTCGATGCGTTTCAGCTCGACCCGTTGATTGTCGATGATCGCGTAGGAAGCCCGCGGATCTCCGTCGCGCGGTTGGCCGACGCTGCCTGGGTTGATGATGAGTTTGTCGCCCACTTCCAGCACATAGGGATGATGCGTGTGGCCCACGCAGACGACCTGAGCGTCCACATCGTGCAGGCGGCGTTGCCAGAAATCCACGTCGGCGATCGCATATTCGTCGAGCGGATCCCGCGGCGACGCATGCACCATCAAAAATCGGGTGTTTTCAATCGTAATCCGCTTCGTCACCGGCATCGATCCGAGGAATCGGCGGTCTTGAGCGGAAACGCGTTCCATGGTGAGTTGCCGCGTTACGCCCGTAAGATATTTGAAGCCGTTCCGTCCGGCGACTCGGACGTTCTGAGCGACGCCATGATCATGATTGCCGCGGACAGCATAGGTAGCCCGCTGGCGAACCCATTCGATGCAAGGGCCGGGTTCGAGACCGTAGTCAACCAAATCTCCCAGGAAGAGGCAGACATCGAACTTTTCGTTGATGGAGTTGAGGGCGGCCCAGTTGGCGTGAATATCGGCCACAATCAGAATACGCATCGGGCTTTCCCGCCTTTTTCCATGCAAACGTTGGGGGGAGCATCTGCAAAAAGGGTATACTCCAGATGGCGACTTGGCCAATCAGCGTGATCGGTCGTCCATGCGTCGCCTTCGCTTTTCGAAGCGGCCCGTCTCCTGCCCTAACGGTCGTGCCGCCTGTGCCGGAGAATTTCATGAGCGCCGACAAGCCGGTTCGACGACTGACGCTTCGACAGTTGCTGACTCAGCCGAGAAAACCAACCGCGATTTGGCCGAGCTGGTTCACGTGCAGTTGATGGGCCACATCTCCGACTTCCGCGACCTGAGCCGCCCCGTGCGTCGCCGAAGCCATTATCCGTCGATGGTTGCGGTGCAGAACGCACTTCGAAAGCTCGAAGAAGCGAGCACGCAGTCCCTCAACCAGGTCGAATATCTGTTGGAACACCTCGAAGCGATCCGCGATCACGGTAAACGAGAGCAAACGACCCGCAAATAGTCGCGCACCCCCCCCTCGATAACAAAGGATGCCGGACGAAGCGGATAACGTCTTCCGGTGGGTGTTTTTCCTGGCCTACACGATGCCTTGCACGAAGGTCGTAAATCCAGTACCGAGGTTCACTCGGAGCGGGTTGAGCAGTTGAATGTAGATGCGAATCGATGATCCGACAGGGAAGTTGCCGTTGTATGCGTACGTGAAACTGTTGCCGGAACGCGTCCCCGAGGGAGTGAGGATGGTGATGCTGGAGGGAATCGTCATCGTAATATTGAACGGACCGGTCTGAGCATTGCTCGACGTGTTGGTGAAGGTAATGTATCCGCTGTATGCGCCGGTGCGCGCAGTATAATCCCAGCGAATCGGATTGGCCGCCTTAACCACATCGACGACTGGAATAAAGGCTGCTACGGTTCCGGAGACGCGGTAGCTGCCGATGCTGCCGTAGGTCGTATATCCGGGGTTCCCTGGGGCAGCCGCCAATCCGGCGTTGTAGACGCGAAGATAATAGGAACCGCTGGACGTGATGTTCGTCGAGATGGTAGCCGAAATTGTGGCTGCGGGATTAGCACTTGCGATCAATATTCCTGCCGAATTGTATAGTTGCAGTTGAACATCGAGGTTGGGGCCAAAGGGTCAGCGGATCGACGGTGGCTGCGGCGTTCCGACTCCGGCGTAGATGCGGTAGTAGTCGCTGTCGGTATTCTGTTCGATGACGCCGTAGGTGGTGGTTAGCGTCGTCGTCCGAGTGGGCATTCAAATCTCGATTGCTGGCGGCGATAGTGTTCCCAGTATCGTCTACAGTGTAACTCACCCCGTTCACGCCGCCGGTGATGATCGCCAGATCGTCCTCCGGATTGTTGGCGCCCGGGTAGGCATCTTGGCTCCACTGAGTGAGATTCATGCCGAAGGGGCCGCCCATGATGGGCCCCCACGAGGTCGCACCTGCGCCATGACCGGGATAGTAAGTAAGCGCCGCTGTGCCGTCGTGGCTTAGTCCTAAGGTGTGTCCGACTTCATGGCTGACCGTATCGGGAAGCGAAAATTCCGGAGTGGCAGTCCCGTCGCCGTTCCAGCAAAAGGCCGGTTCGTCCACGCTCCATTGGAAGGTGTTGAGGTAGGCGATTCCGCCGGCGGAAGTCCAAGTGGCGCTTGGATTGGACACGGTCGGCTTGGGACCGATGACGACGCGTTTTCCCCAGGTGGTGTCGCCTGCCCCACTGTAGGTGAGAGCAGCGACGCCGGGGTCCTCGGTGGTCACATCGATGTTGAACGGGATGAAATCTTCGGCGACCATTCGCCACATTCGGATGATGGCATCGCGTTCGGTCCCGCTGAACGCAGCTCGATTGGCGTCCATACTCCATGCTTGCTGAACGATGGGATTGCCGCCGTTGACCGAGGTGTTCCAATTCGTCCCCGAGATGGTTTGCCCATCGAAGTCGAGGTAAATGACTTTCGAGGCGCCCGGAAGGCTGTGCAGCGAGAAGGCTTGGGCCTGCGTGTAGCTTTGCCAAAGCAGGCTGTTGCCGACGGCTCCGGCCGGCACGTCGTCGCGTTTCGAGTTGCTCGCACTGGGGGCGTGACGGATCGCTTCGTCGTTCGCAGAGCAAGTGTTGTCAGCACGGCAACCTCGAAGGATGAGCGACAGCGTATGCGAAGGCCATACGGAAATTAGACCTGTGTTGGTTCACATATGCCGTTCAGGAATCGCTTAGAACCGGATGTTGAGGCCCAGATCGACGCCTTGAATCCACAGGTTCTTGTCCGAAAAGGACGGAGGACCCGGGCTGAACGGAGCCGTGTCGCCGCTGGAGGGGCCGATTGCTTGGATGTTGACTCGGCGATCAATCTGGTCGCCGGGGCGGATGACGTTGTTGAGCCAAAGAAGCGTATAGCCGACGCGGATGCCGATATGGTCGGTGATGTCCACGTTCATGGCGAATCCGGTCTCGGCTCCGAGCAGCTTCGGTTGCAGGAGTAGCTGCCCTGGTTGGAAGTCTGTGCAAAGAGCCCTTGCTCGTTGTCGACGATCGTGGCGAGCGTCGCGACGTTGGTCGCGGTCGATCGACCGGAAATGCGAAGGCGTTCGTTGTTGGTCCCTGCCAGGAATTTTCCGAGGATGTCGAAGCTCAAACGATCCCAAGCGAAGTGGGCCTGAAGGCCGACTTGGCCGACGAAGATTTGGTTCGTCGTGGCGAAATCATCGGAAATCGTGAACGCATTGCCGACGTTGTTCGGAATGGGCGTGATGGTATCGCCCGACCGGTAGCGTTCGGCGAACTGAATCCAGCGAGGTCCGATGAGGAACGAGAACGAGCTGCCGTATTCCGCCGAAGTCATCAGGCTGAATCGGAAGTTCACTTCGGCGCCCATCAGGTTCGTGGTAAACGCATCATGCAAGTCGCGCGGAGCCAGGAAAGGCTCGCGGATCGACGGCTTCGGTCCCAGTCGCGGTGTTGAAGTAGGGCCTAGCGAGCACTGGGTTGCCGGTCGCATTGGAGTTGATGTTCGAGAACTGACTGCGTTGTTCCATGATCATGTAGTTGGCGTCGATGCCAAACCAGTCGTATCCCGCGGGCACCCAAGAGAAGGTGAATCGGCCCGCGCTGGCGCCGTTGACGGCGGCGAGATCCCCGCCATCGGAAAGAATTCGGGTTCCTGGTTGGCCGAGGGCTCCGGGAGGCGTGTCGGCAACATTCCCCGTGGTGACCAGGGGCGGGAAGGAGGGACGGCGAATCCACAAAAGCATGTACTCGAAACCAAGGTTGACCGAAGTCGGATTCGGCAGGCGTTCGCGCTCGTCGAAAGCGTTCGCCATAGCCGGATTGTCGATCGTTTGCGGCGACGGATTGAGAATTGAGGTTGGCGGGATGTACCCGGGCACGGCCGGTATCGGGCCGCCTGGCGGCGGTTGGAAGCCGGGGCCTAGCCCTTCCGGCGCTTGGGCGACCAGCGACGACGTGATGGAGAGACACGCCAACAAGGCCCAGGCGGTGGTCATCCGGATCTTCATGGAAACCTCGAAACGCCGAAAACTTCCGCTCGCGCGGCATCCCTTGCTGGGGGTTATCGGCGGAAGAATCGTCAGACTTGATACTTTCGCTAAAACCCGAAAAGTTTGCGCCGTTTGACGTGAGGCTGCGAAAGCAGCGGGGAGTGGGGGTGATCAGTCAGGAGCACGGGTGAGATAGACACGACGATTCGTTCACGCTATACCCGCGTCCCGAGATAGGGATCACGGATGGTGGAGGCGAAGCCATGATGGCACGCATGCTGGGCATTGGCGCGACTTTCTTGTTGGCCCTTACCGTGGCGTTCGGCCAAACGCCGGGCAATGATCCTTCGGGATTCCTGAATCCGTTCGCGCCCGCGACGCCGGGCCCGAAGTTCGCTGCACCGGCGAGTCCGATTCCCGAGTTCGCCAACACCGCGCCGCCATCGCCCGCTAAGTCCGGCGACCCCGCATCGCGGTATTCGTTGGTCCCCGAAGAAAAACCGGATCCGAACCAGGACATTCAGGTGACGTCGCAGCTCGGCCCTTGGATGATCTGCGTCAGCACCTACACCGGCCCCGAAGCGCCGAACATGGCCCGCCAACTCGCGTTGGAACTTCGGAACGCGTACAAAACCGGCTCGTATGTCTTCAACCACGGGGCGGAAGAACGCCGCAAGGAATATCAGCGGGTCAAGGCGATCATCGACAAGCAGCGCGATTATCTCGCCAAGAACAACCTGCCGGTCGATTATCCGATCCGCGTTCGCTACATGCGGATCGAAGAGCAATGCGCCGTCATGATCGGCGGCTTCCCGACTGAAGATGCCGCCCGACGCGGATTGGACGCGGTTCGAAAGCTGCCACCTCCGGATCCCAGAAAGGTGAAGCTCGACAAGGCCAGCGTGAGCGTCACGGACGCGGAACAACCGAATCGCGCTGCGGATCCGAATAAGACGAAGACCCTTTACTCCGACTACATCAATCCATTTCATCGCGCGTTCGTGTGTCGCAATCCCGCCATCAAACAGCATGAGACGGTTCAGGAGCAGAAGTGGGACATGGCGTCCCTACGTCGGCTCAACAGCGGCGAGTCGTTCTGCCTGCTCGATTGCAAGAAGCCGTTGACGCTGGTCGTGAAACAGTTCCAGACGCCGCACGTGGTAGAGGGACGCGACAAGAAGGAAAGCGTGCTCGACGCCATCGGCCTCGGCAAAACGGACCATGTCGATTCCGCCGCCCACAGCGCCCACAACCTGGCGGAGCTTCTGCGGAAAGCGAAACTGGATTCATATGTTCTCCACACCAAGTATACCAGCATCGTGACCGTGGGCGCCTACGACAGCCTTGAAGACCCGAACCTGCGAGCGATGCAAAACCTCTTGGAAACCAGGCTCCGCCAGCAACTCGAAGTGGTGCAGCTCATGCCCAAGCCGATGCCGATGCAAGTGCCCCGTTAGCACGCTGCGCAAGCAAATGTTCGCAGGTTCCGAAGTTGGATGCATATACTGGCGGCACACGTTCCCAACACTTGCTTGCGCAGCGTGCTGACACGGACTCGGATCGCATCATGAACGGGTTGTTGGTGATCGATAAGCCGCTGGGCATCACGTCGCGGGATGCCCTCGATCGCGCGTTGAAATGGTTCCCGTCGCGCACGCGCATGGGCCACACCGGCACGCTCGATCCGCTCGCCACCGGCATCCTTGTCGCCTGCATTGGTTGGACGACGCGGCTAGCGGACTATGTGCAAGCGATGCCGAAGGAATACCTCGCCGGCGTTCGCTTCGGCGCCCGCAGCGAAACGGACGACGCCGAAGGCCCGATCGAACCGGTTCCCGACTCCGTGATGCCTGACGAAGCGATGCTTCGCTCGGCATTGAAATCATTCGTCGGCGATATCTCGCAGACGCCCCCCGCGTATTCGGCCGCGAAGGTTGCCGGCCGCCGAGCGTACAAGTTGGCGCGGCAAGGCAAAGATGTGCAACTTGATGCACGAATCGTTCGCATCCATGGCATCGAGCTTCGGCAATTCGACGGCGCCTCCGCGGTGATCCACGTCCGCTGCGGCAAAGGAACCTACATCCGCTCGCTGGCACGCGATCTCGGCGACAAACTTGGCTGCGGCGCCTACCTCGATTCGCTCCGCCGTACTCGCGTCGGACCTTTCGACGAATCGCGTGCGTTGAAGTTGGATGCATCCGCCGAAGCCGCGATGCGGTCGCTGCTGCCGCCGGTCGAATCGCTCAGCGGCCTGCCGCGACGGGTGTTGCCCGCAGAGATGATGGCGCGATTTTTCAGCGGGCAGATGATGCCTTGGGACGAAACCTTCGCGAAGGGTGAGGAAGTGGTACTCGTCGATAGCGCGGGCCGCCTGCGTGCGATCGGCGAGTACGATGCGGACGCCCGGCAGGTGAAACCTGCAAAAGTGCTCACGAAAATGGAAGCGGATGTTTAGCACTCTTGCTCCCCTCTCCCCGCTGGGGAGAGGGGCTGGGGGTGAGGGGGTCGAGTACGCCCGGAACAGGAATTTTGCGCAGCCCCACCGTAAGCGCGGCAGCGGTGGGGACCGTGGACTGTTGGGGTGCGCTGCAGCTACCCTGGGGCTTGGGGACAAAGAAAAACAAGTGCCCGCGAGGGATAGCCCCTCACCCCAACCCCAACGGGGAGGAGGGGAACCGGACTAACGCAGCAGGCTGCGTTCCAGCACGCCGCGTGCGGTCTCGAAGTCGGGCTGCCACTCGATTTCCGGCGACTCGTTCAACAGGCAATCACGTAGTTTCTCGAGCGTGTTCAGCGGCCATGTGCAGGCACTTGTTGCAGGCACTGAGGATGCCGGGGACCGGGTGATAGCGGTGTTGCGGAAATTTGCTTTGCAATTGCCACATCATGTTCGCTTCGGTGGCGACAAGGAAATCGGTCGGTTCCTTGTAGCCGCCGACATGCCGAATCATGGCTTCGGTGCCGCCGACGAACTCGCTATGCTCGCGGATGTTGGCGGGGCATTCGGGGTGGGCGAGAGTGACGCCGTGCGGGAATCGCTTCTTCATCGCCAGGAGATCGCCGACGCTGAAGATCTCATGCACGATGCAGGAGCCGTTCGAAGAGATCATTTTGCGTCCCGTCGCTTCCTCAAGGTATTGGCCTAGATGCCGATCGGAACGGAACGGTATCTCCATGTCGGCCGGCACGCGTTTGATGATCTCTTCGGCGTTGCCGAGGTCACGACCCAATCCGGCGAGGCCTTCACGGCCGCAGTGCTATTGATGTACGTGACCGTCTGAAACTTTCCGGCCATTCTCCCGCAGCATCTGCTGGTAGCGATCCAGTTTGTTCGCGGGGCAACTCTCGGCCAAGCTGCACCCGGCTTGCAGATCGGGGAGCAGCACTTTCTTGGCAGGATTCAGCATCTTCGCCGTCTCGGCCATGAAATGGACGCCGCAGAAGACGATGATGTCCGCATCGACCTGCGTGGCTGCCCGCGCGAGCTTGAGGCTGTCGCCAGTGACGTCGGCCAAATCCTGAATCTCGCCCTCTTGGTAATAGTGGGCGAGGATGACGGCGTTTTTCTGCCTCTTGAGATCGAGGATTTGCTGAGGAACGAGATCTGCCATCGGCGGGATCCTTGTTTTTTACGTGGCGGAGGAGAACCCACAGCTCACTAGTCAGTGGCATTCTACGGAGATCGAAGATTGCTAATTGCAAATTTCCGATTGCAAATGGAGAGGCATATCCCGCAAGCCCGGGCGACTAGGGAGCTCCCTGGGATCAGGCGATGGTCTTCGCGTGCCTCCCGCGCACACATCCGCCTTGACACGTGTCCGCGTTCTCCGCGATAAACGTGGGCGTTGCTTGTCCATTGCCGGAAGAAGCGGATGACGTTTACCTATCCTCCCGTCGTGTTCGGTCAGGGCTTCACCTGAAGCCGCACTTCTCTTTGACGGCGTGTCCGTCGGCCTATTTCCCAAACTATTTGGCATGCATGCGTCAGGATGATGCCGCATGGCTCGCAGCCGTTCGTCGGCCGGTCGAGGGCGAAGCCTCCCGTGGGCTGCAAACCCATCCGCGAGTGCCGTAACGACGCCGCCGAAGCAGTTCGACTCCGAGGCCGGCCTTCCCCCCAAATCATCGCAAGGATGCGATCATGATCTCCCGCGCGCGTTCTAAGCTTTCTCTGCGTGCTTCTGCTTCATCCGACGGCCAGGCTCAACCGATCCGCTGGCACACCGATCCGCAGACCGCGCGGCAGGAATCAGCCAACGCCAACTTCCCACCTACGATTTCGGCACTGAGGAGCGTGCTACTGGTGCAAACGGCTCGATGAAACGGCGTTTCGCGATCGAGCGTACAGAAGACAGTGGCGGAACGATTCGTGATGGTGAAGATCGACGCCGAGAAACAGATGCAGTTCGCCCAATCGCTCGGCATCAACAGCTTCCCCGACGCTCGTCTTCGCCAAGCCCGATGGATCGTTTCTCGGTAAACATACGGGCTACGTGGAAGCCGATCGATTCCGCCAACAACTCGAACGTGCCTGGCGGGAAAGCGGCCTGGATCAACCCGTCGCCAAGCAACCGAAGCAGCCGATCTTCCGCTCGATGCCGGAAATGCCCGCCGCTCCGACCAGCATCGGCGACGAGGCGGCACGGCCATGCAGCTTTCTGTACATGGCCAAGGAGGACTTCCGCGTCGGCCAATATGTCTGCTGTTTGGAGCGATGCCGCCGCATCATGGCGATGCATTCGACGACCCCCGCCGCCGCGGACGCGCGACGCTTGTCGGACGAGATCCAAAACGATTCCGCGAAGACCGAAGCTCTAGAGCGCAGCCTCGCCGAATCGTTGGCCGCGATGCACGTCGCCGGCGCTGAGCAGGCATTGAAAGCAGGCCAGTGGAACCTCGCCCAGGACCACCTTCAATCCGCGATCCGCATCGCCCCCAACACCGCCTCCGCCGCGGTGGCCCAGACATACCTCAACCGGCAACGCAACGGCGAAGCGTTGGCTCGGCCTTAACGAAGAGGCCGCGCACCGGGAAAAGCGGTTTCGCTGCAAAATCATGCGAAACCGCTTACTTCGTGCGGCTCTTAGCGATCACTCGCCGATCGAGGTCGTGATGCCTTTCGTCCGGAAGCGGTCGAGGAAGACGCGGGGTTCGCCCCGGATGCGTTCCAGGCTCGCGTTGATGTCGCTGACGCTCAGGCGGTTGTTGGCTTCCGGCACCAGGCGCCCTTCTCGAACGCGTAGTAGGCGGCGTCTCGTTTCGCTTTCCCCTTCTGCTTCAGCATCGCCATGCCGAGGAAGTATTGGTAGCGGGCGTCGCTTTCGTAGAGGTGACCGACTGCTTGAATTCCTGCTCGGCTTGCGCATAGTCCTTCTCCCAGAAGTGATGCAGGCCGCGGCCGAAGTGGAGTTCGGCCAGGTACGGATTGGGCCGTTTCAACGAATCGGGCTGGTTGAACGCGGGGTGCTCCATCACGAAACGATTCAGGTCCGACGTGCTTTGGCCCGGGTTCAGCAGTTGCAGGCCTTGATGTATTCCTTCAAACCTTCGGTTCGATTGCCCTGCTTCGACAGAGCGAGGCCCAGGGAGTTGATGACCCTGGCCGCGAACCTTGGGGTTGTCCGACTTGATCAGTTCCTTCGCGATATCCATGCTTTCCTTGAGACGGGCTTCGATGGCCGGGTCGGCTTCCTCTTCGCCGGGAAGCTGACCGAGCGATCCTCGGCCACCATCGTCGCCAGCGGATGCGTCATCACGGGAGCTTGGCTGGTCTTCTCTTCCTTGGCGTCCTTTCCGGCTCCTTCTTCTCCTCCGGCTGCTTCTTCTCTTCGACCGGGGGAACGAACTGGGCCGGGGCTCGCTCTTTCTGAAGCAGGCGGCCCAGGGCGACGCGATAGCGGCTTGAATCGTCCTTCGCCGTCTTGATCGCGGCGCGATAGTGGGCTTCAGCCTTGTCGAGCTGTTCGAGGTTTTCCTCAAGCAGGCCGAGGGCGAATTCCGCGTCGGGCGCCGCCTTCTCGTCCTTCTGGGCGGCGGTCGCGTCCTGGCGGATTTCCTTCTCGATCGCGGGAGCCACCTTCCCCTTGATGCGGGCCATGTCCACGCGGACGAGGGCACGCTCGGCGAGGATGCGCGGATCGTCCGGGATCGCCTTCAACGCGACGTTCGCTTCCTTGAGGGCGGCATCGCTCGAACCTTCCGCATGGAAGCGTTCGATGCGGGGCAGGAAGTAGGCATTCGCGTCGGTGATTTCGGCCAGCGATTTCTCGGCTTGGCTGACCCATTCCGCCTTGGTGCTGCCGGCTTCCTTGATGGCCGACTTCAGCGATTCGCGGGCTTTCTCGAAATCTTCCGCATTGCGGTATCGCAGGCCCTGCACGAAGTGGGCTCGGCCCTTCGCTTCGGCGGGGTATTTCGCTTCGTTCGACAGGATCCACTCGGCCGTCTTCGCGGCGGCGTCGAAGTCCTTCGCTTCGCGGTACGCCCAATCCTTGAACAGCGTGAGATACGTATCGAGCCGGCGTTCCGGCGAGAGGATCAGCGGTTCGCGGCCCTGGAAGAATCCGAGTTGCGAGGAAAGCATCGATTTGTCGAGGGCTTGTTGCAGCAAGCTGCCCGCGGAATTGCCGATGCTGCCGAGCATTTGGCCGACGTTGGTCAGCGGAATGGCGAGCGGCGATTCGGCTTTCTTGCGAGCGAGCTTCGTGCCTGGAACCAGTTCCTTGCGAGGATCGCCTTCATTCGGCGCGATCTTGGCGTCGGCGAGTTCCTTGTAAGCATCGCGGAGGACGGCATCGAGTTCATCGCGGTCCGTCTTCAACGCGTTCCGCAGCGTGACGATTTCCTGCACGCCCTTGGCGTTGAGATCTTTCGTCTTCTCGTCTTCGAGAATCTTGTTGATGGCCGCGAGCTTGGAATCGACGTCGTTGCGAGCGGCGACCAATTCCTTCACGCCGACATCGCCCTTGCCTTTGACCTTCGCGTCGTCGAGGAGGACATCGACTTTATCGAGCGTGCCCTTCGCCTCGGTAAGATCCTTGACGATCTTCGAGAACGTCGGCAGATCGAACGCCTTGGGATCCTCAAGCTGCTTCGCGTCGGCGAGCGTCTTGCTGACGCCCATCAGCAGGGCTTCGGCCATGCTCTTTTCGGCGATGGTCTTGGCGACTGCTTTCGGCAAGTCAGGCAGGTCGGCCTTGGCATCGACGAGATTCGCCTTCGCCAACTCCGCACGCACATCCTGAGCAGCCTTATCGCCGGCGCCGAGACGTGCGACGTCCGCACGCAGCGTTTGCTCGGCGACCGTCTTCTCGATCTGATCGACGAGGGCGTTGTTGTTTCCCTTTTTCAGATCATCGATGGCCGACTTCACTTCGGGATCATCGAGGCTGAGCGGCTTCTTTTCCGCGGTCTGGTTTTTGAAGTATTTGTTCCAGCGAGCTTCGCCGCGGATCGACGGAGCACCCGGGACCTTGTCGCTTTCGACGCCGTTGAGCAGGGTGACGACCTGGTCGTACTCGCCCTTGCCATACGCGGCTTGCACCTTTTCCGGCAACGCCTGCTTGTAGTTCGGCGACATGCGGACGTAGGGATCGATCAACTCGGGCATCATGTACCAGAGTCCGGCCGCGGCTCCGCCGAGGAGCAGGATGCCGAGCAACATGCCGCCCAACCAGCGTCGGCCGTATTTCGGCTTCGGAGGCGGCGACGATTTGCGCGTCTTCTTCCCCGCGCCGGCGCCGACGAGTTCTTCTTCCTCGTCATCCTCCGCGACGAGCGTGGCACGCTTGCCTTTGCCCTTCGCGGGCTTGGCGTCGTCTTCGTCGACGAGGTCGCCCGCTTCATCGTCCGAACCGAGCGAGGTGGAATCGTCGTCGTCGCCCGCGAGCAACGCGGCAGCTTCGTCGTCCTCGTCGCCGGCGAGGGCGGCGCGTTTCCCCTTCTTCGGGGCGTCGTCGTCCTCGGCGAACAGGTCGCCCATTTCCTCGTCGCCATCTTCGGGCAACGAGTCGGCGATGAGTTCGGTTTGATCTTCCTCGTCCGTGACGGGCAGCTTCGCCTTCTTCTTGATCGGCTTCGGCGTGTCGCTGTCGAGGCTGCCGAGATCGACGGCATCGTCCTCTTCGGTCATCAGGTCGCCGTACTCGCTCGAATCCTTATTCGTGACGAGTTCGCCTTCCTGGGAGTCGCCGATATCAACGCCCGATTCCAGCGCCTCGGCAACCGGATCGACGCCGGAAGCTCCCTTGCCTCGCTTCGGCTTTTTGCCGAGATCGACGGCCGATCCGCCTTCCTCGTCGGCGAGCAGATCGTCGAGGTCGGCGTGTTCGCCGGAGGCATCGAACGCGACCGTCTGATCCAATTCCGGCGGTTTCGGGGGACTCGTATCGCGGCGATGCTTCGCCTTTCCGGACTTCAGGCCGACATCGGAATCGATGACGTCGCCCAGATCGTCATGGCCCAGCGCATCTTCGCTGTGCGCGGCCAAACGGGCGGGGCGGAGCGACGATTCTTCGCGGACGGTGGACTCAGGCAGCGCGTGGGGACCGCGGTCCTTCACGTCGCCGGAGAGAACGTCCTCGTGTTCGACCGGTTCGACGCGAGAGAGATCGGAGAGCGGCTCGCCCTTGATGACTTCGGAAACAGGCTGAATTTTGGAAACGCTGAAGCGGTTCGCCGCGGATGACTTCCGAGGCAGGTTGCTTCGGTCGGCCGCCTTGAGGGCGATGTCAGCGAAATCGGCTTCGATGACGTCGGAAGCGATTTCGTCCAACACATCGCCATCGGCGACTTCCCGCGACACGTCGTCATCATCGGCTTTGCCGGTTGCCGATCGGCCGGCTTGCTTGGCGAGTTGTCCTTTGGGGTCCCGGACGAGGCAGATCGCCCGTCTCGGTAGAGGCAATCGCGGCGATCTGCGTCTTCTTCGCATCGGGCTTCTTCGGCGGAGTCGGTTCGTCGTCCTCCGGTTGCCGAGCATGGTGGGCTGGCGCGAGGCTTTGCCGAGATCGTGGCGACCAGCACGGCAGGCGAGTCGGCGGTTCGTCCGCACCTCCGCATCTTCGACCACCTCGGCATCTTCGACGATTTCGTCCTCGACGATCTCGAAGGTCCATCGATGGGTTCGTCGGCCAGGCGGGGCTTCTTTTGCGCGGAAGTTCGTCGTCGTCGAGGTGCTGGCTTCGCGGGGTGCAATGCCTGAGGCAGAATCGGCGTAGACGTCACATTCGGAAGGGCCGCGGTTCGGTGCGGCAAGATCGGCAGTCCTGCTGACATTTTCCAGTACGCCGCGCGAAAAGAACAATCCTTTTTCCGCCACCGGAAATGCAGAGAGCTGAGCAAAGCCTGACGCCATCCGCTGCCGCGAATCCTACAGGCGAAACCCGCGGAAAACAGTGAACAATCGATACATCCGGAAGACTGGCATCATCCACTGGCGAAGCGTGAGCGAGGACGATATACCTCCGCTCACGCTTCGGGTTGGTACGCCATCCCCACCGTGCGCTCCGCTTACGGTGGGGCTTGGGCTGGGATCTGGCGGCTCGCCAGGAGCGGAATGCGGAAGGTAAGATGGAGACCCCTCGGTCGAGACGGGAGCGGCTTCATGTCTTTCATGCTCACGTGTCCGCATTGCGCTGAAAGTGCAGGATCAGGTACCTCGCCGGCAATGTCGGTGCGCTCGTGCTCCGAAACTTTCGGCGATACCCGCGGAAACCTGCCGCCACGTCAGCTTCGGCAGAAACGCTTAAACGGAAGTCGATGCCTGCACCCGCGAATCCGGAACCCGCAGCGATACAGCCTGCTGACCGCGTCGGGATGGGCGAACGATTTAGCAATGTCTGATGCCTGGCGTCGCCAGCACGCAATGAGCCGATGCCGGAACCATGGAACGAGGAACCGGTCGAAGCCAAGGTTCTGCCGTTCGACGACGAGCCGATCCTGCCGATGTCGACGAACCGGTGCGATCATCGGCCTGCAATAACGAGGACGAACCGCCGCCTGTTCCTCCTGGCGGCGGGCGAGGAACGGTCGTTCGCGCGATACCCGATCAGGACGCGAGAACAGCACGCCGATCCGGGAAAAAAGCAAGGTCGAAATCGCGGGGCGCCGCTCTGCTGGTCGCTCGGCTTCGGAAGCTTCATTTTCTGGCCTTAGTGGGCGTTGCCGCAGCGGCCTGCGTCAGCCTCCGTCGAATCGGTCACGCTGGATGCCAACAGGCATTTCCGCCACGAAGGGTTCCTCACCCGCAACGGTTTCGGCCGAAATGAAGCCCGATTCCGCTTCGGCTCGGCCGGACAGAGCAGTACGTTGTCAACACCAGAGCAGAGATTTCGACGCGTTCCTAGTCATCGAGGGCGATCCGCGGCCGACGCTTGGCGAGCGGCGGCGATGGTGGATTCAGCAACCGCGATTCATCAGCTTTCGGCCGCCTCGCACCGGCGACTTCGTCGTTGTCGCCAACCCGCTCGGAGGTCATGGCGGCGGACGTTTCACGGTACTGGTGGACGAAGATCGGAACGGCAACTATCGCCATCCTCCGATCAAGTTCACTCGATCGGCGTCCTCGTTCAGGGAGGATACGTAGGCAGGTTCGCACCGGCAAAGAAACTGGTGCTCGATGCACGAACAGCAGGAAAGGTTCGATCGCTGCTCGATTTCGGCGATGGCATGCGGCCGAAGCGCAGTCGACGTTGCCGAAATTACGAAACGAAGATGGAAGCGGGGAAACGCTATCAGATCGATCTGATGAGTACCGCGTTCGATTCGTTTCTCGAAATTCAGAACGAGCATGGACAACTGCTTTCTTCCGACGACGATAGCGGCGGCCAGTTGAATTCGCGGCTTAATTTCCAGCCGCCGCAGACGGCGACCTATCGCCTTCTCGTTGGCCCGCTCGGCGGCAACTTCACGGGAGCATTTCACCTGCGAGTGGAGGAACTATCGCCGCCAAAGGCCCAACCGATTCGTACCGTTCCGGCGGGCGGAATCGTTACCATCGATTCGCTAATCACCGCGGGCGATGCGATGCATCCCCAACGTCAGCTTCGAACGAAGATTTTCCCAGTGGAACTGAAGAAGTCGCAGGCCTACGAAATCGAGGCGAACAGTCCCGCCATCGATGTGCTGATCGAGGGATTCGACGAAGCGAATCGTTCGCAGGGATTTTCAAGCTCTTTGCGAGTCGTTCAACGTTCCGCGAAGCTGCGCATCACGCCCGTCAAAGACGGCGTCATGCAGCTTTGGGTATCGAGCATGAATCTCAACGAAACCGGCGCCTTCAAACTCGTCATCCGAGACCCGAACGCGAAGGAACCGGGGAAAGAGCCGGAGAAGCAACCGGTCAAGATCGAACCGCCGATAAAGAAGGCGGCGAAAGCCTCGGAGAAGTTGACCTTCGATCCGATGCGCGTCGCCAAGTTTACCGGCAAAGTGCCTGCGGCTCAGGAAAACGTTTTTGAGGCGCCCGCGTTGATCCTGGCGGTCGAACTCGAGCAAAACAGGCAATACGAGCTGTCCGTGCTGACCGAGACCGGCAAAGCGATCGCGTGGGTGAAACGCCCCGAAGGCGGCGTCGCCCTGGCGATGGCATCCTCTGCCGTGACTAAGAAAACGCCCCGAAGATTCACGGTTCCTGCGACGGGCGAATACTACGTTACGATCACTCCCACGATCCGCAACAACGCCACTGACTTCACCCTCATCCTGCGCGACATGACCGACTTGCCGGCGCAGAAAACACCCTAGCCTCGCAATCGCGTCGAACGCCGTAAGAACCGCCAGGGCGAGCACGTCGCCTGCCGACGGCGAAGTTCGTTGCGGGATCACTGCACATAAGGGTTAGGATCCGGATCGCTCGGCTTCACGGTTGCTTCCCCAGTCGTCATGAGCACCGTGCGATAGCTGTCGCCGGTTTTCAAGAATTCGACGCGGCCAGTTACTTCCACCCAATCGCCAGGACGAATGTTGCTGATCGGCTCTGCCGAAATAATCGGCACGTTGAGCGGGATGGCGTCGTTCGCGCAACAATTAATGCGGAAGCGAGCCAGGTTGAATCGGGTGCGGGCGCGAGGGTCGGGGGAAAATTGCCCCTTTACTTTCACTGTTTCGCGGTTCCAACGCTTACGCGAGGCCTCGTCACGAGCGTACGCTTCCAACTCCTTGTATCCGACCTGCGTTGCGTTCGCGCTGGAGGTCTCCGTATTGCGAGCCGCCCAAGCGAAAGCGTTCATCGGCAACGGCGTGAACGTCGGAATTGTAGAAACGATCGTCTCCACGGTACGCATCGTTTCGAGCGAACTATCAACTTCCTTGGCCACCACCTTGGGGCCTTTGTTCGGCAAGCCGAGAAGGAAGAAAATGATCGGCACCAGCACGAGCACATAACGCCATGGCGCCCAGCCATGATCGTGGTCTGCTTCGTCATGGTCGTGCATCGCATGCTGATGCAAGGTCGATGCGGTCGCGGGATCGGCGGCGACGCCGTGGCCATGCGAATGCGAATGGCCGCCGTGATCGTGGTCGCAGGCCACTCCGCCATGGGAATGGCCGTGCTCGGCGTGGGCATGTCCGCCATGGTCGTGGTTGCATTCGGCTCCACCATGCGAATGCGCATGTCCGCCGTGGTCATGCCCATGACTGTGCGAATGACCCGCATGGCTGTGCCCTCCCGCGCCGGCCGGCGCTGTGCGTTCCTCCGCTACTTCGCGCCAGAGCAGGAATCCGCGGATCAGCGCCAGCATGATGAGCATGATGCCGCTGATGAGAATGAACTGGAAGAACTTCGGATCCAGCATCAGCCGCAGCATCCATTGCTGCCAAAAGTACAGTGCCAGGCAGATGACGCCGAACGCACCGGAAAGAGCGATCATGCAGAGTTGGTCGAGGTAATACGATTCGTTTTCGTGGTCGTGTTCGTGGTGTGCCATGGCGATGCTCCGATCAGCGCTGAGCGAACTTGGCGGAGAATTGGAAGACGCTCTCGAAAAAGGCCGAGATCGCCGGTTCGAATTGGTGGATGACGAGCGAGTACAGGAAAATCTGCACCGCCACGGCCGTGATGATCGTGAAGATCAGCTTGGGCCGATAGACGCGGGTGTACATCACATAGAGTTTCAGATCGAGCATGGGTCCCAGGACGAGAAACGCGAGTTTCGATGCGGGCAACCAATACATCGGGAAGTTGGCCGCCACGAACGCATCCGCCTCGCTGCAGAGGCAGAAGAGCACGGCGAGGCCCATCATGATCAGAATCTGCAGCGAAATCTTCAGCAACGGCCCGGCAGTCGAGGTTCCTTCCGAAAGCTTGTTGAACATTTCTTCCGACAAGAACGATCGCCCGAGCGACGCCAGTGTGGCGCCGATGACGAGGAACGCCATGATGTCGATGAAGTCGTGCAGGGCGGTGGAACTGATGTTGAGGAATCGCTCGCGGATGGTGCGGGGCGGTTCGATCACATCGAGCGAAACGCCGAAGGCTCGCTGCGGTTTCAGTCCCTTCATGATCGATGGAGCGAGTTGATTCTCGACGCCGATCCGCCGCGTCTGCATCTCGACGAACATCGCGGTGACGACGGCCACCACATACCCCAATCCGAGTCGAAGGATGACAACGCCCCACGGCCCGCCGAAGACGACGCGTTCCTTCACCGTGGGCTCGAAAGCGACATAGGTGCTCCCCGCGACGACCACATTGATGATCGGCCCCGCGAGCATATAGGCGACGCAGACGCTGAGGGGCAAGCCTTTGCGGAGCAGTCGCTTCATCACGACGATGATGCCGCACTCGCACATCGGGAAGACGGCGCCGAGCAGGGCGCCGAGCATGATCGCGAGCGTGGGGGATTTGGGAATCACCTTGGAAATCGCCTGCTGCGGGACGAATTCCTCGAGAATGCCCGCCAGCACGACGCCGAGCACGATGAACGGCATCGCCTCGTAGATGATGCTGGTGAACGACAGAATCAGTTGTTCGTATTCCACGAAAGCGTCTCTATCCTTCTTGCTTGATCCAACGACCGAGCGGCACGGAGACCGCGAAGATCAAGGTGCCGAGCACCACGATCGTGCCGCTGACGCCCACCTGCATGCCGCGCATGTTCAATTCCCAGCCAAGCCATGGGCCGGAAAGCCCCGCGAGCGTCGAGAGGCCGATCGACCACCAGAACAGTTGGCGGAGGTTGCGGGAAATGTTCGCGGCGGCCGCGGCGGGGACGATCAGCATCGCATTGATCAGCAGAATGCCGACGACCTGCACGCAGAGATTGACCAGGAGGGCCAGCAGGATCACGAAAACGTATTGCAAAGCACGCACTCGAACCCGCCGCGATCGGGCAAGGCTGGGATGAATGCTGGCCAGCACCATCTGATTATACCGTGTGATGAGAAAGTACCCGAAAACCAGGCACAGCCCCGCAAGCATCACGATTTCCCAGCTCTGAACGAAAAGAGGGTCGCCGAAGATGAAGGATTCGAGATTGAAGTAGCGCTTCCCCGCGACCATGCGCGTGAAAATCGCTCCCATCCCCATCGCCCCGGCAAAGAAGACGCCGATGACGGTATCGTTGGCAAGCCCCGTTCGCTCTCGCACGAACGTAATGAGCACGCCGAAAACGATGCCGAACAGCAGCAGGTTCGTCGTGATCCAAAAGCGAAACTCCTCATCCGCTCGGCCAGTGAGGATGAAGAGCAACAGTCCCAGGGCCACGCCGGCGAACGCGCAGTGGGCGAGTGCGTCGCTGAAAAACGCCATCCGATTGCCGACGACAAGAGCGCCGACCGAGCCACACAGGATGCCGATCAGCATCACCGCGAACAAGGCACGGACATTGAACGAATACGCGAAAAACGTGTCGGCCGGGAACCACCCGGCGAACGTTTCGAGAAAGGCGTCCAAATGCGTCGCCAAGAAATCCACAGGTAGGCCTCAAAGCAGA